>NZ_JBITTO010000002.1:256429-786935 GCF_044541975.1 Streptomyces sp. NPDC085460
CGGGGGGGGGGGGGGGGGGGGGGGGGGGGGGGGGGGGGGGGGGGGGGGGGGCGGGGGGGGGGGCCGGCCGGGGGGCCCGGGGGGGGGGGGGGGGGGCGCGGAGCCGCGCCCGGACGGCCGACGGCGGAGCCGCCGCCCGTCTCCCGGGCGCAGCTCCGCCGCTGCACCAACTGTGACAGAGAGCGTGCGCGCACGCAACTAAAACGGGATCCGGCACCTGGGAAATCCCGCCGAACGCCCCTGACCTGCGGTGATGTCTATCCGATCGGCCGCGACGGCGGATAGGTTGGCCGTCCCGACCCCCCCGAGGAGCCGCCCGTGTCCGCCGACCGCCCCCGCCTGCTCTACGTCACCGACCTCGCCTACCCGGCCCGCGGACGCCGCTACTGCGACGAGGACATCGACCTCACCGCCCGCCTCCGCGACTCCTTCGACCTCGCCCTCTGCCACCCCCGCGACGCCGCCGCCCTCATGGACGCCTTCGACGCCGTCGTCGTCCGCAACAGCGGGCCCGTCCTCCACCACCAGGAGGCGTACGACCGCTTCCGCGCCCGCGCCGCCGCCCGGGGCACCCGCGTCTACAACCCGCTCCACGGCCGCGGCGACATGGCCGGCAAGCAGTACCTCCTCGACCTCACCGCCGCCGGGCACCCCGTCATCCCCACCGTCGACCGCCCCGAGGACCTCGGGCTCCTCCCCGAGTCCCCGCTCTACGCCGTCAAGCCCAAGGCCGGCGCCGACTCCATAGGGCTGCGCTTCCTCCCGTACGGGGAACTCGCCGGCCTGCCCGGGGACGGCAGCCTCCTCCTCCAGCCGCGGATCGACTTCGCGTACGAGGTCTCCTTCGTGTTCGTCGACGACCTCTTCCAGTACGCGCTCCACGCCCCCGACCCCGAGCGCCGCTGGGAACTGGTGCCGTACGAACCCACCCCGGAGGACCTCGACTTCGCGCGCGGCTTCATCGCCTGGAACACCCTGCGCCACGGCATCCAGCGGGTCGACGCCTGCCGCGCCCCCGACGGGCGGCTGCTCCTGGTGGAGCTGGAGGACCTCAACCCGTACCTCTCCCTCGACCGCGTCGGCGAGGACGTCCGCAGCCGCTTCACCGAGACCCTGACCCGCTCCCTCCACGCCTTCCTGGAGGCATGAGAAAGCGCCCCGTGTCCGTCCTCGGACACGGGGCGCTCGGTGGGCGCTCGGTGGGGGCGCTCGGTGGGGGTGCTCGGTGGGCGTGCTCGGTGGGCGTGCTCGGATCAGGCGGTACGGGGCCGGCGGCGGGCCGCCCGCTCCGCCGCGAAGACGTCCTCCAGGCGGAAGAGCTGCGCCCGCCCCGCCCGTCCCGCGGCGCGCAGATGGCCCAGCTGGACCCACTTGCGGATGGTCGCGGGGGCGACCCCCGCCTCCTCGGCGGCGAGCGGTCCCGGGATCAGCGCCGGGAGGTGGGGCGAGCTCAGCATGCGGTCTCCTCCGTGTCGTCCATCGCCGCCTCGATCTCCTCCGTACGGGCCCCGGAGGCTTCCGCGAGCTCCCGCCACGCGTCCTCCCGCCACAGGTGCCGGTAGGCGGGGTCGTCCTGGCAGCCGCACACCGGATCGACGCACACACAGGCGGGGTTCACGCACAGCACCGCCCGGCGGTCCGGGAAGGCGCGCAGCGAGACCGAGTCGCACCACGGGCAGCGGCCGGCCACCCGCACCACCGACTCCGCCTCGCCCAGCGTGCGCGCGCAGCGGCGGGCCATCCGCCGCACCTCGTCGCGCACGTGGCGGGCGAGGTCCGGGTGGGCCGCGATCCCGTCGAGGAGCCCGGCGACCCGGCGGAGCCGGTCGGTCACCCCGGCCCTGGGCGGGCGCGGCAGCCCGAGCCGGGCGCACACCGCCTCCTCCAGCTCCACCACGCCGTCGGTGACGTCCCGGATGCAGTCGGAGACGTGCAGCCGGATCGGCGCGGCGCCGTGCCCGGGGACGGCGAGGCCGTGCCGCTGCTCCAGGAGCAGCGCCTCCCGCCGCTCCTGGCGGAGGAGTTCGGCGTCGCCGGCGCGCGGGCCGGCGGGGGCGGTGCCCGCGGGGGAGCGGCGGCCGGGCGCCAGCTCCTCGGCGAGCTCGGGGAAGTGCCGTACGAGGGCGGCGGTCCAGAGCACGGCGTCCCGCAGGACGGCCTCGGCGGCGCTCCCGCTCACGCGGTCCCCCCGGGGGACGCAGCGGCGGCGAGCACGGCGTCGAGCTGCGCGGCGACGGTACGGGGGGTGAGCGGCTCCGGCCCCGGGTCCGGGCGGCCCGGGGCGAGGGGCTCTGGCTCCGGGCGGCCGGAGGTGAGCGGCTTCGGCTCCGGGCGGCCCGAGGTGAGCGGCTCCGGGTCCGGGCGGCCCGGGGCGAGCGGTCCGAGCGGGTCGGCGGCGCCCGGCTTCGCGTAGCGGGGGGAACGGGGCTTCACGGGGCGTCCGTTGCGCCAGAGGCGGCCCGCGCAGACGCCGTCGAACCAGCTCTCGGCGGGGGCGACGGCCGCCTCGCACTCGCGGGGGACGGGGCAGGCGGCGCAGGCCCGCAGGGCGGGGGCCGCCTGTCGCTCGCGGCGGGCGAAGACGACGGACGGGGAGAGGCCGGCGCACGCGGCGCCGGCCTGCCATGGGGTCGGGTCGGGCTGGGACAAGACGGTTCTCTCCACGGTCCGGGGCCGCCGGGCCGCCGGAGCGCCCCGAGGGGGCCCGGCGGCCGGGGCCGGCGAGTGCGGCGGGGAGCAGACTTACATGTTGCGTGCGAGCTCGCAACTAGCGATGTGGAGGGGTCTTCATCGATTCGACACGATTGCGTGCCCGAAAGCACGTAATTCCGTGCGCGCAAGCACGCTAGAGTGAGGGGCCCGGAAGGGTGGGGATGATGAGGGAGCGGTAGAGCATGAACAGTCAAGGGCTCGACGAGTTCGCCGGCTGGGTCGAAGGTCTGATGAGACGGCGCGGCTACGACATCGACAGTCCCCGCGGCGGCGGGAAGTCCCGGATCGCCGACGAGGCCGGGGTCCACCGGGCCGCGGTCACCCGCCTGCTCCAGCGGCAGAGCATGCCCGACCTGGAGACCATGCGCCGCATCGCCCCGCTCCTCGGGGTCTCGGTGCGCGACATGCTGATCCGCTCCGGCCGGGTCACCCCCGAGGAACTTCCCCTCGCGGCGGACCTGCTCCCGCCGACCGACTGGCAGCCCACCATGGAGGACTTCGCCCGCTGGCTCGGTGTCCCCGACGAACGCATGACCGTGTTCGTCAAGGTCGTCAGCCAGTTCCTGGAGCCCGACACCGGGGCCGAGGCCGAGGAGTCGCGCGCCGAAACCCGCCGTATCGCCCGCGATTGACAGCGGGCCCCCTCTGTGCTGTCCCGGGACGGGCCAAGATCCACCGTCGGCCCGTCCCGGCGGCGTGGGCTTTTCTTTTGACCGCAGTCCGTGCGATAGGTACGCTCATGCCTTGTGCCTGGGGTGTGCCTGGGCTCCTGTGCGTGTCCACAACCGCACGGTGAGTCCGACATCGGCCGCCGTGATCCGCGCCCCTTCCGCTTTCCGCGGAGGTCTGCCGGGTCCGACACACCCGACCGCGTGGGTCGGTGAATGTTCCAGGTTAGTAGTACTTACGGCACACAGAAACCGGAGAAGTAGTGCCTACGATCCAGCAGCTGGTCCGGAAGGGCCGGCAGGACAAGGTCGAGAAGAACAAGACGCCCGCTCTCGAGGGTTCGCCCCAGCGCCGTGGCGTCTGCACGCGTGTGTTCACGACCACCCCGAAGAAGCCGAACTCGGCCCTCCGTAAGGTCGCGCGTGTGCGTCTGACCAGCGGCATCGAGGTCACGGCCTACATCCCGGGTGAGGGACACAACCTGCAGGAGCACTCCATCGTGCTCGTGCGTGGTGGCCGTGTGAAGGACCTGCCTGGTGTTCGTTACAAGATCATCCGCGGTTCCCTCGACACCCAGGGTGTCAAGAACCGCAAGCAGGCCCGCAGCCGCTACGGCGCCAAGAAGGAGAAGTAAGAATGCCTCGTAAGGGCCCCGCCCCGAAGCGCCCGGTCATCATCGACCCGGTCTACGGTTCTCCTCTTGTCACGTCGCTGATCAACAAGATCCTGCTCGACGGCAAGCGCTCCACCGCTGAGCGCATCGTCTACGGCGCCATGGAGGGCCTGCGCGAGAAGACCGGCGCCGACCCGGTCGTCACGCTGAAGCGCGCCCTCGAGAACGTCAAGCCGGCTCTCGAGGTCAAGTCCCGCCGTGTCGGTGGCGCCACCTACCAGGTGCCGATCGAGGTCAAGCCCGGTCGTGCCTCCACCCTCGCGCTGCGCTGGCTCGTCGGTTACTCCCGCGCCCGCCGCGAGAAGACCATGACCGAGCGCCTCATGAACGAGCTCCTGGACGCCTCCAACGGCCTGGGTGCTTCGGTCAAGAAGCGCGAGGACACGCACAAGATGGCCGAGTCCAACAAGGCCTTCGCGCACTACCGCTGGTAGTCGCAACCCCCATCGAGACCGAGAGAAGACTGAAGCCTTATGGCTACCACTTCGCTTGACCTGGCCAAGGTGCGCAACATCGGCATCATGGCCCACATCGACGCGGGCAAGACGACCACCACCGAGCGGATCCTGTTCTACACCGGCGTTTCGTACAAGATCGGTGAGGTCCACGACGGCGCTGCCACGATGGACTGGATGGAGCAGGAGCAGGAGCGTGGCATCACGATCACGTCCGCTGCCACCACCTGCCACTGGCCGCTCGAGAACGTCGACCACACGATCAACATCATCGACACGCCGGGTCACGTCGACTTCACCGTCGAGGTGGAGCGTTCCCTGCGCGTGCTCGACGGTGCTGTCACCGTGTTCGACGGCGTGGCCGGCGTCGAGCCCCAGTCCGAGACCGTCTGGCGTCAGGCGGACCGCTACGGCGTTCCGCGTATCTGCTTCGTCAACAAGCTCGACCGCACGGGTGCCGACTTCTTCCGCTGCGTCGACATGATCGTGAGCCGCCTCGGCGCCACTCCGATCGTCATGCAGCTCCCGATCGGTGCCGAGGCCGACTTCGAGGGCGTCATCGACCTCGTGAAGATGAAGGCCCTCGTCTGGTCCGCCGAGGCGACCAAGGGCGAGATGTACGACGTCGTCGACATCCCGGCCGACAAGCAGGAGCTCGCGGACGAGTACCGCGCCAAGCTCGTCGAGGCCGTCGCCGAGAACGACGAGGAGCTCATGGAGCTCTTCCTCGAGGGCGTCGAGCCCACCGAGGAGCAGCTCTACTCCGCGATCCGTCGCATCACCATCGCCTCCGGCAAGGGCGGCGACACCACGGTCACCCCGGTGTTCTGTGGCACCGCGTTCAAGAACAAGGGCGTCCAGCCCCTGCTCGACGCCGTCGTCCGCTACCTGCCGTCGCCCCTCGACGTCGAGGCCATCGAGGGCCACGACGTCAAGGACGCCGAGCTCGTCGTCAAGCGCAAGCCGTCCGACGACGAGCCGCTGTCGGCCCTCGCGTTCAAGATCGCGAGCGACCCGCACCTCGGCAAGCTCACCTTCGTCCGGATCTACTCCGGTCGCCTGGAGGCCGGCACCGCGGTGCTGAACTCCGTCAAGGGCAAGAAGGAGCGCATCGGCAAGATCTACCGCATGCACGCGAACAAGCGTGAGGAGATCGACTCGGTGGGCGCCGGCGACATCGTCGCCGTCATGGGCCTGAAGCAGACCACCACCGGTGAGACGCTGTGCGACGAGAAGAACCCGGTCATCCTGGAGTCCATGGACTTCCCGGCGCCGGTCATCCAGGTCGCGATCGAGCCCAAGTCCAAGGGTGACCAGGAGAAGCTGGGTGTCGCCATCCAGCGTCTCGCGGAGGAGGACCCCTCCTTCCAGGTGCACTCGGACGAGGAGACCGGCCAGACCATCATCGGTGGTATGGGCGAGCTCCACCTCGACATCCTCGTCGACCGCATGCGTCGCGAGTTCAAGGTCGAGGCCAACGTCGGCAAGCCGCAGGTCGCGTACCGCGAGACGATCCGCAAGGCCGTCGAGCGCGTGGACTACACCCACAAGAAGCAGACCGGTGGTACCGGTCAGTTCGCCAAGGTGCAGATCGCGATCGAGCCCATCGAGGGCGGCGAGGCGTCGTACGAGTTCGTGAACAAGGTCACCGGTGGCCGCATCCCGAAGGAGTACATCCCTTCGGTCGACGCGGGTGCGCAGGAGGCCATGCAGTTCGGCATCCTGGCCGGCTACGAGATGACGGGCGTCCGCGTCATTCTTCTCGACGGTGCCTACCACGAGGTCGACTCCTCCGAGCTTGCGTTCAAGATCGCCGGTTCGCAGGCCTTCAAGGAGGCCGCGCGCAAGGCTTCTCCCGTGCTCCTTGAGCCGATGATGGCCGTCGAGGTCACCACGCCCGAGGACTACATGGGCGAGGTCATCGGCGACATCAACTCCCGCCGTGGCCAGATCCAGGCCATGGAGGAGCGTCACGGTGCCCGCATCGTGAAGGGCCTCGTGCCCCTGTCGGAGATGTTCGGCTACGTCGGCGACCTCCGCAGCAAGACCTCGGGTCGCGCAAGCTACTCGATGCAGTTCGACTCCTACGCCGAGGTTCCGCGGAACGTCGCCGAGGAGATCATCGCGAAGGCCAAGGGCGAGTAGACGCACCGCGTTCCACGCACCGCGTCCACACGCTTTAGGCTTGACACCGACCGGTGGGGGGCCGTCCCGAGAGGGATACCCCCTGCCGGGCGGCACCCCAGCAAAGATCACCTGGCGCCGATGAAGCAAGGCGTTCAGAACCACTCCACAGGAGGACCCCAGTGGCGAAGGCGAAGTTCGAGCGGACTAAGCCGCACGTCAACATCGGCACCATCGGTCACATCGACCACGGTAAGACGACCCTCACGGCCGCCATTACCAAGGTGCTGCACGACGCGTACCCGGACCTGAACGAGGCCTCGGCCTTCGACCAGATCGACAAGGCTCCCGAGGAGCGCCAGCGCGGTATCACGATCTCGATCGCGCACGTCGAGTACCAGACGGAGCAGCGTCACTACGCTCACGTCGACTGCCCGGGTCACGCCGACTACATCAAGAACATGATCACGGGTGCCGCGCAGATGGACGGCGCCATCCTCGTGGTCGCCGCCACCGACGGCCCGATGCCGCAGACCAAGGAGCACGTGCTCCTGGCCCGCCAGGTCGGCGTTCCGTACATCGTCGTCGCCCTGAACAAGGCCGACATGGTGGACGACGAGGAGATCCTGGAGCTCGTCGAGCTCGAGGTCCGTGAGCTCCTCTCCGAGTACGAGTTCCCGGGCGACGACCTTCCGGTCGTCCGTGTCTCCGCGCTCAAGGCCCTCGAGGGCGACAAGGAGTGGGGCGAGAAGCTCCTCGGCCTCATGAAGGCCGTGGACGAGTCCATCCCGCAGCCCGAGCGTGACGTCGACAAGCCGTTCCTGATGCCGATCGAGGACGTCTTCACGATCACCGGTCGTGGCACCGTCGTCACCGGTCGTATCGAGCGTGGTGTCCTCAAGGTCAACGAGACCGTCGACATCATCGGCATCAAGACCGAGAAGACCACCACCACGGTCACCGGCATCGAGATGTTCCGCAAGCTGCTCGACGAGGGCCAGGCCGGTGAGAACGTCGGTCTGCTCCTCCGTGGCATCAAGCGCGAGGACGTCGAGCGCGGCCAGGTCATCATCAAGCCGGGTTCGGTCACGCCGCACACCCAGTTCGAGGCCCAGGCCTACATCCTGTCGAAGGACGAGGGTGGCCGTCACACCCCGTTCTTCAACAACTACCGCCCGCAGTTCTACTTCCGTACCACGGACGTGACCGGCGTCGTGACCCTCCCCGAGGGCACCGAGATGGTCATGCCGGGCGACAACACCTCCATGACCGTCGAGCTGATCCAGCCCGTCGCCATGGAGGAGGGCCTCAAGTTCGCCATCCGTGAGGGTGGCCGGACCGTCGGCGCCGGCCAGGTCGTCAAGATCACTGCCTGATCTTGAACTGACCTGGTGGCTCCCAGGAGCCGCTGAGCAGTAGGGGAAGGCCCCGCACCGAGAGGTGCGGGGCCTTCTCGCGTACCCGGGCCTTTCCCGCGTACCCGGGCGCCTTCTCGCGTACCCGGGCCCGCTACGGACGCCAGGACCAGAGCCGGCCGTCCGGGCCGAGGCCCACCACCGTCACCCCGCGCGCGCCCACGTGGAGCGCCGTCTCCACCCCGGCCGGGCCGCCCGCGCGGGTACGCAGCCGCCCGCCCGCCCGGACGCACGGCCGCCCCGCGGCGTCCGTCCCCAGCAGCACCGTGCCCAGCTCCGCCGAACGCGCCGCCCGCACCTCCCCGAAACCGTCCAGGCCCGCGTCCGCGCCGTCCGGACCGACGAGCCGCGCCGAGGCCGGCGCCCGGTGGTAGAGACGCCCGCCGGCGCTCGCCACCGTCGACCCCGACAGCGGCTGCACGGCCGGCGCCTCCCGGCCGTCCACCCAGTGCCGTACGGACTCCCGGCCCGCCGCGTACACGTGCGTCCGCCCCGCCCCGTCCAGCGACACGGCGAGACCGTCCTGCACCACCCCGTCCCCCGGCAGCGCCCGCCACGGCCCCCAGCTCCCGTCCGGCTCCCGCACCCGCTCGGCCACGCCCCGGCCCGCGTCCCGCACGTAGAGCCGCACCCGCCCGTCCGGAGCCGCCACCGCCACCGGCGCGCCGAGCCGCCGGCTGCGCTCCGCCCCCCGGTCCGGGCCGCCGAGCCCCCGCCAGGCCAGGAACGGGCCGCCGGGGGAGCGCTGCTCCAGGAGCACCACCTCCCGCCGGTTCGGCCCGCCCCGCCCCGCCAGGGCCGCGAACCGCACCCCGAAGAGCAGCACCCGCCCGTCCGGCAGCACCGCCGAGCCGAGCGCGGGGGCCAGCGGGCCGCCGCCCAGGTCCTCGGGCCCGCTCCACACCCCGGGCGCCGTCTCCCGCCGCCGCACCGCCCGCAGCCCGAGCACCCCGTACGCGGCCAGCCGCCCGTCCGGCTCCTCGGCGAGCGCGAGCCCCGGTCCCGGCCAGCGGTGGTGGGTGGAGCGGACCCAGCCCTTGCGGTTGGTCAGCGGCCGGTCGCCGCCCACCCCGTAGTCGCCGCACCCCGAAGGATTCCCGCACCGCCAGGACGGGTCGCCGCCGTACGGCACCAGACGTGCCGCCTTCCCCGCGAGCACCGCCGGCGGCAGGTTCTTCGGCCAGTGCCGGTTGTAGTAGCCGCGGAAGGCGGTCGCCGTGAAGGCCGGTACCGGCGCCCCCGCCCGCACCTCCTCCGCCACCCAGCGCACCAGCGCCGCCCAGGCGAAACAGCCCGCCGCCGTGTGGTCCCCGTGGTCCGAGTACCCCGGCTGCTCCGAGTTCCGCCGGCGCGTCGCGTCGTCGCCCGGCTGCGCGTCCGGATCCGGGTCGAGCGTGTGCACCACGGTCGGCCGGTAGCGGCGCAGCAGCCCGGTCAGTGCCGCCACCAGACCCTCGTGGTCGTAAGGACCCGGACGGGAGACGGGGGAGCCCGCCGAGCGGTGCGCCGACAGCTCCAGCGCCCGGTCCTCCCACAGCGCGGGCAGCGCCATGTACCGGCGCGGGGTGTGCATCGGCAGGTCCAGGAAGACCAGCTCCACCCGGCGCCCGCCGTGCGCCAGGACGGCCCGCTCGGCCGTCCGGCCGCCGCCGAGCGCCAGCGCCTCGCGCCGCCAGGGCGCGAACAGCGGCAGCCCGAGCGCCGCCGCGTAGCTCTGCCGCAGGCCCTGGCGGCGGGCCGAGGAGTACGCGGCCCGGTCCGGCGGCGTCTCCGGCATGCCCTTGATCCGGTTGACGCCGGTGTGCTCCCCGGCCGTCACGTAGACGGAGACCAGCGGCACCCGGGCGTCGAGGAGGCGCTGCGCGTCCGGGTTCATGAAGTACAGGTCGTCGTCCGGGTGCGCCACGATCTGGAGCAGCAGCGCCCGGCCCGGCTCCCCGCCGGCGAAGGGCCTGCCCGGTGCCGGGTCCGCCGCCGGGGCGGGCCGGCGCGGAGCGGGTACGGAGCAGCCCGCGGTCAGCGCCGCGGTGACGGCGGCGGCCAGGAGCGTACGGCGGGACGATATGTGCACGGTGGACGGGCCTTCCCCGGGATCGGTCCCTGGCTAGACGCGCCCCGCGGGGCCGGGGTTGCCCACCGGGCGGGAGTCCGCCGCCGTCTCGTATGCCGTACGGGTCGGGGCCTTCTTGCGTAGCCGAGGCGTGGTGCTCTCGGCGAGCGCCGGTTTCACCCGGCAGGGTGACTGACAGTGCCTCTGCGAATGCGTAGGCTGCAACCGTGCGTTGCGAGAACCAAGCGCGCACACCGTGTTGCGTGAAAACCAAGCCGACACAGCAACGCTTTCGTTGCGGTACCAAACCGGGCAGGTTCCGTCCCGGCTGGTGTTGATCGTGTAGGAGCTGGCGGTCGCTGACCGGTAGCCGGCGTGAGCCAGGGATCCCTCTGCTCCAGCAAAGGGAGGGTTCAAATGGATGTAACACTGCGGTCGGCGCGGCGGTTCGCGTCGTTCATCCGACTCCGATCCCGGGGCCAGGTCCGAAGGGGCTGGGCCCCGGGGACGGTTCGCCAGGGTGAGACGTCTACAGACAGCCTCCCTCCCTCGGCCCCTACAAGGGCGGGCTGCGCTTCCACCCCTCGGTGAACCTCGGCATCGTGAAGTTCCTGGGCTTCGAGCAGATCTTCAAGAACGCCCTCACCGGCCTCGGCATCGGCGGCGGCAAGGGCGGCAGCGACTTCGACCCGCACGGCCGCAGCGACGCCGAGGTCATGCGCTTCTGCCAGTCCTTCATGACCGAGCTGTACCGCCACCTCGGCGAGCACACCGACGGCCCCGCCGGCGACATCGGCGTCGGCGGGCGCGAGATCGGCTACCTCTTCGGGCAGTACCGGCGGATCACCAACCGCTGGGAGGCCGGCGTCCTCACCGGCAAGGGCACCGGCTGGGGCGGCTCCGCCATCCGGCCCGAGGCCACGGGTTACGGCAGCGTCCTCTTCGCCGCCGCCATGCTCCGCGAGCGCGGCGAGGACCTGGAAGGCCAGACCGCCGTCGTCTCCGGCTCCGGGAACGTGGCCCTGTACACGATCGAGAAGCTCCTCGCCCTCGGCGCCAACCCGCTGACCTGCTCCGACTCCAGCGGTTACGTCTACGACGACAAGGGCATCGACCTCGACCTGCTCAAGCGGATCAAGGAGGTCGAGCGGGGCCGGGTCGCCGACTACGCCGAGCGGCGCGGCGCCTCCGCCCGCTTCGTGCCCGGCGGCCGGGTCTGGGAGGTCCCCGCCGACGTCGCGCTGCCCTCCGCCACCCAGAACGAGCTGGACGAGAACGACGCCGCCGCGCTGGTCCGCAACGGTGTCAAGGCCGTCGCCGAGGGCGCCAACATGCCCACCACCGCGGAGGCCGTCCACCTCCTCCAGGCGGCCGGCGTCGCCTTCGGCCCCGGCAAGGCGGCCAACGCGGGCGGGGTGGCGGTCAGCGCCCTGGAGATGGCCCAGAACCACTCCCGTACGTCCTGGTCCGCGGCCCGCGTCGAGGAGGAGCTCGCCGGGATCATGACCGACATCCACCGCACCTGCCACGAGACCGCCGAGCGGTACGGTGCCCCCGGCGACTACGTCACCGGCGCCAACATCGCCGGCTTCGAGCGGGTCGCGGACGCGATGCTCGCGCAGGGCGTGATCTGACCCGCGCGCCCGGGGGGATCCTCTTCCGGGATTCCTCCGGGCGGTGCCGGGGCCGGCCCAGAGGCGCCCCTGCGTGTACCCGTACGTGACGTGGGGTACAGTCTTCGACCCCGATTGGCGGGCGGTAGGGGCGGTATGGCAGACTAGCGGGGTTGCTCGGTTGAGTGCCGATGCTGCGCGCCTCCCGCCGGGAGGACCGGAAGCGAGTCCCACAGTACTCGTCGCCCCTTCTCAGGGGCGGACGTACGGGAATCTTCCGGGAAGCGTCAGCGGGGTACCAGCCAGGCGCCCGGTGGGTGTTCACCCCCGTTCCGCGGTCCTCGGCCCGCACCCCCTTGGTTGGGAAATCCTTCGGGACTTCTTCGTAGAGGGAGTGCGACACGCCCGACCGCGTGGGTCGGAGGAGAACGCGAACCGACCGGGTTCCAGAGCGTTAACAAAGAGACAGGACTACTGAGTAGCCATGGCGGGACAGAAGATCCGCATCCGGCTCAAGGCCTACGACCACGAGGTCATCGACTCCTCGGCGAAGAAGATCGTCGAGACGGTGACCCGCACTGGTGCGTCGGTCGCGGGCCCGGTGCCGCTGCCCACTGAGAAGAACGTGTACTGCGTCATCAAGTCGCCGCACAAGTACAAGGACTCGCGCGAGCACTTCGAGATGCGCACGCACAAGCGCCTCATCGACATCCTCGACCCCACGCCGAAGACGGTTGACTCGCTGATGCGTCTCGACCTGCCGGCTGGCGTCGACATCGAGATCAAGCTCTGAGGTGACGCGCGAGATGGCTAAGAACATCAAGGGCATCCTGGGCGAGAAGCTCGGCATGACGCAGGTCTGGGACGAGAACAACCGGGTCGTCCCGGTGACCGTCGTCAAGGCCGGCCCGAATGTCGTGACCCAGGTGCGTACGAACGACGTCGACGGCTACGAGTCGGTCCAGATCGCCTTCGGCGAGATCGACCCGCGCAAGGTGAACAAGCCCCTCAAGGGCCACTTCGCCAAGGCCGACGTCACCCCGCGCCGTCACCTTGTCGAGATCCGTACCGCCGACGCCGGCGAGTACACCCTCGGCCAGGAGATCACCGCCGAGGTCTTCGAGGCGGGCATCAAGGTCGACGTGACCGGCAAGAGCAAGGGCAAGGGCTTCGCCGGTGCCATGAAGCGCCACAACTTCCGTGGTGGCAAGGCTTCCCACGGTGCCCACCGCGTGCACCGCAAGCCCGGTTCGATCGGTGGCTGCGCCACCCCGGGCCGCGTCTTCAAGGGCATGCGCATGGCCGGCCGCATGGGCAACGAGCGCGTGACCACCCAGAACCTGACCGTTCACGCCGTTGACGCGGAGAAGGGCCTGCTGCTCATCAAGGGCGCGGTTCCTGGTCCGAACGGCGGCCTCGTCCTGGTCCGCACCGCGGCCAAGGGGGCCTGAGGATATGAGCACCATTGACATTCTGTCGCCCTCCGGCGACAAGACCGGGACCGTCGAGCTCCCGGCCGAGATCTTCGACGCCAAGATCAGCGTCCCGCTGATCCACCAGGTCGTCGTCGCGCAGCTTGCGGCCGCCCGCCAGGGCACCCACAAGACCAAGACGCGTGGCGAGGTCCGCGGTGGTGGCAAGAAGCCGTACCGCCAGAAGGGCACCGGCCGCGCCCGTCAGGGTTCGACCCGCGCCCCGCAGTTCGCCGGTGGTGGCGTCGTGCACGGTCCCGTGCCGCGTGACTACTCGCAGCGGACCCCCAAGAAGATGAAGGCCGCCGCCCTCCGCGGTGCCCTCTCCGACCGGGCGAACCACTCCCGCATCCACGTCGTCTCCGGCGTGGTCGAGGGTGACGTCTCCACCAAGGCCGCCAAGGTCCTGTTCGGCAAGATCTCGGAGCGCAAGAACCTGCTCCTGATCGCCGAGCGCTCCGACGAGGCCGCGTGGCTGTCCGCCCGCAACCTGCCCCAGGTGCACATCCTGGAGCCGGGCCAGCTGAACACGTACGACGTGATGCGATCCGACGACGTGGTCTTCACCCAGGCCGCCTTCGAGTCCTTCGTGTCTGGCCCCAAGGCCGACGACAACGAGGGGAACGACGCCTGATGGCCGAGATCACCAGCAAGACCTTCACGGACCCGCGCGACGTCCTCGTCAAGCCGGTCGTCTCCGAGAAGAGCTACGCCCTGCTCGACGAGAACAAGTACACGTTCATCGTCGCGCCCGGCTCCAACAAGACCCAGATCAAGCAGGCCGTCGAGGCGGTCTTCTCGGTCAAGGTCACCGGGGTCAACACGATCAACCGTCAGGGCAAGCGCAAGCGCACCCGCACCGGTTTCGGCAAGCGCGCCAACACCAAGCGCGCCATCGTGACCCTGGCCGAGGGCAACCGAATCGACATCTTCGGCGGCCCGACCGCCTGACGGCGGTCGAGTCGTCCGATATCGGACGAGGACTGAGAAATGGGTATCCGCAAGTACAAGCCGACTACGCCGGGCCGTCGTGGCTCCTCCGTAGCCGACTTCGTCGAGATCACGCGGTCCACGCCGGAGAAGTCGCTGGTCCGCCCCCTGCACAGCAAGGGCGGCCGTAACAACACCGGTCGTGTGACCGTCCGTCACCAGGGCGGTGGCCACAAGCGCGCCTACCGCGTGATCGACTTCCGTCGTCACGACAAGGACGGCGTGCCGGCCAAGGTCGCTCACATCGAGTACGACCCCAACCGCACCGCGCGCATCGCGCTGCTCCACTACGCGGACGGCGAGAAGCGCTACATCATCGCTCCCAAGGGTCTGACGCAGGGTGACCGCGTCGAGAACGGCCCGGGCGCGGACATCAAGCCCGGCAACAACCTGGCGCTCCGCAACATCCCGGTCGGTACCACGATCCACGCGATCGAGCTCCGTCCCGGCGGTGGCGCCAAGTTCGCCCGCTCCGCGGGTGCTTCCGTGCAGCTGCTTGCGAAGGAGGGCACCATGGCCCACCTCCGCATGCCGTCCGGCGAGATCCGTCTGGTCGACGCCCGCTGCCGCGCCACCATCGGCGAGGTCGGCAACGCCGAGCAGTCGAACATCAACTGGGGCAAGGCCGGCCGCAAGCGCTGGCTGGGCGTCCGCCCGACCGTTCGCGGTGTGGCGATGAACCCGGTTGACCACCCGCACGGTGGTGGTGAGGGCAAGACCTCCGGTGGTCGCCACCCGGTCTCCCCGTGGGGTCAGAAGGAGGGTCGTACTCGTTCGCCGAAGAAGGCTTCGAACAAGTACATCGTCCGCCGCCGCAAGACGAACAAGAAGCGCTAGGAGCGGGTTTAGATGCCGCGCAGTCTCAAGAAGGGACCCTTCGTCGACGGCCACCTCATCAAGAAGGTGGACGCTCAGAACGAGGCCGGTACCAAGAACGTCATCAAGACCTGGTCCCGTCGCTCCATGATCATCCCGGCGATGCTCGGGCACACGATCGCGGTGCACAACGGCAAGACCCACGTCCCGGTGTTCGTCACCGAGTCGATGGTCGGTCACAAGCTCGGCGAGTTCTCGCCGACGCGTACCTTCCGGGGCCACGTCAAGGACGACCGGAAGTCGAAGCGCCGCTAACAGCGGATCGCATTCAGACACGTAAGTAACTGAGAGGGACAACCATGGAAGCCAGGGCCCAGGCGCGGTACATCCGCGTCACGCCCATGAAGGCCCGCCGCGTGGTGGACCTGATCCGTGGCATGGACGCCACGGAGGCTCAGGCTGTTCTGCGATTCGCTCCGCAGGCAGCCTCCGTGCCGGTCGGCAAGGTGCTCGACAGCGCCATTGCCAACGCCGCGCACAACTACGACCACACGGACGCCTCTTCGCTGGTCATCAGCGAGGCGTACGTCGACGAGGGCCCGACCCTGAAGCGGTTCCGTCCGCGTGCCCAGGGCCGTGCCTACCGGATCCGCAAGCGGACCAGCCACATCACCGTGGTCGTCAGCAGCAAGGAAGGAACCCGGTAATGGGCCAGAAGGTTAACCCGCATGGGTTCCGGCTCGGCATCACCACGGACTTCAAGTCCCGCTGGTACGCCGACAAGCTGTACAAGGACTACGTCAAGGAAGACGTCGCCATCCGTCGGATGCTGACGTCCGGCATGGAGCGCGCCGGCATCTCGAAGGTTGAGATCGAGCGCACCCGCGACCGCGTCCGCGTGGACATCCACACCGCTCGTCCGGGCATTGTCATCGGTCGCCGTGGCGCCGAGGCCGACAAGATCCGCGGCCAGCTGGAGAAGCTGACCGGCAAGCAGGTCCAGCTGAACATCCTCGAGGTCAAGAACCCCGAGGTCGACGCTCAGCTCGTGGCCCAGGCCGTCGCCGAGCAGCTCTCCTCCCGCGTCTCCTTCCGTCGGGCCATGCGCAAGAGCATGCAGTCCGCCATGAAGGCCGGCGCCAAGGGCATCAAGATCCAGTGTGGTGGCCGTCTCGGCGGCGCCGAGATGTCCCGCTCGGAGTTCTACCGCGAGGGTCGTGTGCCGCTGCACACGCTGCGCGCGAACGTCGAGTACGGCTTCTTCGAGGCCAAGACGACCTTCGGCCGCATCGGCGTGAAGGTCTGGATCTACAAGGGCGACGTCAAGAACATCGCCGAGGTCCGCGCCGAGAACGCTGCTGCCCGCGCGGGCAACCGCCCGGCCCGTGGCGGCGCTGACCGTCCGGCCGGCCGCGGTGGCCGCGGTGGCGAGCGTGGCGGTCGCGGTCGCAAGCCGCAGCAGGCTCCCGCTGCCGAGGCCCCCAAGGCCGAGGCCGCCGCCGCTCCGGCTGCTGAGAGCACCGGAACGGAGGCCTGACCGACATGCTGATCCCCCGTAGGGTCAAGCACCGCAAGCAGCACCACCCCAAGCGCTCGGGCATGAGCAAGGGTGGCACGCAGGTCGCGTTCGGCGAGTACGGCATTCAGGCCCTCACGCCGGCGTACGTGACCAACCGTCAGATCGAGGCCGCGCGTATCGCGATGACCCGCCACATCAAGCGTGGCGGCAAGGTCTGGATCAACATCTACCCGGACCGCCCGCTCACGAAGAAGCCTGCCGAGACCCGCATGGGTTCCGGTAAGGGTTCGCCGGAGTGGTGGATCGCGAACGTCAAGCCCGGTCGGGTGATGTTCGAGCTGTCCTACCCGAACGAGAAGATCGCGCGTGAGGCTCTGACTCGTGCGGCTCACAAGCTGCCGATGAAGTGCAAGATCGTTAAGCGCGAGGCAGGTGAGCTGTGATGTCGGCCGGTACCAAGGCGTCCGAGCTGCGCGAGCTGGGCAACGAGGAGCTTGTCGCCAAGCTCCGCGAGGCCAAGGAAGAGCTGTTCAACCTCCGCTTCCAGGCGGCGACGGGCCAGCTCGAGAACCACGGCCGTCTTCGGGCGGTCCGTAAGGACATCGCCCGGATCTACACCCTCATGCGAGAGCGTGAGCTCGGCATTGAGACGGTGGAGAACGCCTGATGAGCGAGAGCAACGTGACTGAGAAGACCGAGCGCAACGCTCGCAAGGTCCGCGAGGGCCTGGTCGTCAGCGACAAGATGGACAAGACCGTCGTCGTCGCCGTCGAGGACCGCGTCAAGCACGCGCTGTACGGCAAGGTCATCCGCCGTACCAACAAGCTCAAGGCTCACGACGAGCAGAACGCTGCCGGCATCGGCGACCGCGTCCTCCTGATGGAGACCCGGAAGCTGTCGTCGACGAAGCACTGGCGCGTCGTCGAGATCCTCGAGAAGGCCAAGTAATCCCTCCTAGGGGGACCCCCTAGGAACAGTTCCGCCAGGCTCGGCAGGGGCACTCCGGTGCCCCTGCCGGGAACCGGCAGACAATCAGGAGATAGACGTGATCCAGCAGGAGTCGCGACTTCGCGTCGCCGACAACACTGGTGCCAAGGAGATCCTTTGCATCCGTGTTCTCGGTGGTTCGGGTCGCCGCTACGCGGGCATCGGTGACGTCATCGTCGCCACCGTCAAGGACGCGATCCCCGGTGGCAACGTGAAGAAGGGTGACGTCGTCAAGGCGGTCATCGTTCGCACCGTCAAGGAGCGTCGTCGTCAGGACGGCTCGTACATCCGCTTCGACGAGAACGCCGCCGTCATTCTGAAGAACGACGGCGACCCTCGCGGCACCCGTATCTTCGGCCCGGTGGGCCGTGAGCTGCGCGAGAAGAAGTTCATGAAGATCATCTCGCTCGCGCCGGAGGTGCTGTAAGCATGAAGATCAAGAAGGGCGACCTGGTCCAGGTCATCACCGGCAAGGACAAGGGCAAGCAGGGCAAGGTCATCGCGGCCTACCCCGCCGACTCCCGCGTCCTGGTCGAGGGTGTCAACCGGGTCAAGAAGCACACGAAGGCCGGCCCGAACCAGGCCGGCGGCATCGTGACCACCGAGGCGCCGGTCCACGTCTCCAACGTCCAGCTGGTCGTGGAGAAGGACGGCAAGAAGGTCGTCACGCGTGTCGGTTTCCGCTTCGACGACGAGGGCAACAAGATCCGCGTTGCCAAGCGGACGGGTGAGGACATCTGATGGCTACCACCACTCCGCGTCTCAAGACGAAGTACCGCGAGGAGATCGCGGGCAAGCTGCGTGACGAGTTCTCCTACGAGAACGTCATGCAGATCCCCGGCCTCGTGAAGATCGTGGTCAACATGGGTGTCGGCGACGCCGCCCGTGACTCGAAGCTGATCGAGGGCGCCATCCGCGACCTCACCACGATCACCGGTCAGAAGCCGGCCGTCACCAAGGCCCGCAAGTCCATCGCGCAGTTCAAGCTGCGCGAGGGCCAGCCGATCGGTGCCCACGTCACCCTCCGTGGCGACCGCATGTGGGAGTTCCTGGACCGCACCCTGTCGCTCGCGCTGCCGCGCATCCGCGACTTCCGCGGCCTGTCCCCGAAGCAGTTCGACGGCCGGGGCAACTACACCTTCGGTCTCACGGAGCAGGTCATGTTCCACGAGATCGACCAGGACAAGATCGACCGTACCCGGGGTATGGACATCACCGTGGTCACCACGGCGACCAACGACGACGAGGGCCGCGCGCTTCTCCGTCACCTCGGCTTCCCGTTCAAGGAGGCGTAAGCGAGATGGCGAAGAAGGCTCTCATCGCGAAGGCTGCCCGCAAGCCCAAGTTCGGTGTGCGTGCGTACACGCGCTGCCAGCGCTGCGGCCGCCCCCACTCCGTGTACCGCAAGTTCGGCCTCTGCCGCGTGTGCCTTCGTGAGATGGCTCACCGTGGCGAGCTGCCGGGCGTGACCAAGAGCTCCTGGTAATTCCCCTTCGCCCTCTGGGCGTTGGTGAATGACCGGAGTCTCTCGGTAAGCATTGGGATGGCGGACTCCCACCCCCGCATGGCTTAGGCTAGTGGGGTTGGGCGTCCGCCGCCCTTACGACTTACTACGCCGTAGGTCCACCGCACCGCACCCGCCCCGTCTCGGATCGGGGAGAGGGATGGTGCACCAGGAAACCCCGGCGAGAGAGGCCGAAGGCCAATTCATGACCATGACTGATCCGATCGCAGACATGCTCACGCGTCTGCGTAACGCGAACTCGGCGTACCACGACACCGTGACGATGCCGCACAGCAAGATCAAGTCTCACATCGCGGAAATCCTCCAGCAGGAGGGCTTCATCACGGGCTGGAAGGTCGAGGACGCCGAGGTCGGCAAGAACCTCGTCGTCGACCTCAAGTTCGGTCCGAACCGTGAGCGCTCCATCGCGGGCATCAAGCGGATCTCGAAGCCGGGCCTCCGGGTTTACGCGAAGTCCACCAACCTGCCGAAGGTCCTCGGCGGCCTGGGCGTGGCGATCATCTCCACGTCCCACGGTCTCCTGACCGGCCAGCAGGCGCAGAAGAAGGGCGTGGGTGGGGAAGTCCTCGCCTACGTCTGGTAGTCGGGAACGGAGGAATAGCAATGTCGCGAATCGGCAAGCTCCCCATCACGGTTCCCGCCGGCGTGGACGTCACCATCGAGGGCCGCACGGTCACGGTGAAGGGTTCCAAGGGCACCCTGAGCCACACCGTCGCCGCGCCGATCGAGATCGTTAAGGGCGAGGAGGGCGTTCTCAACGTCACCCGTCCGAACGACGAGCGTCAGAACAAGGCCCTCCACGGCCTGTCCCGCACGCTGGTGGCCAACATGATCACCGGTGTGACCCAGGGATACGTCAAGGCGCTCGAGATCAGCGGTGTCGGTTACCGCGTGGCCGCGAAGGGCTCCGGTCTGGAGTTCCAGCTCGGTTACAGCCACCCGATCCTGATCGAGGCCCCCGAGGGCATCTCGTTCAAGGTCGAGTCCCCGACCAAGTTCTCGGTCGAGGGCATCGACAAGCAGAAGGTCGGCGAGGTCGCGGCGAACATCCGCAAGCTGCGGAAGCCCGACCCGTACAAGGCCAAGGGCGTCAAGTACGCCGGCGAGGTCATCCGCCGCAAGGTCGGAAAGGCTGGTAAGTAAGCCATGGCATACGGTGTCAAGATCGCCAAGGGCGACGCTTACAAGCGCGCCGCGAAGGCGCGTCGTCACCTGCGCATCCGCAAGAGCGTGTCGGGTACGGCGGAGCGTCCGCGCCTCGTCGTGACGCGTTCCAACCGCGGCATCACCGCGCAGGTCATCGATGACCTGAAGGGCCACACCGTGGCGTCGGCGTCCCACCTGGACGCCTCCGTCCGCGGCGGCGAGGGCTCCAAGTCCTCGCAGGCCCAGCAGGTCGGCGCCCTGGTCGCCGAGCGCGCCAAGGCCGCCGGTGTCGAGGCCGTCGTGTTCGACCGTGGTGGCAACAGGTACGCCGGGCGCATTGCCGCTCTGGCTGACGCCGCCCGCGAAGCCGGGCTGAAGTTCTAAGCCCCGGTTCCGGGACTAACGGACGTAACAGAGAGAGGTAATCCAATGGCTGGACCCCAGCGCCGCGGCAGCGGTGCCGGTGGCGGCGAGCGGCGGGACCGGAAGGGCCGCGACGGTGGCGCTGCCGCCGCCGAGAAGACCGCGTACGTTGAGCGCGTAGTCGCGATCAACCGCGTCGCCAAGGTTGTCAAGGGTGGTCGTCGTTTCAGCTTCACCGCGCTGGTCGTGGTGGGCGACGGTGACGGCACCGTGGGTGTCGGTTACGGCAAGGCCAAGGAGGTGCCGGCCGCCATCGCCAAGGGTGTTGAGGAGGCCAAGAAGCACTTCTTCAAGGTCCCCCGTATCCAGGGCACCATCCCGCACCCCATCCAGGGTGAGAAGGCCGCGGGCGTCGTCCTGCTCAAGCCGGCTTCCCCCGGTACCGGCGTCATCGCCGGTGGCCCGGTGCGTGCCGTGCTCGAGTGCGCCGGCGTGCACGACATCCTGTCGAAGTCGCTCGGCTCCGACAACGCGATCAACATCGTGCACGCGACCGTGGAGGCCCTGAAGGGCCTGCAGCGTCCCGAGGAGATCGCGGCTCGCCGTGGTCTGCCCCTCGAGGACGTCGCCCCCGCGGCTCTGCTTCGTGCGCGTGCGGGAGCGGGTGCGTAATGGCTCGCCTCAAGATCACGCAGACGAAGTCGTACATCGGCAGCAAGCAGAACCACCGCGACACGCTGCGTTCGCTCGGGCTCAAGCGCCTGAACGACGTGGTCGTCAAGGAGGACCGCCCCGAGTTCCGCGGAATGGTGCACACCGTCCGCCACCTCGTGACGGTTGAGGAGGTCGACTGATCATGGCGGAGAACAACCCGCTCAAGATCCACAACCTCCGTCCCGCCCCGGGCGCCAAGACCGCCAAGACCCGTGTGGGTCGTGGTGAGGCGTCGAAGGGTAAGACGGCCGGTCGTGGTACCAAGGGCACCAAGGCCCGTTACCAGGTTCCGGAGCGCTTCGAGGGTGGCCAGATGCCCCTCCACATGCGTCTCCCGAAGCTCAAGGGCTTCAAGAACCCGTTCCGCACCGAGTACCAGGTCGTGAACCTGGACAAGCTGGCCGCGCTCTACCCGCAGGGTGGCGAGGTCACGGTGGCCGATCTGGTCGCCAAGGGTGCGGTTCGTAAGAACCAGCTCGTCAAGGTGCTCGGCACCGGCGAGGTCTCCGTGGCGCTGCAGGTGACGGTCGACGCCGTCTCCGGCTCCGCCAAGGAGAAGATCGCCGCCGCCGGCGGCACCGTCACCGAGCTCGTCTGAGACGACTCGATGGCCTGAACATCCGACCGGGGATGCCTCCCAAAAGGGGCATCCCCGGTTGGTCGTTCCTAGGGGGGCATGGTCGCCGGTAAGGTGGCGTGCACCGTCCATGCTCATGCGGTATAGACCGCGGAGCCGGGACTGATCCAACTCAGTCATTGTCGAATCACAAGACCGTCACCTCTGACGCATAGCGCGGGGGTCGCAGGAGGCACCGTGCTCACCGGCTTCGCCCGGGCGTTCAAGACGCCCGACCTGCGCAAGAAGCTGCTCTTCACGCTGGCGATCATCGTGCTGTACCGCCTCGGGGCCCACATCCCGGTCCCCGGTGTCAGCTACGAGGCCGTCCAGATGTGCGTGGACCAGGCGAGCGAGGGCAACAACAGCCTGTTCGGCCTGGTGAACATGTTCAGTGGCGGCGCACTGCTGCAGATCACCATCTTCGCGCTCGGCATCATGCCGTACATCACGGCGAGCATCATCCTGCAGCTGCTCACCGTCGTGATCCCGCGTCTCGAAGCCCTCAAGAAGGAGGGCCAGAGCGGTACGGCGAAGATCACGCAGTACACCCGTTACCTGACGATCGCGCTCGCGGTCCTCCAGGGCACGGGTCTCGTGGCCACCGCCAAGAGCGGTGCCCTCTTCAGCGGCTGCAGCGTGGCCAACCAGGTCGTGCCGAACCCCACCATCTTCACCATCGCCGTCATGGTCATCACCATGACCGCGGGCACCGCGATCGTGATGTGGCTCGGCGAGCTCATCACCGACCGCGGCATCGGCAACGGCATGTCGATCCTGATGTTCATCTCGATCGCCGCCGGCTTCCCGGGTGCCCTGTGGGCCATCAAGGAGAGCGGCAAGCTCGCCCAGGGCTGGATCGAGTTCGGCACCGTCATCCTCATCGGCTTCGTCATGGTGGCCCTCGTCGTCTTCGTCGAGCAGGCCCAGCGCCGCATCCCGGTGCAGTACGCGAAGCGCATGATCGGCCGCAGGTCGTACGGCGGTACGTCCACTTACATCCCGCTGAAGGTGAACCAGGCAGGTGTGATTCCTGTCATCTTCGCCTCGTCGCTGCTCTACATCCCGGCGCTGATCGCGCAGTTCTCCAGCTCCACCGCGGGCTGGAAGACCTGGATCGAAGCCCACTTCGTCAAGGGTGACCACCCCTACTACATCGCGACGTACTTCCTCCTGATCGTGTTCTTCGCCTTCTTCTACGTGGCGATCTCGTTCAACCCCGAGGAAGTCGCCGACAACATGAAGAAGTATGGTGGCTTCATCCCGGGTATCCGGGCTGGTCGACCTACTGCCGAGTACCTGAGCTACGTGCTCAACCGGATCACTTGGCCGGGCTCGCTGTACTTGGGTCTGATCGCTCTTGTGCCGACGATGGCGTTGGCAGGCTTCGGCGGTGCCAATGCCAACTTCCCCTTCGGCGGGACGAGCATCCTCATCATCGTGGGTGTGGGGCTGGAGACCGTGAAGCAGATCGAGAGCCAGCTCCAGCAGCGCAATTACGAAGGGTTCCTCCGCTGATGCGAATCGTCCTCGTCGGACCGCCCGGGGCCGGCAAGGGAACGCAGGCCGCGTTCCTTGCCAAGAACCTGGCCATCCCGCACATCTCCACGGGTGACCTGTTCCGTGCCAACATCTCGCAGGGCACGGCGCTGGGCCTGGAGGCGAAGGGTTACATGGACCGGGGCGAGCTCGTCCCGGACGAGGTGACCATCGGGATGGCCAAGGACCGCATGGAGCAGGCCGACGCCGTCAACGGCTTCCTGCTCGACGGGTTCCCGCGCAACGTGGCTCAGGCCGAGGCCCTGGATGTCGTGCTGAAGGCCGACGACATGCAGCTGGACGCGGTCCTGGACCTGGAGGTCCCCGAGGACGAGGTCGTGAAGCGGATCGCGGGTCGCCGCATCTGCCGCAACGACTCCGCGCACGTCTTCCACGTGACGTACAACGCCCCCAAGACCGAGGGCGTCTGCGACACCTGTGGTGGCGAGCTCTACCAGCGCGGGGACGACTCCGAGGAGACCGTCCGCAAGCGGCTGGAGGTCTACCACACGCAGACCGAGCCGATCATCGACTACTACCGGGCGCAGAACCTGGTCGTGACGATCTCGGCGCTCGGCAAGGTGGACGAGGTCACGGCGCGTGCGATGTCCGCGCTGAACAAGTAACCCCACGCTCACGCGGTACGGCCGCGGTGCCCCTCACGGGCGCCGCGGCCGTATCGTTGTTCTGTCCCCGTACTCGCAGGAAAGGCCCCCGTCACGATGGTGCAGATCAAGACCCCGGAGCAGATCGCGAAGATGCGCGAGGCGGGGCTGGTCGTCGCCGCCATCCACGCGGCGACCCGCGAGGCGGCGGTGCCGGGCGCGACGACGAAGGACCTGGACGAGGTCGCCCGCAAGGTGATCGCCGACCACGGGGCGAAGTCGAACTTCCTCGGGTACGGCGGGTTCCCCGCGACCATCTGCACCTCCGTCAACGAGGTCGTCGTCCACGGCATCCCCGACGAGAAGACCGTCCTCAAGGACGGCGACATCATCTCGATCGACGCCGGCGCGATCGTCGACGGCTGGCACGGCGACGCCGCGTACACCGCCTTCGTCGGCACCGGTCACGCCCCGGAGCTCGTCGAGCTCTCCCGGGTGACCGAGGAGTCGATGTGGGCCGGCATCGCCGCGATGCGGGTGGGCGCGCGCCTGGTCGACATCTCGAAGGCGATCGAGACGTACATCAAGCGCCAGCCGCGGCCGGCCGTCGGCGACCACAGCCTCGGCCGGTACGGCATCGTCGAGGACTACGGGGGCCACGGCATCGGCACCGAGATGCACATGGACCCGCACCTCCTGAACTACGTCTCCCGCAAGCGCGGCAAGGGCCCGAAGCTCGTCCCCGGCTTCTGCCTGGCGATCGAGCCGATGGTCTCCCTGGGTACGCCGCGGACGGAGGTCCTGGAGGACGACTGGACCGTCGTCTCCACCGACGGCACCTGGTCCTCCCACTGGGAGCACTCCGTCGCCCTGACGGAGGAGGGCCCCCTGGTCCTGACCGCCGTCGACGGCGGCAAGGCGAAGCTGGCGGAGCTGGGCGTGACGGCGGCGCCGGACCCGCTGGCGTAGACCGTGTGCCTCCGGCCCCGAACTGGGGCGGTGCTCCGGGGTCGGCCTCGGCCCGCTCCGGCGGTCGGAGGCCGCCGCAGCGCCGCGAAGCCTGTGAGGCGCCCCGGCGCCGAGCCCGCGAGCGGTGCGTGAGGGGGGGAAGCCCCGCTGGCGTAGTCGCCTTCCCGCGGGGCGAGCCCGGGGTGCACCTCGGCGTCCGGCATCGGCCCGCTCCGGCGGTCGGAGGCCGCCGCAGCGCCGCGAAGCTTGTGAGGCGCCCCGGCGCCGAGCCCGCGAGCGGTGCGTGAGGAGGGGAAGCCCCGCTGGCGTAATGATCTTCCGCGTTGGGCAGATTCCTCGGATTCGTCTTTTCGAGGGGCCTGACGTAGACTGATGCGTCGGCTCTCGTGTACCCGTGTGTCCGCACCGGGGAGTGAGAGTCGATCAAGGTAGCCGATTCGAAGGGCGAAGCGTGGCCAAGAAGCAAGGTGCCATCGAGATCGAGGGCACCGTGATCGAGTCCCTGCCGAACGCCATGTTCAAGGTGGAGCTCCAGAACGGTCACAAGGTCCTCGCGCACATCTCCGGCAAGATGCGGATGCACTACATCCGCATCCTCCCGGACGACCGGGTCGTCGTGGAGCTGTCTCCGTACGACCTGACGCGTGGCCGGATCGTCTACCGGTACAAGTAGATCTTGCCCGCACCCCGCCTCCGCGCGCGGGTGGTGGCACTGACCCGGAGAACCTCACATCCCATGAAGGTCAAGCCGAGCGTCAAGAAGATCTGCGACAAGTGCAAGGTGATCCGCCGTCACGGCCGGGTCATGGTCATCTGCGACAACCTGCGCCACAAGCAGCGCCAGGGCTGACGCACGCCGACCGACCTGCAACTTCGCAGTTCTTCGCGCGACGCATAGCAACACGTACATACGCAGAGCCCGTCCGGCCGTGATCCACGGCTGACGGCACCTCCGGCGGGGGCCGGGGACCCGATCTGTACCTCATACGGCAGCCGGGAACGGTTCTGCAGCAGACCCCCGAGAACACAGGAGCCATTGAATGGCACGCGTTTCCGGTGTTGACATCCCGCGCGAAAAGCGTGTGGTGGTCGCACTCACCTACGTCTTCGGCATCGGGCGTACCCGGTCCGAGGAGATCCTCGCCGCGACCGGCGTGAACCCGTCCACCCGTGTCCGCGACCTTGCCGAGGAAGACCTCGTCAAGATCCGCGAGTACGTGGACGCCAACCTCCAGACCGAGGGTGACCTCCGCCGCGAGATCGCCGCCGACATCCGCCGCAAGGTCGAGATCGGCTGCTACCAGGGCCTCCGCCACCGTCGTGGCCTGCCCGTCCGCGGCCAGCGCACCAGCACGAACGCTCGTACCCGCAAGGGCCCGCGTCGCGCCATCGCCGGCAAGAAGAAGCCGGGCAAGAAGTAGTCCTCAGCGGACGCTTGACCAAGCGGTCTTCGCTGTAGGACCGACCACCTCCCGTAGGAGTAAGAGATGCCCCCCAAGGGACGTCAGGGCGCTGCCAAGAAGGTGCGCCGCAAGGAAAAGAAGAACGTCGCTCACGGCCACGCGCACATCAAGAGCACGTTCAACAACACGATCGTCTCGATCACGGACCCCTCGGGCAACGTGATCTCCTGGGCCTCCGCCGGCCACGTCGGCTTCAAGGGCTCGCGCAAGTCCACCCCCTTCGCCGCGCAGATGGCCGCCGAGTCGGCCGCCCGCCGCGCGCAGGAGCACGGCATGCGTAAGGTCGACGTCTTCGTCAAGGGTCCCGGCTCCGGCCGTGAGACCGCGATCCGCTCCCTCCAGGCCACCGGCCTCGAGGTCGGCTCGATCCAGGACGTCACCCCCACGCCGCACAACGGCTGCCGTCCCCCCAAGCGCCGCCGCGTCTGACGCACGGGCTGCTTGAGCAGGACTTTCGGGCGGTGCGCCCCCTTCCGGGGTCGTACCGCCCGTACCCTTGTTGCTGTAACACCATCGGGCTCCGCCCGGTGGCCGTCGGACGTCAAATAGTGGGCGTCCACGACTGAAGGAACACACATGCTTATCGCTCAGCGTCCGTCGCTGACCGAAGAGGTCGTCGACGAGTTCCGCTCCCGGTTCGTCATCGAGCCGCTGGAGCCGGGCTTCGGCTACACCCTCGGCAACTCGCTCCGCCGCACCCTCCTCTCCTCGATCCCGGGCGCCGCTGTCACCAGCATCCGGATCGACGGTGTCCTGCACGAGTTCACCACCGTGCCGGGCGTCAAGGAGGACGTCACCGACCTCATCCTCAACATCAAGCAGCTGGTCGTCTCCTCGGAGCACGACGAGCCGGTCGTGATGTACCTGCGCAAGCAGGGCCCGGGTCTGGTCACCGCCGCCGACATCGCGCCCCCGGCCGGTGTCGAGGTGCACAACCCTGACCTCGTCCTGGCGACCCTGAACGCCAAGGGCAAGCTGGAGATGGAGCTGACCGTCGAGCGCGGTCGCGGCTACGTCTCCGCCGTCCAGAACAAGCAGGTGGGCCAGGAGATCGGCCGTATCCCGGTCGACTCCATCTACTCGCCGGTTCTCAAGGTCACCTACAAGGTCGAGGCGACCCGAGTCGAGCAGCGCACCGACTTCGACAAGCTCATCGTCGACGTCGAGACCAAGCAGGCCATGCGCCCGCGCGACGCCATGGCGTCCGCCGGCAAGACCCTGGTCGAGCTGTTCGGTCTCGCCCGCGAGCTGAACATCGACGCCGAGGGCATCGACATGGGCCCGTCCCCGACGGACGCCGCCCTCGCCGCCGACCTCGCGCTGCCGATCGAGGAGCTGGAGCTCACGGTCCGCTCGTACAACTGCCTCAAGCGTGAGGGCATCCACTCCGTGGGTGAGCTCGTGGCGCGCTCCGAGGCCGACCTGCTCGACATCCGCAACTTTGGTGCGAAGTCGATCGACGAGGTCAAGGCGAAGCTGGCCGGCATGGGCCTCGCGCTCAAGGACAGCCCGCCCGGATTCGACCCGACCGCCGCGGCCGACGCCTTCGGCGCCGACGACGACGCGGACGCCGGGTTCGTCGAGACCGAGCAGTACTAAGGGCTCGGGCCTTCGGGTCCGTACTTCGGCGCGGGTGCGCTGTGCTTGATCGCGCAGTTCCCCGCGCCCCCTCCGGGGCGCGAGCCCCGGTCTCCGACGGGTGACCGCCCGCTCGGACACTGACACCGGTACCTCATACGGCCGGTGCAGATCACAAGGAGAAACACCATGCCGCGTCCCGCGAAGGGTGCCCGCCTCGGCGGTTCCGCCGCTCACGAGAAGCTGCTGCTCGCCAACCTGGCGAAGTCGCTGTTCGAGCACGGCCGCATCACGACGACCGAGGCCAAGGCCCGCCGTCTGCGTCCCGTCGCCGAGCGCCTGATCACCAAGGCGAAGAAGGGCGACATCCACAACCGTCGCCTGGTGCTGCAGACGATCACCGACAAGGGCATCGTCCACACCCTCTTCACCGAGATCGCCCCGCGCTACTCGGAGCGTCCGGGTGGCTACACCCGCATCACCAAGATCGGCAACCGTCGTGGCGACAACGCCCCGATGGCCGTGATCGAGCTGGTCGAGGGCGAGATCGCCAAGAAGGCGACCGTCGCCGAGGCCGAGGCCGCCACCAAGCGCGCCGTCAAGGAGGCCGACGAGGCCCCCGCCGCCGAGGCGACCGAGGACGAGGCGAAGGACGCGTAAGCGTTCCCGCGACGTTTCTCGCGGACGGGCCCGTACCCCCTGGGGTGCGGGCCCGTTCCCGTGTGTCTGAGAGGATTTTCTGGTGAGTGATGACGTGCAGCCCGGGTTCGTACGGGTGCGGCTGGACCTTTCGTACGACGGCCGGGACTTCTCCGGGTGGGCCAAGCAGGCCCGCGGGCAGCGGACGGTGCAGGGCGAGATCGAGGACGCGCTGAAGACCGTGACCCGGTCCCCGGAGACGTTCGAGCTGACCGTCGCCGGCCGGACCGACGCCGGGGTGCACGCGCGCGGGCAGGTCGCGCACGTGGACCTGCCGGAGGAGCTGTGGCGGGAGCACCGCGAGAAGCTGCTGCGGCGGCTCGCGGGGCGCCTCGCACACGACGTCCGGGTGTGGAGGGTCAGGGAGGCCCCCGAGGGCTTCAACGCCCGTTTCTCGGCGATCTGGCGGCGGTACGCGTACCGGGTCACCGACCACCCCGGCGGTGTCGACCCGCTGCTGCGCGGTCACGTGCTGTGGCACGACTGGACGCTCGACATGGACGCCATGAACGAGGCGGCGGCCGCGCTGGTCGGCGAGCACGACTTCGCCGCGTACTGCAAGAAGCGCGAGGGCGCCACCACCATCCGCACCCTCCAGGAGCTGCGCTGGGAGCGGCGGCCCGACGGGATCCTGGAGGCCACGGTCAAGGCCGACGCCTTCTGCCACAACATGGTCCGCTCGCTCGTCGGCGCGCTGCTCTTCGTCGGCGACGGGCACCGGCCGGTGGAGTGGCCGGGGAAGGTGCTGGCCGCGGGCGTGCGGGACTCCGCCGTCCACGTCGTCCGCCCGCACGGCCTCACCCTCGAAGAGGTCGGCTACCCCGCGGACGACCGGCTGGCCGCCCGCAGCCGCGAGGCCCGCAACAAGCGGACCCTCCCCGGCGCGGGCTGCTGCTGAGACCCGGTCCCGCTACCGCGGCGGGGCGGAGGAGGCGGCCGCCGCCCTCGCCTGGCTCTTGCCGCGGGCGTAGATCTGGTTGAAGGCGAAGGTGCCGAGGTCGTCACTGGCCTGGAAGACCGGCTTGTCCTTGGTGGTGACCTTGGTGCCGTCGGCGAAGCCGGCCTGGGTGAAGTAGGCGTAGCGGCCGACCGAGTTGGCGCGGCGCAGGCAGACGGTGGCGTGGCAGAAGTTCTTCACGCCCTTGCCCGCGAGGGGCGCGATACCGCCGGTGGCCTGCTTCTTGGCGGCGAGGGCGGCCTTCTCCGAGGGGAAGACGGCCACGCCGACGGTGATCGCCACGCCGTCCTTGACGTAGGTGGCGCGCAGGACGCGCTCGCAGCCGTTCTTCTTCAGGACCGGGCCGAGGCCGCCGGTGGTGACCGAGGCGCAGTTCTTCGTCGAGGAGGTCGCGCCCTTCTTGTAGGGGCGGCCGAACATGGTGAGCTTCGTGCCCGGGTACAGCCCCTCGGCGGTCAGCGGCGCCGTGTCCTTCTTCGGGTCGGTGATGTAGTCCTTCGGGTCCGGCGGGGGCGGCGGCGCCACGGAAGAGAAGGTCGGGGCGGGGGTGGGGGAGGCCGTCGTGGTGACGGCGCCCGTCGGGGTGGGGCCGCCGCCGTTCTTGGCCTCGTCGTTCTTCTTGTTCGTCGCCACGACGGCGGTCGCGACGATCGCGCCGACGGCGACGGTCGCCAGGACCCCGCCCGCGACCATCAGCCGGCGCTTGCGACGGCCGCCCGCCGCGGAGGCGTCCGCGAGGGCGCCCCAGTCAGGGGTGTCGCCGCCGCCCTGGCCGCCCGCCGCCGGGCTCGCGAAGGGGTCCTGCGGCGGCGGGTAGCCGTACCCGTGCCGCGGCTGCTCGTACGCCCCCTGCGGCGGCGGGTACCCGTACCCGTGCTGCTGTCCCTGTCCCTGCTGCCCCTGCTGCGGCGGCGGGTATCCGTACCCGTCGGGCCGTCCCTGCCCCTGCTGCTGCGGCTCCTGTGGCCACTGCGGTCCCCCAAAGCTCATGCCGCGCATCCTAATCCGCTTGGGGGAAGGGGACGCGGGCGGTGACAATGCACCTCATGGGACATGTCGAGGCCGCGCATCTGGAGTACTACCTTCCCGACGGGAGGGTCCTGCTCGGGGACGCCTCCTTCCGGGTGGGGGAGGGCGGCGTCGTCGCGCTCGTCGGGGCCAACGGCGCCGGCAAGACCACCTTGCTGCGGATGATCGCGGGGGACCTCCAGCCGCACGGCGGCTCCGTCACCGTCAGCGGCGGGCTCGGTGTGATGCCGCAGTTCATCGGCTCCGTACGGGACGAGTCGACCGTCCGTGACCTGCTCGTCTCCGTGGCGCACCCGCGGATCCGGGAGGCCGCGAAGGCGGTCGACGAGGCCGAGCACCTGATCATGACCGTCGACGACGAGGCCGCGCAGATGACGTACGCGCAGGCGCTCGCCGACTGGGCGGAGGTGCAGGGGTACGAGGCGGAGACGCTGTGGGACATCTGCACCATGGCCGCGCTCGGCGTGCCGTACGACAAGGCGCAGTTCCGGCAGGTGCGGACGCTCTCCGGCGGTGAGCAGAAGCGGCTCGTCCTGGAGTCGCTGCTGCGCGGCACCGACGAGGTGCTGCTCCTGGACGAGCCGGACAACTACCTCGACGTGCCGGGCAAGCGGTGGCTGGAGGAGCGGCTGCGGGAGACCCGCAAGACGGTGCTCTTCATCTCCCACGACCGGGAGCTGCTGTCGCGGGCCGCGCAGAAGATCATCGCGGTGGAGCCCGGCGCGGCCGGTTCCGACGTGTGGGTGCACGGCGGCGGCTTCGACACCTTCCACGAGGCGCGGCGGGACCGTTTCGCGCGCTTCGAGGAGCTGAAGCGGCGCTGGGAGGAGAAGCACGCGCAGCTGAAGAAGCTGGTCGTCAACCTGCGGCAGGCGGCGTCGGTCAGCCACGACATGGCGTCCCGGTACGCCGCCGCGCAGACGCGGCTGCGGAAGTTCGAGGAGGCCGGCCCGCCGCCGGAGCCGCCGCGCGAGCAGGACATCCGGATGCGGCTGCGCGGCGGGCGCACCGGCGTCCGTGCCGTGACCTGCGAGAACCTTGAGCTGACCGGGCTGATGAAGCCCTTCTCGCTGGAGATCTTCTACGGGGAGCGGGTCGGCGTGCTCGGCTCGAACGGCTCCGGCAAGTCGCACTTCCTGCGTCTCCTGGCCGGGGACGCGTCGGTGGCCCACACGGGTACGTGGAAGCTGGGCGCGCGGGTGGTCCCCGGGCACTTCGCGCAGACCCACGCCCACCCGGAGCTGGCCGGCCGCCCGCTGGTCGACATCCTGTGGACCGAGCACGCCAAGGACCGGGGCGCGGCGATGTCGATGCTGCGCCGGTACGAGCTGGAGCGGCAGGGCGACCAGCCCTTCGACAAGCTCTCCGGCGGCCAGCAGGCCCGCTTCCAGATCCTCCTCCTGGAGCTGGCCGGCACCACGGCGCTGCTCCTGGACGAGCCGACGGACAACCTGGACCTGGAGTCGGCCGAGGCCCTCCAGGCGGGCCTGGAGTCGTACGACGGGACGGTGCTGTCCGTGACGCACGACCGGTGGTTCGCGAAGAGCTTCGACCGCTTCCTGGTCTTCGGCTCGGACGGGGTCGTCCGGGAGTCGAGCGAGCCGGTGTGGGACGAGCGGCGGGTGGAGCGGGCGCGGTGAGCCGGGGCGGTCGGCCGGGCCCGGGGCGGGCGGGCGCGGTGAGCTGGGGCATCGCGGCATTTTGACCCGTCGGGGGTGGCGCGGGTACTGTTGCGGTTTGTTATGCGTATTGGCTTCGTCGTTCTCACGCGAGGGGCCGTTGCGCAGGTTCCCTGGAGCAGTTACCAGTGGCTCGCATACGGGCGATGACCCGGCAGTGCAAGCCCCAGCTGCATGATCGCTTCAGGTGTGTCTGGACTCCATCCACTGAAGAAGCGAAGGCTACGAAGTGCGTACGTACAGCCCCAAGCCCGGCGATGTCACTCGCCAGTGGCACATCATCGACGCGCAGGACATCGTCCTGGGCCGTCTGGCGACCACGGCTGCGAACCTCCTGCGAGGCAAGCACAAGCCGGTCTACGCCCCCCACATGGACATGGGCGACTTCGTCATCATCATCAACGCTGACAAGGTCCACCTGTCCGGCAACAAGAAGACCCAGAAGATGGCCTACCGCCACTCTGGCTACCCGGGTGGTCTGCGCTCCGTCCGCTACGACGAGCTGATGGACAAGAACCCCGAGAAGGCCGTCGAGAAGGCCATCAAGGGCATGATCCCCAAGAACTCCCTGGGCCGTCAGATGCTCTCGAAGCTGAAGGTCTACGCGGGCGAGAACCACCCGCACGCTGCCCAGCAGCCGGTCCCGTTCGAGATCACCCAGGTCGCGCAGTAGTTCCGGCCACACCCCCTAAGAACGAAAGAAATCTGAGGAGCATCGTGGCCGAGACCACCCCTGAGACCCCCGTCGACGAGTTCGAGGGCGTCGAGGAGTACACCACCGAGACCGAGGTCGTGGAGGGTGACTACACCTCCGAGTCCCTGGCCTCCCGCTTCGGCGACCCGCAGCCGGCCGCCGGCCTGGGCCGTCGCAAGAACGCCATCGCCCGCGTCCGGATCGTCCCGGGCACCGGCAAGTGGAAGATCAACGGGCGTACGCTCGAGGACTACTTCCCGAACAAGGTCCACCAGCAGGAAGTCAACGAGCCCTTCAAGGTGCTCGAGCTCGACAACCGCTACGACGTCATCGCCCGCATCGCGGGTGGCGGTGTCTCCGGCCAGGCCGGCGCCCTGCGTCTCGGTGTCGCCCGCGCCCTGAACGAGGCCGACGTCGAGAACAACCGCCCGGCGCTGAAGAAGGCCGGCTTCCTCTCCCGTGACGACCGCGCGGTCGAGCGGAAGAAGGCCGGTCTCAAGAAGGCCCGCAAGGCTCCGCAGTACAGCAAGCGTTAATCGCCTGCCAGCACTGCTTGTACGTACGCCCCGGCGCACTGCGCGTGCCGTCGGGGCGTACGTTTTTTCTTAACCTTTTTCACCCCTGGACTTTTTCCACCTTTGGGCACGCATTTTCGGAGGACAGCTGTGGGACGACTCTTCGGCACCGACGGCGTACGCGGCGTCGCCAACGCCGACCTGACGGCGGAGCTCGCGCTCGGCCTGTCGGTCGCGGCGGCGCACGTGCTCGCCGAGGCGGGGACCTTCGAGGGCCATCGGCCGACCGCCGTGGTCGGGCGTGACCCCCGCGCGTCCGGAGAGTTCCTGGAGGCGGCCGTCGTCGCCGGTCTCGCCAGCGCCGGTGTCGACGTGCTGCGCGTCGGCGTCCTGCCGACCCCGGCCGTCGCCCACCTCACCGGCGTCCTCGGCGCCGACCTCGGCGTGATGCTCTCCGCCAGCCACAACGCCATGCCCGACAACGGCATCAAGTTCTTCGCCCGCGGCGGCCACAAGCTCGCCGACGACCTGGAGGACAGGATCGAGGCCGTCTACGAGGAGCACCGCACCGGCGCTCCCTGGGACCGCCCGACCGGCGCCGGCGTCGGCCGCGTCCGCGACTACGACGAGGGCTTCGAGACCTACGTCTCCCACCTCCTGTCCGTGCTGCCCAACCGCCTCGACGGCCTGAAGATCGTCCTCGACGAGGCCCACGGCGCCGCCGCCCGCGTCTCCCCGGAGGCGTTCACCCGCGCCGGCGCCCAGGTCGTCACGATCGGCGCCGCCCCCGACGGCCTCAACATCAACGACGGCTGCGGCTCCACCCACCTGGAGCTGCTCAAGGCCGCCGTCGTCGAGCACGCCGCCGACCTCGGCATCGCCCACGACGGCGACGCCGACCGCTGCCTCGCCGTCGACCACACCGGCGAGGAGGTGGACGGCGACCAGATCCTCGCCGTGCTCTCCCTCGCCATGCGCGAGGCCGGCACGCTCCGCGGCGAGACCGTCGTCGCCACCGTCATGTCCAACCTGGGCTTCAAGCTCGCCATGGAGCGCGAGGGCCTCACCCTCGTCCAGACCGCGGTCGGCGACCGCTACGTCCTGGAGTCCATGAAGGAGCACGGCTACGCCCTCGGCGGCGAGCAGTCCGGGCACGTCATCGTGCTCGACCACGCCACCACCGGCGACGGCACCCTCACCGGCCTCATGCTCGCCGCCCGGGTCTGCGCCACCGGCAAGTCCCTCGCCGAGCTGGCCGCCGTCATGGAGCGGCTGCCGCAGATCCTCATCAACGTCAAGGACGTCGACAAGTCCCGTGTCACCACGTCCGGTGAACTCGCCGCGGCCGTCGCCGACGCCGAGCGCGAGCTCGGCACCACCGGCCGTGTGCTGCTCCGCCCCTCCGGCACCGAGCCGCTGGTCCGCGTGATGGTCGAGGCCGCCGACATCGAGCAGGCCCGTTCGGTCGCGCAGCGCCTCGCCGACGTCGTGAAGTCCGCGCTGGGCTAGGGCGTGTGGGAAGGGCCCCGCGCACTCCGGTGCGCGGGGCCCTTCGCCGTATCCCGGGGGTCAGGCCCTCCGCAGCCGGCGCCTGAGCTTGCCGCGCTGCGTCCGCCACAGCTTCTTCTGGAGGGCGAGGGTCGCGGTGCCCGACACCATGAGGGCCGCCAGGTTGAGCAGCAGCTGCTCGATCGAGCCCCACATCTGGCCGACCTCGCCGTAGCTGAGCGCCACCGCCGCGTTGGCGGCGGCGGGCACGGTCGTCACCGAGATGGCCACGCCCACCAGGGCGCCGGACTTGGACGAGGTCAGCGACAGGGTGCCCGCCGCGCCCGCGAGCAGCGCCACCACCAGCGAGAACGGGTCCGGCTGCCAGATGAAGCCGGTCTGCGGCCGCTCCCCGTCCAGCAGCTCCTCGCTGAACAGGTCCAGCCGGTCCATGACCAGGCTGAACAAGGTCGTCACCGCGATCGCCGCCACGAAGCCGATCAGCAGGGCGATCAGCGAGCGGGCGGCCAGTCGCGGCGCCCGCTGCACGATCGCCGTGCACACCCCGGCGATCGGGCCGAACTCCGGGCCGACCGCCATGGCGCCCACGATGAGGATCGCGTTGTCCAGGACGACACCGCAGGCGGCGATCATCGTGGCCAGGAGCATGAACGACAGGTAGGTGACGGAGAGCGTCGACTCCTCGTGGGACGCCTCCGCCAGCTGCTCCCAGATCACCGCGTCCGCGCCCTCGCCGGGGGCGTCCTCCTCGGCGGCGTCGGCCCGCTCCGACATCGACAGGTCGATGTTCTCGACCGCGATCGACCCGTCCTGATCCAGCTTCAGGCCCCGCAGTCCGTGCAGGAGTTCGTCCCCCGCCTCGCGGGCGACGTCACACATCACCACGTCACCGGCGGGGTCCCGGGCCGCTCCCGGCAGCACCACCAGATGGGTGGTGCCGACCGTCGACCCGATCAGCGCGGTGACGTCCTCGGTGCGGTCCGGGGGAACGATCATGCGGAGGTGCAGCATGGTCAGAGCTTACGGAGACTCAGCCTCTGCACCTTGTGATCCGGGCCCTTGCGGACGACGAGCGTCGCCCGGCCTCGCGTCGGCGCCACGTTCTCCAGCAGGTTCACCCGGTTGACGGTCCGCCACATCGTGCGGGCGTAGTCCAGGGCCTCCTCCTCGGAGACCTGCGTCCACCGCCGGAAGTACGACGACGGGTCCTGGAACGCGGTCTCCCGCAGCTTGCGGAAGCGGTTGAGGTACCAGCCCTCGATGTCCTCCGCCCGCGCGTCCACGTACACCGAGAAGTCGAAGTAGTCCGCCAGACCCACCCGGGTCCGCCCGTCCTTGCCGGGCAGCGCCGGCTGGAGCACGTTCAGCCCCTCGACGATCAGGATGTCGGGGCGGCGCACCACCAGCTGCTCGCCCGGTACCCGGTCGTAGATGAGGTGCGAGTAGACGGGGGCGGTGACCTCCTCCTTGCCCGCCTTCACGTCGGCGACGAACCGGGTCAGCGCCCGGCGGTCGTACGACTCGGGGAAGCCCTTCCGGGACATCAGCCCGCGCGCCTTCAGCTCCTCCATCGGGTAGAGGAAGCCGTCGGTGGTGATCCGCTCCACCCGGGGGTGCTCCGGCCAGCGGGCGAGCAGTGCCTGGAGGAGGCGGGCCACCGTCGACTTGCCGACGGCGACCGAGCCGGCCACCCCTATGACGAAGGGGGTGCCGCGCTGCTCGGCCTTCTCGCCGAGGAAGGTGTTCAGCGCCCCGCGCAGTCCGCTGGTGGCCTGCACGTACAGGTTGAGCAGCCGGGAGAGCGGCAGATAGACGTCCCGGACCTCGTCGAGGTCGATGACGTCCCCGAGGCCCTGGAGGCGCTCGACCTCGTCGGCGGTGAGGGGGAGCGGGGTCTTGTCGCGCAGGGCGCTCCACTCGGCGCGGGTCAGGTCGACGTACGGCGTCGGCTCGGCGGCCCGGCGGGGCCCTCCGTTCCCGGCACCGTTGCCGTTGGCGCTTCGTGGCGGCGAAGTGATCACCCCGCCATTGTCCCGGCTTCCCGCGCGCCGTGGGCCGTGGGGTGGGTCACGTGCCGGGCGGTTGACGGCTGCCGCCCCGACTCCGTGCGGGGTCCGGGACGGGCGCCCGGTTCGGCCGTAGGCTGCCGCCATGTGCGGAATCGTGGGTTACGTCGGCGGGCAGTCGGCGCTTGATGTGGTCGTCGCGGGGCTGAAGCGGCTGGAGTACCGGGGGTACGACTCGGCCGGGGTCGCCGTGCTCGCGGACGGCGGGCTCGCCGCCGCGAAGAAGGCGGGCAAGCTCGTCAATCTGGAGAAGGAGCTGGTCGAGCGGCCGCTGGCCGGCGGCTCCGTCGGCATCGGGCACACCCGGTGGGCCACCCACGGCGGCCCCACCGACGCCAACGCCCATCCGCACCTCGACAACGCGGGCCGGGTCGCCGTCGTCCACAACGGGATCATCGAGAACTTCGCCGCCCTGCGCGAGGAGCTCGCCGAGCGCGGCCACACACTGCTCTCCGAGACCGACACCGAGGTCGTCTCCCATCTGCTGGCGGAGGAGTTCTCCTCGGTGGGCGACCTCGCCGAGGCCATGCGGCTGGTCTGCGGGCGGCTCGACGGGGCCTTCACCCTCGTCGCCGTCCACGCCGACCAGCCCGACGTCGTCGTCGGCGCCCGCCGCAACTCGCCGCTCGTCGTCGGCGTCGGCGAGGGCGAGAACTTCCTCGCCTCCGACGTCTCCGCCTTCATCGCCCACACCCGGTCCGCGATCGAGCTGGGCCAGGACCAGGTCGTCGAGCTGACCCGGGACGGCGTGACCGTCACCGACTTCGACGGCGCGCCCGCCGAGGTGCGCGCCTTCCACGTCGACTGGGACGCCTCCGCCGCCGAGAAGGGCGGCTACGACCACTTCATGCTCAAGGAGATCGCCGAGCAGCCGAAGGCGGTCGCCGACACCCTCCTCGGCCGGATCGACGCCGCCGGGCGGCTCACCCTCGACGAGGTGCGGATCCCCGACGCGGTGCTCCGCGAGGCCGACAAGGTCGTCATCGTCGCCTGCGGCACCGCCTTCCACGCCGGCCTCATCGCCAAGTACGCCATCGAGCACTGGACCCGCATCCCCTGCGAGGTGGAGCTGGCCAGCGAGTTCCGCTACCGCGACCCGATCCTCGGGCAGCGGACGCTGGTGATCGCGATCTCGCAGTCCGGCGAGACCATGGACACCCTGATGGCGCTCCGGCACGCCCGCGAGCAGGGCGCCAAGGTGCTGGCCGTCTGCAACACCAACGGCTCCACGATCCCGCGCGAGTCCGACGCGGTGCTGTACACGCACGCGGGGCCCGAGGTCGCGGTCGCGTCCACGAAGGCGTTCCTCACCCAGCTCGTCGCCTGCTACCTGCTCGCCCTGTACCTGGGCCAGGTGCGCGGCACCAAGTGGGGCGACGAGATCCGCGCCGTCGTCCGCGAGCTCGCCCGGATCGGCGAGGAGGTCGAGCGGGTCCTGGAGACGATGGAGCCGGTCCGGGCCCTCGCCCGCTCCCTGGCGGACAAGGACACGATCCTCTTCCTCGGCCGGCACGTCGGCTACCCGGTCGCCCTGGAGGGCGCGCTGAAGCTGAAGGAGCTGGCGTACATGCACGCCGAGGGCTTCGCGGCCGGCGAGCTGAAGCACGGGCCGATCGCCCTCATCGAGGAGGACCTGCCGGTCGTCGTCGTGGTGCCCTCGCCGAAGGGCCGCTCGGTCCTGCACGACAAGATCGTCTCCAATATCCAGGAGATCCGGGCCCGGGGTGCCCGGACGATCGTGATCGCGGAGGAGGGCGACGAGGCCGTCGTCCCCTTCGCCGACCACCTCGTCCGGATCCCCGCCACGCCCACGCTGCTCCAGCCGCTCGTCTCGACGGTGCCGCTCCAGGTCTTCGCCTGCGAGCTGGCCACCGCCCGGGGCAACGAGGTGGACCAGCCGCGCAACCTGGCCAAGTCCGTGACGGTGGAGTGAGTGAGCAGATGATCATCGGGGTGGGGATCGACGTGGCGGAGATCGACCGGTTCGCCGCGTCGCTGGAGCGGACGCCGGCGCTGCTCGACCGGCTGTTCGTGACGGAGGAGCTGCTTCTGCCGAGCGGGGAGCGGCGCGGTCCCGCCTCCCTCGCGGTGCGCTTCGCGGCCAAGGAGGCGCTGGCGAAGGCGCTCGGTGCGCCGGGCAACCTGCTCTGGACGGACGCCGAGGTGTACGTCGAGTCCACCGGCCGGCCCCGGCTGCGGGTGCGCGGCACGGTGGCGGCCCGCGCCGCCGAGCTGGGCGTGCGGCACTGGCACGTGTCGCTGAGCCATGACGCGGGGGTGGCATCGGCGGTGGTGATCGCCGAGGGCTGAGCCGTACGGGTACGAGAGCGGGGCCCGGCCGCGGGGAGGCGGTACCGGGCCCCGTTCCGTGCCGCGCGCGGCTGCCAGGGCCGGCGGTGATCGCGAGTGCCGCGCGCGGGGTCTTCGGGGGTCTCCTAGAAGGCGGGTTCCTCCTCGGTGCGCTGCCGGCGGCGGGCGAGGGCGACGGCGGCGCCGCCGAGGGCGGCGAAGCTCGCCGCCGCGAGGGTGAGGGTGAGGGTCCGGCCGCCGGTGGAGGCGAGGGCGGAGCCGGTGGTCGAGCCGGTGGTGACCGGGTCGGAGCCGGCCGCCTGGAGGGAGCCGCCGCCGCCCGAGCCGGTGCCGCTGCCCGAGCCGGTGCCGCCGCCGGTGCCTGAGCCGCTGCCCGAGCCGGTGCCCGAGTCGCTGTCCGAGTCGGTGTCGGTGTCGGTGCCCGTGCCCGTCGTCGCGTCGGGAGCGGTGGGGCCGGTGCCGGTGGGGTCCGGTTCCGCGGTGTCCGTCGGCGCGGGGGTACCCGTAGGGGTGTCCGTCGGGGTCGGGGTCGGGGCCGGGTCGGTGGTGTCCGTCGGGGTGGGGGAGGCCGTGCCCGTGGGCTCGCCGGTCGGTTCACCCGTCGGTACGCCCGTGGGCGTGTCCGTCGCCGTCGGGGTCGGCTCGCCCGTGGGTGTCGGGGTCGGTTCCGGGGTCGGCTCCGGGGGTGTCCTCCGGACCGTCTGGGTGACCGCCCCGCCCGCCACCGTGTAGACCGTGTGGTCCTCGGGGTCCAGCGCGAGGGCCGCCGGGCGTTCGCCGGTCGGGATCGTCTCGGTGACCTCGCCCTTCGCCGGGTCGACGACGGCCACCGACGAGCTGCCGGTCTGCGCCGCGTAGAGGGTGGTGGTGCCGGGGTCGTACGCGAGCGCCTTCGGGTTGCCGGGGACCGGGAGCGTGCCGGTGACCCGTTCGGCGGCGAGGTCCACGACCGAGACCGTGCCGGCGGCCAGGTTGGCGACGTAGCCGGTGCGGGTGGCCGGGTCGACGGTGACGCCCATGGAGCCGAGGGCGGTGGAGCCGAGGCTGACGCTGCCGGTGAGGCGGCCGGTGGCGCCGTCGACCGCGTTGAGGACGTTCTTGTAGACGACCGAGCCGTTCTCGACGGCGCCGCCGACATACGTGGCGTACCCGGTGTGCCGGGTGGTGTCCACGGCGAGCCCGGCCGGGTGGAACGGCAGGACGACGGGGTCGCCGACGGGCGCGCCGGTGGCCGTGTCGTACACGGTCACCGACTTCGCGGCCTGGTTGCCGACGTACAGCCGGCCCTGGGCGGGGTCGGCGGCGAGGAGGGTGACGCTGCCGGTGACCGGGATCCGGTCGTCGGTGAGGGTGCGGGTCGCCGGGTCGAAGACGGCGATCCGGGTGGAGAGGCCGAGGTGGAGCCTGCCGCCCGGGCCGAGCGCGAGGACGGTCGCCGGGGCGGGCAGCGGGACCGGGTCGCCGACGGCGGCGCCGGTGGCCGTGTCGTACACGGTGAGGTGGTGGGAGCCGCCGTCGCTGCTGCTCACGTAGAGGCGGTCGGCGGCCGGGTCGACCTCGGCGTCCAGGGCGGCCCCGGCGGGCGGGGTGATCGTGCGGAGCGTCTCGTGGTGCGGGCCGGCCGGGGCGGGGGCCGCCGCCGCGCCCGTGAGGGCGAGCGCGGCGGCGGCCGTCAGAAGGGCTGTTCTCACTGGAACGTGACCGGGACGTAGACGTCGTACTTACGGTCGGAGCTGTCGAAGTGGTCGGCGCGGGTGACGATCGCGCAGGTCACGCCGGACTGGCCGCAGGTGACGGTGGAGGAGAGCTGGGCCTTGACGTGGATCTGGACGGAGAAGGAGCCGAGGCCGCCGGACTCGGTGAACGGGGAGGAGTTGGACGGGGACATCCAGTACCAGTCGCTGTTCACCCAGTGGGAGGCGCCGGTCGTGCCGGTCTCGTCCTGGCCGCCGAGGCAGGGCGTCGGCTTGCTGTTCCAGGTGGAGGGGTCGGCCGTGTTCACGCCCGCCGGTATCGCGCACAGGCCGACGTAGACGCCCTGGTCGGGGTTGTAGCCGGAGCCGGTGACGGTGACGTTGGTGCCGGTCGCCGCGGCGGTGCTCGGGGCGGTGAGGGAGAGCGTGTAGCTGCGGGTCCCGTCGGTGACGGTGCGGCCGGCGGTGGCGGCCGAGGCGGAGGAGGCGAGCCCGAGGGTGAGGGCGCTCGCGGAGGCGAGGGCGAGGGCGGAGGTGAGGGCGGTACGGGTGCGGGTGCGCATGGCGGAGCCGACCTTCCGGGGCAGGGCTGGTTAGGTAAGGCAAACCTAAATTGATCGTCGACGGGGCGTCAACCCGCGCTTTTCGGCCGCCTCTTGGGGGCCGCCCCCGCCCGGCCCTCCCGCCCGGCCCTCCCGGCGGGCCTCTCCCCGTGGGGCCCGGGAACCGCCCGCCCGGCCCTCCCGGCGGGCGCCCCGCACCTGCGGCAGACTGCTGACCATGCGTACCGCTCACCACGTGGAGACCGTCCGGGCCGCCGAGGCCGAGCTGATGGCCCGTCTGCCCGAAGGCGCGCTGATGCAGCGGGCCGCCGCCGGACTCGCCGCCGCCTGCTGCTCCCTGCTCGGCAGGGGCCGGGTGTACGGATCCCGGGTCGTCCTGCTCGTCGGCAGCGGCGACAACGGCGGCGACGCCCTCTACGCCGGCGCCCGGCTGGCCCGGCGCGGCGCCGCGGTCACCGCCGTGCTGCTCGGCGCCCGCGCCCACGGAGCCGGACTCGCCGCGCTCCGGGCGGCCGGCGGGCGCGTCACCGAGGACCCGTACGAGGCGCTGGCCGCCGCCGACCTTGTCCTCGACGGCATCACCGGCATCGGCGGGCAGGGCGGACTGCGCCCCGAGGCCGTGCCCGTCGCCCGCGCCGCGCGCGGCTCCGACGCGGTCGTCGTCGCCGTCGACCTGCCCTCCGGCGTCGACGCCGACACCGGAGAGGTCACCGGGGAGGCCCTGCGCGCCGACGCCACCATCACCTTCGGCACGTACAAGCCGGGACTGCTCGTCGACCCCGCACGTGAGTACGCGGGCGCGCTGCGCCTGGTGGACATCGGGCTCGCCGCCACCCTCCCGTCCGTGCCCGACGCCGAGGCGCTCCAGCACCAGGACGTGGCCCGGCTGCTGCCCGTGCCCGGCGCGGAGAGCGACAAGTACCGGCGGGGCGTCCTCGGGGTCGTCGCCGGCTCCGCCCGCTATCCCGGCGCCGCCGTCCTCGCCGTCGCGGGCGCGCTGCGCGGCGGCGCCGGGGCCGTCCGGTACGTGGGCCCCGCCCGCGAGGCGGTGATCGCCGCCCACCCGGAGACCCTGGTGCACTCGGGTCCGCCGGACAAGGCGGGACGCGTCCAGGCGTGGGTCGTCGGGCCCGGCCTCGGCGACGGGCCGGGCGCGGAGGTCGCCGTCGCCGAGGTCCTCGACTCCGACGTGCCCGTCCTCGTCGACGCGGACGGGCTGCGCGCCCTCGAACCGGAGGCCGTGCGGGCGCGCACCGCGCCCACCCTGCTCACCCCGCACGCCGGCGAGGCGGCCGCCCTGCTCGGCACCGACCGGGCGGCCGTGGAGGCCGGCCGGCTCGCCGCCGTCCGCGAACTCGCCGGCCGCTACGGCGCCACGGTCCTCCTCAAGGGCTCCACCACCCTGGTCTGCGGCCCCGGCGGCACCGGCCCGGTGCGGGTCAACCCGACCGGCACCCCCTGGCTCGCCACCGCAGGCTCCGGCGACGTCCTCTCCGGCCTGGCCGGCTCCCTCCTCGCCGGCGGACTCGGCCCGGTCGACGCCGCCTCCTGCGCCGCCTACCTGCACGGCCTCGCCGCCCGCCGGGCCGCGGGCGGCACCGGCCCGATCACCGCGACCGAGGTCGCCGCCGCGCTCCGCGCCGCCTGGCAGGACGTCAGGGAGCCCTAGGGCGTGTCTGACAATTCCCGTCGGGACCGGCCCGGCCCTCCCCGCCAGGACCGGCCCGTGGGTGCCGCCGGCCGGTCCCCGCGACACGCCGGGGCCCGCGAGGGTGACCGGGGCTACGGCCGGGGGGCGCGGCCCGGACTCCGGTCACCTGAGAGACTGGGCGCGATGACTGAGACAGCACCGCCGCCCAGCCGAGCCCGCGCCGAGATCGACCTCGGGGCGCTGCGCGCCAACGTCCGCGCGCTGCGCGCCCGCGTCGCGCCCCACGTCCGGGTCATGGCCGTGGTCAAGGCCGACGCGTACGGACACGGCGCCGTGCGCTGCGCCCGCGCCGCCCTCGACGCGGGCGCGACCTGGCTCGGCACGGCCACCCCGCAGGAGGCGCTGGCCCTGCGCGCCGCCGGGATCACCGACGTGCCCGTGCTGTGCTGGCTGTGGACCCCCGGCGACCCGTGGGACGCCGGCGTCGAGGCCGGTCTCGACATCGCGGTCAGCGGCCGGTGGGCCCTCGACGAGGTCACCGCCGCAGCCCGCCGCACCGGCGGCACGGCCCGTATCCAGCTCAAGGCCGACACCGGCCTCGGCCGCAACGGCTGCCAGCCCGCCGACTGGCCCGCGCTCGTCACCGAGGCGCTGCGGGCCGAGAAGGAGGGGCTGGTCAGGATCACCGGCCTCTGGTCCCACTTCGCCTGCGCGGACGAGCCCGGCCACCCCTCGATCGCCGCCCAGCTCGACGTCTTCCGCTCGATGCTCGACTACGCGGAGAAGGCCGGCGTCGAGCCCGAGGTCCGGCACATCGCCAACTCGCCCGCCACGCTCACCCTGCCCGAGGCCCACTTCGACCTGGTCCGGCCCGGCATCGCGATGTACGGCGTCTCGCCCGCGCCCGAACTGGGCACCTCCGCCGAGCTGGGGCTGCGCCCGGTGATGGCGCTGAAGGCGAGCGTCGCCCTGGTGAAGGAGGTCCCGCCCGGCCACGGCGTCTCCTACGGGCACCACTACGTCACCGGCGGCGAGACCACCCTCGGCCTGATCCCCGTGGGCTACGCCGACGGCGTCCCCCGGCACGCCTCGGGCCGCGGCCCCGTCCTCGTCGACGGGAAGGTCCGCACGGTCGCCGGGCGGGTCGCCATGGACCAGTTCGTGGTGGACCTCGGCGGCGACCGGCCCGCGCCCGGCACCGAGGCCGTCCTCTTCGGCTCCGGCGAGCACGGCGAACCGACGGCCCAGGACTGGGCGGAGGCCGCCGACACCATCGCGTACGAGATCGTCACCCGGATCGGCGCCCGCGTGCCGCGCGTCTACGTGGGGGAGTAGCCCGCCATGGGGGAGGGGAGCGCGGGGAGCGGCTGGCGGCGCGCGGGCTTCGCCGGCGCGGCGCTGGGCGTGCTGGCCGCCGGCGCGGCGGCCGGAGTGGCGGTCGAACGGCTCACGGTGGGCCGCTCGGTACGCCGGAAGGCCCGGCTCGCGCTCGACGCCACCGGCCCGTACGGCACCCTCCGCGGCACCCCTGGCCGCGCCCTCGCGGACGACGGCACCGCCCTCGCGTACGAGGTCGACGAGGTCGGGGGTTCCCCCGTCACCGTCGTGTTCTCCCACGGCTTCTGCCTCGGCCAGGACTCCTGGCACTACCAGCGCGCCGCCCTGCGCGGCCGGGTGCGGACCGTCTTCTGGGACCAGCGCGGGCACGGCCGCTCCGCCCGCGGCGCCTCCCAGACGGGACCCGACGGGGTGCCCGTCACCATCGACCGGCTCGGCCGCGACCTGCGGGCCGTCATCGACGCCGCCGCGCCCGAGGGGCCGCTCGTCCTCGTCGGGCACTCGATGGGCGGGATGACGGTGATGGCGCTGGCGGAGCGGTACCCGGAGCTGGTCAGGGACCGGGTCGCCGGCGTCGCCCTGGTCGGCACCTCCTCCGGCCGCCTGGAGGAGGTCTCGTACGGGCTGCCGCTCTCCGGCGTCAACGCGGTCCGCCGGGTCCTGCCCGGGGTGCTGCGGGCCCTGGGCTCCCAGGCCGAGCTGGTCGAGAGGGGCCGCCGGGCCACCGCCGACCTCTTCGCCGGGCTGGTGAAGAAGTACTCCTTCGCCTCGCCGGACGTCGATCCGGCCGTCGTCCGCTTCGCCGAGCGGATGATCGAGTCGACCCCCGTCGACGTGGTCGCCGAGTTCTACCCGGCCTTCGGCGAACACGACAAGCGGCTCGCCCTCGCCGCCTTCCGGGACCTGCCGGTGCTGGCCCTCGCCGGGGACCGGGACCTCGTCACGCCCGCCTCGCACACCGAGGCGATAGCCGCCGAGCTGCCCGGCGCCGATCTCGTCGTCGTCCCCGACGCCGGCCACCTGGTGATGCTGGAGCGCCCGGAGGCCGTCGACGAGGCGCTCGCCGGCCTCCTGGCCAGGGCCGGGGCGGAGACCGGGGCCGTGGCGCCGGGCGCGGGAGCGGGGCCCGGGAACGGATAGGTTGGCGGGTATGGAAGCAGCGCACCCGTCCGTCTCCGGCGCCACCCTCTCCGTCGACTCCCCCGCGCGGATGCAGGAGCTCGGCCGCCGGCTCGCGAAACTCCTCCGCCCCGGCGACCTCGTCATGCTCACCGGCGAGCTGGGCGCGGGGAAGACCACCATGACCCGCGGCCTCGGCGAGGGCCTGGGCGTCCGCGGCGCGGTCACCTCGCCGACCTTCGTCATCGCCCGCGTCCACCCGTCGCTCGTCGACGGCCCCGCCCTGGTGCACGTGGACGCCTACCGGCTCGGCGGCGGACTCGACGAGATGGAGGACCTGGACCTCGACGTCTCGCTGCCCGAGTCCGTGGTGGTCGTGGAGTGGGGCGACGGCAAGGTCGAGGAGCTGACCGACGACCGGCTGCACGTGCTCATCCACCGCGTCACCGGCGACACCGACGACGACCGGCGCACGGTCGTGCTGCGCGGGATCGGCGGACGGTGGGCCGACGAGGACCTCGCGCTGCTCTGAACCTCACGTAGCTTCCGACAGCATGTCGGGAAAATGTTGCGCCGCCGCTCCGGACCGTGGTGACATGGAGGCACGAGCTGGTTAGGTGTACCTAACCTACGGGAGGCATGCATGGCGACGCAGATGCCGGAGCGCGACGACCGCACCGCCGAGGAGCGCGTCTCGATGAGCGAGCTGCTGGCCGCCTGCGCCGCGGCCAGCGCCGTATCGACCCCGCCGGGACGCGAGCACCCGCCCGTGGAGGCGGAGCGGGAAGAGGAACTCAGGGACGAGGCCGCGTAACCCGTACGGGGGTCGCGCCCCGGTACCGGGATGACCCTCCCGGGCGGCGCGCGCCGGCACCGGGACGACCCGCGGGCGTCGCGCGCCGGTACCGGGATGACCCTCCCGGGCGTCGCGCAGGCGTCCTCCGTGGACGTCCTCCGGCTCAGGGGACGACGACGACCTTCGCGCCGATCGACGCGAAGGTCCACATCGCGTCGCCGTCCGCCCGCTTCATCCGGACGCCGCCGGTCTTCCTCGACCGGTCCGGCGACGGCATCGAGCCGTCCACCGCCGCGCTGAAGCCGACCGTCACGTCCTGCACGGTCGCGAAGCGGACCACGTGCTCGATCTGCACCCCGTCCGAGCCGGTCACCGAACCCGACCGCGAGGTCACCGCGTACGCGCCGGGCTCCGGGCTCACCGTGCTCGGCGCCACCGGGAACGTGCGGATCGCCTTGTTCTTCCCGTCGACCAGCCACACCCGGCGGTCCTTCAGCGCGTACACCACCCGCTCGCCCGTCCCCGAGGCCGCCGGCACCGCCAGCGGGTTCTTCGAGGGCTTCTTCGCCCCGGCAGACGCCGAGGCCGAGGGGGCGACCGTGCCGGGCGCCTTCGGCGGCTCCGCGAGGTCGGCCGGCACGCTCGCCGACGCCTGGTAGGCGAGGAAGGCGACCACGGCGACGGCCGCCGCGGTGAGCCCGGCCACGAATCCCGAGCTGCTCCTAGCCACCGTCTCCACCTCTTCGTACGTACGTGCCGAGCCTGACGAGCTGTCCGCCCGACGGTAGCAGCCGGGCACCCGGAGGGCCGCGCGCCGCAGCGCCCGCTCGTGGCGCCGTAGGCTGTTCGCGTGCTGTTGCTCGCCATGGATACCGCCACCCCCGCCGTCACCGTCGCCCTCCACGACGGCACGGCCGTCGTCGCCGAGTCGACCTCCGTCGACGCCCGCCGCCACGGGGAGCTGCTGCTCCCCGCCGTCGACCGGGTCCTGAAGGAGGCCGGGACCGCGCTCGACGCGGTGACCGGCATCGTCGTCGGGGTCGGCCCGGGCCCCTACACCGGCCTCCGGGTCGGGCTCGTCACCGCCGTCGCCTTCTCCTCCGCCCTCGGCGGGGTGCCCGTGCACGGCCTGTGCACCCTCGACGGCCTCGCGTACGCCTCCGGCCTCGAAGGGCCCTTCGCCGTGGCGACGGACGCCCGCCGCAAGGAGGTCTACTGGGCGCGGTACGACGACGCCCGCACCCGGGTCACCGACGCCTCCGTCGACCGGCCCGCCGACATCGCCGCCGAGCTGGCCGGGCTGCCGGTCGTCGGCGCGGGCGCCCTGCTCTACCCGGACGCCTTCCCCGACGCCCGCGGCCCCGAGCACCAGTCGGCCGCCGCGCTCGCCGCCCTCGCGGCCGAGCGGATCGCGGCCGGTGGCGAGGGCTTCCTCGACCCGCTGCCGATGTACCTGCGGCGCCCCGACGCCCAGGTGCCGAAGAACTACAAGGTGGTCACCCCCCAGTGAGCGGGGAAGCGGTGACCGGGGAAGCGGTGACCGGCGGGGCCGTCCTGCGCGAGATGCGCTGGTGGGACCTGCCGGAGGTGCTCGCCCTGGAGGCGGACCTCTTCCCCGAGGACGCCTGGTCGGAGGGGATGTTCTGGTCCGAGCTGGCGCACGCGCGCGGGCCCCGGGCCACCCGCAGGTACGTCGTCGCCGAGACCCCCTCGGGCCGGCTGGCGGGGTACGCGGGCCTGGCCGCGGCCGGCGGGCTCGGCGACGTCCAGACCATCGCCGTCGCCCGCGAGCAGTGGGGCACCGGGCTCGGCGCCCGGCTCCTCACCGACCTCCTCCAGCACGCCACCGCCTTCGAGTGCGACGAGATCCTCCTCGAAGTGCGCGTGGACAACACCCGGGCACAGAAGCTGTACGAGCGCTTCGGCTTCGAGCCCATCGGCTTCCGGCGCGGCTACTACCAGCCGGGCAACATCGACGCGCTCGTGATGCGACTGACCGTTCAAGGAACTGGGACCGATATCTGATGGCTGCTGACGAACCACTGGTCCTCGGCATCGAGACCTCCTGCGACGAGACCGGCGTCGGCATCGTCCACGGCACCACCCTGCTCGCCGACGCCGTGGCCTCCAGCGTCGACACCCACGCCCGCTTCGGCGGCGTCGTGCCCGAGATCGCCTCCCGGGCCCACCTGGAGGCGATGGTCCCGACGATCGAGCGGGCCCTGAAGACCGCCGGCGTCTCCGCGAAGGACCTCGACGGCATCGCCGTCACCGCGGGCCCCGGACTCGCGGGCGCCCTGCTCGTCGGCGTCTCCGCCGCCAAGGCGTACGCCTACGCGCTGGGCAAGCCGCTCTACGGCGTCAACCACCTGGCCTCGCACATCTGCGTCGACCAGCTGGAGCACGGCAAGCTGCCCGAGCCGACGATGGCCCTCCTCGTCTCCGGCGGGCACTCCTCGCTGCTGCTCTCCGCCGACATCACCTCCGACGTGCGGCCGCTGGGCGCCACCATCGACGACGCCGCCGGCGAGGCGTTCGACAAGATCGCCCGCGTCCTCGACCTGGGCTTCCCCGGCGGACCCGTCATCGACCGGCTCGCCCGGGAGGGCGACCCGGCCGCCATCGCGTTCCCGCGCGGCCTGAGCGGCGCCAAGGACCCGGCGTACGACTTCTCCTTCTCCGGTCTGAAGACCGCCGTGGCCCGCTGGATCGAGGCGAAGCGGGCGGCCGGCGAGGAGGTGCCGGTCCGGGACGTGGCCGCCTCCTTCCAGGAGGCCGTCGTCGACGTCCTCACCCGCAAGGCCGTTCGGGCCTGCAAGGACGAGGGCGTCGACCACCTGATGATCGGCGGCGGCGTCGCCGCCAACTCCCGGCTCCGCGCCCTCGCGGAGGAGCGCTGCGAGCGGGCCGGGATCCGGCTCCGGGTGCCCCGGCCGGGACTCTGCACCGACAACGGCGCGATGGTCGCCGCGCTCGGCGCCGAGATGGTCGCCCGCAACCGGGCCGCCTCCGACCTGGAGCTGTCGGCGGACTCCTCGCTGCCGGTGACGGACCCGCACGTGCCCGGCGCCCACGCGCACGCCCACGCCCACGACCACGACCACGTGCACGAGATCAGCAAGGAGAACCTGTACTCGTGAGGGTCACGCTCATGTGGGAGGCCCGCGCCGTGCAGGGCCGGGGTCCCGAGCTCCTGGAGTGGGCGCGGGCGCGGGCCCGGGTCCTGGCGCGCGAGCCGCTGCGCCGCGAGGTCTTCCGGGCCCCCCAGGACCGGGTCCTCGTCCTCACCTGGTGGGAGGCGGACGCCCTCGACGCCGAGCTGCCGGAGCTGCCCGAGCCGGACGCCGAGCTGATCACCCGGCCGGTCCACCGCTGGCGCTTCGAATCGGTGGAATAGCCGGTCCGTTCGACCACCTCCGTCCGGCTGTCTGATTTGTTCGACGGTCGGGCAACCTTTCGAGCCGTACGGGCATCCCACAGCCCGTGAAGAAGCAGATCGCGGTGTGGGCGGCGCTGACCGCCGTGACGCTCCTGGTGACGGGCTGCACGGCCGAGGCCCCGGCCGCCGCCCCGGCCCCGGCGCCGTCCCCGACGAAGGCCGCCGCCCCGGAGCCGGCCCGCGCCCCCGAGGCCGCGCGGGCCGCCGCGTACCGGAAATGGGGCCTGAAGCCCTTCCCCGCGCCGCCCGCCCCGCCCGCCGTCAAGCCGGTGAAGCGGGCGCCCGGCGGCCCGGTCCCGGTGATCAGCGAGATACCCACCCGGGACAAGGTCGTCTTCCTCACCATCGACGACGGGGCCGAGAAGGACCCCGCCTTCGTGCGGATGATGGACGAGCTCGACGTCCCCTTCACCATGTTCCTCACCGACTCGGTGATCAGCGGGAACTACGGCTACTTCGACCCGCTCGTCCGGCAGGGCCACGGCGTCGCCAACCACACCCTCACCCACCCGAACCTGCGCACCCTCTCCCCGGAGGCCCAGCGCCGCGAGATATGCGGCCAGCAGGAGAAGCTGCGCGCGCGGTACGGCACCGCCCCGCGCCTCTTCCGCCCGCCCTTCGGCAACTGGAACGAGGCGACCCGCGCGGCGGCCGGGAGCTGCGGCGTCGACGCGATCGTCCTCTGGCGCGAGTCCATGCAGATCACGAACATGCAGTACCAGCGCGGCGACCGGAAGCTCCACCCCGGCGACATCGTCCTCGCTCACTTCCGCGGCCCCGCCGAGCTCAAGGGCCGCACGATGACCGAGATGACGGCGACGATGCTCCGCAGGATCCGGGAGCAGGGCTTCACGGTGGCGCGCCTGGAGGACTACGTCTGAGATTTCTCCGGCGCGGTGTCGATGCGGGCCCGGCCCGTTCGACGTAGAGGTGTAGGGCGGGGAACGTCCCCGCCGCCGCACCACCGAGGAGTCACCATGCCCCGCTTCCTCTCCCTCGTCCGCATCGAGGAGAACACCATCGACATGGAGAGCGCCGACGCCGGCTTCGAGCAGCGCATGGGCGCCCTCTTCGAGGAGATCACCAAGGCAGGCGCCATGGTGGACACCGCCGGTCTCAAGCCGACCGCCGAGTCCACCCGCATCACCTGGGAGGGCGGGAAGCTGTCCTTCACCGACGGGCCCTTCACCGAGACCAAGGAGGTCGTCGGCGGCTACGCGATGCTCCAGTGCAAGGACATGGCCGAGGCCGTCGAGTGGGGCAAGCGGTTCCTCGCCGTGCACCCGCCGCACTGGAAGGTCGGCCTGGAGGTCCGCGAGGTCGAGGAGATGCCGGAAGGCTGAACCGCGCCGTGCTCTCATGTGAACCGTGACGACGGTGGAGAGCACGCTGGAGACGGTCTTCCGGATGGAGTCGGCGCGGATCATGGCCACCGTGGCGCGGATCGTCCGGGACGTCGGCATCGCGGAGGAACTCGCCCAGGACGCCCTCGTCGCCGCACTCGAACAGTGGCGGCGCGAGGGCGTCCCGGACAACCCGGGCGCCTGGCTCACGGCCACTGCCAAGCACCGTGCCGTCGACCTCGTCCGGCGCCGCGAGACCTACGCGCGCAAGCTCGCCGAGGTCGGCCGGACGCTGCCGGAGGAGTCGTACGACCCCGAGCCCTCCGGCCCCGGCGACATCGACGACGACGTGCTCCGGCTCGTTTTCACCACCTGCCACCCGGTGCTCTCCGCCGAGGCCCGGGCGGCGCTCACCCTGCGGCTGGTCGGTGGGCTGCGGACCGACGAGATCGCCCGCGCCTTCCTCGTCCCGGAGGCGACCGTCGCCGCCCGGATCACCCGCGCCAAGAGGGCGCTCGCGAAGGCGGGCGTGGAGTTCGAGGTGCCGTACGGGGCGGAGCGGGCCGCCCGGCTCGGCTCCGTCCTGGAGGTCGTCTACCTGGTCTTCAACGAGGGGTACGCGGCCACCGCGGGGGACGACCTGCTGCGGCCCGGCCTCTGCGAGGACGCGCTCCGGCTGGCCCGCGGCCTCGCCGCCCTGATGCCCGGCGAGAGCGAGGTGCACGGCCTCGCCGCCCTCCTCGAACTCCAGGCGTCCCGGGTCCCCGCCCGGACCGGACCCGGCGGGCGGCCCGTGCTCCTCGCCGAGCAGGACCGGGGGCGCTGGAACCGGCTCCTCGTGCGGCGCGGTTTCGACGCGCTCGCCCGGGCCTGGGGGTCCCCCCGGACCGAGTCCGGGGGAGGGCGCTCGTACGGCCCCTACGCCCTCCAGGCCGCGATCGCCGCCTGCCACGCGCGGGCCGGGTCCTACGCGGAGACGGACTGGGCGGTGATCGCCGGGCTGTACGGGCGGCTGATGGAGCTGGCCCCGTCGCCGGTGGTCGAGCTGAACCGGGCGGTGGCCGTGTCGATGGCCGAGGGGCCGGCCGCCGCGCTCCCGCTCGTCGACGCGCTCGCCGCCGAACCGGCCCTGGAGCGCTACCACTTGCTGCCGAGCGTCCGCGGCGACCTGCTGGCCCGGCTGGGGCGCGCGGACGAGGCACGGGCGGAGTTCGCGCGGGCCGCGGAGCTGACGCGGAACGAGCGCGAGCGGGCGTTGCTGCGGGGCCGCGCAAGGGAGTTGGAGGGCGGGGCCTAGGCTTCTCGGCATGTCTCCGCGTACGCCCCTGCCCCCGCCGCCCCCGCCCGTCGAGGTCCGGAGCTGGCCCGACCGGAGCGCGCTCCTCGCCGACCGGGCGCTGGCGCTGGAGGCGCTGGGGCGGCGGCTGCTCGGCGGCGGGCGGTTCGCGCTGTTCGCCGGCTCGGTGCTGCTGCTCCAGCTGGGCTGGGGCATGGTCGGCGTGCTGCTGATCGACGCGGGCGGGCCGCTCCTCGACCCGATCAGCCTCCTCATCGGGCTGGTCGCCGCCGTCCTCGGCCTCGGCGTGATGGTGCCGGGCGTCTGGCTCGTCGCGCGCGGGATGCGGCAGGACCGCGTGGTGCGGGAACGGTTCCTCGCCTGGGCCGAGCTGGACCGGGACCCGGCGGCGGACGCGCGGCTCCGCAGGCCCGTGCAGAGCGCCTGCTGGATGCTGCTCTCCGCCGCCCTGTGCGGCCTCGGGCTCTGGCTGGGCTTCGCCGTGCCGGCCGGGGCGACCCGGGAGGACGGGGGCTACTACTTCGTCGCGTACGGCATGGGCGTCGCGCTCATCCTCTGGATCAACGGCCTGATCGGCCTCTTCAAGGCCGTCGGGCACTACCGGACGGCGATCAGGATCGCTCCGCCCGCACGGGCCGGCCGATCAGCATCGTCGGGGCCCCCGCGACACGTGTGAGCAGCACCGTCGCCGCGTTCGGGCCCTTGGGCCGCACCCTCCGCCGGATCTCCTCCGGTTCGACGGCCGAGCCGCGCTTCTTCACCGTGAGGGTGCCCACCTCGCGTTCGCGCAGGAGGGCCTTCAGCTTCTTGAGGTTGAAGGGCAGTTCGTCGGTGATCTCGTAGGCGGAGGCGTACGGGGTGGGGGTCAGCGTGTCGGCGGTGACGTAGGCGATGGTCTCGTCGATCAGGCCGCCGTCCAGCTCCTGCGCGGCCTCGGCGACCAGGTGGGCGCGGATGACGGCGCCGTCCGGCTCGTAGAGGTAGCGGCCGACGGGGCGGACCGCCGGGTCGGGCAGGCCCCGGCCGGTGAGGGTCGCGCCGGAGGGCAGCAGGGTGGCGCGGCGGGCGCCCGGCTCCGTACCGAACCAGAGGACCGCCTCCTTGACGTCGCCGCCGTCCGAGATCCACTCCGCCTCGGCCTCGTCCGGGACGGTCTCGTGGGGGATGCCGGGGGCGATCTTCAGGGCCGCGCGCGGGGCCTTGCGGGCCGCGTCCATGGCCCAGGACAGCGGCGGCGAGTACGCCTCCGGGTCGAAGATCCTGCCCCGGCCTCCGCGTCGCGCCGGGTCGACGAAGACGGCGTCGTACGGGCTGGTGTCGATCTCGGTGACGTCGGCGCAGCGGACCTCGATCAGCTCGGCGAGGCCGAGGGCGGCGGCGTTGGCGCGGGCGACCTCGGCGGTGAGCGGGTCGCGGTCGACGGCGAGGACGGAGATGCCGGCGCGGGCGAGCGCGAGCGCGTCGCCGCCGATCCCGGAGCAGAGGTCGGCGACCGAGCCGACGCCGAGGGCCTTGAGGCGGGCCGCGCGGTAGGTGCCGACGGTGGCCCGGGTCGACTGCTCGACGCCGTTCGGCGTGAAGTACATGCGGTACGCCTCGGGCCCGAACTTCGCCACCGCGCGCTGTCGCAGCCGGGCCTGCCCGAGGGCGGCGGAGACCAGCTCGGCGGGGTGGTCGCGGCGCAGCCGGGAGGCGACCGCCAGTTCCTGGGCGGGGTCGTAGTCGCGCAGGGCGGCGAGGAGCGTCTGGCCCTCGGGGGTGAGCAGGGCGGTGAAGGCGGCGAGGTCGGTCACCGCTCCATTCTCCCTGTGGGCCGGGCGGGGGACGGTGGGGCCGGTACGGCGGTGTCGCGGCCGGACGGGCGGGGTCGCGCTGACAGGATGCGGCGCCATACAGCTCGTACGACAAAAGGAAAAAACTATGGCAAAGGGTCCTTCGCGTCGTGCCCTGGGGGCCGCACTCCTCGTCGCCGCGCTCACCTCCACCGCCGCCTGCGGGGGCGGCTCCGAGCCCGGCTCCTCCGGCGCCCCCGCCCCCGCCGCCGGCCAGCAGGCCCCGCCGAAGACCGCCGCGCAGCTGGCCGCGGAGAAGAAGGCCGCGCTGGCGGAGCGTCGGGCCGCACGGGCCGCCGCCGCGAAGAAGTGGGGGCTCAAGCAGACCCCCCTCGAAGCGCCCGCCCCGCCCAGGGTCAAGCCGAAGATCACCACCCGGAAGGGCTTCGAGACCGACGGCGAGGGGCTGCCGCCCGTCTTCACCACCGTCCCCACCAAGGAGAAGGTCGTCTTCCTGACCATCGACGACGGCGCCGAGAAGGACCCCGCGCTCATCCGGATGATGAGCGACCTGAAGATCCCGTACAGCGCCTTCCTCAGCGACTACGTCGTCAGCGACGACTACGCGTACTTCGCGCGGATGCAGAAGTCCCAGCCGGGCGGGGTCGCCCTCCACAACCACACCCTCAACCACAAGTACCTGCCCGGACTCTCCTACGCGCGCCAGAAGCGCGAGATCTGCGGGATGCAGGACGTCATCGAGAAGAAGTACGGCAAGCGCCCCGAGCTCTTCCGGCCCCCGTACGGCAACTACAACGAGGACACCCTGCGCGCCGCGAAGACCTGCGGCGTCAAGGCCGTCCCGCTCTGGGCCTCCGAGGCGTTCCCGGACCACATGGAGTGGCGCGAGTGGGACCGCGACCTGCACCCCGGCGACATCGTCCTCACCCACTTCCGCGGCGAGGAGGATTGGAAGGGCAGCATGCCGGACATGATCCGCCGGGTGATGAACGTGATCACGTCCAAGGGGTACGCGGTCGGCAAGCTGGAGGACTACGTATGAGCCGCCTCCGGCCCCTGGTGATCACGGCCCTCCTCCTCGCCCTCACCGGCTGCGCCTCCGCCGTGGACCCCCTCGAACGGCTCGGCCGCAAGGCGGTCGAGCGCGTCGGCGACGACGGTCCGGCCGGCCCCGGCGTCCGCGCGGAGGCCGCCACGGAGTGAGGAATTGGCACTCCGCTTGACCGAGTGCTAATCGCGGTCATAGTCTCGGCTCTGGCACTCCCCACTGGAGAGTGCCAACACAGCGACGGGCAGGTCCGGCACCCGCGACGACGGATCCACCTGGTCGCCACCCCAGACAGTTAACCCCGCGAGATCTCCGAAGGGGGAGGTCGGATCGTGACGACCGTCAGCTCCAAGGTTGCCATCAAGCCGCTTGAGGACCGCATCGTGGTCCAGCCGCTCGACGCCGAGCAGACCACGGCCTCGGGCCTGGTCATTCCGGACACCGCGAAGGAGAAGCCCCAGGAGGGCGCCGTCCTCGCCGTGGGCCCGGGCCGCTTCGAGAACGGCGAGCGCCTGCCGCTCGACGTCAAGGTCGGCGACGTCGTGCTCTACAGCAAGTACGGCGGCACCGAGGTGAAGTACAACGGCGACGAGTACCTCGTCCTCTCGGCCCGCGACGTGCTCGCGATCATCGAGAAGTAAGACGACGTACCTGCTTTGACCGCGCCCCTGACCCCTTGATCTCTTGGGCGTCCAGGGGCGCGGTTTGTTTTCCCACACGATTTCCGAGAGGGCTGAACCGCTCCCATGGCGAAGATCCTGAAGTTCGACGAGGACGCCCGTCGCGCCCTTGAGCGCGGCGTCAACAAGCTGGCCGACACGGTGAAGGTGACGATCGGCCCCAAGGGCCGCAACGTCGTCATCGACAAGAAGTTCGGCGCCCCCACCATCACCAACGACGGTGTCACGATCGCCCGCGAGGTCGAGATCGACGACCCGTACGAGAACCTCGGCGCCCAGCTCGTCAAGGAGGTGGCGACCAAGACCAACGACATCGCGGGTGACGGCACCACCACCGCCACCGTGCTCGCCCAGGCGCTCGTCCGCGAGGGTCTGCGCAACGTCGCCGCCGGCGCCTCCCCGGCCGCCCTCAAGAAGGGCATCGACGCCGCGGTCAAGGCCGTCTCCGACGAGCTGCTCGCCACCGCGCGCCCGATCGACGACAAGTCCGACATCGCCGCCGTCGCCGCGCTCTCCGCGCAGGACCAGCAGGTCGGCGAGCTCATCGCCGAGGCGATGGACAAGGTCGGCAAGGACGGTGTCATCACCGTCGAGGAGTCCAACACCTTCGGCCTGGAGCTGGAGTTCACCGAGGGCATGGCCTTCGACAAGGGCTACCTCTCGCCGTACATGGTCTCCGACCAGGAGCGTATGGAGGCCGTCCTCGACGACCCGTACATCCTGATCAACCAGGGCAAGATCTCCTCCATCCAGGACCTGCTGCCCCTCCTGGAGAAGGTCATCCAGGCCGGTGGCTCCAAGCCGCTGCTGATCATCGCCGAGGACGTCGAGGGCGAGGCGCTCTCCACCCTCGTCGTCAACAAGATCCGCGGCACCTTCAACGCCGTCGCCGTCAAGGCGCCCGGCTTCGGCGACCGCCGCAAGGCGATGCTCCAGGACATGGCCACCCTCACCGGTGCCACCGTCATCGCCGAGGAGGTCGGCCTCAAGCTCGACCAGGCCGGTCTGGACGTGCTGGGCACCGCCCGCCGCGTGACCGTCTCCAAGGACGACACCACCATCGTCGACGGTGGCGGCAAGTCCGAGGACGTCGTGGGCCGCGTCGCGCAGATCAAGGCCGAGATCGAGTCCACCGACTCCGACTGGGACCGCGAGAAGCTCCAGGAGCGCCTCGCGAAGCTGGCCGGCGGCGTGTGCGTGATCAAGGTCGGCGCCGCCACCGAGGTGGAGCTGAAGGAGAAGAAGCACCGTCTGGAGGACGCCATCTCCGCGACCCGCGCCGCGGTCGAGGAGGGCATCGTCTCCGGTGGTGGCTCCGCGCTCGTCCACGCCGTCAAGGTCCTCGACGACAACCTCGGCAAGACCGGCGACGAGGCCACCGGTGTCTCCGTGGTCCGCCGCGCCGCCGTCGAGCCGCTGCGCTGGATCGCCGAGAACGCCGGCCTGGAGGGCTACGTCATCACCTCCAAGGTCTCCGAGCTCGACAAGGGCCAGGGCTTCAACGCCGCCACCGGCGAGTACGGCGACCTGGTCAAGGCCGGCGTCATCGACCCGGTGAAGGTCACCCGCTCCGCCCTGGAGAACGCCGCCTCCATCGCCTCCCTGCTCCTCACCACCGAGACCCTCGTGGTGGAGAAGAAGGAGGAGGAGCCGGCGGACCACGGTCACGGCCACGGTCACGGTCACTCCCACTGACCCCTGACGTCCTGACGCCAGGAGGTCCCCGAGACCCCCTGGCGTCCTGACGCCACGAGGCCCGGTGCCCCCGTCGCGGGGGCACCGGGCCTCGCCCGTTCCTCAGCTCTCGACCGCGCCGAGCTGTCCCATCAGCCCCAGCAGGTCGTACTGCCACCAGCCCTCGACGATCTTCCCGTCGTCGCGGAAGCGGTGGATGGTGGTGCCGGTCATGGTGACCTCCATCCCCGTCGGCTGGAGGCCCATGAAGTCCCCGACGTGGGTCCCCTTCCAGGTCCACCGGGTGCACACGCGGTCACCGTCGGCGATCTGGTCCTCGATCGTGAACGCGAAGTCGAAGCCCGCGCGCCACTGCTCCACCTCGCGCCGGACCGCGTCCATCCCGAGGGTGTCCACCGGGTTGGTCGGGTCGTGGTCGTGGTACCCCTCGGCCAGCAGGTTGTCGAGCAGCGCCAGGTCGGAGCCGTCCGCCATCCGCTCGAACATGTGCCGCGCGTTCGCCTTGTACAGCGCCTCGTCCCGGACCACGTCCAGGTCGGTGAAGGTCGGCATCTCGTCACAGAGCGCGACCAGCTCGCGGAAGATCCGGTCGGTCTCCGGCAGCTGCGAGTTCCGCATGGCCACGTCGTACGAGGGGAACTCGACGATCTCCACGACGTGCTGGGCGTCGGACCGGTCGGTCCCGACGATGCTGTGGGTGGCCGTCCGTTTCCCCCGGGTCTGCTCGACCCACTGGTCCATGAGCCGGTTCAGCTCCTCGACCCGGCTCGTCCTGCAATCGATGATCTGCACGAAGGTCATGGCCGCCTCCGACCGGGCGAAGCCGCGGATGGACCCCTCCAGTCTAGGCCGGTCTACGCCGAGTGCGTCAGGTCGGCGGCCCTGACCTCCTCCGCGAAGGGCTCGCCGCGGGTGTAGCGGGCGATCTCGTCGAGCGCCTGGTCGGTCATGCGGTGCAGCTCGTTGCCGAGGGAGCCGGCGACGTGCGGGGTGAGCAGGACGTTCGGGAGCGTGTAGAGGGGGGAGTCCGGGGGCGGGAGTTCGGGGTCGGTCACGTCGAGGACCGCGTGGAGGCGGCCCGCGGTCAGATGGGGGAGGAGGGCGTCCTCGTCGATCAGGGAGCCCCGGGAGGTGTTGATCAGGGTGGCGCCGTCGGGCAGGGCGGCGAGCTGGCGGGCCCCGATCATGCGGTACGTGGACGGGAGTTGGGGCGCGTGCACGGAGACGACCGAGCTGCGGGAGCAGAGTTCGTCCAGGCCGGCGAGGACCGCGCCCGGCGGCGGGGCCGTCAGGTACGGGTCGTAGAGGAGCACCTCGACGTCGAAGGGGCGGAGGAGTTCGACGACCCGGCGGCCGATGCGCGAGGCGCCGACGATGCCGACCGTGCGGCGGTAGTTGCCCCAGGCGGCGGACTCGGCGAGCCAGGCGTGGCCGGCGCGGAGTCCGGCGTACCGCTGGGCCGAACGCAGCACCCCCTTCCCGGCGAAGAGGATCGCGGCGAGGGTGTACTCGGCGACCGGGAGGGCGTTGGCGGCGGCGGCGCTGGTGACCCGGAGGCCGCGCTCCCAGCAGGCGTCGGTGATGTGGTGCTTGACCGAACCGGCCGCGTGCACCACGGCCTTGAGGCGCGGTGCCCGGGCCAGCACCTCCGGGGTGAGCGGGGTGGCGCCCCAGCAGGTGAGGAGGAGTTCGGCCTCGGCGAGCGCGGCGGCGGTGCGCGGGTCCGGGTCGGTCAGGTCGTGGGCGACCAGGTGCGGATCGGTGCGGGTGAGGGCCGCGAGGCGGGTGCGGTGGACGTCGGCGAGGAGCCGGCCGGCCACGCCGGGGCCCATCGCGAGCAGGAGGGAGGGACGGGTGTCGGTGGCGGGACGCATGGGGGGACCGGGGCTCCTCACTTGACGCTGCCGGCGGTCAGACCGGCCTTCCAGTGGCGCTGGAGCGAGACGAAGGCGAGGACGAGGGGGATCACGGCGAGCAGCGAGCCGGTGACCACCAGGGGGTAGTAGCCGGGCTCGGCGTGGGCGTTGCTGTTCCACGCGTAGAGGCCGAGGGAGAGCGGGAAGAGCTTCTGGTCGGAGAGCATCACCAGCGGCAGGAAGAAGTTGTTCCAGACGGCGGTGAACTGGAAGAGGAAGACGGTCACGAAGCCCGGCATGACCGTGCGCAGACCGATCGACCAGAAGACCCGCAGCTCCCCGGCGCCGTCGATCCGGGCGGCCTCCAGGGCCTCGTCGGGGACGTAGGCGGCGCACAGCACCCGGGAGAGGTAGACCCCGAAGGGGTTGACCAGGACCGGGAGGAGCACGGCGGCGTAGGTGTTGACGATGCCGATCTCGCTGGCCAGCAGGTACATCGGCAGGGCGAGCGCGGTGGTGGGCATGAGGACGCCGAGGAGGACGAGGCCGAAGAGCTTCTCCTTGCCCCGGAAGTCGTAGACGTGGAAGGCGTATCCGGCGGCGACGCTGATCAGCGCGCAGGCGGCGGCGCCCACCCCGGCGTACAGGAGGCTGTTGAGGTACCAGCGGAAGTAGACGCCGTCGTTGTACTCGGCGAGCCGGGCGAGGTTGCCGCCGAGGTCGAAGCCCTCGAAGGAGAAGGCGTTCCCGGCGAGCAGTCCGCCGGCGTCCTTGGTGGCGGCGGTGACCAGCCACACGAGCGGGAAGAGCATGTAGCAGGTGGCGAGGAGGAGGACGCCGTTGACGGCGGTCTTCGACATCCAGCGGGAGGCGGTCACGCGGTCTTCTCCTTCCGGCCCCTGGTGAGGCGGGTGACGGCGAAGGAGAGCAGCGCGGCCGTCAGGGCAAGCAGGATCGAGGCGGCCGCGGCGAGGCCGTAGTCGTTGCGGTCGAAGGCGGCGGAGTACGCGTACATGTTCGGCGTCCAGGTGGAGGTGACGGCGGAGCCCGTGCCCCTGCTGAGGATCAGCGGTTCGGTGAAGAGCTGGAGGGAGCCGATGACGGTGAAGAGGCCGACCATCGCCAGGGAGCCGCGGAGCAGCGGGATCTTGACGGAGAAGGCGGTGCGCCAGGCGCCGGCGCCGTCGACGGTGGCGGCCTCGAGGACGGAGCGGTCGATGGCCTGGAGGGCGGCGTAGAAGATGATCAGGTTGTAGCCGAGCCACTCCCACAGGGCGATGTTGACGACGGACGGCAGGGCGCCCTCGGGGGAGAAGAAGTCGAAGCCGATGCCGCCGGCCTCCATCGCCTGGACGACCGGGCTGAGCTGGGGCGTGTAGAGGTAGACCCAGATCAGGGCGGCGATGATGCCGGGCACGGCGTGCGGCAGGAAGAGCGCGAGCTGGAAGAAGCGGCGGGCGCGGGCGAGGGCGCTGTCGAGGAGCAGGGCGAGGCCGAGGGCCCCGCCGAGCAGCAGCGGCAGGTAGAGCAGGCAGTAGCCGAGCAGGACGCCGAAGCCCTCGCGGAAGGCCCGGTCACCCAGCGCCGCGGCGTAGTTGCCGAGGCCGGTGAAGACGGTCTCGGAGCCGCCGAAGCCCAGTCCGGACTGCTTCTCGGTGAAGAGGCTGAGCCAGACCGCGTATCCGATCGGCACCACCAGCACCGCGGTGAAGAGCAGGAAGAACGGGGTCAGCAGGAGTGCCGCGGCACGGGTGCGGGCCTTCATGCGCTCTCAGCCCTCGACCTTCAGGCCGCGCTTGGTGAGCTCGGCGACGGTGGCGTCGTGGCCGGCCTTCACGGCGTCGGCGAGGGTGGGCCCGCCGGAGGCGACGGCGCCGAAGCGGTCCTTGATGGCGGTGTTGGTGGTGCCGGTGGTGGGGCCCCAGGACCACTGGGAGGAGATGGAGGCGCCGGCGGTCTCGAAGAGGGCGTAGATGTCCTGGCCGCCGTAGAAGCCCGCGTCGAACGCCTTCTTCGCGGCGGGGCGCAGGGCGGTGGCGGCGGGGAAGGCGCTGGAGGTGCCGGAGGCGATGCGGGCCTTGACGCCCTCCTCGGTGGTGGACATCCAGGTGGCGAACTCGACGGCCGCGGCCTTCTTCGTGCTGTTCTTCGGCACGGCGAAGGTGGAGCCGCCGAGCATGCCGGAGGCGGGCTTGCCGTCCCAGGTGGGCATGGGGGCGACGGCCCACTTGCCGGACTGCTCGGGGAGGGTGCCCTTGAGGACGCCCGCGCCCCAGGAGGCGCCGAGGTAGCCGAAGGTGGTGCCGTTCTTGAGGGAGCCGGTCCACTCGGGGCTGAAGGAGGCGTTCTTGTGGACGAGCCCGTCGTCGAGGAGGCCCTGCCAGTAGCCGGTGACCTTGGTGGTGGCCGGATCGGTGGTGTCGATCTTCCAGGTGTCGTTCTCGGCCTTGAACCACTGGGCGCCGGCCTGCCAGGCCATGGCCTCGAAGGTCGTGGGGTCGTCGGGGAAGAAGGTGGCGATCCGGGCCTTGGCGTCGGCCTTCCGCACCTGCTCGGCGGCCTTCCTGAAGCCGTCCCAGGTGGTGGGGACCTCGATCTTGTGCCGCGCGAAGAGGTCCTTGCGGTAGTAGAACGCCTGCGGGGCGGCGTCGAAGGGGACGGCCCAGTTCTTGCCGCCGAGGGTGGTCAGCTCGACGGCCTGGGGGAGCAGCCCGGCCCTGGCGGACTCGGGGAAGACGTCGCCGATCTCCTGGAGGGCGCCGGAGGAGACGAACTCGGGGAGCGAGGGGTACTCGATGGAGACGAGGTCGGGGGCGTTCCCGGCCTTCACGGCGTTGGAGATCTTGGCGTAGCCGCCGGCGTTGCCGGACGGGATCTCCTCGAACTTCACCTTGATGTCGGTGTGCGAGGCGTTGAAGGCGTCGACGACGTCCTTGGAGCCCTTGGTCCAGCCCCAGAAGGTGAGGGTCACCGGCTTCCCGGGCTCCCCGGCGGCGGAATCGGTCGCGTCACCGCCTCCGCCGCACGCCGTGAGGACGGCGAGGGCGGTGGCGGTACCGGCTATGACACGGGACGTTCTGCTCCAGCTGAGGCTCACGGCACGGCTCCTGATCGGCGGCGTGGAGGGGGTTGGCCGTGATCCTGGGACCGTTTCTGAACGAAGTCAAGAGCGAAAGATTGAATGATCGAAAAAAGATCAGATCGATCAGAGCGGGGGGACGGGCCGGGCCGCCCCGCAGGACGCCCGCACCCGCAGCCGCGGCAGCAGGCTCACGTGCCGGCTCGCCGGCTCCTCGTCCGCGCCCCCGGTCAGCCGCTCCACGAGGAGTTCCGTGGCGTGCCTGCCCACCTGGCGCTTCGGCGGGGCGACCGCCGTCAGCGGGGTGTCGGCCAGGGCGGCGACCTCGTCGTCGTACGCGATGAGGGCGAGGTCCTGCGGCACCCGCACGCCGAGCGGGGCGAGCCGCTGCGTGATCTCGATCGCGTCCACGTCGTTGTGGACGAGCGCCGCGCTCGCGAGCCCCGAGCGGACCGCCTCGTACAGCGCCCGCACGGCCCGCTCGAACCCCTCCGGATCCGCCTCGGCCGGTACGGAGTCGATCACCGGGCGCGGCGCCTCGAGGCCCAGCACGGCCAGCGCCTCCGTGTACCCGGCCCGCACCGCGAGCGCGGTCGGCGAGTCCCCGCGCGCCACGAGCAGCGGCGTCGCGTGCCCGAGCCCGATCAGGTGCCGGAGGGCGAGCAGCACCCCGTGGGCGTGGTCCGAGGAGACCCGGTCCAGCCCGTCGAGCGGGCTGCCCGGCTCGGCCCGCCGCTCCAGGAGCACGGCCGGCACCGGCAGCCCGGCCAGCCAGTCCCCGTACGCCGCCCGGTCCTCGGGGCCGCGCCAGCCCGGCGCGACGAGCACCCCCTCGGCGCCGGCCGCGAGCAGCCCCTCCGTGCGCGCCCGGTCCTCCTCCGGGCGGTAGTCCGAGATCCGCAGCACCAGCCGGGCGCCGGCCCGCGCCGCCGCCTCGTGGGCGCCCCGGATGACCTCGGCGAAGTAGTACGTGGCGGAGGGCGCGAGCAGGCCGAGCACCAGGCCCTCGCCGGCGCCGGGCCCGCCCGCGGGGGCACCCGCCGGTGCGCCCGCCGGTGCGCCCGGCCCGGTCGCGCGCGGCCAGGAGACCTGGCCGTGCACCCGGTCGAGCAGCCCCCGGGAGGCCAGCGCCTCCGCGTCGCGGCGGGCGGTGACGGGGGAGACCCCCAGGAGGCCGGCCAGCTCGGCGACGCGGACGGTGCCGCGCTCGCGCACCAGGTCCAGCAGTCGGGCGTGTCGTTCGGCGGCACTCTCGCGCACGTGCGGTTCCCCCTCGCGGTGGTGGTGGATCCCGGCCTGGGATGCACCGACCATAGACGAAATGATCGAACGGCGGGAGTTTCGATCATTCGATCCGGACCTCTTGACGATTCGATCGTCCCCCGCCGAGGATTCCGGCGACCGGCCGAAGCCGACGGAGACCCCGCCGGGGCTGGCGATTGGTCGAAGCCTGCCGGGGCCCGGTGGCGACCGGTCGAAGCCGACCGACGACCGGCGGGAAGCCAGTCGACGACCGGCCGAAGCCCGCCTACGACCGGCCCGAAGCACGCCGGACCCCGCCGGGGCCCCGGTGGCGCGGTCGTCATCCGTCCCACGGACCCCAGGGAGTATCATGCCCACGCCACCCGAGGACCGTGAGCTCAGCCCGTACACCGGCTGGACCCGCGCCCACTGGGAGGAGGCCGCCGACCGGCTCCTCCTCGCCGTCCGCCCGTACGCCTCCCCGCGCGGCGGCCGGATCGACCTCCCCGGCCCCCGCCCCAGCTGGTCCGGCGCCCGCTCCGACGGCCTGGAGGGCTTCGCCCGCACCTTCCTGCTCGCCGCCCTCCGCGTCGCCGGAGCCCACGGCGAGGACCCGCACGGCCACCTCGACCGGTACGCGGCCGGGCTCGCCGCCGGCACCGCCGCGCCCGGCACCGCCGCGCCCCGCGCCGGCCACGACCCCGACGCCTGGCCCCTGATCGCCGACATCCGCCAGGCGATCGTCGAATCCGCCTCGATCGCCCTCGCCCTGCGCCTCACCCGCCCCTGGCTCTGGGACCGCCTGACCGACCGCACCCGCCACCGCGTCGCCGACTGGCTGCGGCCCGCCCTCGCCCCGTCCCCCGTCGACAACAACTGGTGGCTCTTCGGCCTCACCGTCGCCGGCTTCCTCCAGGACGCCGGCGACGGGACCGACCGCGCCGCCGCCACCGTCGACCGCTCCCTCGCCCGCATCGAGGAGTGGTACCTCGGCGCCGGCTGGTACAGCGACGGCGACAACCGCGCCTTCGACCACTACAACTCCTGGGCCCTCCACCTCTACCCGGTGCTCCACGCCCACCTCGCCGGCGACCGCGCCCTCCTCGACCGCTACGGCCCCCGGCTCCACGCCCACCTCGCCGACCACGCCCGCCTCTTCGACGCGACCGGCGCCCCCGTCCCCTACGGCCGCTCCCTGATCTACCGCTTCGCCGCGGCCGCCGCCCCCTGGCTCGGCACCCTCACGGGCCACACCCCGCTCACCCCCGGCGCCACCCGCCGCCTCGCCTCCGGCTCCCTGCGGTACTTCCTCGACCGCGGCGCCACCGACGCCCGCGGCCTGCTCACCCTCGGCTGGCACGGCCCCCACGCCCCGCTCGTCCAGCCCTACTCGGGTCCCGGCTCCCCCTACTGGGCCGCCAAGGGCTTCCTCGGCCTGCTGCTCCCCGCGGACCACCCCGCCTGGACCGACCCCGAGGAACCCCTCCCGGCCGAACGCGCCGACTCCGTCCGCCCCCTCGGCCCCACCGGCCTGCTCGTCCAGACCACCGCCGCCGACGGCCTCGTCCGCCTCCACAACCACGGCAGCAACCACGTCGCCGCCGGCGGCGAGGACGGCGACGACCCCGGCTACGCCCGCTTCGCCTACGCCACCCGCACCGGCCCCACCGCGCCCCCCGACCCGGCCGACAACCACTTCGCGCTGCTCGGCCCCGACGGCACGGCCACCCACCGGGGCCCCGCCGAACCGCTCGCCGGCGGTCCCGACCGTGCCGTCTCCGCGCACACCCCGCTGCCCGGCGTCCGGGTCGTCTCCACCACCCTCGCCCACGGCCGCGCCGAACTCCGCGTCCACCTCGTCCTGGACGCCCCGGAGGGGACCCCCGTACGGCAGACCGGCTGGGCCACCGCCGGGGGCCCCGGCGCACCGGTCTCCCAGCTCCACCCCGTGCACGGTTACGGCCCCGAGGTCACCGACCTGGCCACAGGACCCACCCTCCAGGGCCCGGCCCCGACCCGTACCCCCGCCGTCCACGGCACCACCGGCGGCCCCGTCGCGCTCTTCGCCGCGCTCGTCTCGCTCACCGGCGAGCCCGGCCCGGCCCCGGCCGCCGCCCTCGCGGAGGTCCGGGTGGTCGACGGGACCGTACTCCACGTCAGATGGCGGGACGGCACCGTCTCCCGCGTCGCCGCCACCGGAGAACCGCCCTCCGGAGAACCGCCCTCCGGAGAACCGCCCTCCTGAGAACCGCCCTCCTGAGAACCGCCCTCCTGAGAACCGCCCTACTGAGGGCCGTACTTCCGTCCCGCCTTCGACGACACCCCGCCGAGCAGCGAGCGCGGCGCCAGCTTCACCACGCCCATCAGCGCCTTGTAGCGCGGGTCCGGGATCGACAGGGTCTTGCCCCGCGCCAGGTCCGACAGGGCCGCCGCCACCAGCTTGTCCGCGTCCAGCCACATCCAGCCGGGGATGTTGTCCGTCCCCATCCCGGCCCGCTCGTGGAACTCGGTGCGCACGAAGCCCGGGCAGAGCGCCATCAGCCGCACCCCGCTGCCCGCGAGGTCCTTGGCCGCGCCCTGGGTGAACTGCACGACCCACGCCTTCGAGGCGCCGTAGGTGCCGCGCGGCACGAAGGCCGCCACCGAGGCCACGTTCACCACCCCGCCACGCCCGCGTCCCCTCATCGCGCCGGCCGCGGCGGAGGTCAGCCGGAGCACCGCCTCGCAGTGCACGGTCAGCATCTTCAGCTCGTCGGCCATCGACACGTCGAGGAAGCGGCCCTTGTTGCCGAAGCCCGCGTTGTTCACCAGCAGGTCGACCGGGCGGCGCGGGTCGGAGAGCCGGGCCTCGACGGCGGCGATCCCCTCCTCCTCGGAGAGGTCGGCGGCGAGCACCTCGGCCTCCACCCCGTGCCGGTCGTGCAGCTCGGTGGCCTGCTCCCGAAGGCGCTTCAGGTCCCGCGCCACCAGGACGACGTCATGGCCGTCAGCCGCCAGCCGGCGGGCGAAGGCGGCCCCGATGCCGGCGGTGGCTCCCGTGATCAGTGCAGTGGTCATACCGGAACCGTAGTGCCCGGGACCGCGTCACCGGGCCGCCGTACGACGGGGGTTCAGCCGCCGTTCCCGCCCCCGCTTCCCGTACCCGGCCGCCGGTCCCGCCCCGCTCCCGTCCTCAGCCGTCGGCCCCGGCCCCGTCGCCATCCCCGTACTTCTCCGCGTACTGGCGGGCGAGCGCGAGGAGTCCGGACTCCATCCACGCGGCGGCCACCAGCGTCTCCGGCAGCAGGCGCCGCTCGGTGGTCGCCGCCCGGTGCAGGAAGGCGACCGTGACGCCGTGGTCCGGCCGGTGCACGACGGTGACCGGGTCGCCGGCCCGCACCTCGCCCGGCTCGATCACCCGCAGCAGCGCGCCGGGACCGGCCTCCGCCTGGGTGAACCGCCGGACCCAGCCCTTGGCGTCGACCCCCTTCTCCTCGAGGTGGCCCTGGAAGGTGCGGCAGGGGATCCGGCCGCCGGTGACCTCGACGACCACGTCCTCGCCGATCCGCCACCGCTCGCCGATCAGCGCCCCGTTCACGTCCAGGCCGCTCGTCGTCAGGTTCTCGCCGAAGGAGCCGTTCGCCAGCTCCCGGCCCAGCTCCCGCTCCCAGCGGTCCAGGTCCTCGCGGGCGAAGGCGTACACCGCGCGGTCGGCGCCCCCGTGGAAGCGCGGGTCGCACACGGTGTCCCCGGCGACGCCGCTCCCCCCGACCCCGCCGGGGTCCGGAGCCTGGATCCGTACGGGCCCGTCGACCGGGCGCTTGTCGATGCCCGTCGTCCCGGAGGCGGAGTCGGTGTAGCCGACGGCCTTCGCCCGGCCCGCGTTCACACTGAGTAGCGTCATGGGGGCAGCATAAGCGGACCTTTCCGACGCTTCCTCAAAGATTTGATCGAATATTCGCGCTCGCACCCAAGAATCGCTTATGCTCGATCCATGATCGAGGCACGCCACCTCCGCGTCCTGCGGGCCGTCGCCGCCACCGGCTCCTTCTCGGCCGCCGCGCGCGAGCTCGGGTGCACCCAGCCCGCCGTCAGCCAGCAGATGAAGGCCCTGGAGACCTCGGCCGGCACCCCGCTGCTCATCAGGACCGGCCGCGAGATGCGCCTCACCCAGGCGGGCGAGGTCCTCGTCCGGCACGCCGCCGGCATCCTCGCCGGACTCACCGCCGCCGAGGAGGAGGTCGCGGCCATCGCGGGCCTCCGGGCCGGCCGGGTCCGCCTGGTCTCCTTCCCCAGCGGCAGCTCCACCCTCGTCCCCACCGCGCTCGCCGCCCTGCGCGCCGCCCACCCCGGCACCCGGGTCTCCCTCGTCGAGGCCGAACCGCCGCGCTCCGTCGAGATGCTCCGCGAGGGCGACTGCGACATCGCCCTCGCCTTCCGGTACGGATCGGGCCAGACGGCCGGCGAATGGGACGACCTGGTGGTCCGCCCGCTCCTCGCCGACCGGCTCGTCGGTCTGGTCCCCGAGACGCACCCGCTCGCCGGCGCCGGCTCGGTCTCCATCGCCGAGCTCGCCGGGGACTCCTGGATCGCCGGCTGCCCCCGCTGCCGCCGCCAGCTCGTCGACGTCTGCGAGGAGGCCGGCTTCGCCCCGCGCATCGACTTCGCGACCGACGACTACCCGGCGGTGGTGGGGCTGGTCGGCGCGGGGCTCGGCGTGGCCGTCCTGCCGGAACTGGCCATCGAGTCGGTACGGCCCAAGGGGGCCAGGACCGTCGCGGTCGAGCCCGCCGTGGAGCGGGAGATCGTGGCGCTGACCCTGCCGGACCTGGCCCAGGTCCCGGCCGTCGCGGCCACCCTGGACGAGCTGACCCGGGCCGCCACGCGCGCGTAGCCCGCACCCGGACCGGGCCCTTCGGGGCCGGGGGCCGGGCCTCCGCTCGTGAGGAAACGTTCCTTCAGGCGTGCCCCACGATCGATCGGCCGGCGGACGTCGCCGGCGCCGCCGTGATCAGGCGGTTGCGCGCGCGTCCCATGAGTTCCTCGCGTTCGTCCTCGGTGAGGCCGCCCCATACGCCGTAGGGCTCCCGCACGGCGAGTGCGTGTGCCGCGCACTGCGCGCGGACCGGGCACCGCATGCAGACCTCTTTCGCCGAGTTCTCACGCGCACTCCGTGCCGCGCCGCGCTCTCCCTCGGGGTGGAAGAACAGGGAGCTGTCGACGCCGCGGCAGGCCGCGAGCAGTTGCCAGTCCCACAGATCGGCGTTGGGTCCGGGAAGGCGGGAGAAATCTGCCATTGCGCTAGTCCCCTTGAAACCGTGTCGAGACGGGTTGGTGGGTGGGCGGGAGTTGGCTGTAGCTCCGGGGTTCCTCCTGCCCCGGTCGGTCCGATCCATCCGACTACTGTCGAAGTAGATGTAAATATGACTCATTGCGAATCTAGCCACAGACACCGCGAAAAGGGAAGAAAACCCGCTAAATGGGGCATAGCTTCTGATGATGGACGACGCGGCCCGGCGACGCTCTTCTCCGTGCACGGCCCCTCACAAGGAGTGGCGAAGGTCCCGTCCGACCCGTAACTCTTTCGGGTGACCATCGTTGAGAGTGCGAGGCGGTTGAATGAACAAGCGATCGGGCAGGTGTCCGGGAGCGTCAACCGCACAGGTGACGATACGTACCAGCCCTGGAGGCTCAAGGTGACGCGCATCAGCTGCGAGAGCCGCGGAGGTCAGTCATGACGTCCGTTCTCGTCTGCGACGACTCCCCGCTTGCCCGAGAGGCGCTTCGCCGCGCGGTCGCGACCGTGCCCGGCGTGGAGCGCGTGACCACCGCGGCCAACGGCGAGGAGGTCCTCCGCCGCTGGGGCGCGGACCGCTCCGACCTCATCCTGATGGACGTGCGGATGCCCGGCCTCGGTGGTGTGGAAACCGTCCGCCGGCTGCTCTCCGCCGACCCCGGCGCCCGGATCATCATGCTGACGGTCGCCGAGGACCTCGACGGCGTCGCCCTCGCGGTCGCCGCCGGCGCCCGCGGCTACCTGCACAAGGACGCCTCGCGCGCCGAGCTGCGGGCCACCGTCACCCAGGCGCTCGCCGACCCGACCTGGCGGCTCGCCCCGCGCCGGCTCCGTTCGGCCGAGATGGGCGCCGCGCCCACCCTCACCGCGCGCGAGATCCAGGTCCTCGAAGGCATGAGCCACGGCCGGTCCAACGCGGAGATCGGGCGCGAGCTCTTCCTCTCCGAGGACACCGTCAAGACCCACGCCCGACGCCTCTTCAAGAAGCTCGGGGCCTCCGACCGGGCGCACGCCGTCGCGCTCGGATTCCGCTGGGGTCTCGTCCGCTGAACCGGCGGTCACCCGCCCGGAATCCGGTCCGCTGAACCGGCGGACACCCGCCGCTTCCCCGTCCGTACCCCCGTCCGCCGAGGGGCGGACGGGGCGGGCCTGTGTCACTTCCCCGCCCGATGCCGCATCCTTGAGGTGTGGAGTTCCTCGGGGACGAGTCGATCGAGCGGAAGGGGAGGGCGCCAGAGATGAATCCAGGCGCACCTGCTCATAACGCTTCGGTGCACAACTACGGACAGGGTGCCACGGACGGACAGGCGTCAAGGCACCATGGAGCGATGCGCGACGACGAGACCATGGGTTCCCCCATGCCTGCCGGGCAGGGGGAGATCGGTGCGCTCGTCCACCGCGCCGTCGAAGGGGACGCGCAGGCCACCCACGACCTGCTCGCGCGCGTCCACCCGCTCGCGCTGCGCTACTGCCGCACCCGGCTCAGCCGGCTGCCCGGCGACGCCCGCCACTTCGTCGAGGACCTCGCGCAGGAGGTCTGCGTCGCCGTCCTCATGGCCCTGCCCCGCTACCGGGACACCGGCCGCCCCTTCGAGGCGTTCGTCTTCGCCATCGCCGGACACAAGGTCGCCGACCTCCAGCGGGCCGCCATGCGCCACCCCGGCTCCACCGCCGTGCCCTCCGACGAGATGCCCGAGCGGCCCGACGACTCCCTCGGCCCCGAGGAGCGCGCCCTCCTCAGCGACGACGCCGAATGGGCCAAGAAGCTCCTCGCCAACCTCCCGGAGAACCAGCGCGAGCTGCTCGTCCTGAGGGTCGCCGTCGGACTGACCGCCGAGGAGACCGGCCAGATGCTCGGCATGTCCCCGGGCGCCGTCCGGGTCGCCCAGCACCGCGCCCTCAGCCGGCTGCGGGCCCTGGCCGAGCAGTAAGCCTCACCGGCCACTGTCGTCCCTTTCGTACACGTACGAATGTCCAAAGCTTCCCGCTGATCTTGATCGTGGAATGAGACACCGCTCCGGCCCGTTAGCATGGACATCCCGCACCGATCAAGGCCATTTGGGAAGGTGTCATGACTGCCAACGTCGACGGAGTGCCCGGTAAATTCGCGACACTCGGGCTGACCTACGACGACGTGCTGCTGCTGCCCGGCGCGTCCGACATGGCGCCCGACCAGATCGACACCGCCTCGTACATCTCGAAGAACGTGCGGGTGAACATCCCGCTGCTCTCCGCCGCGATGGACAAGGTCACCGAGTCGCGCATGGCGATCGCCATGGCCCGGCAGGGCGGTGTCGGTGTTCTGCACCGCAACCTCTCCATCGCCGACCAGGCGAACCAGGTCGACCTGGTGAAGCGCTCCGAGTCCGGCATGGTGACCGACCCGATCACCGTGCACCCGGACGCCACGCTCGCCGAGGCCGACGCGATCTGCGCCAAGTTCCGCATCAGCGGCGTCCCGGTGACCGACCCGGCGGGCAAGCTGCTCGGCATCGTCACCAACCGCGACATGGCCTTCGAGTCCGACCGCACCCGCCAGGTGCGCGAGGTCATGACCCCCATGCCGCTCGTCACCGGCCACGTCGGCATCTCCGGCGTCGACGCCATGGACCTGCTGCGCCGCCACAAGATCGAGAAGCTTCCGCTGGTCGACGAGGCCGGCGTGCTCAAGGGCCTCATCACGGTCAAGGACTTCGTCAAGGCCGAGAAGTACCCGAACGCCGCCAAGGACGCCAACGGGCGGCTGCTCGTCGGCGCGGCCGTCGGCGTCGCCGGCGACTCCTTCGAGCGCGCCCAGGCCCTGATCGAGGCCGGCGTCGACTTCATCGTCGTCGACACCGCGCACGGCCACTCCAAGCTGGTCGGCGACATGATCTCCAAGATCAAGTCGAACTCCTCGGTGGACGTGGTCGGCGGCAACGTCGCCACCCGCGACGGCGCCCAGACGCTGATCGACGCCGGCGTCGACGGCATCAAGGTCGGTGTCGGCCCCGGCTCCATCTGCACCACCCGCGTGGTCGCCGGCGTCGGCGTCCCGCAGGTCACCGCCATCTACGAGGCGTCCCTCGCCGCCAAGGCGGCCGGCGTCCCGGTCATCGGCGACGGCGGCCTCCAGTACTCCGGCGACATCGCCAAGGCGCTCGTCGCGGGCGCCGACACCGTGATGCTCGGCTCGCTGCTCGCGGGCTGCGAGGAGTCCCCGGGCGAGCTGCTCTTCATCAACGGCAAGCAGTTCAAGTCGTACCGCGGCATGGGCTCGCTCGGCGCCATGCAGACCCGCGGCGACCGCAAGTCCTTCTCCAAGGACCGCTACTTCCAGGAGGGCGTCGCCTCCGACGAGCAGCTGATCCCCGAGGGCATCGAGGGCCAGGTGCCGTACCGCGGCCCGCTCGCCTCCGTGGTGCACCAGCTGGTCGGCGGCCTGCGCCAGTCGATGTTCTACGTCGGCGGCCGCACCGTCCCGGAGCTCCAGGAGAACGGCCGCTTCGTCCGGATCACCTCGGCGGGCCTCAAGGAGAGCCACCCGCACGACATCCAGATGACCGTCGAGGCGCCGAACTACAGCAGGAAGTAGTCCGCGCACACGGGAGGGGGCGGTTCCGGCATGTGGCCGGAGCCGCCCCCCACGCGCGTGTCGGGGATACTGGTAGGCGCAGACATAGAGGGAAAGGCCACACATCGTGACTGAGATCGAGATCGGGCGCGGCAAGCGCGGCCGCAGGGCGTACGCGTTCGACGACATCGCCGTCGTACCGAGCCGGCGCACCCGGGACCCGAAGGAGGTCTCGATCGCCTGGCAGATCGACGCCTACCGCTTCGAGCTGCCCTTCCTGGCCGCCCCGATGGACTCGGTCGTCTCCCCGCAGACCGCCATCCGGATCGGCGAGCTCGGCGGCCTCGGCGTGCTGAACCTCGAAGGTCTGTGGACCCGGTACGAGGACCCGCAGCCGCTGCTCGACGAGATCGCCGAGCTGGACGAGGCCACGGCGACCCGCCGTCTGCAGGAGATCTACGCCGCTCCGATCAAGGAGGAGCTGATCGGGCAGCGCATCAAGGAGGTGCGCGACTCCGGCGTCGTCACCGCCGCCGCGCTCTCCCCGCAGCGCACCGCCCAGTTCTCCAAGGCCGTCGTCGACGCGGGCGTGGACATCTTCGTGATCCGCGGCACCACGGTCTCCGCCGAGCACGTCTCCGGCGCGGCCGAGCCGCTCAACCTGAAGCAGTTCATCTACGAGCTGGACGTCCCGGTCATCGTCGGCGGCTGCGCCACGTACACCGCCGCCCTGCACCTGATGCGGACCGGCGCCGCGGGCGTCCTGGTCGGCTTCGGCGGCGGCGCCGCGCACACCACCCGTAACGTGCTCGGCATCCAGGTCCCGATGGCGACCGCCGTCGCCGACGTGGCCGCGGCCCGCCGCGACTACATGGACGAGTCCGGCGGCCGGTACGTGCACGTCATCGCCGACGGCGGCGTGGGCTGGTCCGGCGACCTGCCGAAGGCCATCGCCTGCGGCGCGGACGCCGTGATGATCGGCTCGCCGCTGGCGCGCGGCACGGACGCGCCCGGCAAGGGTCACCACTGGGGCATGGAGGCCGTCCACGAGGACGTGCCGCGCGGCAAGCTGGTCGACCTGGGCATCGTCGGCACCACCGAGGAGATCCTCACCGGCCCGTCGCACACCCCGGACGGTTCGATGAACTTCTTCGGCGCCCTGCGCCGCGCGATGGCCACCACCGGCTACAGCGAGCTCAAGGAGTTCCAGCGCGTCGAGGTCACCGTCGCGGACGCGCAGCACAAGCGCTGACGCCCCCGGTACGCAGACGAGAGGGCCCCGCACCGGCCGGTGCGGGGCCCTCTCGCGTACGCGCGTGCTCCGGGTCAGCCGGAGGAGCCGGCCTTCTTGGCACCGGAGAAGGCGGCGACCGGGCCGAGCGCGAGGAAGAGGAAGGTCAGCGGATCCTTGGCCTCGCTCCACGCCTCGGTGAGCATGCCGAACTCCTCGAAGAAGAGCTCGAAGAACGGGAAGCCGTACTCCTTGGAGGCGAAGACGGCGATGCCGACGAGCTGGCCGAGGTACACGGCGCCCAGCGCGAGGATCGCGCTGACGATCGGCAGCACCGGGTTGTTGCCGCCGGCCTTGCCCGCGGCGAAGCCGACCGCGAAGCCGACGCCGACGGCGGCCCAGCCGATCTGGATCTCCACGGCGCCGAGGATGGCGCCGTAGACGCCCGCGGTGACCAGCGCGGCGACGACGGCGGCGAGGATGCCGAGGCCCACGTTGTTCCGGCGGGGGGCGGGCGCCGGCGGGTAGGCGCCGAAGGGGTTCTGGCCGCCGGGGGCCTGGCCGAAGGGGTTCTGGCCCGCCGGGGGCTGCCCGTACGGGTTCTGCCCGGCGGGAGCCTGACCGTACGGGTTCTGCCCCGGGGCGGGCTGGCCGTACGGGTTCTGGCCGGGCTGCTGGCCGGGGCCTCCGGCGTACGGGTTGTCCGGCGGCGGTACGGGCTGGCTCATGGCGGGTCCCCCTACGGTGGATGGCGCACGGGTGTGCGATCGAGAGGGCCGGAGACTAGCAGTCCGTGCGGACAGTGACCCACCCGTTACCCGTGGGCGGGGACCGGCCGGGGCTACAGGCGGTGCGCCGTGCCGGCGGGGGTGGCGCCCCGGGTGTCGAGCAGGAGCTGCGCCTTCACCGCGAGGCCCTGGAGGTCGTAGACGCGGTGGTGCTGGAGAAGGATCGTCAGATCGGCGTGGGCGGCGGCCTCGTAGAGGGAGTCGGCGCGGGGGACGGGCAGGTCCCGCACCCGCCAGTCGGGGACGTGCGGGTCGTGGAAGCTGACCGTGGCGCCGAGGTCCATGAGGCGGTGGGCGATCTCGTCGGCGGGGGAGCCCTCGCGGTCGGCGAGGTCGGGCTTGTACGTGATGCCGAGGAGCAGGATCCGGGCGGCGCGGGCGGACTTGCCGTGCTCGTTGAGGAGGGCGGCGGCGCGCTGGACGACGTACTGCGGCATCCGCTGGTTGACCTGGCCGGCGAGTTCGACGAGGCGGAGCGGGCGGTGGGTGCCGAGCCGTTCGACGGGGAGGCCGTGGCCGCCGACGCCGGGGCCGGGGCGGAACGCCTGGAAGCCGAAGGGCTTGGTCTCGGCGCAGCGGATGACGTCCCAGAGGTCCACGCCGAGTTCGTGGCAGAGCACCGCCATCTCGTTGACGAGGGCGATGTTGACGTGCCGGAAGTTGGTCTCCAGGAGCTTGACCGTCTCGGCCTCGCGGGGGCCACGCGCGCGTACCACCTTGTCGGTGAAGCGGCCGTAGAAGGCGGCGGCGGACTCGGTGCACGCGGGCGTGAGGCCGCCGATGACCTTCGGGGTGCCGGTGAGGCCGGGCAGGCGGTTGCCGGGGTCGAGGCGGCCGGGGGAGTAGGCGAGGTGGAAGTCGCGGCCGGCCCGCAGGCCCGAGCCGTCCTCCAGGAGCTCGCGGAGGACGCCCTCGGTGGTGCCCGGCGGGACGGGGGACTCCAGGAGCACGGTGGTGTGCGGGCGCAGCCGCGCGGCGAGGGCGCGGGCGGCGTCGGTGACGGCGGTGAGGTCGAGGGCGCCGTCGGGGCCGAGGGGGGTCGGGGAGCAGAGGACGGCGGTGCGGACCCGGCCGAGTTCGGCGGGGCTGGTGGTGGCCCGGAAGCCGCCGGAGAGCATGCGGCGGATCTCGGAGGCTGTGAGGGAGCCGTCCACCGGGGGACGGCCGGCGGCGAGTTCGGCGACCGGCCGGGGGTCGGTGTCGAAGCCGACGGTGGCGATGCCCGCGGCGGTCGCGGCCTGGGCGAGGGGGAGTCCGTGGTGGCCGAGGCCGATGACGGCGAGGTCTGCGGGCATGGGGGGTGGGCCGTCCTTCCCGGTAGCCGTTGTGTGGTGCGTACGCAACACGTAACCAATGTCAGACTAGGAGTAAATATGACCGATATGCGGCATTGCATGATCGAAGCTTGCCGAGTGTTATCCACAGTTCCGTGCGGGGCGGTGGCCGAAGCCCCCGGACGGGTCCAGAATCGGGACAGAGAACCGGGCCGTACCGCGGTCCGGTCCGCTTTCCGGAGCGAAGAGGGACGCGGGGACGACGGGACCACACAGGACGACGGAAGGCGGCACCGTGAGGACAGCGACACTGGGACCCGCCGAGCGCGCCGAGGCGCTGACGGCCATGGCCGAGCGCGAGCTGGACGTGCTCGTCGTCGGCGGCGGCGTGGTCGGCGCCGGCACGGCCCTCGACGCGGTCACGCGCGGGCTCTCCACCGGCATCGTCGAGGCCCGCGACTGGGCCTCCGGCACCTCCAGCCGCTCCAGCAAGCTCATCCACGGCGGGCTGCGCTATCTGGAGATGCTCGACTTCGCCCTGGTCCGCGAGGCGCTCAAGGAGCGCGGACTCCTCCTGGAGCGGCTCGCCCCCCACCTGGTGAAGCCGGTGCCCTTCCTGTACCCGCTCCAGCACAAGGGCTGGGAGCGGCTCTACGCGGGCTCCGGCGTCGCCCTGTACGACGCCATGTCCGTCTCCTCCGGCCACGGCCGCGGTCTCCCCGTCCACCGCCACCTCAGCCGCAAGGGCGCCCTCCGCGTCGCCCCCTGCCTGCGCAAGGACGCCCTCACCGGCGCCCTCCAGTACTACGACGCCCAGATGGACGACGCCCGCTTCGTCCTCACCCTCGTCCGCACCGCCGCCTCCTACGGCGCCCTCGCCGCCGCCCGCGCGCGGGTCACCGGCTTCCTCCGGGAGGGCGAGCGGGTCGTCGGCGCCCGCGTCCAGGACGTCGAGACCGGCGGCGAGTACGTCGTCCGGGCCAAGCAGATCGTCAACGCCACCGGGGTGTGGACCGACGACACCCAGGCCCTCATCGGCGAGCGCGGCCAGTTCCACGTCCGCGCCTCCAAGGGCATCCACCTCGTCGTCCCCAAGGACCGGATCCACTCCACCACCGGCCTCATCCTGCGCACCGAGAAGTCCGTCCTCTTCGTCATCCCCTGGGGACGGCACTGGATCGTCGGCACCACCGACACCGACTGGGACCTCGACAAGGCCCACCCCGCCGCCTCCAGCGCCGACATCGACTACCTCCTCGAACACGTCAACACGGTGCTCGCCACCCCCCTCTCCCGCGACGACGTCCAGGGGGTCTACGCCGGTCTGCGCCCGCTGCTCGCCGGCGAGTCCGACGCCACCAGCAAGCTCTCCCGCGAGCACACCGTCGCCCACCCGGTGCCGGGCCTCGTCGTCGTCGCCGGCGGCAAGTACACGACCTACCGGGTGATGGCGAAGGACGCCGTCGACGAGGCCGTGCACGGCCTCGGCCTCGGGGCGTCCCCCGCGCGGGGCGCCTGGGGAGGGGTCGCCCCCTGCGTCACCGAGGACACCCCGCTGGCCGGCGCCGAGGGCTACCGCGCGCTGTGGAACGCGCGGGCGCGGATCGCCGCCCGCACCGGCCTCCACGTCGTCCGCGTGGAGCACCTGCTCAACCGGTACGGCTCCCTGACGGAGGAACTGCTCGCCCTCGTCGCCGAGGACCCCTCGCTCGGCCGGCCGCTGGCCGCTGCCGACGACTACCTGCGCGCCGAGGTGGTCTACGCCGCCTCCCACGAAGGCGCCCGCCACCTCGACGACGTCCTCACCCGCCGCACCCGCGTCTCCATCGAGACCTTCGACCGCGGCACCCGCAGCGCGCGCGAGGCGGCGGAGCTGATGGCCCCGGTCCTCGGCTGGGACGCGAGCCGGATCGACAAGGAGGTCGAGCACTACGAGAAGCGGGTCGAGGCGGAGCGCGAGTCGCAGCGGCAGCCCGACGACCTCACGGCGGACGCCGCCAGGCTCGGTGCGCCCGACATCGTCCCGATCTGACGGGGGCTCCGCCTGACGGTACGTCCGGGACGGGAGGGAACCCGGGGGTGGTGGTGGCGCGTCGTCATACCGGAGTCTGGACCCGGGGGCGCCGCCCGCCGTGAGGTGAGGGACAATGGGCTCTCTTCCAGGGCGGGTTGCCGGAGCGTGCGGAGTGCGGCGGGCGCGGCGGAGATCAGGGATCGCAGAGGGGACGCATGTCGGAGTCGGAGCAGTCGCGGGACACGGCGAAGGACCCCCGGCGGGACGCCGCCGCGGGGGCCGCGACCGACGGCGGGCGGGGGACGGTTCCGGCCGCGCGCGAGGCGGAGCGGGACGAGGCGGCGCGGGCCACGGAGCCCGCGGCGGCCGGGAAGCCCCAGGACGCCGAGCCGGAGGGCGCGGAGCCCCAGGAGACGGAGCCTCAGCGGACGAAGCCTCAGGACGCCGTGTCCCCGGACACGAAGCCTCAGGACGCCGTGTTCCCGGACACGAAGCCTCAGGACGCCGTGGCTCGGGACGCGCGGGCGGGTACGGGGGCGGGGACGGGCGCGGACGCGCCGCGTGACCGCGTGCCGGGGACCGAGCCGTCCACCGGACGGGCCGGGTTCGGCGCCGGGGACGGCGACGGGCAGCGCCCCGCGTCCGACCGGCTCCGCAAGGACTCCCCGTCCACCACCGCCGAGACCGAGGGCCGGCTGCTCGCCGGCCGCTACCGGCTCGGAGCCCTGCTCGGTCGCGGCGGCATGGGCACCGTCTGGCGCGCCGTCGACGAGACCCTCGGCCGCACGGTCGCCGTCAAGGAACTCCGCTTCCCCAGCAGCATCGACGACGACGAGAAGCGCCGTCTGATCACCCGGACCCTGCGCGAGGCCAAGGCCATCGCCAAGATCCGCAACAACGGCGCCGTGACCGTCTACGACGTCGTCGACGAGGACGACCGCCCCTGGATCGTCATGGAGCTCATCGAGGGCAAGTCGCTCGCCGACGCCGTGCGCGAGGACGGCGTCCTCACCCCGCGCCGCGCCGCCGAGGTCGGCCTCGCCATCCTCGACGTGCTGCGCTCCGCGCACCGCGAGGGCATCCTGCACCGCGACGTGAAGCCCTCCAACGTCCTCATCTCCGACGACGGCCGCGTGGTCCTCACCGACTTCGGCATCGCCCAGGTGGAGGGCGACCCCTCCATCACCTCCACCGGCATGCTCGTCGGCGCCCCCTCGTACATCTCGCCCGAGCGCGCCCGCGGCCACAAGCCGGGGCCGGCCGCCGACCTGTGGTCGCTGGGCGGCCTGCTGTACGCGGCGGTCGAGGGCTGCCCGCCGTACGACAAGGGCTCCGCGATCGCGACCCTCACCGCCGTCATGACCGAGCCCGTCGACCAGCCGAAGAACGCGGGCCCCGAGCTGGAGCAGGTCATCTACGGGCTGCTCGCCAAGGACCCGGCGCAGCGGCTCGACGACGCCCGCGCCCGGGTGCTCCTGCGCGCCGTGCTCGACGCCCCCGAGCCGACGCCCGAGCCGGGCCCCGAGGTGACCCGGATCGTCCCGCTGCCGACCCGCCCCGAGCAGGAGCCGCAGACCCCGGCGACGGCCCGGGAGAAGGCCCCCGAGCCCGCCGCCGAGCGGATGCGGGGCGCCCTGGCCTCCGTGCGGAACGCGGCCGCGGCGGCCAAGGCAGAGGCGAAGGGGAAGGACCGCGCCAAGGGCAGGGACGCGGAGAAGGGCCCGGCGAAGGGCACGACGAAGGGCGCGGGCCCGTCGCCCGTGTCCCCGCAGGCCGGATCCCGTACGGCCCCTGTCCGCGCCCCGCTCACCGACGTCGTCCCCCGCCGCACCCTGGTGATCATCGCCGCGGTCGTCGTCCTCGCCCTGCTCGGCACCATCCTCGCCGTCTCCCTCAGCGGCGGTGACAAGGGCGACGAGGGCAAGGGCGGCGACACCACCGCCTCCGCCGGGGCCACCGCCGGCGGCGACGGCGGCTCCGCGGGCGACGGCGGCGCGAGCGGCTCGCCCAGCGACCCCGGCCAGCAGGGCGACGCCCAGCCCGGCGGCGACGGCGCGGCGGCCGACGGCGGCGCGACGGCGACGGGCGGTTCGACGAGCGGCTCGACCGGCTCCCCCGACACCTCCGCCGACCCGACCGGCACCACGCCCAGCACCGGGCCGAGCGGCGGCACCGACGGCGGCGCGGCCCTCCCGGCCGGCTACGCGCTGGTCACCAACGACCGCTTCCACTTCTCCATGGCCATGCCCTCCTCCTTCGTCATGCGCCCCATAGACGGGTACAGCGGCGGCGCCATATGGAGCGGGAGCGGCGGCTTCCCGCGCGTGCAGGTCGACTTCAACGGCAGCCCCAAGGACGACGCCAAGGCCGCCTGGCTCGCCGCCGTCGGAGGCGTCCGCCTCACCAGCAGCGGCTACAAGCACCTCGGCATCGACACGGTGTCGTGGAAGGGCTACCCGACCGTCGCGGACTGGAGCTTCGAGCGGAACCAGAAGGGCGAGCGGGTCCGCGTCCTCAACCGCGGCTTCAAGGTCGACGCCAGGCGCGGCTACTCGATCATGATCACCTGCAAGGCGGCCGAGTGGGACGGCGCGCAGTGCCGGACGCTGCGCGAGACGGCGTTCGCCACGTTCACGCCCAAGGACTGACCGGGGCCCGTATCGTGAGGGACGGGGGACGACCGAAGCGCAGGGGGAGGCGCCGTGGACGAGTACGCGGGAAGAGTGCTCGCTGAGCGCTACCGCCTGCCGGTGCCCCCCGCCGGCGCCGACGCCCTCGTCGACCTCGCCGAGACCCGCGCCTTCGACACGTACAGCGGGCAGGAGGTGCGGATCCGTCAGGTCCCGCTGCCCGAGGTCGTGGACGCGGAGGTCCTCGGCGAAGGACCCGCGCCCACGGGCCCGTACGGCGGCGGGGGCGCCACCCGCAGACCGGCGGAGCCGGTCGTGCGCCGGGCGATCGAGGCGGCGCAGGCCGCCGCCCAGATCCCCGACCACCCCTTACTCGACCAGGTCTTCGACGTCTTCGCGGAAGCCGGCTCGCTGTGGATAGTCAGCGAACACATCGCCGCCCGCCCCCTTTCCGCCCTCCTCGCCGACGGCCCGCTCAACCCGTTCCGGGCCGCCGAGATCGCCGCGGACGTCCTCACCGCCCTGCGCGCCCTCCACGCCCACGGCTGGGTCCACCGCAACATCACCGCCCGCACGGTCCTGGTCTGCGACGACGGCCGCGTCCTCCTCACCGGCCTCGCCGCCGGCGCCGCCGAGGAGGCCCTGTGCGGCTACGCCCCCGTCCCCGACCCCGAGGACCCCGCCTTCCGCGCCCCCGAGCCGGACGAGGAGGGGTACGGGGAGACAGGGGAGTACGAGGCGTACGAGGAGCCGGGAGAGTACGAGGAGCCGGGGGCGTACGGGACGTACGAGGCCGAGGGGACGTACGAGACCGGAGAGACGTACGAGGCCGGAGAGACGTACGAGGCCGGTGAGACGTACGAAGCCGACGAGACGTACGAGACCCAGCACTTCGAGACCCGGCACTACGAGACCGAGGTCTACGAGACCGAGGTCTACGAGACCGGCGAGTACGCGGCTCCCGAGGGTGTCGCCGCGCTGCCCGCCGGTCTTCAGCCCGCCGCGCCCGAGCCGCCGTCGCCGACGCTGCCGCCGACGCCGGGCCCGGAGCCCGTCCCGTACGGTGCCGATCCCTACGGCCGGGCGACGCCGGCGCCCCGTCCCGCGAGCCCGCCGGAGGCCCCCGCGGTGCCGCCCAGCGCCGATCTGCGGGCGGCCAGGGCCGGGGCCATCGCCGCCTACCGCGCGGCCACCCGCGCCGCCGCCGCGCGGCTCGGCGACACCGGCGCGCTCCCCGCCCCCCGCCCCTCCGAGCCCGAGGCCCGGCCCCAGCCGGAGCACGATCCCGAGCCCGAGGTCCGGACCGAACCGGGGCCGCCCGTCCGCCCGGAGGCGACCCGGCCGGGACCGGCCCCGCAGTGGTGGACGCGGACGGCGGACGACGAGGACGGCGACGAGGACGACGAGGACGACGAGGACGGCGACGCGTACGGCGGGGACCCCACCGGCCGGGACGGCCCGCGCCCGCCCCGCCTGATGCTCAAGGGCACCTGGAGCGACGGCCCGCACGCGTCCCGGGACAACGCGCCGCACGTCCCGGCCGGCGGAGGTTCCGTGCTGCCCGGTTCGGGCCGGCCCGCCCTGCCCGCCGGATACGCGCCCGCCGCCACCCCCGGCCTTCCCCGCCCGACGGCCGCCGGGGCGACCGTCCCGGCGCAGCCGGGGCCGGAGGGGGAGCGGTACCGCGGCCCCGCGACCCGGCTCGCCGCCGAGCGGGCCCGGCAGACCCGGATCGCCGTCGTCGGCGCCGTCACCGAGCGCTGGGCGCCCGAACAGGCCGGCCCCGTGCACGAGAACTGGCGGCTCGCCCCGCCCATCGGCCCCGCCACCGACCTGTGGGCGCTCGGCGCCCTGCTCTACCGGGCCGTCCAGGGCCACGCCCCGTACCCCGAGGACAATGCGGCCGAGCTGGTCCAGCTGGTCTGCGCGGAGCCGCCCGCCTTCGCCGAGGAGTGCGGCCCGCTGCGCCCGGTGGTGGAGTCGCTGCTGCGCCAGGACCCCACCGAGCGCCCGGACTTCGAGGAGCTGCGCGGCTGGCTCCGGTCGCTGGTGCGGTCCGCGCCGGAGCCTGAGGCGGACCTCGCGGCGGCGACCCCGTCCCGGTTCGACGCGAGGCGGCTGCCGATCCTGCGCCGCAGGGGCGAGCTGGTGCGCCGCCGGCGCGCCGCCGCGGGTTCCGGACGCCACCGGCACCGGCGCGGCAAGGAGCCCCGCCGCGGGCAGGCGCCGCCGCCCGCCCCCGTACCGGCGGAACAGCCCCACCCGCCGTACGAGCCCGAACGTCCCCAAGAAACCGGACAGCCGTACGAGCCCGGGCGGCCGTACGAGCCCGAACGTTCCCAGGAAACCGGGCGGCCGTACGAGCCCGAGCAGGGGTACGCGTACGAGCAGGGGTACACGTACGACCACGAGGACGCGGAGCCCGAGCCGCCGCGCACTCCCGCGCGCCCGCGCCCGCGTTCGCTCGGGCGCAGGCTGCTGATGGTGGTCCTCCTGCTGGTCGGCGCCGCCCTCGCGTACGCCGCCTTCGCGCTGCCCAGGGGCGGCGAGGCGCCCGCCGGCGCCCGCCCGTCGGCGACCACGCCCCCGTCCGCCCCCGCGCCCACCACCCCTCCGCCCGCCACCCCGACTCCGACCCCGACCCCGACGGCCCCGTCCAGCGGGCCGCAGCCCACCACCACCCCGCCCACCACCCCGCCCGCCACCGGCCCCGCCCTGGCCGCCGGTTACGCGCTGCGCGACGACCCGGAGGGCTTCCGGGTCGGCGTGCCGCGCGACTGGCGGCGCAGCTCCATCAACGACGCCGGCCAAGTCCGCTACACCGGCGGCGACTTCACGATGATCGTCGTCCCGGGCCGGGACAGCGTCCGGGACCACGGCTCGGACCCGCTGGAGTACCAGAACTCCAAGGAGCGGGAGCTGGAGCCCTACCGGCAGTCCAGCTGGTCGCAGTTGGTGAAGGCCCGGCGGGTGGACATCGGCCGCACGCCCACGGCGGAGGGGCACTACACCTGGCTGGACAGCACCGGCCGGGAGGTCTTCGTCCGCAACCTCGCGCTGATCGACGGCGGCCGCTACTACGTCGTCCAGGTGATCGGCCCGGAGAGCGAGCGGGAGAAGGTCTCGGAGATCTACGAGGAGGCCGTGAAGGGCTTCCGTCCGGGCCGCTGAGACCGTGCGCGCCCCCGTGCGCGCCCTGTTCACGCCCACACGGGGCCCCCGCGTGGTCACAACGCGGTTCCTATGAGGGCCCCGCGGTTCCGTCCGCCGTCCCCTCCTCCGTAACCTGGCATCCGAAGCAACGGGGCGGGGGCACGTGGAACACTCTCAGAGCACAGGAGCGGGGCTGCTGCTCGCCGGACGGTACCGGCTCGGCGAGTCCATCGGGTGCGGCGGCATGGGCAAGGTCTGGCGCGCGCACGACGAGGTGCTGCACCGCGTGGTGGCGGTGAAGGAGCTGACGGCGGGTCGCTTCGTCGCGGAGGCGGACCGGCTCGTGCTGCACGCCCGCACCCAGAAGGAGGCGCGGGCCGCCGCCCGGATCTCCCACCCCGGGGTGGTGACCGTCCACGACGTCCTCGAACACGACGACCGGCCCTGGATCGTGATGCAGTTCGTCGACGGTCCCTCGCTCGCCGACGCCGTCAAGGAGGCCGGGACGATCGAGCCCCGCGAGGCGGCCCGGGTCGGCCTGCACGTCGTCGGCGCGCTGCGCGCCGCGCACGGGGCCGGCGTGCTCCACCGCGACGTGAAGCCCGGCAACGTCCTGCTCGCCCGGGACGGCCGGGTCCTCATCACCGACTTCGGCATCGCGGCGATCGAGGGCGACTCCACCATCACCCGGACCGGCGAACTCGTCGGCTCGATCGACTATCTGGCGCCCGAGCGGGTACGGGGCGGCGACCCGGGCCCGGCCTCCGACCTCTGGTCGCTCGGCGCCACCCTCTACACGGCCGTCGAGGGCTCCTCCCCGTTCCGCCGCACCTCCCCGATCAGCACCATGCAGGCCGTCGTCGGCGAGGAGCCGCCGTACCCGGCGAACGCGGGACCGCTCGCCTCCGTCATCGTCGCCCTGCTCCGCAAGGACCCGGACCAGCGGCCGCGCGCGGACGAGGCCGAGCGGATGCTGCTCGACGCGATGGAGGGCCGCAGCCCGGAGACCGCCCAGGCATATGTGCCGACGCAGCGGATGAGCCTGGAGGGGGCCGGTACGACCTCCGGGGCGGCCGGCCCGGAGGACGTACCGACGCCGGTGGAGTCCCGGGCCCCCCGTACGGTCGAGTGGCCCACCCCGGCGCAGCCCTCCGCCACCACGCCGTCGCCCGCCCCGGGCCCGTCGTCCGTGCCCACCGTGGTGCCCTCCGTGGTGCCCGCCGCGCCCGCCCGGGACCCGGGGAAGGGGCGGCGGCGGTCCGCCGTCCTCACCGCGCTGCTCGCCGCCGTGCTTGCGGGCGGTGCCGTCTTCGCGGTGATGCAGTACGGCGGCGGTGGCGGGGGCGGCACGCCCGGACCCGCTCCGACGACCAGCGCCGTCGCCACCGCCGGCCCCGACGGCAAGGGCGTGGCGGCCGGCGGTGTGCCGGCGGGCTGGCACCGGGTCGAGGACCCTGCGGGCTTCAGCCTGATCGTCCCGGACGGCTGGAAGCGCCAGACGGACGGTGACACCAACATCGACTACACCCCCGACGGCGGCCGCCACCGCCTGCGGATCAGCATCGACCGCAGCCCCGACTTCGAGAACCCGTACATGCACCTCCTGGACCTGGAGAAGACGCTCCAGAAGCGCATGGACTACCGGCGGGTGTGGCTGAACCAGAACACCTACCGCGACCAGGTCAAGTCCGCGCTCTGGGAGTTCACCTGGACCGAGCGGCAGAACTTCCCCGGCCCCCGGCACGCGATCGACCAGGTGTACTTCGACGCGAACGGCACCGAGTACGCGATCTACATGGCGTCGCCGGAGTCGAGCTGGGACACGACCCGGGAGCAGTTCGACACCGTCCTCCAGCACTGGCGGCCACCCGCCTCCTGACCTCGGCCGTGAAGCCGGTCGAGCGGCCGGTCGTGGAGCCGGTCGAGCGGCCGGTCGTGGAGCCGGTCGTGGAGCCGGTCGTGGGCCGGTCGAGCGGCCGGTCGTGTGGCCGATCCACCCCCCGATCGGGCCGCCGGAAAAATCTTCCCGGCGGCCCCTGTCGGCCGTAAGCCCCTGATCAGGGCTTATGTGCCAGTGATCACTGGCGCGATGTGCGCACGGGGTGAAAACGCGTTACCGACGGGTACCCAAAGACCGGAACGACGCCTACGCTCGGGCGCATGACGGACTCGCAGGCCACCACCGCCCCCACGGTTCCCGCCGACGCCGCGCAGGCGGCCCGCCCCGCCGCCCCGGCCGGCGCGACCAACCCGGTCGCGCCCGCGCCGGTCGGCGCCCGGACCGCCGCCGACGTCGTGACGCCCGAGCTGGTCGCCCGGCTCACCCGGGGTGTCGTCGGTTCGGGCCGCACCGCCAACCACACCCCCTTCACCGGGCTGAAGCTGGCGGACCTGCCCGAGGCCACTCCCGAGGACGTCACCGAGGCGTACGCGCGCGCCCGCGCCGCGCAGGCCGCCTGGGCCGCCACCCCCGTCCGGGCCCGCGCCGCCGTCCTGCTCCGCTTCCACGACCTCGTCCTCGCCCGCCAGTCCGAGGTCCTCGACCTCATCCAGCTGGAGACCGGCAAGGCCCGGCTGCACGCCCACGAGGAGGTCCTCGCGGTCGCGCTCGCCGCCCGCCACTACGGCCGCAAGGCGTCCTCGTACCTGCGCCCCAAGCGTCACACCGGCGTCGTCCCGACCCTCACCAAGGTCACCGAGCTGCGCCAGCCGCGCGGGGTCGTCGGCCAGATCTCCCCCTGGAACTACCCGCTCGAACTCTCCGCGGGCGACGCCCTGCCGGCCTTCGTGGCGGGCAACGCCCTTGTCATGAAGCCCGACACCGAGACCGCGCTCACCGCGCTCTGGGCCCGTGACCTGCTCATCGAGGCCGGTCTGCCCGCCGAGGTGTTCCAGGTCGTGCTCGGCGAGGGCCCGGTCGTCGGCCCCGAGGTCGTCCGCCACGCCGACTACGTCTCCTTCACCGGCTCCACCCGCACCGGGCGCGAGATCGCCCAGGGCGCCGCCGCCCGCCTCGTCGGGGTCAGCCTCGAACTCGGCGGCAAGAACGCCATGCTGGTGCTGGAGGACGCCGACGTCGAGAAGGCCGCCGCCGGCGCCGCCCGCGCCTGCTTCTCCTCCGCGGGCCAGCTCTGCATCTCCATCGAGCGCCTGTACGTCCACGAGTCGATCGCCGACGCCTTCGTCGAGCGCTTCGCCGCCCGCACCAAGGCCATGCGGCTCGGGAACTCCCTCGCGTACGGCGCCGACATGGGCTCCCTCGTCGGCGAGCGCCAGCTGGAGACCGTCGTCCGGCACGTCGACGAGGCCGTCGCCAAGGGCGCCCGGCTCGTCGCCGGCGGCGTCGCCCGCCCCGACATCGGCCCGCTCTTCTACGAGCCGACCATCCTCGAAGGCGTCGAGGCCCCGATGTCCGTCTGCGCCGAGGAGACCTTCGGGCCGGTCGTCTCGATCTACCGCTTCACCGACGAGGACGAGGTCGTCGACCGCGCCAACGCCACCCCGTACGGCCTGAACTCCTCCGTCTGGACCGAGAACGCCCGCCGCGGCCACGCCGTCGCCGCCCGGCTGCGCACCGGCACGGTCAACATCAACGAGGGGTACTCGCCGGCGTACGGCAGCGTCCGCGCGCCCATGGGCGGGATGAAGGAGTCGGGTCTCGGCCGCCGCCACGGCTCCGAGGGCATCCTCAAGTACACCGAGGCCCAGACCGTCGCCCAGCAGCGCCTGATGCCGCTCGCGCCGTCCTTCGGGATGGACGACGAGACCTACGCGAAGGTGATGACCCTCTCCCTGAGGGCCCTGAAGGCCCTGCGCCTGAGCTGACGCGCGGCCCGCCCGCTTCCCACCGTTTCCGAAGTCCCGTGAGGAGAGCCATGACCGCGGTACCCCCTGCCCGAAATCAGGACGAGGAAGGCTCGTACGACTACGACGTCCTCGTGGTCGGCTCCGGCTTCGGCGGTTCGGTCACCGCCCTCCGGCTCACCGAGAAGGGGTACCGGGTCGGCGTCCTGGAGGCCGGTCGCCGCTTCACCCGGGAGACCCTGCCGAAGAACTCCTGGGACCTGAAGAACTTCCTGTGGGCCCCCACCCTCGGCCTCTACGGCATCCAGCGCATCCATCTGCTCGGCAACGTGATGGTGCTGGCGGGCGCGGGCGTCGGCGGCGGTTCCCTCAACTACGCGAACACGCTCTACGAGCCGCTCGCGCCGTTCTTCGAGGATCCGCAGTGGAAGGACATCACCGACTGGCGGGCCGAGCTCGCCCCGTACTACGACCAGGCGAAGCGGATGCTGGGCGTCCGGCTGAATCCGACGACGACCCCGTCCGACGTGCACCTGAAGGCCGCCGCCGAGGCCATGGGCATCGGCGACACCTTCCACATGGCGCCGGTCGGCGTCTTCTTCGGGGACGGCCGGGACTCCGACGGGACGGCGAGGGCGAAGCCGGGCGGGGAGGTCGCGGACCCGTTCTTCGGCGGCGTGGGCCCGGCGCGCAAGGCGTGTACCGAGTGCGGCGAGTGCATGACCGGCTGCCGCCACGGCGCCAAGAACACCCTCAACGAGAACTACCTCTACCTCGCGGAGAAGGCCGGCGCCGTCGTCCACCCGATGACGTCCGTCGTCGCCGTCACCGAGGACTCGCGCGGCGGTTTCGCCGTGAAGACGCTCCCCACCGACAACCGCAGGAAGGGCCGGGGCCGTACCTTCACCGCCCGCCGGGTGGTCATCGCCGCCGGCACCTACGGCACCCAGACCCTGCTCCACCGGATGAAGGACACCGGGCTGCTGCCCCGGATCTCCTCCCGGCTCGGCGAGCTGACCCGTACCAACTCCGAGGGGCTGGTCGGCGCCCAGACCACCGACCGCCGCTACCGCGCCCGGCACGGCGCGAAGCGGGCCGACTTCACCCGCGGCGTCGCCATCACCTCGTCCGTGCACCCCGACGCGAACACCCACATCGAGCCGGTCCGCTACGGCAAGGGTTCCAACTCGATGGGCGGCCTCACCGTCCTCCAGGTCCCCTACGGCGCCCACCGGGTCCGCGCCTGGGCCCTCAACATCGCCCGCCACCCCGTCCTCGCGCTGCGCTCGCTCTCCAACCGGCGCTGGTCCGAGAAGACCATCATCGGGCTCGTCATGCAGTCGCTCGACAACTCGCTGACGACCTACCGCAAGCCGTCCGGCGTCGGAAAGGGCCTGCTCACCGCCCGGCAGGGGCACGGGGCGCCGAACCCGACCCAGATCGAGGCGGCGACCCGGGCGGCCTCCCTGCTCGCCGAGGAGATCAACGGCTTCGCCGGCTCCAACGTCGGCGAGCTGATGGGCACCCCGCTCACCGCGCACTTCCTCGGCGGCTGCCCGATCGGCGCCGACGCGGAGTCCGGCGTCATCGACCCGTACCACCGTCTCTACGGGCACCCCGGCATCTCGGTCGTGGACGGCGCGGCGGTCTCCGCCAACCTCGGTGTGAACCCGTCGCTGACGATCACCGCCCAGGCGGAGCGGGCCATGTCCTTCTGGCCGAACAAGGGCGAGGAGGACCCGCGGCCCCGGCAGGGCGAGGCGTACGCGCGCGTGGCGGCGGTCGAGCCGAAGTCCCCGGCGGTCCCCGCCGACGCGTTCGGCGCCCTGCGGCTGCCCTTCCTCGGCATCCCGGCCGTCCCGCCGAAGAAGCCCTGACGGCCGCACGCCGGCACCGGCGGGGGACATAGGCGGCGCTTGTCGGCGGGCACGGAAAGGGCGCTGCACCCCCCTCCGAGTGCAGCGCCCTTCCGGCTTTCCGGTGTTGCTGCATAGATGACCACCGGCCCCCGCCTTTGGTTGTAGGCGTTGTACGGGATCTTTGTGTGACGCGCGTCACATACGGCGGAGGGGTATGGGGGAGGGGTGCGGAGCGGGGCGCGGAACGGGGCACGGAGAGGGCCCGTGCCGCGATTCCGGTCGCGGCACGGGCCCTGGGCCGGCACCGGTGTCAGGGCAGCGGCGGTGCCGAACGGGGGACGGAAGTCTGGGGGGACGCGGGAGGGGACGGGTACGGGGGTGAGGGATGCGGGTCGCGGGAACCGCGACCGGTGAGCCGGTTGCGGTCGATCCCGGGCGTCCCCGGGACCGACCGCCCTTTCTGGGTGACCGGGCTGCTGTCCCCTGCCGTCCGGTCACGCGCGCTGGAGCGAGGTCCCACGGCGTGCCAGAAGCACGCCACACGCTCCAGCGGAGCCACGCGTGGTTTCTACGGGCCCGCCCCTGGCTGGCACGGACACCCCGCTCAACGAAGCCCGGCGGGCGCCGGTCACGCGCCGTACGGGTGAGACCGGCACCGAACGCGGGTGCGGGCACCCACTCAGACGCGTCCCGCCCGTCTCGGACGCGTCCCGTCCGTCTCAGACGCGGCCGCGGCACAGCTCCAGCATCGTCATCGCGAGGGCCGTGCCCGGCTTGCCCAGCGCGTCCCGGTAGTGGGCGAGCACGTCCATCTCGCGCGCGAGGTTCACCCGTCGGCCGCCGGAGGAGATCCGGGCCTCCTGGATCACCGCCGAGATCGCCATCCGCTCCTGGATCAGGCCGATGATCCGGTCGTCCAGCGCGTCGATCCGCTCGCGGGCGTCGCCGATCAGGGAGGCCGCCTCGTCGGTGCGGGCGCCGGTCTTCTCGGTGGGGGTCTTCGTGGTCACGCGGGGCTCCTGTGTGGTGTGGAGGCCCTGGATCGGCACGGCCCGGGAAACGCCAGACGCCCCGGGCCTTGTCGGCCCGGGGCGCCTGGGAAGTCGCTTGTCAGTTGCTCAAGCAGCACGACCATGGCAGCCGGTGGGCCGGTTGCCATAGGTAAAGAGGAAGGTCGAGTGCTCGCGCATGGCGCCCAGTATGGACCCTGCGCTCCACCCCGGGGCAAACCGGGCCCGGATGGTGAGACGAAGACCACCCGGGTTCGGATGGTGAGACGAAAAGCGTCACGCGCGCGCCGGTAGAATCGACAAATAGCCCCCCTCCTTCGGGAACCTCCTACCGCCGGAAGGCCGCCGTAGTGTCATCAGCGTCCCCCGCTGCCGCGCCCGACGTCACCAACCCGGACGTAGTCCTCGTTGTCGACTTCGGCGCCCAGTACGCCCAGCTCATCGCCCGTCGCGTCCGTGAGGCGCGGGTCTACAGCGAGATCGTCCCGTCCACCATGCCGGTGGCCGAGATGCTGGCCAAGAACCCGAAGGCGATCATCCTCTCCGGCGGCCCGTCCTCCGTGTACGCGGAAGGCGCCCCGCGCCTCGACCGCGCCCTCTTCGAGGCCGGCGTCCCCGTCTTCGGCATGTGCTACGGCTTCCAGCTGATGGCGACGACCCTGGGCGGCACCGTCGACAACACCGGCGCCCGTGAGTACGGCCGGACCCCGCTGCACGTCTCCCGGGCGGGCTCCACCCTCTTCGAGGGCACCCCGGCCGAGCAGTCCGTGTGGATGTCGCACGGCGACGCCTGCTCCGCCGCCCCCGAGGGCTTCACCGTCACCGCCTCCACCGACGTGGTCCCGGTCGCCGCCTTCGAGAACGACGAGAAGAAGCTCTACGGCGTCCAGTACCACCCCGAGGTGCTGCACTCCACGCACGGCCAGCAGATCCTGGAGCACTTCCTCTACCGCGGCGCCGGCATCGAGCCCACCTGGACCACCGGCAACGTGATCGAGGAGCAGGTCGCGGCCATCCGCGCCCAGGTCGGCGACAAGCGCGCCATCTGCGGCCTCTCCGGCGGCGTCGACTCCGCCGTGGCCGCCGCCCTCGTCCAGAAGGCCATCGGCAACCAGCTCACCTGCGTCTACGTCGACCACGGCCTGATGCGCAAGGGCGAGACCGAGCAGGTCGAGAAGGACTTCGTCGCCGCGACCGGCGCCCGCCTGGTCGTCGTGGACGCGCAGGAGCGCTTCCTCACCGCCCTCGCCGGCGTCTCCGACCCGGAGACCAAGCGCAAGATCATCGGCCGTGAGTTCATCCGCGTCTTCGAGCAGGCGCAGCTGGAGATCCTCCAGGAGGAGGGCCCCGAGGTCGCCTTCCTCGTGCAGGGCACCCTGTACCCCGACATCGTGGAGTCCGGCGGCGGCACCGGCACCGCCAACATCAAGTCCCACCACAACGTGGGCGGCCTCCCCGACGACATCGAGTTCGAGCTCGTCGAGCCGCTGCGCCAGCTCTTCAAGGACGAGGTCCGCATGGTCGGCCAGGAGCTCGGCCTGCCGGAGGAGATCGTCCAGCGCCAGCCCTTCCCCGGCCCCGGCCTGGGCATCCGCATCGTCGGCGAGGTCACCAAGGACCGCCTGGACCTGCTCCGCGAGGCCGACGCCATCGCCCGCGAGGAGCTGACCGCCGCCGGCCTCGACCGCGAGATCTGGCAGTGCCCGGTCGTGCTCCTCGCCGACGTCCGCTCCGTCGGCGTCCAGGGCGACGGCCGCACCTACGGCCACCCGATCGTCCTGCGCCCGGTCTCCTCCGAGGACGCCATGACGGCCGACTGGTCGCGCCTGCCCTACGAGGTCCTCGCCCGGATCTCCACCCGCATCACCAACGAGGTCGCCGACGTCAACCGCGTCGTCCTCGACGTCACCAGCAAGCCCCCGGGCACCATCGAGTGGGAGTGACCCCCAACGGGGAGTGACCCCCAACGGGGAGTGACCCCCAACGGGGAGTGACCCCCCCCAGCGGGAGTGACCCCCAAGTGGGAGTGACCCCCCAAGCGGGAGTGACCCCGCACGCCGCCGAAGCCGCCGCCCTCCCGCCCGGAGGACGGCGGCTTCGGCGTGATCCCGTCCGGACTCTGGTGACTTGACCGGCCGGGCGTTACCTTCCGGCGCATGACCGAGATACCGGCCCCCGTCCCCCTCGACCGGCTCCACTTCGCCATGCCGCCCGTCCACGCGACGGCCGAGGAGGAACGCGCCCACCGCAAGCAGCGGCTCGCCGGCGCGCTCCGGCTCTTCGGACGGCTCGGTTACGAGGAGGGCGTCTCCGGCCACATCACCGTCCGCGACCCCGAGTACGACGACTGCTACTGGGTCAACCCCTTCGGCGCCCCCTTCGGCGACCTCACCGCGAGCGACCTCGTCCTCGCCGACGGAGAGGGCCACGTCCTGCTCGGCGGCCAGCACGTCAACCAGGCCGCCTTCACCGTCCACGCCCAGGTCCACCGCGCCCGCCCGGACGCCGTCGCCGTCGCCCACACGCACTCCACCCACGGCCGCGCCCTCGCCGCCCTCGGTGAACTCCTCGATCCGCTCACCCAGGAGGCATGCGCCTTCTACCAGGACCACGCGCTCTACGACGCCTACACCGGCGTCACCGTCGACGCCGAGGAAGCCCACCGCATCGCCGTCGCCCTCGGCCCCTTCAAAGGCATCGTCCTGCGCAACCACGGCCTGCTCACCGTCGGCTCCTCCGTCGACGCGGCCGCCTGGTGGTTCATCGCCATGGACCGGTGCGCCCGCATCCAGCTCTCCGCCCGCGCCGCGGGCAAACCCGTCCTCATCGACCACAAGGACGCCGTCGCCACCCGCGAACAGCTCGGCAGCGACCTCGTCGCCTGGATCAACTACCAGCCCCTCTGGCGCAGGATCAGCCGAGCGGAACCCGAACTCCTGTCGTAACACCATCGCTTCACCCTTCTGTACGTCAATGGGATGGCGCGGCAATCACTCTCCGGCGGGGCGCACGCGGCCCTCGCGAGCACCCTCGGTGCGGAACAATTCCGAGGAATCAGCGGCAGGTTGAGCTTCCAACCTCGGACTCGGGAAGTGACAGCACCGTGGCGATCCAAGAGGCGAGACAGTACGGCGGGCGCCACGGCGCCGGCGAGCACCCGACGGCCTGCGCCGGCTGCGCCCACTGCGGCGAGACCGGCCACCGCCGAGCCGTCGCCGCCTTCCTCGCCCGCCGCGAGGAACTCGCCGCCGGCCACGGCGTCCCCGCCGCCGTCGCCCACTCCCCGGTCGCCGCCCGCCAGTGGGTCTCCGACGAACTCGCCCAGTCCGCCCGGGCGGTGACCGCACACGGCCGGGAGGCCGGACTCGCCTGGCTCGCCCGCGTCCGCACCGGCAGCCTCGCCGCCGTCTGGGCCGCCGTCCTCGCCCTCCTGCTGGGCCAGGCCCTCACCGCCCTCGGCACCGGCTGGACCGCCGCCCGTACCGCCGGCCTCTGCACCGCCCTCCTCCTCGCCGTCCCGCTCACCGCCGCCGCCCACGCCCACCGCGCCCGCGGCGGCCTCCTCGCCGCCCTCACCGGCGAGGACAACCGGCTCTCCACCACCCGCGCCGTCGCCGCCGCCTGGCTCGTCTTCCTCTGCTACGCCCTCCTCTTCCTCACCTTCCGCTCGCTGACCGCCACCGCCTTCGGCCTCTCCGGCGCCGCCGGCCTCGTCACCGTCCTCGCCCTCGTCTCCGCCGTCACCGTCACCGCCCGGCTCGTCGTCTCCACCCGGATCGCCGCCCTGCGGCTCCAGAAGGTCCGCGCCGACCGGCCCCGCGCCGCCGACCTCCTCTGCGACGACAACGGCCGTGCCGACCTCGCCGACGTCCAGTACGTCCTCGTCTCCGGCGCCGTCCTCGTCTTCGCCGCCGTCCGGCTCGCCACCGACCCCGCCCGCCTCCCCGCGCTGCCCTGGTCCCTCGCCCTCCTCGTCGCCGTCTCCGCCGTCTGGCACCTCGCCGCCAAGTGCACCGAGGGCGGCCGGCCGGCCGTCCACGCCGTCGTCCGCGCCCGCGAGGCAGGCGACCTCGACGCCCCCATCCGCACCGGCGACGACATCGAGATCCGCGGCATCGGCTTCGTCCCGCCCGGCGCCGCCGCCCCCGACCCGCTCACCCGCCTCGTGGTCCGCATCGGCCCCGTCCACGCCCACGTCCCCCTGGTCCCGGTCCCCGGCGGCTTCGCCAACCCCACCGACACCGTGCTGACCGTCCCCCTCCCCGCCGACGTCGAGCCCGGCCGGGTCGAGGTCTCCGTCGTCACCGCCGCCGGCTTCGAGACCAACCGCGTCACCATCGACGTCGCCGACTGAGCACCCGATTCACCTCTTCCTGTGTCCGTTCACAGGGCTAGCGGAGACAATCAGTCCGCGAACAGTCGTACGGGGTCTGGAGAGGTGAGCGATCATGACCGACTACCGGGGCCACGCCGGCGGGACCGCCCTGAGGGGCCGCCTGGACGGGTGGAAGGCCACCGCCACCCGCTACGCCCTCCTGCCCCTGCGGATCTTCCTCGGCGTCACCTTCGTCTACGCGGGCCTCGACAAACTCACCGACCCGGCCTTCCTCGCCGACACCGGATCCGGCTCCATCGGCGAGACCATGCGCGGCGTCCGCGACTCCTCCGCCGTGCCCTGGCTCGTCGACCTCGCCCTCAACAACCCCACAGCCTTCGGCTACGCCATCGCCTTCGGAGAACTCGCCGTCGGCCTCGGCACCCTCCTCGGTCTCTTCGCCCGGGTGGCCGCCCTCGGCGGCGCCCTTCTGTCACTGAGCCTCTGGCTCACCGTGAGCTGGCAGGTGAGCCCCTACTACCTGGGCAACGACCTCGCCTATCTCATGGCCTGGCTGCCGCTGCTGCTCGCCGGGGCTCCGGTGCTCTCCGCCGACCGGCTCCTCGCCGAACGCCGCCGGATGCCGTAGGCGACCCACGTCAGCAGACCGGCCGCCCCCAGCCCGCCGCACATCACCGGGATCGCCAGCCACCACGGGACCGACCACCAGCCGGCGAGGTCCCCGCCGTAGGCGCAGGCCAGACCCAGCGCGGCCACGCCGACGACCAGCCGGCCCGGACGGAACTCATGAAGCAGCACGGGTGACCTCCACCTGTCCGAGACCGACCTCCAGCGAGAGGTCCAGCGTCCCCGCCGGATCCGTGCCGGCGGGCGGGTTCAGCGTCCGCGTCTCGTCGCGGTCCGGAGCGATGTCGATGTCGTCGGGCGCCTGCCCCGGCAGCTGAAGATCACCGAGCCCCACCTGGGCGTGCACCTTCACCACCACGTTCTCCGGCACGACCACCTCCAGCTTCCCCGCGCCCACGTCGACCGCCGTCGTCACCGTCGTCCCCTCGGGCACCGTCAGCCGGGACAGGTCCAGCGTCCCGACCCCCGCGCCCAGGTCGTACTGCGGCTGCACCGCGGTCACCGTCGCCGGCGTCCACGTCTGGCGCGACCAGTCGGTGGTGATCCGGTCCGGCAGAGCGACCGCGCCGACCAGCAGCGCCGCCGTCACGACCGCCTGGAAGATCGTCCCGAACCCGGTGCGGCCCAGGAAACTGCTGACGACAAGACCCAGACCGAACACGGCCAGCGCGGCCGACAGACCCGTCGCCAGGCTGGTGCCCAGCGGCTGCGACTCCCACGTCAGGGCCGTACCCGTGACTGCCGCGGCCAGCGCGAGCAGATGGACGAGACCGGCGATCGAGTACGGGGTGCGCCGCACCGACGGCTCCGGACGGGCCGGATCGGCCGGCGCGCCCCACCGTCTCCCGGGCTTCGGCATCTCGCCGCCGACCCGGCCCTCCTCGTCGACGATCCCGTGCGGCCCCCACATGTAGCCGAAGGCCACCTTGCCCGTCGAACCGTCCTTCACGATCGGATCGCGCCACCACGAACTCATCTGGCTCTCCAGCGGCGTCAGCGGAGGCGCCTTCGCCTCCGGCGGCACCGGGACCCGCACGTGCGGCGCCTTCGGCTTCACCTCGGGATCGCCCTCCGGCTCGCCCTCGGCCAGGTGCCGCCGCTGCGACCAGAACGCGGCCCCCGCCGTCACCAGCGACAGCAGCACCGCGAAGCCCACCAGCGAGCCCGTGCGCAGCATCGACAGGAAGATCCCGCAGCCCACCAGCGCCATGAGGATCGCCGCGAGCGCGCCACCGGACACCCGTCCGATCAGCAGGCGCCGGGCCTCGCTCTCCTCCTCGCCCGCGAGCGGGATCAGCAGCCAGGCGAAGCCGTAGAAGATCAGTCCTATGCCGCCGGTCACCGCCAGCACCGCCAGCACGATCCGGAAGATCACCGGATCCATGTCGAAGTGCCGGCCGAGACCGCCGCAGACCCCCCCGACCACCCGGCTCGTACGTGAGCGGCGCAGGTGGGCTGCGGGGGCGTCCTCGGTCGCCGGTGGGGTCGCGTGCTCCGCGGGCCGCGGAGGCGTCGAACTCGTCATGCGTCCATGGTGACCGTCCGTGTCCCCCGGACGGCACCGGGATCGACCCTGGCGCGACCCTGATATTCGGTGGCGCGCCGACCCCGAGGCGAACCCGGGGTCGAACTCAGGGCGGACCCTGATGCCCCGCGAGGGCCGGACGTGTGACGATCGGTGCATGTCCGCAACCGCTCGCGTCACCGACCTCGACGAACCGCCCGTGCGCAGGCTCTACCGGAGCGCCGACGGGCGGTGGCTCGGCGGTGTCGCCCGCGGTCTCGCCGGACACCTGGGCCTGCCCGTCGCCTGGGTCCGCGCCGTCTTCGCGGTGCTCGTCCTCACCGAGGGCCTCGGGCTGCTGCTCTACGCGGTCTTCTGGATCGTCGTCCCGCTCGGCGTCGGCGGCCGGGCCGAGCACCGCTCCGTCTTCGAGTACGCGGAGGACGGCAGACGCCGGCTCCGCAAGCCCGACCGCGGTCAGATCCTCGCCCTCATCGCCCTCGCGATCGGCGCCGCGATCTTCATCGCGAACCTGCGGATCGACGGCGAGACCGGCCGGTACGTGTGGCCGACGCTGCTCATCGGCGTCGGTGTCGTCCTGGTGTGGCGCCAGGCCGACAACGCCCGCGCCGAGACCTGGAAGGGCCGGCCGGTCAAGCACGGGCGCGGCTTCCACCTGCTGCGGGGGCTCGTCGGGGTGGCCCTGGTCGGCACCGGCCTCGCCGTCTTCGTCGTCGTGCGCGGCTCGGTCGCCCAGATCGGCACCGCGCTGACCGCCTCCGTCGCCGTCCTCACCGGCATAGCGCTGCTCGCCGGCCCCTGGCTGATACGGATGTCGCAGGACCTCACCGCGGAGCGGACCCTGCGCATCCGCGCCCAGGAGCGGGCCGAGGTCGCCGCCCACGTCCATGACTCCGTGCTCCACACCCTCACCCTGATCCAGCGCAACGCCGACGACGCCGGCGAGGTCCGCAGACTCGCCCGCGCCCAGGAGCGCGAGCTGCGGAACTGGCTGTACAAGCCGGAGGGCACCGGCAAGGACGAGGAGCCGGAGACCCTGGCGGAGGCCGTGAAGCGGGCCGCGGCCGAGGTCGAGGACAAGCACGGCGTGCCGCTGGAGGTCGTCGTCGTCGGAGACTGCCCGCTCGACGAGAAGCTGACCGCGCAGATGCAGGCCGCGCGCGAGGCGATGGTCAACGCCGCGAAGTACGGTGGCGAGGGCGGGGCGGTGCAGGTGTACGCCGAGGTGGAGGGGCGCACGGTGTTCGTCTCGGTGCGCGACCGCGGCCCCGGATTCGACCTGGACGAGGTCCCCGAGGACAGAATGGGCGTACGAGAATCGATCATCGGCCGGATGCAGCGCAACGGCGGCACGGCCCGCCTCCGGGCCGTGCCGGGCGGGGGCACCGAAGTCGAGCTGGAGATGGAGAGGGCGGACGGATGAGCGACGAGACCGGGGCGACGACCGGGGCGACGACCGGGTCCGAAGGGGCGGCGGAGCCGGGCACGGGCGGCACGGCGGGCGGGCCGGGGCGCCGGGTGAGGGTGGTCCTCGTCGACGATCACCGCATGTTCCGCACGGGCGTGCAGGCCGAGATCGGCCGGACCGAGATCACCGGGGTCGAGGTCGTCGGCGAGGCCGCCGACGTCGAGCAGGCCGTCACGGTGATCACCGCGACCCGGCCGGAGGTCGTGCTCCTCGACGTCCACCTGCCGGGCGGCGGCGGGGTCGAGGTGCTGCGCCGCTGCGCCGGCCTGATGGCCGCGCCCGAGGACCCGGTCCGCTTCCTCGCGCTCTCCGTCTCCGACGCGGCGGAGGACGTGATCGGGGTGATCCGGGGCGGTGCCCGCGGCTACGTCACCAAGACGATCACCGGTGACGACCTGGTGGACTCGATCTTCCGGGTCCAGGAGGGCGACGCCGTCTTCTCGCCCCGCCTGGCCGGCTTCGTCCTGGACGCCTTCGCCTCCACCGACGCGCCTCCGGTGGACGAGGACCTGGACCGGCTGACCCAGCGGGAGCGCGAGGTGCTCCGGCTGATCGCCCGCGGGTACGCGTACAAGGAGGTCGCCAAGCAGCTCTACATCTCGGTGAAGACCGTCGAGTCGCACGTCTCCGCGGTGCTCCGCAAGCTCCAGCTCTCCAACCGGCACGAGCTGACCCGCTGGGCCACCGCTCGCCGCCTGGTCTGAGCCGCCGCGGGCGAGCCGGAGCCCCCCGAGCCCCGAGCCGCGAGCCCGGAGCCCCGAGCCCCGAGTCCCGGGCCCCGCGTCTGGCGCCCGCACGGCGTCCGGAGCCCGCACGGCGTCCGGAGCCCGTACCGGGGCTCAGGCGACGCGGGTGGCGCCCGCGAAGGGCATCTCGTCGATCGGCGCGATCCGGATCGGGGTGCCCGGCCGGGGTGCGTGGATCATCTGGCCGCCGCCGATGTAGAGGCCCACGTGGCTGATCCCGGAGTAGAAGAAGACCAGGTCGCCGGGGGCGAGTTCGGAGCGGGAGACCCGGCGCCCGGCGTTGATCTGGGTGTACGTGGTGCGCGGCAGGGAGACGCCGGCGGCGCGCCAGGCGGCCTGGGTGAGCCCGGAGCAGTCGTATCCGGAGGGGCCGGTGGCGCCCCAGACGTACGGCTTGCCGAGCTGTGCGCGGGCGAAGGAGAGGGCGGCCGAGGCGCGCCCGGTGGCGGGCGTCACCGGGGCCTGGTCGCCGGAGGCCCGGTTGCCGGAGGCCCGGTTGCCGGAGGAGCGGTCGGCGCGGGCCGTGGCGGCTCCCGCTGGGGCGGCTGCGGAGGTGGCTGTGGAGGTGGCGTCGGAGCGGTTCGTCGCCGCGCTCGCGGGACCCGCGGTGCGGGTGGCGAGGGCCGCCTCGTACCGGGCTCGCTCCTCGGCGGTGAGCCGGGCGAGGAGTTCCCGGGCGGCGGCGAGCTTGCCGAGGACGGTGGCCTTCTGGCGGCGGAGCTCGGACTCGTGGCCGCGCAGCGCGTCGAGGCGGCCCGCGGACTCGGCGCGCAGCTGGGCGAGGGCGGCGAGTTCCCGGCGTACCGCGGTGACGGTGGCGGCCTGCCGGTCGCCGGCCTTCTCGGCGAGGGCGGCCCGCCGGAGGTACTGGTCGGGGTCCGAGGTGAGGGCGAGCTGGACGGCCGGGTCGAGGCCGCCGGAGCGGTACTGCGCGGTGGCGACGGCCCCGAGGCTCCGGCGGGCGGTGTTGAGCCGCTCGGTGCGGCGGGCGGCCTCGTCGCGGAGTTCGTCGAAGGAGGCGCGGGCGGCGGTGGCCCGTTCCTTCGCGCCGTTGTACCGCTCGGTGGCGGCCTCCGCCTGCTGGTAGAGCCGGTCGATCTCGGCCCTGACCTGCGCGGGGGTGCGGTCGGGGCGGGCCGGGTCGGCGTGTCCGGAGCCCTCGAAGAGGGTGGCGGTGGCGGCCGAGGCCAGGGCGAGCGTGGCGGCCGTGCGGGCCGCGGGGCGGCCGAGCGAGGACGGCCGGGGTTTTCGGTGAGCTGCCACGAGGGCGGGTCACATCCTCTCCCTGTGGGGGACGGTGCCGGCCGGAGCCGGCGGCGGACCGCACAGGGGAGACGGGCCGCCGCCGGGGTTTTCCGGCGGGGATGGCCGGCACCGCCGGGTGACCGGCGGGGTGGGGAGCCGGCCACCTGGGGCAGGACGCTAGACCCGGGGGTCACGCCCCGGCGGCGGGTTGACCGCTATTGGCGCGGGATGACCCTCCGGGACCGTTCGGTGTCGTCCGCGACGGCGGTCGGCGACGGTTTCCGTGGGGCGCGCGACCGAAGCGGGGGAGCGGGTGGACCCGGCCGGGGAGCGGTGCTAGGGGCCCGGTTAGGCTCCGGCCCATGGACGTCCTCATCAATGTCTTCGTTGCGCTCCACATCATCGGCATCGCCTCCCTCCTGGGCGGATTCCTCACCCAGATGAAGGCGATAGGGGCCGGCACGGCCCGCTTCAATCCGGCGATGCTGCACGGCGCGCTGACCATGCTGGTCACCGGCGTCGCGCTCGTCGGCCTCAACCAGGCCGACGACCAGACGGTCAACAACCTCAAGATCGGCATCAAGCTGGCGATCCTCGTGGTGATCCTCGGGATCGTCTACGTGAAGCGCGACGACGAGACCGCGGACAAGGCCCTCTTCGGCGCCGTCGGCGGCCTGACCATGGCGAACATCTTCATCGCCACCCTCTGGGTCTGAACCCCGGAGCGTTCCCGAGCCCGGCCCAGGACCCTTCGAGACCCGGCCCCGGACCCTTCGAGACCTGGCCCCAGCCCCTCGGGGCCCGGCCCCTGGATCCCTCGGGGCCCTGTCCCCGGACCTCCCGGTGTGCGTGCTCACACCGGGAGCACGCCGAAGGCGGGCCCGGTTGTCGGCGCGGCGTCCTAGACTCGTGAGGCGATGAGCAGCCTCTTTGACGACAGCTTCCTGGCCGGCCTCCAGTCCCACTCCCCGGAGGACGCCCCGCCCCCGCCCGAGGACCACGAGCACGGTGTCCCGGCCGCGGAGGAGGTCCCGCACGACCTGTTCGGGGAGCACTTCGACGCGCCCCCGCCCCGTGACCCGTACTACCGCGACGGCGCCCACCGCCCCGCCGTGGACCCGGCCGCCCTCCTGGACGGGCTGAACGAACAGCAGCGCGCCGCCGTCGTCCACACCGACACCCCGCTGCTCATCGTGGCCGGCGCCGGCTCCGGCAAGACCAGGGTCCTCACCCACCGCATCGCCCACCTCCTGGGCACCCGGCACGTGCACCCGGGCCAGATACTGGCGATCACCTTCACCAACAAGGCCGCCGGCGAGATGAAGGAGCGCGTCGAGCAGCTGGTCGGCCCGCGGGCGAACGCGATGTGGGTGATGACCTTCCACAGCGCCTGCGTCCGCATCCTGCGCCGCGAGAGCAAGAGGCTGGGCTTCACGTCCTCCTTCTCGATCTACGACGCCGCCGACTCCAAGCGCCTGATGGCGCTGGTCTGCCGCGACCTGGACCTCGACCCGAAGAAGTTCCCGCCGAAGTCCTTCAGCGCCAAGATCTCCAACCTCAAGAACGAGCTGATCGACGAGGAGTCCTTCGCCGACCAGGCGGCCGACGGCTTCGAGAAGACGCTCGCCGAGGCGTACCGGATGTACCAGGCGCGCCTGCGCGAGGCGAACGCGCTGGACTTCGACGACATCATCATGACGACGGTCCACCTGCTCCAGGCGTTCCCGGACGTCGCCGAGCACTACCGCCGCCGCTTCCGCCACGTCCTCGTCGACGAGTACCAGGACACCAACCACGCCCAGTACACCCTGGTCCGTGAGCTGGTCGGCACCGGCTACGAGGACCTCGGCCCGGCCGAGCTGTGCGTCGTCGGCGACGCCGACCAGTCGATCTACGCCTTCCGCGGCGCGACCATCCGCAACATCCTCCAGTTCGAGGAGGACTACCCGGACGCCACGACGATCCTCCTGGAGCAGAACTACCGCTCCACCCAGACGATCCTCTCCGCGGCCAACGCGGTCATCGAGCGCAACGAGTCCCGCCGCCCCAAGAACCTGTGGACCAACGCGGGCGCGGGAGCGCAGATCACCGGCTACGTCGCGGACACCGAGCACGACGAGGCCCAGTTCGTCGCCGACGAGATCGACCGGCTCACCGACGCGGGCGACGCGAAGGCCGGCGACGTCGCCGTCTTCTACCGGACCAACGCCCAGTCCCGCGTCTTCGAGGAGATCTTCATCCGCGTCGGCCTGCCCTACAAGGTCGTCGGCGGCGTGCGCTTCTACGAGCGCAAGGAGGTCCGGGACGTCCTCGCCTACCTGCGCGTCCTCGCCAACCCCGAGGACAACGTGCCGCTGCGCCGCATCCTCAACGTGCCCAAGCGGGGCATCGGCGAGCGCGCCGAGGCGATGATCGACGCCCTCTCGCTGCGCGAGAAGATCACCTTCCCGCAGGCCCTCAAGCGGGTCGACGAGGCGTACGGCATGGCCGCCCGCTCGGCCAACGCGGTGAAGCGGTTCAACACCCTCATGGACGAGCTGCGCACCATCGCCGAGTCCGGCGCGGGCCCCGCCGTCGTCCTGGAGGCCGTCCTGGAGCGCACCGGCTACCTCGCCGAGCTCCAGGCGTCCACCGACCCTCAGGACGAGACCCGGATCGAGAACCTCCAGGAACTCGCCGCCGTGGCCCTGGAGTTCGAGCAGGAGCGCGGTGAGGAGGAGGGGGCGGGGACGCTCGCCGAGTTCCTGGAGAAGGTCGCGCTCGTCGCCGACTCCGACCAGATCCCGGACGAGGACGAGGAGGGTTCCGGCGTCATCACGCTGATGACCCTGCACACCGCGAAGGGCCTGGAGTTCCCGGTGGTCTTCCTCACCGGCATGGAGGACGGCGTCTTCCCGCACATGAGGGCCCTCGGTCAGACGAAGGAGCTGGAGGAGGAGCGGCGCCTGGCGTACGTGGGCATCACCCGCGCGCGCGAGCGGCTGTACCTCACGCGCTCGTCGATGCGCAGCGCCTGGGGCCAGCCCTCGTACAACCCGGCCTCCCGCTTCCTGGAGGAGATCCCGGCCGCGTACCTGGAGTGGAAGCGGACGGGGCCGGTGGCGAAGCCGGCCGGTCCGACCTCGGGGATCACCTCCTCGCTGACGTCCTCGCTCTCCTCCTCGCGCGCCCGCTCCGGTCCGTCGGGCTTCGCGACGCGCCGCGCGGGCGGGGCGGAGAAGCCGGTGGTCTCGCTGGCGATCGGCGACCGGGTCACCCACGACCAGTTCGGTCTGGGTACGGTCCTCGCGGTGACGGGCGGCGGCTCGGACGCCCAGGCGACGATCGACTTCGGCGACGAGAAGCCGAAGCGGCTGCTGCTGCGGTACGCGCCGGTCGAGAAGCTGTAGGCGCGCGGGACGCGCGGAGGGCCCGGTCCGTCGGACCGGGCCCTCTCGCGTACGGGGGTGTCGGCCCGTCGGACCGGGCTCTCTTGCGTACGGGGGTGTCGGCCCGTCGGACCGGGCCCGTTCGCGTACGGGGTGTCAGCCCGTCGGGTCGAGGCCCTTGTTGAGGAACCAGGCCACCGGGTCGATCGCGGAGCCGCCGCCGGGCCGGACCTCGAAGTGGAGGTGCGGGCCGGTGGAGTTGCCGGAGTTGCCGGAGTAGGCGATGACGTCGCCGGCCTTGACCTGGCCCCAGCGGATCTTGGTGCTGCTGAGGTGGCAGTACCAGGTCTCGGTGCCGTTGGCGGCGGTCACGATCGCCATGTTGCCGTAGGCGGGGTTCCACTGGGTGCGGACGGTGCCGTCGGTCGCGGCCATCACGGGGGTGCCGTACTGCACGGGGAAGTCGATGCCGGTGTGCACGGACATCCAGTTGACGCCGGACTGGCCGAAGCGGGCGCTGAGCTGGTGCAGCTTCACCGGAAGCATGTACTTGGGGCGCATGGCCTCCTTGCGGGCCGCCTCCTCCTCGCGCTTCTTCTTCTCGGCGGCCTGGCGGGCCTTGAGGTCGATGCGCTCCTGGGTGCGGCTGGCCCGGTCGCCGAAGTCGCGGACGTCGGCGTCGAGGGCGCTGAGCTGGGTGTCCAGGGCGGTGTTGGCCGGGACCTGCTTCACGGCGGCCGGGTCGGCGGCGGCGAGCGCGGTGTTCTTCTGCTGCGGAGCCTCGGTGTCGCCGCCGGTGAGTCCGCTGACGGAGGCGGCCGCGATGCCGGCGACGCCCATGACGCAGGCGGAGGGGACGGCGACGGTCAGGAGGGCGGAGCGCTTGGCGGGCGTACGGCGCCGGGCGCGGCTGCCGCCGGAGGAGCGGCGCACGGGCCGGGCCGCGACGGCGTCGGTACGGACCTCGGTGGCGGGCGCGGAGCCGTCGGCCTCGTCGGGCCCGAGCTCGGTGGGGAGTTCGGGATCGGGGTGGGCGGCGGGGGTGAGGTCGAGGTCGAGGCCGAGGTCGTAGTCGAGGCCGGTCTCGGCGGTCTCGTGGGTGAACGACTCGGTCTCGTAGGGCCGGGACCCGTACGTCTCCGGGTGGTACGTCTCCGGCTGGTGCGTCTCCGGGTGGTGAGCCGTGGGCTCGTGCCGCGCGGGCTCGTGTGCCTCAGGCTCGTAGGAGAACGCGAACTCGGCGGTCCGGTCGATCCGTTCGGCCTCGGGGGTGTACTGCTGCGGCACGGTCGGCTCGGCGGGGCCGGACGCGTGGTTCCAGGCGGTGGCGTCGTAGGCGCCGGTGTCGGTCGCGAAGGCGGGGGCGCCCCACTGACCGGTCGCGTCGTAGGACTCGTGGCCGTACGCGCCCTGCGCCGCGTAGGCGCCGGAGTGGAGGGTCTCGTACTGGCCGGTGTGCTGGGCCTCGGTCCAGGCGGAGGCGTCCCACTGGCCGGTCGTGTCGTACTGCTGGTACCCGTCGGTGTGCTGGGTCCCGGTCCAGGCGGTGGCGTCCCACTGGCCGGTGGTGTCCCACTGGCCCGTCGTGTCGTGGCTCGCCGTGGTGGTGCTCCAAGCGCCCGTCTCGTACGCGCCGGTCGTGTCGTACGTACCGGTGGCGGCGTACTGACCGAGGTCCCACTGGCCGCTGTGGCCGGCCTGTCCGGTGTCGGACCAGGACCCGAAGAGCGGGTCGGCCGCGAAACTGCCGGTGGTGTGGGCGCCGTCTCCGGCGTACCCGGCGTGGGGGTGCTGGTCGTTCACCAACGTCTCTCTCGCCTCGGCAGCAGAACCAGTCCGGGGCGGGCCCGACAGGGGGTGTCCCGGGGGGAAGCAGTGGCGCGACTGTACCCGGCGGTATGCGGCACCGACAATCTTCGGAAGCGCCGACGGACGCAGGAAACGGGCAATCGGCCGTGTTTCGCCAGCTCATGCACAGAGCTTTGGCCTTGTGTTCGATGGACGTTCGAAGAACGGTGTCGGGGGTGTCGCCGGGGCGCCGTCGGGCGGGGTGACCCAGGGTGACTGCCGGGCCACGTGAGGCGACGGTGAGGCGGCGACGTCGACGGTCACGACGGTGAGGCGGCGGTGGTGACGGTGAGGTGGCCGAGGGCGGGTTCAGGCCACGGAGGCCGTTCCCTCGCCGGCGGGGCCCTCGCCCGCCCCGGCCTCGCCCGCGTCGAGGGCCTCCAGGATTCCGGTCGCCACCGTCGGGTGGACCGGCAGCGCGAGGTGGCCGATCCCGCTCACCCGCACGTTGTGCACGAGGAGGTCGGGGTGGGCGAGACGGGCCGTCTCGACCGGCACCATGATCTGGTCCAGGTCGCTCCAGAAGCTCACGAACCGGGTCCGGCAGCCCGGCGCCGGGGCGGCCAGCTCCCGCAGCACCTCCGATCCCGGCCGCATCTGCCGCACCAGCGGGTGCGCGTCGGCGAGCCGCGCGACCGTGGTGCCCTCGTGCGGGGTACCGAGCATGACCAGGGTCGGCACCCGCGTGTCACCGCCCAGCCGCTGTACGTAGTAGCGGGCGATCAGCCCGCCCAGACTGTGGCCGACCAGGTCCACCTCGGCCCGGCCGGTGCGCTCCCGGACCGCGTCGATCCGCCGTCCCAGGGCCTCGGCCGCGGTCCGCAGGTCACAGGTGAACGGTGAGTAGTCGAAGGACTCGACGCGGGCGCGGCCGTGCCGGGCCAGCGCCCGGCGCAGCAGCAGGAAGACGGAGCGGTTGTCGACGAAGCCGTGCAGCAGCACGACCGGACGTCCGCCGCCCCCGTCCGGGAGGGTCGCGGGCGGGTCCTCGGACGCGTCGGCCCGCGTCTCCGGGTCGCCGCGCTCGGAGCCGAGGACCGACCGGTAGAGCCCCGACCGGTAGAGGCCCGACGGGTAGAGACCCGAGGGGTAGAGACCCGACGGATAGAGGACGATGCGGCCGGTGAGGATCGCGACCTCAAGGGTGGTGGCCTTCATCAGGGCGGTGACCTTGGCGAGCTCCATCGCCGACCTCCCGTGCGGCACATGGGGCCGGGCGGTACGCCGGAAGCGCCGGGGCTCCGTGCCGTACGGACGTCGGCACGGAGCCCCGGCGACCGGCGTCGCGGCTCCTTTCGCGACCTGCCCCGCGGGCGGCTGGAGGGCCCAGGAGGAGGGCCCGGAGCGGGGCAGACAACGGAACGAACGTGTCCCACGTGTGATTTCCCCCTCCACGGGCTTCGCGAAACGGCCCATTGCGGGATGCTGTAGATAACGTTCGTTCACCTCCCCGGCACAGACGCGCGGGGGTCGCATGTGGAGGCAGTGATGGGTGTGACCGGTCCGATCCGCGTGGTTGTCGCCAAGCCCGGTCTCGACGGCCACGATCGCGGGGCCAAGGTCATCGCCCGGGCCCTGCGCGACGCCGGCATGGAGGTGATCTACACCGGGCTGCACCAGACGCCCGAGCAGATCGTCGACACCGCGATCCAGGAGGACGCCGACGCGATCGGCCTGTCGATCCTCTCGGGCGCGCACAACACGCTCTTCGCCAAGGTCATCGAACTCCTCAAGGAGCGCGACGCGGAGGACATCAAGGTCTTCGGCGGCGGCATCATCCCCGACGCGGACATCCCGCCGCTGAAGGAGAAGGGCGTCGCGGAGATCTTCACACCGGGCGCCACGACCGCGTCCATCGTCGACTGGGTGAACGCGAACGTGCGCGCGACGGCTGCCTGATCCGGCTGAGCTGCCTGTGCCGCCTGAGCTGCCTGTGCCGCCCGAGCCGCCCGAGGCGTCTGACCGCTCTGACCTCCCGTTTGCCGGAACGGCCGGGAGCCCCCTCCGACGGGCTCCCGGCCGTTCCCGTACGGCCTCCGGCGCTCAGGCGGCCTGCGCCGGGGCGCTGTCCAGTTCCGCGCGCATCCGGGCGCGGAGGTCCAGCGTGGCCACCAGGCGCTGGAATGCCTCCGCCCAGTACGTGCCCGCGCCCGGCGAGGCGTCCTCCGCCTCCGGGGTCAGGGCGGCCAGCGACTCCAGATGGCGGGCGGCCGAGGGGGAGAGGCAGCGCTCCGCGAGGCCCATCACGCCGCTGAAGCTCCACGGGTAGCTGCCCGCGTCCCGCGCGATGTCCAGCGCGTCGATCACCGCCTCGCCCAGCGGCTCCGCCCACGGCACCGCGCAGACGCCGAGCAGCTGGAACGCCTCCGACAGACCGTGCGCGGCGACGAACGCCGCCACCCAGCCGGCCCGCTCCGCCGGGTCGAGCGTCGCGAGCAGCTGGGCCCGCTCGCCCAGCGAGGACGTGCCGGGACCCGTCGCCGGCGGTGTCGACGGTCTGCCGAGCAGGGCCCGTGACCAGAGCGCGTCCCGCTGCCGTACGGCCGCCCGGCACCAGGCCGCGTGCAGCTCCGCCTGCCAGTCGTCAGCGACCGGCAGTGCCACGATCTCCTCCGGCGCGCGCCCCCCGAACCGGGCCGGCCAGCAGGACAGCGGCGCCGCCTCGACCAGTTGCCCCAGCCACCAGGACCGCTCCCCCCGTCCCGAAGGGGGCACCGCGCTCACGCCGTCCCGCCGCATGTCGTCGTCGCATTCGTGCGGGGCCTCCACGACGACCGTCGGCACGGCCGCCGTCCGGTCCAGGCCCACGCAGGTGACCGCCCGGTCCGCCATGCGGCCCGCGAGCGCCGATCCGGGCAGCGCGGACAGCAGCTCGGCGGCGGTCGCCCGTACGTTGCGGCTGCGGTCGCCGAGCGCCGCCTCCAGGAACTCCTCGTCCGCCGCCGAGAGGCCCGCGCGCAACGAGTCCAGGAACATCAGCCGGTCCTCGGCCCGCTCCCCGGCCCAGCTCCCCGCGAGCAGCGCCCGCGCCGCCGCCGGATCCCGCTCCCGTACGGCTCCGAGCAGCGCGACCCGCTCGGCGAACAGCCCCTCCTCCCACAGCTCCCGCACCTCCGCCGCGTCCTCCGGGTCCGGCAGCGGGCCGCGTGTCCCGCCGCCCCGCAGCGCGAACCGCCACTCCGGATTGAGCCCGGCCAGCCACAGCCCGCGCGGCCCGGCGAACGCCAGCGCCTGGGGCCGCAGGTCGGTCCGGGCCCTGGCCGCGTCGAGCAGCGCCGGCAGCGCGGCGGGCGGCGCCTTGAAGCCCCGCTCGCCGGCCAGGGCCAGCCACTGCGGCAGCAGCTCGGCGAGGTCCGGCGCGGTGCCCCGGCGACCGCCCGCCGGGGCGGGCGCGGCCCGCCCGGCGAGGAGCCCTTCGAGGCGGCGCCGGGCCGCCTCGGGCAGGGCCGGCCGCGGGTCCTCCGGCGCGGGCGCGGGCGGTACGGCGGCCGGGCCGGGCCGCAGCCCCGCCCGCCGCCGCAGGGTGCGCCGCGCGGCGGCGTCCAGCAGCGCCCCGGCGGCCTCGTCCCCCCGCCTCCCCGCCGACGGCCGCCGGTCCGTCCCGAGCAGCGCCGCCGACACCAGCTCCTCCCACCCCGGATCCCCCGGCACGGGGGCGGCCGGCGGGGTGGGGGTCGTGGCGGGCGGAGGGAACGCGGACTGCGGTTCGGTCGTCGGCACGGGCACTCCTCGGGCGCGATCTCGCCCGCTCGCGCGGGCATCGGACGGGGAAGGACGGCGGGGCGTCGGGGGAGCGGGGTCGCTTCCGGGGGTGGAGCGGGGTGCGGGGGCCGGAGCCTGGGTTCTCCGGGGTTCTGGGGCCGGGGCCTGGGTTCTCCTGGTGGTGGGGCGGGGTGCGGGAGCCGGGGTCCTCTCGGTGGTGGGGCGGGGTGCGGGGGCCGGGGTCCTCTCGGTGGTGGGGTGGGGGGCGTTCACAGGAGGGGGACCGTTTCCGAAGGGGTGTCGGGTGACCAGGCGGCCAGCGGGGTGAAGCCGCGGTGGCCGCATTCGCCGAAGACCGTCACGGGGGCGCCGCCCGAGAGGGCGAGGAGCCGCCACAGGCCGGGGCGGGAGCGGTCGCCGCCGGTCAGCGGCAGCGCCTCCCCGCCGTCGCCGTCGGCGAGCTGCCAGCCGTACTCCGCCCGCGCGGGCACCACCCCGGCGAGCGTCACCGGCCAGGAGTCCAGCCACGGGTCCTCCCGCAGGGCACGCCCGTACGCGTCGAGGGCCGCCCCCACCGGGCCGCCCGGCGGCGGCGCGGCGGGGACGGCGACCGGGAGCAGCGGCTCGCCGGGCTCCGCGCGGAGCTGCCCGGAACCCGCGTGCGGGGTCAGCTCGCCGTCCACCACCGCCCCGACCGGCAGCGCCAGGGCGGGCGCGCGGCCGGCGGCGCCGAAGGAGAGCAGCAGCGCCGTACGGCCGCTCTCCGCGCCGTACAGCCAGATCCGGCGGGTCGTCAGCCGGCCGTCCCCGGTGTCGTACTGGGCGAGGACGAGCCACCGGTCCCGCACCGCCGTGCCGCCCGGCACCGAGGGCAGCCCGACCCGCGTCCGTACCGTCGCCGCAAGCGGGGCGGGCAGCCGCTCGGCGGCCAGCCACGCGCGGTCCAGGAGATGGGTGAGCGCGCACTCCTCCAGGAGCCGCACCGGCCACCCCGGGCCCGAGCCCGGTATCGCGCCGAGCTCACGGACCCGGCCCGCGAGCCCCGGCGCCTGCGCGTCCACCATGCGGGCCGCCGTCTCCTCCCAGAGGCCGTACCCCCGCTGCCCGGCCTTGGCGAGCCCGCCGCGCACCAGGTCCGCGAGCCGCCGCTCCAGCTCCTCCGCGCCCGCCGTCACGCGGGCCGCCCGCCGCTCCGCCCGCCGGCGGGCGGCCTCCGGGTCGGCCGGCGCGGCGTCCTCCGGCCTCCGCGCGGCCCCGGTCGCCCGGGTCCGCCGGGCGGCCAGCCAGCGGGCCGCCCAGTCGGGCGGCTCGGCGCCGTCCGGGACGGCGGAGCCCTCCGCCGTCCACAGCAGCAGCAGCCCCAGCGCGTGCTTGCAGGGGGACTTCCGGCTCGGGCAGCCGCACGAGTACGCCGGGCCGGCCGGGTCCACGACCGTCTGGTACGGCGCGCTGCCACCGCCCTCGCACTGCCCCCAGACGATCCCCTCGCCGCTGCCCGTACCACTCCACGGCCCGGCCGCGCCGAGCCTGCTCGCCGCTCTGCGCGAGACCTCGTCAGGAGCCAGTGCCAGCACCTGCTCGACCGTCCTGCGCACCCCCATGGCATTCATGTACCTGACGGTATTCTCCGCCACTGACAATGGAGTTGACCTGCGGATTCACCCCAGGTGGGCGACCCCGGCGACCACGCCGCTTTACCGGTCATTTACCGTGCTGTGCGCGAGCTCGCGCGAACCAGCGCGCGAGCTTGCCGCGACCGCACCACCGTGCAGGGGGAGTACCACCATGAGCCGCACCGTCCGAACCGTCCGCGCCGCCGTCTCGGCACTCGCCGTCACCGGCCTCGCGCTCGGGCTCGGAGCCTGTTCCGAGGTGGCCGACAAGGCCGCCGACCAGGTCGACAAGGCCGTCGTCGAGAACTACGAGGTGACCTACGAGGTCACCGGCTCCGACCTGCTGTCCATCGACTACCACGCCGGCGACGGCACCGCGATGCAGCCGAAGGTCGAGAGCGAGAAGAAGCCCACCGCGCCGTGGAGCAAGACCGTGAAGCTGCACGGCATCATGCCGCCCGCCGTCATGCCGGTCTCCACCAAGCCCGCCGACCTCGTCTGCAAGGTCGTCTACCAGGGCAAGGTCATCAAGGAGGCCAAGGGCGAGCAGGCCATGGCGGGCGGCTGCGTCGCCGTCTCGCCGGTCTTCAACTGACCGTCCGCGCCCTGCTCTTCGGGCCCCTCGGGCCCGTCCTGACCTGCGGCGACAGTCGATTGTCAGTGGCGTGGTGCACGGTGGATCGCACAACAGGTCGAACGATCTGGAGGGGGATCCATGACCGTGCCCGCAACCACCCCGCAGCCCGGCGCCGGTGCCGTGACGGACACCGGCCCGGGCCGGCCGGGGCCCGCCGACGAGGCCCTCCGGCCCGGCGAAGAGGCCCTCCGGCCCGCCGCGGAGGCCCTCCGGCCCCACGCCGACATCCTCCGGCCCCACGCCGATGCTCTCCGGCCCCACGCCGAGGACGCCTTCGCCCACGAACTCGCCGCGCTCGCCGCCGCCGACGACCGGCCCCGCCCCGCCCGCTGGCGCCTCTCGCCCTGGGCCGTCGCCACCTACCTGCTCGGCGGCACGCTCCCCGACGGCACCGTGATCACACCCAAGTACGTCGGCCCCCGCCGCATCGTCGAGGTCGCCGTCGCCACGCTCGCCACCGACCGGGCCCTGCTGCTCCTCGGCGTCCCCGGCACCGCCAAGACCTGGGTCTCCGAGCACCTGGCGGCCGCCGTCAGCGGCGACTCCACCCTCCTCGTCCAGGGCACCGCCGGCACCCCCGAGGAGGCCATCCGGTACGGGTGGAACTACGCCCGGCTGCTCGCCGAGGGCCCCAGCCGCGCCGCCCTCGTCCCCAGCCCCGTCATGCGGGCCATGGACCAGGGCATGACCGCCCGCGTCGAGGAGCTCACCCGCATCCCCGCCGACGTGCAGGACACGCTCATCACGATCCTGTCCGAGAAGACCCTGCCCGTCCCCGAGCTCGGCGAGGAGGTCCAGGCCGTCCCCGGCTTCAACCTCATCGCCACCGCCAACGACCGCGACCGGGGGGTCAACGAGCTCTCCAGCGCGCTCCGCCGCCGCTTCAACACCGTGGTGCTGCCGCTGCCCGCCACCGCCGAGGACGAGGTCGACATCGTCGCCCGCCGGGTCGAGCAGCTCGGCCGCTCCCTCGAACTGCCCGCCCTGCCCGAGGGCGTCGAGGAGATCCGGCGGGTCGTCACCGTCTTCCGCGAACTGCGCGACGGCGTCACCGCCGACGGCCGCACCAAGCTCAAGTCGCCCTCCGGGACGCTCTCCACCGCCGAGGCCATCTCCGTCCTCACCGGCGGCCTCGCCCTCGCCGCCCACTTCGGGGACGGGGTGCTGCGCCCCTCCGACGTCGCCGCCGGACTCCTCGGCGCCGTCGTCCGCGACCCGGCCGCCGACCGGGTCGTCTGGCAGGAGTACCTGGAGACCGTGGTCAGGGAACGGGACGGCTGGAAGGACTTCTACCGCGCCTGCCGCGAGGTGAGCGCATGACGACCCTCGCCACGGGCCCCGCGACGGACCTCGCCACGGGCCCCGCGCCGATCCTCGCCACGGGCTCCGCTTCCGCCGCCGCCGTCTCCTCGGCTTCCCCGGGGGGCGCCGCCCCGGCATTCGCCGATGACCTCTCGCCGGCCTCCGCCGCGGGCGCGGCCCCGGCACACGCCGGGTCCCCCTCTCCGGCGTCCGCTCCGGCGGAGACGCCGGAGCGGTCGGCCTGGCCGTTGTTGCTCGGGGTGCGGCATCACGGGCCTGGTTCCGCGCGTGGGGTGCTGGCCGCACTGGACGCGGCGCGGCCCGACGCCGTGCTGATCGAAGGGCCCGCCGAGGCCGACGCGCTCGCCGCCCTCGCCGCCGACCCCGGGCTGCGGCCGCCCGTCGCCCTCCTCGCCCACGCCGCCGACGACCCCGGCCGGGCCGCCTTCTGGCCCTTCGCCGCCTTCTCGCCCGAGTGGGCCGCGCTCCGCTGGGCCGTCGACCGGGGCGTCCCGGTCCGCTTCGTCGACCTGCCCGCCGCCCACACCCTCGCCGCGGCCGACCCCACCTGGGACGACAGCGAGGAGGCCGACGGCTCCGCCCGGATCGACCCGCTCGCCGAACTCGCCCGTGCCGCCGGGCACGAGGACCCCGAGCAGTGGTGGGAGGACGTCGTCGAACTCCGCGGCGACACCGACCCCCTCGCCCCCTTCGCCGCCCTCGCCGAGGCCATGACCGCCCTCCGCGAGCGGTACGGACACGGCGGCCACCCGCGCGACCTCGTCCGCGAGGCCCACATGCGGCTGCGACTGCGCGCCGCCCGCAAGGAGTTCGGCGACGCCGTCGCCGTCGTCTGCGGGGCCTGGCACGTCCCCGCCCTCGCCCGGCGGACCACCGTCACCGCCGACCGCGCCCTCCTCAAGGGCCTGCCCAAGGTCAAGGCCGAGCTGACCTGGGTCCCCTGGACCCACCGCCGGCTCGCCCGCCGCTCCGGATACGGCGCCGGGATCGAGTCCCCCGGCTGGTACGGCCACCTGTACGCCGCCCCCGATCGGCCCGTCGAGCGCTGGATGATCCGTGCGGCCGCTCTGCTCCGCGAGGCCGACCGGCCCGTCTCCTCCGCCCACGTCATCGAGGCCGTCCGCCTCGCGGAGACCCTCGCCGCCCTGCGCGGCCGGCCCCGCCCCGGCCTCACCGAGACCACCGACGCCGTCCGGGCCGTCCTCTGCGAGGGCTCCGACCTGCCGCTCGCCCTCGTGCGGGACCGGCTCGTCGTCGGCGACGTCCTCGGCGAGGTCCCGGCCGCCGCGCCCGCCGTCCCGCTCCAGCGCGACCTGAACCGCCTCCAGCGCTCCCTCCGCCTCAAGCCCGAGGCCGCGGAGCGCGAGCTCGACCTCGACCTGCGCGGCGACACCGACGCCGCCCGCAGCCGCCTCCTGCACCGGCTCCGGCTCCTCGGCGTCGACTGGGGCGAACCCGCCGCGGGCCGCTCCGGCACCGGTACCTTCCGGGAGTCCTGGCGGCTGCGCTGGCAGCCCGAGCTGCACGTCCGGGTCGCCGAGGCCGGCGTCTGGGGCACCACCGTCGCCTCCGCCGCCACCGCCCGGGCCGCCGCCCGCGCCCTCGCCGCGGACTCGCTCGGCGACCTCACCGCCCTCGCCGAGCGGTGCCTGCTCGCCGGCCTCGGCGACGCGCTCCCCGCCGTCCTGGGCGCCCTCGCCGACCGGGCCGCGCTCGACACCGACGTGGCCCACCTCGCCGACGCGCTCCCCGCCCTCGCCCGCGCCCTGCGCTACGGGGACGTGCGCGGCACCGACACCGCCGCCCTCGCCGGCGTCGCCGCCGGACTCGCCGAGCGGATCTGCGTCGGCCTCCCGCCCGCCTGCGCCCACCTCGCCCCCGACGCCGCCGCCCGGATGCGCGACCGCGTCGACGCCGTCCACACCGCGATCGCCCTCCTCCCGGAACCGGAACCAGAACCGGAACCGGAGACGGGGGCTGGGACCGCTCCGGCCGCCTCCGCCGCACTCGCCTCCCGCTGGGCCGGCGCCCTGCGGCGGCTCGCCGGGGCGGAGCGGGTGCCCGGTGTCGTACGGGGGCGGGCCGTGCGGATCCTGCGGGACGAAGGGCGGCTCGGCGACGACGAGACCGCCCTGCTCATGGGGCTCGCGCTCTCGGCCGGGGCCCCGCCCGCCGACGCCGCCGGCTGGATCGACGGGTTCGTCGGCGGGGCCGGCGGCGGGCTGCTCCTCGTCCACGACGAGCGGCTCCTCGCGCTCGTCGACGGCTGGCTCACCGGCGTACCCACCGAGGCGTTCCCCGACGTCCTGCCGCTGCTGCGGCGCACCTTCGGGGCCTACGAGCCGGGGGTGCGGCGTACGCTCGGCGAGCTCGTCGCCCGGGGGCCCGAGGCCGCCGCCCCCGGCTCGGCCGACCTCGTCCCCGGCTTCGCCGCCGCCCTCGACGGGGAGCGGGCGGACGCGGTCCTCCCCCTCCTCGCCCTCGTCCTCGGCACGGAGGCACCCGCATGAGCACCAGCAGCCCCACCAGCGCCACCCAGACCCATGCCCCCACCAGCGCCAACCCCACCCCCACCCCCACCGCCTCCGCCGACGAGCGGCTCCGTCGCTGGCGGCTCGTTCTCGGCGGCGGCGCGGCCGAGGGCACCGGACGCGCCCTGTCCGGCACCGACGCCGCCTTGGACTCCGCCCTCGCCGCCCTCTACGACAGCCGGGGCGGCGGGGACGGCGGGGACGGACGGGACGGAGGCGAGCGCAGGGGCGGGCTCGGCGGCTCCGCGCCCTCCGTCGCCCGCTGGCTCGGTGACATCCGCACCTACTTCCCCACCTCAGTCGTGCGGGTCATGCAGCGCGATGCCATCGACCGGCTCGGTCTCGCCGCGCTCCTCCTGGAACCGGAGATGCTGGAGGCCGTCGAGCCCGACGTCCATCTCGTCGGCACCCTGCTGTCGCTGCACCAGGCGCTGCCGGAGACCACCCGGACCACGGCCAGGGCCGTCGTCCGCAAGGTCGTCGCCGACCTTCAGGCCCGGCTCGCGACCCGTGCCAGGGCGACCCTCACCGGAGCCCTCGACCGCTCCGCGCGGATCAGCCGCCCCCGCCACCGGGACATCGACTGGGACCGCACCCTGCGGGCCAACCTCGGGAACTACCTTCCTGATCACCGCACGGTCGTCCCCGAGCGGCTGATCGGCCACGGCCGCGCCTCCCGGGCGGTCCGCAAGGAGGTGGTGCTCTGCGTCGACCAGTCCGGCTCGATGGCCGCCTCCGTCGTGTACGCCGCCGTCTTCGGCGCCGTCCTCGCCTCCCTGCCCTCCGTCGCCACCCGGCTCGTCGTCTTCGACACCTCCGTCGTGGACCTCACCGACGCGCTCGACGACCCCGTCGACGTCCTCTTCGGCACCCGGCTCGGCGGCGGCACCGACATCAACCGCGCCCTCGCCTACTGCCAGACACGGATCACCCGCCCCGCCGACACCGTCGTCGTCCTCGTCAGCGACCTGTACGAGGGCGGGATCCGCGACGAGATGCTGAAGCGGGTCGCCGCGATGCAGGCGTCCGGGGTGCGGTTCGTCGCCCTGCTCGCCCTCTCCGACGAGGGCGCCCCCGCCTACGACCGCGAGAACGCCGCCGCGCTCGCCGCGCTCGGCGCCCCCGCCTTCGCCTGCACCCCCGACCTCTTTCCCGAGGTGATGGCCGCCGCCCTGGAGAAGCGGCCGCTGCCGATACCCGACACCGTCTGAACGGGACCCGGCGGACCGGACGCCCGGCCGTGCGGAATCCGTCGTCGCCCGGCCACCCGGACGGGCGCCCGCGGCCCCACTGAGGCCCATATCACACTCGGGGCGGGGCGCCCCTCACCCGCCGCACCGGCGTGGCGTGAGGGGCGCAACCCCCGCCTCCCGCCTGCCCCGTGGAGGCCGGAGAGGGGCGGGCCGATGCCCACGGACAGCCCTGCCGCCCCTACGTTCTGTGACCCGTATCACCGCTCGGTTGTGATCTGCGATTTAGGGACCCACGTCCCACGGGGATAACCTGCGAGACGGACATGCCGCGTCCACGGACACCGTGTACGCCTCCCTAGTGACAGCGCAGTCACGTTGCCCTCCGCGGCACGCCCACGCAGACAACGAACCGCGATCATCTAGAAAAGGGACGCGCGTGGACCTGTTCGAGTACCAGGCGAGGGACCTCTTCGCCAAGCACGGTGTACCGGTGCTGGCCGGTGAAGTCATCGACACGCCTGAGGCGGCGCGCGAGGCCACCGAGCGTCTTGGCGGCAAGTCGGTCGTCAAGGCCCAGGTGAAGGTCGGCGGCCGCGGCAAGGCCGGCGGCGTCAAGCTCGCCGCCACCCCGGACGAGGCCGTCGCCCGCGCGACGGACATCCTGGGCATGGACATCAAGGGCCACACGGTCCACAAGGTGATGATCGCCGAGCTGTCCCCGGAGATCGAGGCGGAGTACTACGTCTCGTACCTCCTCGACCGCACCAACCGCACCTTCCTGGCCATGGCCTCGGTGCAGGGCGGCATGGACATCGAGGAGGTCGCGGAGAAGACCCCCGAGGCCCTCGCGAAGGTCCCGGTCAACGCCAACGACGGCGTCACCCTGGAGAAGGCCCGCGAGATCGTCGCGCAGGCGAAGTTCCCGGCCGAGGTCGCCGAGGGCGTCGCCGAGGTCCTGGTCACCCTGTGGGACACCTTCGTCGCCGAGGACGCCCTCCTCGTCGAGGTCAACCCGCTGGTGAAGACCAAGGACGGCCGCATCCTGGCCCTCGACGGCAAGGTCTCGCTCGACGAGAACGCCGACTTCCGCCAGCCGGAGCACGAGGCCCTGGAGGACAAGGCCGCGGCCAACCCGCTGGAGGCCGCCGCCAAGGCCAAGGGCCTCAACTACGTCAAGCTGGACGGCGAGGTCGGCATCATCGGCAACGGCGCCGGCCTGGTCATGTCGACCCTGGACGTCGTCGCGTACGCCGGTGAGAACCACGGCGGCGTGAAGCCGGCCAACTTCCTCGACATCGGCGGCGGCGCCTCCGCCGAGGTCATGGCGAACGGCCTGGAGATCATCCTCGGCGACGCGGACGTCAAGTCCGTGTTCGTCAACGTCTTCGGCGGCATCACCGCCTGTGACGAGGTCGCCAACGGCATCGTGCAGGCCCTGGAGCTCCTCGCCTCGAAGGGCGAAGAGGTCACCAAGCCGCTCGTCGTCCGTCTCGACGGCAACAACGCGGAGCTGGGTCGCAAGATCCTGTCGGACGCCAACCACCCGCTCGTGCAGCGCGTGGACACCATGGACGGCGCGGCCGACAAGGCCGCCGAGCTCGCGGCCGCGAAGTAAGGGAAGAGGGACAGAACAGCCATGGCTATCTTCCTCAACAAGGACAGCAAGGTCATCGTCCAGGGCATGACCGGTGCCACGGGCATGAAGCACACCAAGCTCATGCTGGGTGACGGCACCAACATCGTCGGTGGCGTGAACCCGCGCAAGGCCGGCCAGAAGGTCGACTTCGACGGCACCGAGGTCCCGGTCTTCGGGACCGTCGCCGAGGCCATGAAGGAGACCGGCGCCAACGTCTCGGTCCTCTTCGTGCCGCCGGCCTTCGCCAAGGCCGCCGTCGTCGAGGCGATCGACGCCGAGATCCCCCTCGCCGTCGTCATCACCGAGGGCATCGCCGTCCACGACTCCGCCGCGTTCTACGCGTACGCCGTGGAGAAGGGCAACAAGACCCGCCTCATCGGCCCGAACTGCCCCGGCCTCATCACCCCGGGCCAGTCGAACGCCGGCATCATCCCGGGCGACATCACCAAGCCGGGCCGCATCGGCCTGGTCTCGAAGTCCGGCACGCTGACGTACCAGATGATGTACGAGCTCCGTGACATCGGCTTCTCGTCCGCCGTCGGCATCGGTGGCGACCCGGTCATCGGCACCACGCACATCGACGCCCTGGCGGCCTTCGAGGCCGACCCGGAGACCGACCTCATCGTCATGATCGGCGAGATCGGCGGCGACGCCGAGGAGCGTGCGGCCGACTTCATCAAGGCCAACGTCACCAAGCCGGTCGTCGGCTACGTCGCGGGCTTCACCGCGCCCGAGGGCAAGACCATGGGCCACGCCGGCGCCATCGTCTCCGGCTCCTCCGGCACCGCCCAGGCGAAGAAGGAGGCCCTGGAGGCCGCCGGTGTGAAGGTCGGCAAGACCCCCACCGAGACCGCCAAGCTGGCGCGCGCCATCCTCGCGGGCTGACACCCCACGGCGAGACCGTAAGCGAGTGGGCCCCGCCCCTCCCGGGAAACCGGGCGGGGGCGGGGCCCACTCGCGTGCACGGCGGGGGCGCGGCCCACTCGCTCACGCGGGACGGCCGGCCGGACGACTACTCGGCGGCCGGGATCAGCCGCTCCGGGCCCGGGTTCGGCTCGGACCGCAGCTTGTCGCGGAGCTCGACGTCCTCCTCGCCGAGCTTCTGCGGCCCGCCGCGCACCGGGACGCCGTTCACGACCTGCCCGGGCGCGAGCTCCGGGATGTAGCGGGTCGGCGCCGTCCACGCCGAGAGGGCCGTGACGCCGATGAGGACGGCCGTCACCCCGGCCACCGTCCGGGTCATCAGCCGGATCCGCCGCTCGCTGCCGCCGCGGATCGTGTGCGGCCCGGGGAGCGTCGCCGACGGCGCCTCCGTGACCAGCGCGGCGAGCCGGCGCTGGAGCGCCTCGGGTTCCGCGAGCTCCGGCACGGCCCTGCCGACCTCCTCGCGCGCGTACAGCAGCCGGTTGGCGGCGGCCGGGGTGCTGGCCTCCGTCTCGGCGGCCGTCTCGGGCAGGTCGAGCCCGAGCCCGTCGTAGAGCAGCAGGGTCCGCCGGTACGGCGCCGGCAGGTCGAGCAGCGCGCCGAGCAGCGCCCGCCGCCCCGGCTCGGTCGGCGGGGAGTCGGGGTGCTTGTGGGCGCGGCGCAGCCGGTGCCAGGGCGAGAGGGCGTACTCGTACGCCGCCGCCCGCACCCAGCCGACCGGGTCGGGGTCCACGGCCACCTCGGGCCAGTGCTCCCACGCGTGGTGGAAGGCGTGCTCGACGGACTCCCGGGAGAGCCGCCGGCGCCCGGTCAGCAGATACGTCTGGTGGACGAGTCCGGGGGCCGCGTACCCGTACAGCGCGTCGAACGCCTGCTCGGGGGTGAGCCCGGACGACTCCGGCGCGGTGGCCTCCGGCCCCTCCGGCTCGTGCTCCCGGTCGCGTGCCGGGCCCGCCGCCTCCGCCGGGACCCGTACCGGCACCGGATCCTGGGCCTGTCGCCGTTCCGGCCTGGGCTCCGGTTTCGAGCGCCGGCCGGAGGCGCCGATCGAGGGCGCGGGGGAGGGGCCCCTGGGCGGCTTCGCGGCCCGCTTGGCGGCCGCCTTGGGCCGCACGGGGGCCCCCGGGGCGGGGCTCGGAGCGGCGGGCCGCTCCTGTGGCCGCGGCTCCGGGGCCCGCTCCCGCTCCGCCGGCTCGGGTCCTGTGGCCGTCTCCGTGCCGGCGAGCAGCTTCGCGTACGCCTCGCGCTTGCGGCCGCGCGGGGACGAACGGCCGGTCTCCCACGCCTTGACCGTGGCCTTCGTGACGCCCATGGCCTCGGCGACCTGCTCCTCGCTCAGGGAGAGTGCCTCGCGCAGCCGGCGCCGCTCCTTCGGCGTCGGCAGCGATGGGGCGGTGGAGGGGGGCGCGGTCTCGCTGCCCCGGCTCGTCTGGCTCATCGGCGTCGACCTCCCGCAGCGCACCTCTGGGCGGAAAAGTACATAAACGTATCTTGAGCGACACAACGGATGTTTGCCTGTTACGCCGCGAAAGCGCGTGTCGTTGGCAGCATGGCCCCGTGACCCACCTGACCGAGCACTCCCTGGTCCAGGGCGGGCGTTCCACCGCGTTCGCCACCGCCTGCGTCCGTGGCGGCGTCGCCGCCGGACTCGGCGTCGGCGCGCTCGCGGTCCTGGTGATCGCGGTGTGGATCAGCTCGCCGTTCCCCGACAGCGGCGCCGGCGGCGCCCTCCACGTCGCCGCCGGGCTGTGGCTGCTCGCCCACGGCGTGGACCTCGTCCGCACGGACACGCTCAGCGGGCTGCCCGCGCCCCTCGGGGTCGTACCGCTGCTGACGGCCGTGCTGCCGGTCTGGCTGGTCTTCCGGACCGCCCGCTCCACCCTCGACCCGGCCGACACCGCCCGTTCCCGGCCCTCGCCCGCGGGCGCGCTCGGCGCGGTATCGGGGGGATATCTGCTGGTCGCGGCCGTGATCGTGGTCTACAGCGAGAGCGGCCCGCTCCCCGCCGACCTCGTCACCGCCGGGCTGTGGCTGCCGGCCGTGGCGGTCGGCGCGGCCGGGGCGGGCGTCTGGACCGCGCTCGGCCGTCCGCTGCCGGGCCGGGAGGAGACCGCCGCCGCGCTGCGCGGGGCGGGGACCGGCCTGGTGACGTTGCTCGCGGGCGGGGCGGTGCTGGCCGGAACGGCGCTGGTCTGGCACGCGGGCGCTGCGCGGGCCTCGTACGAGGGACTCGCGGGGGAGTGGTCCGGACGGGTGACGCTGGCGCTGCTCGTCCTCGCCCTGCTGCCCAACGCGGCCGTCTGGGCGGCGGCGTACGGCCTCGGTCCCGGCTTCGCCCTGGGCACGGGCGCGCTCGCGACCCCGCTGGGCCTCGCCGGCGACCCGGCGGTGCCGCCCTTCCCGCTGCTCGCGGCGCTGCCGCCGGCCGGGCCCGGTGCCTGGCCGCAGTGGGCCGCGGCGGCCGTGCCGCTGCTCGCGGCGGTCGCGCTGGGCCGTTCGGTGGGCCGCTCGACCGGTACCGGCGAGGCGCGGGAGACGGCGCTCGCGGCGCTGGGCGCGGCCTGGGCCTCCGGAGCGGCGGTCGCCGTCCTCGCGGGCGCGGCGGGCGGGCCGCTGGGCTCGGGCCGGCTGCTCGCCTTCGGGCCGGTGTGGTGGCAGGCGGGCGCGGCGGCGGTGCTGTGGGGGGTGGCCGTCGGCCTGCCGACGGCGCTCGCGGTACGGGCCTGGGGCCGCCGGGTGCCCCGCGTGAAGCGGTCCGGGGCGCCGAAGCCCCCCGAGGCGCGGAAGGCGCCCGAGGCGGCGAGCGTCCCGGAGGCGCAGAAGCGGGTGCAGGAGCCGAAGGAGCCGAAGGAGCGGAAGCAGCCCAAGCCGCCGAAGCAGGCGAAGGAGCCCAAGCCCCCCAAGCTCTCCAAGCCCTCCCAGGCCGCGAAGCCCCCCAAGCCCCCCAAGCCCCCCAAGGGATCCAGGTGGCGGAGGAAGCCCAAGCAGCCGGAAGCGGCCCTGGCCGCGGTCGTGGCCGCCCCCGAGCCGGCGGACCCCCTCCGCCTCGGATACGGCTTCTCCCTCGACCCGCTCGACCCGCTCGCCCCACTCGACGCGCTCGACCCGCTCGACTCCCTCGACGACGAGGGCTACGAGCCGTACGACTATCTCCCCGCCTCCTGGGAGACCCCGGAGGGCCGGAGCGCGACCCCGGCCCCGCACACGGAACCGCCCCGGCCGTCGGGGACGACCGGGGCGGAAGGAACGTGAGGGACGCGAGGCCCGTGCGGGACGTGAGGGCTAGTCGCGGACCCCGAAGCCGTCCCGGAGCGGCTTGGGCAGCAGGTCGTTGCAGGCCACCGCGCCCGCGTGCGTGAGGGCGTCGTCCCGGCAATCGTAGAAGTCCTTGTAGACCAGCTGCATCGTGAAGCCGACGGCCACGATCGCCAGGGCCACGGCCGCGGCCACCAGGCCGCTGATCGCCGCCGTCCGCATCGAGCGGGCCGGGTTCGGGGTGCCCGGCGCCGTGGACGGCCGTCCCGAGGGCTGGGACGCGGACTGTGATTCCGGCGACACCTCGGCGGCGGCCGTCTTCGGCTTCGCGCGCAGCGAGCTGATCGCCCAGTACAGCGAGAGGGCGCCGAGCAGCAGGGCCAGCTCCGGGATGTCGAAGATCGCGAAGAAGAAGGCCCACATGCCGCCGAGGACCGCGTACCGCGCCCGCCGCTGGGCCGGGTCCGTGGGGTCCCAGCGAAGACCGGGCCGCTCCGGGCCCTGCTTGCCGGAGCCGCCCTGGCCGCCCTGGCGTTCCGGACCGCGCCCGAAGCCGTCCGACGAACGGCCCGGCTGGCGCGGGCTCCAGCGCCCGTCGGACGAGCCCGTCACGGGCGACGAGGACGCGTCGTCCTCGGCGTCCGGGCCCTCCCGGCCGTCCCGGCCCTCGGGGCGGCGCGGCTGCCACGGCTCGTCGGGCTTGCCCTCGGGCGGCGGGGCGAACGGGTTGTTGTCGTTCGTGGACTGGCGATCCGGCATCTGCTGGACGTCTTCCCTCTGTCGTCGTGACCGTCTTCGTGACTGTCGTCGTGACCGTCTTCTCGACCGTCGTCGTGACCGTCGTGACCCTCGTGGCACCCGGGTGGCGCACCGCGTCGGACCCTGACGCTACCCCCCTGCTCCGCCCCCGTCCCGTGGGGGCCGTCCGGTGTGCCGGTATCGTTGCTGACGGTCGAGCCATTCGTAGGGTTCCCCGTATCGACGGGCACGATTCGTTCGTAGGACCGCACAAGTACCCACGGAAAGAGTGACCCAGTGGCTGCCGCCCGCCTTGTCGTCCTGGTCTCCGGGTCCGGTACCAACCTGCAGGCCCTCCTCGACGGCATCGCCGCCGACCCCGACGGGTACGGCGCGGAGATCGTCGCCGTCGGCGCCGACCGCGACGCCATCGCCGGCCTGGAGCGGGCCGAGCGCGCGGGGCTGCCCACCTTCGTCTGCCGGGTGAAGGACCACGCGAGCCGCGAGGAGTGGGACCGCGCGCTGGCCGACGCGACCGCCGCGTACGAGCCGGACCTCGTCGTCTCGGCCGGGTTCATGAAGATCCTCGGCAAGGAGTTCCTCGCCCGCTTCGGCGGCCGGATCGTCAACACCCACCCGGCGCTCCTCCCCAGTTTTCCCGGCGCCCACGGGGTGCGTGACGCGCTCGCCCACGGCGTGAAGGTGACCGGGTGCACCGTCCACTTCGTCGACGACGGCGTCGACACCGGCCCGATCATCGCCCAGGGCGCGGTCGAGGTGCGGGAGTCGGACGATGAAGCCGCTCTGCACGAGCGCATCAAGGAAGTCGAGCGCTCGCTGCTCGTCGACGTCGTGGGGCGTCTCGCCCGGCACGGCTACCGCATTGAGGGACGAAAGGTTCAGATCGGTGAACACGGACACCGTTAAGCCCATCCGCCGCGCGCTGGTCAGCGTCTACGACAAGACCGGCCTGGAGGAGCTGGCCCGCGGTCTGCACGAGGCCGGTGTCGAGCTCGTCTCCACCGGCTCCACCGCCGGGAAGATCGCCGCCGCCGGCGTCCCGGTCACCAAGGTCGAGGAGCTCACCGGCTTCCCCGAGTGCCTGGACGGCCGCGTCAAGACCCTGCACCCGCGCGTGCACGCCGGCATCCTCGCCGACCTGCGCCTGGAGTCGCACCGCGAGCAGCTCGCCGAGCTCGGCGTGGAGCCCTTCGACCTGGTCGTCGTGAACCTCTACCCGTTCCGCGAGACCGTCGCCTCCGGCGCCACCCCCGACGAGTGCGTCGAGCAGATCGACATCGGCGGCCCGTCGATGGTCCGCGCCGCCGCCAAGAACCACCCGTCGGTCGCCATCGTCACCAGCCCCGAGCGGTACGACGACGTCCTCGCCGCCGTCAAGGCCGGCGGCTTCGACCTCGCCACCCGCAAGCGCCTCGCCGGCGAGGCGTTCCAGCACACCGCCGCGTACGACGTGGCCGTCGCCTCCTGGTTCGCCGACGACTATGCGGCCGCCGACGACAGCGGCTTCCCCGACTTCCTGGGCGCCACCTACGCGCGCAAGAACGTCCTGCGCTACGGCGAGAACCCGCACCAGGGCGCCGCGCTCTACGTCGACGGCACCGGCGGCCTCGCGGAGGCCGAGCAGCTGCACGGCAAGGAGATGTCGTACAACAACTACACGGACACCGACGCCGCGCGCCGGGCCGCGTACGACCACACCGAGCCCTGCGTCGCGATCATCAAGCACGCCAACCCGTGCGGCATCGCGATCGGCGCCGACGTCGCCGAGGCCCACCGCAAGGCCCACGCCTGCGACCCGCTCTCCGCCTTCGGCGGCGTCATCGCCGTCAACCGCCCGGTGACGGTCGAGCTGGCCGAGCAGGTCGCCGAGATCTTCACCGAGGTCATCGTCGCCCCGGCGTACGAGGACGGCGCCGTCGAGGTCCTCGCCAAGAAGAAGAACATCCGCGTGCTGCGCGCCGAGGGCGCCCCCAGCAACCCGGTCGAGGTCAAGCCCGTCGACGGCGGCGCCCTCCTCCAGGTCACCGACCGCCTCCAGGCCGAGGGCGACGACCCGGCCCACTGGACCCTCGCCACCGGCGAGGCCCTGAGCGCCGAGGAGCTGGCCGAGCTCGCCTTCGCCTGGAAGGCCTGCCGCGCGGTCAAGTCCAACGCCATCCTGCTCGCCAAGGACGGCGCCTCCGTCGGCGTCGGCATGGGCCAGGTCAACCGCGTCGACTCCGCCAAGCTCGCCGTCGAGCGCGCCGGCGAGGAGCGGGCGCGCGGCTCGTACGCCGCCTCCGACGCCTTCTTCCCCTTCCCCGACGGCCTGGAGATCCTCACCGCGGCCGGCGTGAAGGCGGTCGTCCAGCCCGGCGGCTCGATGCGCGACGAGCTCGTCGTCGAGGCCGCGAAGAAGGCCGGCGTGACGATGTACCTCACCGGCACCCGCCACTTCTTCCACTGAGACCCGCCCCCGCGGGGCCTTCCCGGCGAGGGAGGGCCCCGCGGGGCGTCTCTGGTCTAATGGACGGGCCCTGGCCCGGCCGGCAGTAGTGGAGACGTGGTGTTGGACGTACTGAACAGACCGCCGGCGGACCCCGCCGACGAGCGGCCCGTCGGGGACACCGCCGCCGCGCCCGTCCCGTACCTCCCCTACGTACTGATCGCGGTCGTCCTCACCGGCCTGTACTTCCTCTACTCCTGGGTGCAGTACGACCACTTCCGCACCCCGTCCTGGGACCTCGGCATCTTCGGGCAGTCCGTCCGCTCCTACGCCGAGCTCAGGGTCCCCGTCGCCGACATCAAGGGCCCCGGCTTCCCGATACTCGGCGACCACTTCAGCCCGGTGACGGCGCTCCTCGCCCCGCTCTACTGGCTCTGGCCCTCACCGGTCTCGCTGCTCTTCGCGCAGGCCGCGCTCTTCGCGGGCTCGGCCGTGATCGTCGGCCGCACCACCCAGCAGATCCTCGGCAGCCGGGCCGCCGGCATCGCGCTCACCGTCGCGTACGGCCTCTCCTGGGGCCTCCAGGAGGCGGTGAAGTCCGACTTCCACGAGATCGCCTTCGCCGTCCCGCTGCTCGCCCTGGTCTGCCGCGCCCTGCTCCTCGGCCGCTGGACCGCGGCGGCGGCCTGGGCCGCGCCGCTGGTCCTGGTCAAGGAGGACATGGGGCTCACCGTCGCCATGGTCGGCGTCGTCCTCGCCCTCAAGGGCCAGAGGAAGCTCGGCGCCGCCCTCGCCGCCTTCGGCGCCGCCTTCTTCGCGCTGACCGTCCTCGTCCTCATCCCGGCCGCCAGCAAGCTCGGCCAGTACGACTACTGGGCGAAGATCGAGAAGACCGGCGCGGGCGCCGACACCTCCCTCGGCCAGGTCATCAGCTCCGCCCTCACCTCCGGCGAGCGCTGGGAGATGGTCCTCTACCTCCTCGCGATCACCGGCTTCCTCGCGCTGCGCTCCCCGCTGGTGCTGCTCGTCCTGCCCACGCTCGGCTGGCGCTTCGTCTCCCAGGACGCCAACCACTGGGGCATGCACTGGCACTACAGCGCCGTCCTGATGCCGGTCGTCTTCCTGGCCCTGGTCGACGGCGTCCGCGCGGTCCGCACCTCGCCGCGGCCCTGGCTCGCCGCGTACGGGAAGGTCGCCGTCGCCGCCGCCACGGCCGTCGCGCTCGTCCTCGCCGCCAACCTCCCGCTGCGGGACCTGCTGAAGTCCGAGACCTACGCCGCCGACGCCCGCGCCGAGCAGGCCCGCGCGGCCGTCGCGGCGGTCCCGGCGGGCGCCAGCGTGGAGGCCGACGTACCGCTCCTCGCCCACCTCACCGCGGACCACACGGTCTACTGGGTCGGCACCTCGAAGGGCGCGACCCCCGACTACCTCGCGCTCGACCTGCGCGGCTGGTCCGGCCAGACCTCGGACCCGGCGGCGACGGCCGCGCAGCTGCACCCGGAGGCGGCGTACGAGATCGTGCACCGCTCGGACGGCTTCGCGGTGCTGCGGAAGAAGTAGGCAGGGGTACGCCGAAGGGGCCCGGTTCCAGGGAGAACCGGGCCCCTTCGGCGTGCGCGCGGGGATCAGTAGCGGGGGCGCTTGAACCAGGCGCCGGCGTCCGCCTTCGAGAGGAAGACGATGATCAGGACGCTCAGGGCGATGCCGACGATGGCGCCGCTCCGGCCCGAACCCTCGGCCGAGCCCAGGTTCGTCAGGCAGCCCGCGGTGAGCAGCGCGCCGTAGACGATGCCGGAGATCCGGATGCCGTTGCCGCCCTTGCCGCACCGGGCGGCTATGACGACACCCCAGACGCCGAAGGCGACGATCAGCGCGCCCAGCGCGATGAACAGGCCGGTCACCGCGTCGGCGGCGGAGGAGTTGGCGCCGCCGTCCACCTCGTTCACCAGGACGCTGCCCCCGACCGCGACGAGAACGCCCACGATGATCTGGAGGATGCTCATGATCCAGAGCAGCACGCGGGCCGTCTTGACGCTGCCCGGCATGGCCATCGGCATGCCGTACGGGGCGCCGGCCGGGTACGCGCCGTACGGCGAGGCGGGCGGGGCGGCCGGGTAGCCGTAGGCGCCCTGCTGCGGGACGCCCTGCGGGGCCTGCGGGTAGCCGTAGCCCGGCTGACCCTGCGGCTGCTGGCCGTAGGGGTTGTTCGGTTCGCCGAAGCTCATCGGGGTTTTCCTCCGTGACGTTCTCGTGCGGGGACGGACGCGGCCCGCGAGGAGGAAGTTTCACGGCGTGTGAGCGGATTCCCCCCGGCACTTTCCGCGGCACTGCGCTGGTCATCGTCGTCGGAGCTCCGAGGTGTTGTCCAGTCGGTACGCACCGGAGTTGTGCGGTTGCAACCCTCCGCCGAGCGCCGCCGACGGCGGGTTGCGACCCTCCGCCGAGCGCCGCCGGCGGCCGGGGCGGACCGAATTGGGAGAAGGCGGGGGTCATCCGCGAGGATGTCCCCATGAGCGCCCAGATTCTCGATGGCAAGGCCACCGCGGCCGCGATCAAGTCCGACCTGACCGTCCGTGTGGCGGCCCTCAAGGAGCAGGGCGTCACGCCCGGTCTCGGCACCGTCCTGGTCGGCGACGACCCGGCCAGCCAGAAGTACGTCGCGGGCAAGCACCGCGACTGCGCGCAGGTCGGCATCGCCTCCATCCAGCGCCACCTCCCCGCGACCGCCACGCAGGAGGAGATCGAGGCGGTCGTCCGGGAGCTCAACGAGGACCCGGAGTGCACCGGTTACATCGTCCAGCTGCCGCTGCCGAAGGGCATCGACGAGAACCGCATCCTGGAGCTGATGGACCCGGCGAAGGACGCCGACGGCCTCCACCCGACCAACCTCGGCCGGCTCGTCCTCAACGAGCCCGCCCCGCTGCCCTGCACGCCGAACGGCGTCATCACGCTGCTCCGCGCCCACGGCGTGGAGATCAACGGCGCCGAGGTCGTGGTCGTCGGCCGCGGTGTCACCATCGGGCGCCCGATGCCGCTCATCCTGACCCGCCGCTCCGAGAACGCCACCGTGACGCAGTGCCACACCGGCACCCGCGACCTCTCGTCGCACCTGCGGAACGCCGACATCATCGTGGCCGCCGCCGGTGTGCCGCACCTGATCAAGCCGGAGGACGTGAAGCCGGGCGCGGCCGTCCTCGACGTCGGCGTCTCGCGCAACGCCGAGGGCAAGATCCTCGGCGACGTGCACCCGGACGTCGCAGAGGTGGCCGGCTGGATCTCCCCGAACCCCGGCGGCGTGGGCCCGATGACCCGCGCGCAGCTGCTCGTGAACGTCGTCGAGGCCGCGGAGCGCGCGGCCGCGGCGCTCTGAGATGACCCCGGGGAGCCCGGTTTCCCCCGCGGGCCCGGACGGCCCGCGGGAGCTGCCGCGCGGCCGGGTGTCGAAGATCCGCCGGGTACGGGGTTCACGTCGGCCGCCGACCGTCACCACCGACACCGCGCGGCCCGAGGGCGGCGGCCGGGCGGCGGGCGGCGCCGCCCCCGCGCCCGCCCGCCAGTGGCCGCTGCTCCTCGTGCTCGGCACGGCGGCGCTGGGACTGCTCGTGGTGGGGACGGACCCCTTCTTCCAGTCCTTCCGGATCGGGACGATGATGGTCGGCGCCGCGCTGCTGATGGGCATGGTGCTGCGCCGGGTGCTGCCCTCGGTGGGCATGCTCGCGGTCCGCTCGCGGTTCACCGACATGATCACGTACGGCGTGATGGGCTCGCTGATCGTGCTGCTCGCGCTCATGGTGCAGCCGAAGCCCTGGCTGAAGATCCCGTTCCTGGAGGACATCCTCCACCTGACGGTGACCTGACGCGCGCCCGGTCGTGTGTGCGACGGCGCCCGCCCTCTCCCCCGTGGGAGGGCGGGCGCCGTCCGTGATCAAGGGTCATGTACGCGCCAACGAAGGGCAAGTTCGCGCCGCCCGCTGTGGCACGGAGGTGACCATTCCGGTACATCCGCCGCCCGGGGCCGGGGTCCCGCTCTCCCGCCGGAGCTGCCATCCTTCGGGGGAACAGGGACGGCCGACGGCCGGGGACGGCCGGAGACGGCAGGGGACAAGGGGGCGCACATGTCGGCGTGGAAGTCGCTGTCCGACGAAGTCGATCCGGACGTGCGGACGTTCACCGACCGGCTGCGGCTGGTCATCGACCGCAGCGGCCTCGGCGTCGTCGCCGTCGCCGAGCGCACCGGGCACGACCGGGCCGACTGGGACGCCTACCTCCACGCCCGCCGGCCCGTGCCGAGGAGCGCCGTCGTCGCGCTCTCCGACATCACCGGCGCCGACCTCGGCCCCCTCACCGCCCAGTGGGAGCACGCGGACCGCGCCTGGAAGCGCGCCCTCCGCGCCCGCGCCGTACCGGAGCAGCCGTCACCCCAGGACGCACCGGACGCGACGGACGCCCCCGGTGGCGTACGCGACGGGGCTCGCGCCCCGGAGGGCGTACGGGACGCGACCGGCGCCCCGGAGGGCGTACGGGGCGGGGCGGACGCCCCGGAGGACGCACGCGGCGGGTGGCCGGTCGCTCCCGTCCTTCCCGGTGCCGTACGTGAGGGGGCCGGCGCCCCGGAGGGCGCGCGGGGCGGGTGGCCGGTCGTGGCCGTGCCGCAGGACGCGCGTGCCGACGGCACCATGCGCATCCGGCCCGTGCCGCCGATCCCCGCGCCCGCCCCGGCCGCCGCCCCCGCCCCCGCGCCCGAACCCGTCGCCCCGCGCAAGGCCCGGCGGGCCTCGCCGCTGCTCTACGTCGCCGGCATCGTCGGCGCGGCGCTTGTCGTCACCGCCGCCGTCCTCCTCGTCGACCTCGGCGGCTCCGACGCGCCGCCCGCCGCCGCCCCGGCCCCCTCCGCCACCACCACCCCGACGCCCACCCCCAGCCTCCCCGACGGCGTCCGGTGCACGGGCGCCGACTGCGGCGGCGAGGACCCCGAGACCATGGGATGCGGCGGCCCGCTCGCCACCACCGTCGCCCGCACCCGCGTCGGCGGCGCCCTCGTCGAGGTCCGGCACAGCGCCGTCTGCGCCGCCGCCTGGGCCCGGATCAGCGAGGCCGCCGCGGGGGACGAGGTCAGCGTCCAGGCCGGCACCGCCATCCAGGTCGCCAACGTCCCCGCCGGCGGCGACACCGACGCCTACACCGCGATGATCCCGGTCGGCTCGCCGACCGCCGCGCGCGCCTGCGCCCGAGTCGGGGACGGCACCGGCGACGGCTGCACCGGAGAGTGAAACGAGCCACGAGGTGAGCCGCACCACAAGGGGGTGGGGGTGCACAGGGGCCGTCGTCCGATAGCCTGACCGCCGGATATCTCTTCACATCGAGACATCGATCGATCAGGGAGCGATATCCAGCCTCAGGGGCAAGGGAACCCCACCGCCAGCTGTCTTACGGAGATCGCCATGACCCGCACTCCCGTGAATGTCACCGTGACCGGCGCGGCCGGCCAGATCGGCTACGCGCTGCTCTTCCGCATCGCCTCCGGCCACCTGCTCGGCGCGGACGTGCCGGTCAAGCTGCGCCTCCTCGAGATCCCGCAGGGCGTCAAGGCCGCCGAGGGCACCGCCATGGAGCTCGACGACTGCGCGTTCCCGCTGCTCAAGGGCATCGACATCTTCGACGACCCGAACAAGGGCTTCGAGGGCGCGAACATCGGCCTGCTCGTCGGCGCCCGCCCGCGCGGTCCGGGCATGGAGCGCGGCGACCTGCTCGCCGCCAACGGCGGCATCTTCAAGCCGCAGGGCGAGGCCATCGCCGCGCACGCCGCGGACGACATCAAGGTCCTCGTCGTCGGCAACCCGGCCAACACCAACGCCCTCATCGCCCAGTCCGCCGCCAAGGGCGTCCCGGCCGAGCGCTTCACCGCGATGACCCGCCTGGACCACAACCGCGCGCTGACGCAGCTGGCCCAGAAGACCGGCTCCTCGGTCACGGACATCAAGCGCCTCACCATCTGGGGCAACCACTCCGCGACCCAGTACCCGGACATCTTCCACGCGGAGATCGCCGGCAAGAACGCCGCCGACGTCGTGAACGACGAGGCGTGGCTGGCCGACACCTTCATCCCGACCGTCGCCAAGCGCGGCGCCGCGATCATCGACGCCCGTGGCGCCTCCTCCGCCGCCTCGGCCGCGAACGCCGCCATCGACCACGTGTACACGTGGGTCAACGGCACCGCCGAGGGCGACTGGACCTCCATGGGCGTCCCGTCGGACGGCTCCTACGGCGTCCCGGAGGGCCTGATCTCCTCCTTCCCCGTCACCTGCAAGGACGGCACGTACGAGATCGTCCAGGGCCTGGAGATCAACGACTTCTCCCGCGCCCGCATCGACGCCTCCGTCCAGGAGCTGTCGGAGGAGCGCGACGCGGTGCGCGAGCTCGGCCTGATCTGAGCCCTCGCGGCTGAACGCGTGACGGAGCCCCTGGTCCTCGGACCGGGGGCTCCACCCGTTTCCGGGCGCGGTCAGCGCGCCGGCGTGTAGCTGCCCGGGACCATGCGGGTGGTGACGGCGATGCGGTTCCAGGAGTTGATGACGACGATCGCGCCGATCACCCGGGCCAGCTCCGCCTCGTCGAAGTGCTCGGCCGCCGCCGCGTACACCTCGTCGGGGACGAAGCCGTCGGTCAGCACGGTGACCGCCTCGGTGAGCGCGATCGCGGCCAGCTCCCGCTCCGTGTAGAAGTGCCGGGACTCCTGCCAGGCGGCGAGCTGGACGATCCGCTCCACGGTCTCGCCCTCGGCGAGCGCGTCCTTGGCGTGCATGTCGAGGCAGAAGGCGCAGTGGTTGATCTGCGACGCGCGGATCTTGATCAGGTGGTAGAGGACCGGGTCCACGCCCGCGGCGGCCTCCTTCTCCAGGCGGCTCATCGCCTTGTAGAAGTCGGGCGCCAGCTCGAAGAACGGCATGCGCGGGGTGTGCTGGTGGGCGAGGGGCTGGGCGGGGGAGTGCTCCGTGGTGGTCGTCATGGAGCCACCGTACGGAGCGGATGGCATGCCGCTATGGTCCATTCCCATGCGGAACGACTGGGCCACTTTTGGCGCCGACCTCCATCTCGACCTGCGGGGCACCCGGCTGCGGGCCGGCCTCATGGACGCCCTGCGCGAGGCGGTGCGCGGCGGGCGCCTGGCGCCGGGGAGCCGGCTGCCGTCCTCGCGCCAGCTCGCGGCGGACCTCGGCGTCGCCCGGAACACCGTCGCCGACGCGTACGCCGAGCTGGTCGCCGAGGGCTGGCTCACGGCCCGCCAGGGCTCCGGTACCCGGGTCGCCCGCCGCGCCGAGCCCCGGCCGGCCCCGGAGCCCGCGGCCCCCCGCGCGGCCCCGGCGGGCCCCGCGCCCGGCGGTACCCCGTGGCAGCCGTCCGCGGGACCGGTCGTGCGCACCTCCCGGCGGGCGGCGCCCACCCCCGCGTACGACCTCCGCAGCGGCACCCCGGACCTCGCCTCCTTCCCGCGCGCCGAATGGCTCAGGGCGTACCGGAAGGCCCTGACCGCCGCCCCCAACGAGGCGTTCGGGTACGGCGATCCGCGCGGCCGCGCCGAACTGCGCACCGTCCTCGCCGAGTACCTGGCGCGCGCCCGCGGGGTGCACGCCCGGCCCGAACGGATCGTGATCTGCGCGGGGTTCGCGCACGGCCTGATGCTCCTCGGCCAGGTCCTGCGGGCGCGCGGCACGCGGGCCGTGGCGGTGGAGTCGTACGGGCTCGGCCTGTACGCGAAGCTGCTGCGCAACGCCGGTCTCGACACGCCCGCGCTGCCCTTCGACGCACGCGGCACCCGCGTCGACACGCTGACGGGGACGGGCGGGCGGGAGCCCGGCGCGGTGCTCCTGACCGCCGCCCACCAGTTCCCGCTCGGCGGGGCGCTGCCGCCCGACCGGCGGGCGGCGGTCGTCGACTGGGCGCGGGCGACCGGCGGGTTCGTCCTGGAGGACGACTACGACGGCGAGTTCCGCTACGACCGGCAGCCGGTCGGCGCCCTCCAGGGCCTCGACCCCGAGCGGGTCGTCTACCTCGGCACCGCCAGCAAGTCCCTCGCCCCGGGGCTGCGGCTCGCCTGGATGGTGCTGCCGGAGGGTCTGGTGGACGAGGTGGCCGCCGCGAAGGGGGAGGTCGTGGACTGGATGTGCGGCACCCCCGACCAGCTCGCCTTCGCGGAGTTCCTCGCCTCGGGGGCGCACGACCGGCACGTACGGGGCATGCGGCTGCGCTACCGGCACCGCCGCGACCAGCTCGTCGCCGCGCTCGCCGCGCACGCGCCCGGCATCCGGGTCGGCGGGATCGCGGCCGGCCTGCACGCGGTGCTGGCGCTGCCGCCCGGCACCGAGCGGGCGGCGCTCCGCTCCGCCGCGTGGCACGGCCTCGCCGTGCAGGGCCTGGGCCAGTTCCGCCAGCCGGACGCCTCCGGCCGCCTTGAGGGCCTCGTCGTCGGCTACGGCACCCCGCCGGACAGCGGCTGGCAGGGCGCCCTCCAGGCCCTCTGCCGGGTCCTGGAGGGCCTCGGGGAGGACGGCGGAGCCTCTGAGAGGGTGGGGACGTGACGTCGCACCCCACCCCGGACGACCGCCCTACCCCGGACGACCACCCCACCCCGGACGACCGCCCCGACCCCGACGCGGAGCCCGACGCGAAGGCCGCCGCGGAGGCCGCGGCGCGGGAGTTCACCGCGTACCGGCCGCGGCTCTTCGGGCTCGCCTACCGCATGCTCGGGTCCGCCGAGGAGGCCGAGGACACCGTCCAGGACGCCTATCTGCGGTGGAGCGGCGCCGACCGGCCGTCCCTCGTCCGTCCGGCCGCCTGGCTCACCCGGGTCGTCACCCACCTCTGCCTCAACCGGCTCACCTCCGCCCGAGCCACCCGCGAGCGGTACACGGGGACCTGGCTGCCGGAGCCGGTGCTCACGGACGGGCGCGGCCCGCTCGGCCCGCCCGGCACGGGACCGCTGGAGTCCGCCGAGCGGCACGACGACGTCTCCATGGCGATGCTCCTGCTCCTGGAACGGCTCACCCCCGCCGAACGCGCGGTGTACGTGCTCCGCGAGGCGTTCGGCTACCCCTACCGGGAGCTCGCCGGCGTCCTCGACCTCGGCGAGGCCAACTGCCGCCAGCTGTACGGGCGGGCCGCCCGCCGCGTCGCGGAACCGGGCGACGACCGAGCCGCCGCCCGCTTCGAGCCGCCCGCGCCGGAGCGGCGGCGGGAACTCGTCGAGTCCTTCGTCTCCGCCGCCCGCGACGGCGACCTCGCGGGCCTGGAGAGGGTCCTCGCGCGGGACGTCGTCTGGTGGGGCGACGGCGGCGGCAAGGTCAGGTCGGCGCTCCGGCCCGTCCGGGGCCGCGACCACGTCCTGCGCTTCCTCGCGGGCGTCGCGGGCCGCCAGGAGGCGGGCGCGGCGCTCACCGTCGCGGAGGTCAACGGCGCGCCCGGTGTCGTCCTGCACGTGGGCGCGCGGGTCATCGGCGTCGCCGCGGTGGAGCTCGGCGCGGACGGCCGGGTCACCGACGTGCGGATGGTGATGAACCCGGACAAGCTCGGCTTTGTGTCCCGGCAGTTCGCCGCGCGCCCGGAAGCCGCTCGCTGAGGCTGTCACATCCGCGCGGTCCCGTCGGTCACAGGGGGGTGAGCGGCGCTCCACGGGGAGCGCCCGCGTCGGGAAGGAGAACCCCGGAGATGACGACGGAGACGAGGACGATCCTGGTGACGGGGGCCACCGGCACCCTCGGCCGGCCGCTGTGCGCCCGGCTCGCGGCGGCCGGGCACGAGGTGCGCGAGCTGAGCCGCCGCTCGCCGCGGTACCCGGTGGACCTGCGGAGCGGCGCCGGTCTCGACGAGGCCCTGGCGGGCGTCGACACCGTCGTCCACTGCGCCTCCTCCCCGCGCGGCGGCGACGAGGAGGCGGCCCGCACGCTGATCGCGGCGGCCCGCCGCGCCGGGGTCCGGCACCTCGTCTACATCTCGATCGTCGGCGTCGACCGGGTGCCGCTCGGCTACTACCGCGCCAAGTACGCGGTGGAGCGGCTGGTCGAGGCGTCCGGGATCGGCTGGACCGTGCTGCGGGCCACCCAGTTCCACGACCTGGTGGAGCGGGTCCTGGCGGCCGCCGGGAAGGTCCCGCTGGTGCTGCCGCTGCCCGCCGGTGTCTCGGACCAGCCGGTGGAGGTGACCGAGGTCGCCGAGCGGCTGGCCGCGCTCGCGGCCGGAGACCCCGCGGGCCGCGTCCCCGACATGGGCGGCCCCGAGGTCCGTACGCTCGCCGAGCTGGCCCGTGCCCACCTCGCCGCCACGGGCCGCCGCCGCCGTCTGCTGCCCGTCCCGCTGGCCGGCCGGACCTACCGCGCCTTCCGCGCCGGCGGCCATCTGGCACCCGGCCACGCCACCGGCCGGGTCACCTTCGAGCAGTACCTGAAGGCTCGCTCCACACCGGCCTGAGGGGCGCTCAGGGGCGGGGCCGCTCCGCGCCGGCCCGGGGGTCACTCCGGGGCGGCGGGCTTCTCCCCGGGCCCCGCGGGCGGCGGGGCCTGTTCCGGGGCGGGCGGGGGCGGTTCGCCGAAGCGGGCCAGGGTGAGGGAGGCCGCCACGGCCAGGGCGAAGCCGGTGGCGGCCAGGCCGCCGAGGCCCTCGCGGGTGCGGTCGCCGAGCCAGCCGACCCCCGCCGCCGCGGGGCCCAGCGTCTCGCCCAGGACCATGCCCGCCGTCGCCGTCGTCACCGCGCCCCGCTGGAACGCCGAGGTCAGCAGCAGGAACGCCGCCCCGCCGCCGAGCAGCAGCGCCCACAGCGCCGGGTCGCCGAGGTCGACGCCGTCCAGGAGCCGTACCGCCACCTCGACCACCCCGAAGCCGATCCCCGAGCCGAGGCCGAGGACCAGCGCCCGGGGCCGGTCCGGCAGCCGCCCGGCCGCCGCGCCGAGCAGCAGCACCCCCGCCGCGATCCCCAGCAGCGCCCAGGGCAGCCACGGAGGACCGGGCCGGTGGCCCTCCCGGCCCGCCGCGAGCGCCAGCAGGGCGAGGCCCGCGCAGACCGCCGCCACCGCGCCCCACTCGACCCGGCTGAGCCGCGTCCCGAGCATCCGGGAGGCCAGCGCCGCCGTGACGGCGAGGCTCGCGGCGAGCGCCGCGCCGACCGCGTACAGGGGGAGGGTGCGCAGGGCCACGACCTCCAGGAGGAAGCCGAGCCCGTCGAGGGCGAGGCCGACCACGTACCGCCACTGCCGCAGCGCCCGCCACAGCAGCCCGACGTCGACGCCGCTGCCCGTCCCCGGCGCGGCCGCGCGGGCCGCGGCGGCCTGGAAGACGGTGGCCGCGCCGAAGCACAGCGCCGAACCGAGAGCGCAAACCATCCCGAAGAGCACAAAGTGACTCTAGGTGACGAGGCCGGAAAGCGGCGGCCTACACTGTGCGGTCGCGAGGCTCGCGGTCATACGAACGGCCGCGCGGACGTGCCACGCGCACACGACGGTGCGCGGCCACGCGAAGGGGAGGGCGAGGGACATGCGGAGGCTCAGGTCGAGCACGGTGGTGCTCGGCGGTATGGGCGTGCTCGCGGCGACGATCACCGCCTGCGGCGCCGAACCCGACCGCCGGTGCGCGGACCCGGTGACGCTGGAGGAGCTGCCGGGCTACCGGTGCGAGACCGGCGGCTCCGACGACGACGATGACGACGGCACGCCCGTCCGCGGCGCCTACTACTACGGCGGCTCGGTCAGCAACGCGCGCGTGTCCGGCGGCAGCTTCGACCGGAAGGCCGTCGACACCGGCGGCTTCGGCTGCTCGTCCTCCGGGTCGAGCGGCGGCTGAGACGGGCGGACCGGCACCATGGAACGGCACACCATCGAGCCCCGTCCGGGCTGGCAGGAGACGGTCGAGGAGCAGGGGCTCGTCTATCCGCTGACCCGCTACCCGGACGGTTCGCTGCGCCCGTACTGGGACGAGAGCGCGTACTACTCCTTCACGCTGCCCGAGGTCGAGGCGCTGGAGGAGGTCGTCGAGGAGCTGCACGCCATGTGCCTCGCGGCGGCCGCGCACATCGTCGAGCGGGATCGTTTCGCCGACCTCGGGATCACCGATCCGAGGGTCGCCGGACGGGTCGCCGAGTCCTGGCGCCGCCGTGCCGAACTGCCCTCCCTCTACGCCCGCTTCGACCTCGTCTACGACGGCACCGGCCCGGCGAAGATGCTGGAGTACAACGCGGACACCCCCACCTCCCTGGTGGAGGCGGCGAGCCCGCAGTGGTTCTGGATGGAGGAGCGCTTCCCCGGCGCGGACCAGTGGAACTCGCTCCACGAGCGCCTGGTGGACGCCTGGAAGCGGCAGGCGCCGCTGCTGCCGCCAGGACCCGTCCACTTCGCCCACTCCGAGACCGACGAGCTCGGCGAGGACCTGATGACGGTCGCGTACCTGCGCGAGACCGCCGAACAGGCCGGCCTCGCCACCGAGGCGCTGTCCGTGGAGCGCATCGGCTGGGACCGGCTCTCCCGCCGCTTCGTCGACGAGAAGCTGCGGTTCATCCGCAGCTGCTTCAAGCTCTACCCGTGGGAGTGGCTGGTCACCGACCGCTTCGGGAAGCACGTCCTGTCCACCCTGGACAACGGCGGCGGCTCCGGCACCACCTGCTGGATCGAGCCCGCCTGGAAGATGCTGCTCTCCAACAAGGCGCTGCTCGCCATCCTCTGGGAGCTCTACCCCGGCCACCCCAACCTGCTGCCCGCCTATCTCGACGGGCCGCGCGAGCTGGCCTCCACCACCGGCTGGGCGGCCAAGCCGCTGCTCGGCAGGGAGGGCGCGGGCGTCACGCTGCACGAGCCCGGCAGCGAGGTCGTCGTCCGCGACGAGCCCTGCTGCTACCAGGGGCTCGCCCCGCTCCCCGACTTCGACGGCAACCGCACGCTGCTCGGCGCGTGGGTCGTCGAGGACGAGGCCGCGGGGCTCGGCATCCGGGAGTCGGCGGGCCCCGTCACCGACGAGTACGCCCGCTTCCTCCCGCACGTCATCCTCTGACCGCTACTCCGGTACGTACTCCCGCAGCGGGGCCGGCTTCAGGCCGGCCGCGTCGGCGAGGGCGAGGGCCCGCTCCAGGTCCTGCTCCAGCGTCTCGTTGAAGTGCAGCAGGATGATGTCGCCGGCCTTCAGGTCCGGCGACGGCGGGGTCCACTGGCCCCAGGTCGTCAGGTCGTACGTCCACGTCACCACGGCCTTCGCCCCGCAGGCGCGGGCGGTGCTCCGGGTGGTGGCGTCGAACACCCCGTACGGCGGGCGCAGCAGCCGCGGCCCGTCGCCGAACTCCGCGAGGTGCGCGTCCCGCGCGCCGCAGACCTCGGCCTTCTGGCCGGCCGCGTCGAGCGTCGTGAGGTCCGGGTGGCCGACGGTGTGGTTCTCGACCCGCACCCGCCCGTGGTCGAGCAGCCGGTGGAAGTACTCGGAGTCGTACGAGTACGCCCCCGGGAGCAGGAAGAGCGAGGCGGGCACCCGGCGGTCCAGCAGCAGCCGCGCGGCGGCGGGGTCGTGGAACCAGCCGTCGTCGATGGTGATGAAGACGACCGGGTCCGTGGTCTCCACCCGGGAGACGACGGGCGCGGGCTCGGGCCAGGCCGCCTGCGGAGCGGCGTGCGCGGGGCCGCCGACGGCCCCGAGCAGGGCGAGCGGGACGAAGGCGGCGAGCGCGCCACGCAGCGCGCGGCGCAGACGGAGTCTCGGCATGGCCGCATCATTGGCCTAGACCAACTCCGGTGTCAATGCTTCCCGTTGGCCGGGGCGGCGGGCCCGCCCGCCGCCCCGGAACCGGACCCGCTCAGTCCGACAGCACCGCCCGCAGCTGCTCCAGACCCCAGTCCAGATCCTCCTTCGAGATCACCAGCGGCGGCGCGATGCGGATCGTCGACCCGTGGGTGTCCTTCACCAGCACCCCCCGCTCCATCAGCCGCTCCGAGATCTCCCGGCCCGTGCCGCGCGCCGGGGCGATGTCCACGCCGGCCCACAGCCCGCGGCCCCGCACCGCCTCCACCGCGCCGCCGCCGACCAGCAGCCCCAGCTCCGCGTGCAGGTGCTCGCCCAGCTCCGCGGCCCGTTCCTGGTACTCGCCGGTCCGCAGCATCGCGATCACCTCCAGCGCCACCGCGCAGGCCAGCGGGTTCCCGCCGAAGGTCGAACCGTGCTCGCCCGGCCGGAACACCCCCAGCACGTCGGCGTCCGCGACCACCGCCGACACCGGGACCACACCGCCGCCGAGCGCCTTGCCCAGGAGGTACACGTCCGGCACCACGCCCTCGTGCTCGCAGGCGAAGGTCCGGCCCGTCCGGCCCAGACCGGACTGGATCTCGTCCGCCATGAACAGCACGTTCCGCCGGGTCGTCAGCTCCCGCACCCCGCGCAGATAGCCGTCCGGCGGGACCAGGACACCCGCCTCGCCCTGGATCGGTTCGAGCAGCACCGCCACCGTGTTCTCGGTGACCGCCGCCTCCAGCGCCGTCAGGTCGCCGTACGGCACGATCTCGAACCCGGGGGTGTACGGACCGAAGTGGTCGCGGGCCTCGTGGTCCGTGGAGAACGACACGATCGTCGTCGTCCGCCCGTGGAAGTTGTTCGCCGCGACCACGATCTTCGCGTGCCCGTCCGGCACGCCCTTCACCTCGTACCCCCACTTCCGGGCCGTCTTCACGGCCGTCTCGACCGCCTCCGCCCCGGTGTTCATCGGCAGCACGGTCTCCTTGCCGCACAGCTCCGCGAGGCGGGCGCAGAACTCGGCGAAGCGGTCGTGGTGGAAGGCCCGCGAGGTCAGCGTCACCCGCTCCAGCTGGGCCTTCGCCGCCTCGATCAGCCGGCGGTTGCCGTGCCCGAAGTTCAGCGCCGAGTAGCCGGCGAGCATGTCCAGGAACCGGCGCCCCTCGACGTCCGTCATCCAGGCCCCCTCCGCGGAGGCGACGACGACGGGCAGGGGGTGGTAGTTGTGGGCGCTGTGCGCGTCCGAGGCAGCGATCTCGTCTTGCGTTCTCGACACGGGATCTCCGATCGTCCTGCGGGCGGGGTGGATGGTGGCCCCTTCTTATCGTCGCTCGCATCCCGGACGAAGAAACCTCGGGAGACGGCGCGCCCGCCGATCCGCGCGCACACGCGGCGCCCGGCGTACGGGAAACCGGCCCCCCGGGCGAGCCGCGCGTGGGCCGGCGCAGGGGCGAGCCGCGCGTGGCCCGGCGTACGGGAACCGGCTCCCGGGTGAGCCGCGCCCGCCCCGGCGCAGAGGCCGCCGCTACCGGACGGAGGCCGCGACCCGCAGCGCCTCCGCCCGGTCCGGTATGCCCTCCAGGCGCAGCGTCAGCCCCGCCGACGGGCGGACCCACAGCAGCGTCGGGCCCGCCGCCCGCACCTCATGGCTCCACACCGCGCCGTCCGCCGCCGCCAGCGGCACCGCGAGCCGGTGCGGCTCCGCGAACCAGTACGCCCGCGTCCCGTCCGGCAGCACCGCGGGCTCGGGCGCCTCCCGCACCGTCTTCTCGAAGGCCGGATCGAGCCGCGCCGGGAACTGGTCGAGCCGCACCGCCACCCCGTCCGCCGTCCGCCAGCACACGCCGACCACCAGCCGCGGCCCCGACCCCGCCACCGACACCACCGGCGCGGCCCCCGCCGGCTCCGGCAGCAGCGGCGCGAACCCCGCCCGCCGGGCCGCCTCCGCCGGCGACACCGGATCCGGGCACCCCGGCACCCCGGCCGCCTCCACCGGCGGCGCCCCCGGCGCGTACTCCACCGCGACCCCGCCCACCCCGAGCCACTCCACCACGGCCGCCCGCACCGGCGGCGTCAGCACCGCGACCACCAGCACCCCGGAGAGCGCCGCGAGCAGCGCCCGCCACCGCCGCCGCAGCCACCCCCACCGCCCGGCCGGCTCCACCGGCCCGGGATCCGGCTCCACCACCGGCACCGGCACGTGCTCGGCGAGGAGCCGGGCCAGCACCCGCTCGGCCATCGACTCGCCGTCCACGTCCGGCACCCGCAGCGACCGCCCGAGCTCCCGCAGCTCCTCCGGCAGCCCCCCGGGCCGCTCCTCCTCACGCACGCTCCCCACCTCCCTTCGCCTCTCCGGCCCCGTCGGCCCTTCCGGGCCCTCCCGCCCCGCTCGCCGCCGGCGCCCCCAGCGCGAGCCCCAGCTTCTTCAGCGCCCGGCTCAGCCGCGACTTCACCGTCCCCCGCGGCCACCCCAGCGCCTCGGCCGTCTCCGCCTCGTCCAGCTCCAGCAGATAGCGGTGCACCACCACCCTCCGGTGCTCCTCCGCCAGCCCGTCCAGCGCGGCCCACAGCCGGCGCCGCCGCTCGCCGTCCACCGCCGCCACCGCCGGATCCGCCGACTCCGGTATCAGCGGCTCGCCCGCCAGCAGCTCCGCCTCCCGCCCGGCCACGGCCCGCTGCCGGCCCGCCGAGCGCAGTGTGTTCCTCGTCTCATTGGCCACGATGCTCAGCAGCCACGGTCGGAAGGACGACCCCTCACGGAAACTCCCCAGCGAGCGGTACGCCTTGAAGAACGCCGCCTGCACCACGTCCTCCGCCTCCGCACCCGCCCCGCACGCCACCGCCGCCCGCAGCGCCACCGCCGTGTGAGCGCGGACCAGCTCCGCGTACGCCTCCGGCTCTCCGGCGCGCACCCGGGCGATCACGGCGCTCTCGTCGACGACGGCCGAGCCCCCCTCCCGTGTCCTCACACTCTTGGTACACCGGAAGTCCGGGATCGGTTCCCACACCTGAGAGAATGATGTGCATGGCCTCTGATGCTCCCCGCGTGCTCTCCGGGATCCAGCCCACCTCGGGCTCGTTCCACCTCGGCAACTACCTCGGCGCCGTCCGCCAGTGGGTCGCCCTCCAGGAGTCGCACGACGCGTTCTACATGGTCGTCGACCTGCACGCGATCACCGTGCCGCAGGACCCCGCCGAGCTGCGGGCCAACACCCGCCTCGCCGCCGCGCAGCTCCTCGCCGCCGGCCTCGACCCGGAGCGCTGCACCCTCTTCGTCCAGAGCCACGTCCCCGAGCACGCTCAGCTCGGCTGGGTCATGAACTGCCTCACCGGCTTCGGCGAGGCGTCCCGCATGACCCAGTTCAAGGACAAGTCCGCCAAGCAGGGCGCCGACCGCGCCACCGTCGGCCTCTTCACCTACCCGATCCTCCAGGTCGCCGACATCCTGCTCTACCAGGCCGACCAGGTCCCGGTCGGCGAGGACCAGCGCCAGCACATCGAGCTGACCCGCGACCTCGCCGAGCGCTTCAACGGCCGCTTCGGCGAGACGTTCACCATCCCGGCGCCGTACATCCTCAAGGAGACCGGGAAGATCTACGACCTCCAGGACCCGTCGATCAAGATGAGCAAGTCGGCGTCCACGCCGAAGGGCCTCATCAACCTCCTCGACGACCCCAAGGTCACCGCCAAGAAGGTCAAGAGCGCCGTCACCGACACGGACACGGTGATCCGCTTCGACCCGGAGAACAAGGCGGGCGTCTCCAACCTCCTCACGATCATGGCCACCCTCACCGGGACCGGCGTGGCGGAGCTGGAGCAGAGCTACGAGGGCAAGATGTACGGCGCCCTCAAGACCGACCTCGCCGAGGTCGTCGTGGACTTCGTCACGCCCTTCCGGACCCGCGTCCAGGAATACCTGGACGACCCGGAGACGCTGGACTCGATCCTGGCGACGGGCGCCGAGAAGGCCCGCGCGGTCGCCGCCGAGACGCTGGCCGCGACGTACGAGCGGATCGGCTTCCTGCCCGCGAAGCACTGACGGAAGCCGCGCGGAGCACTCCCGGCGGCAGCGCCGGAAGCACCGCGCGAGCACCGGCGCGGCACGGACGCGGCGCAGGGTCCGAGGACCCTGGCCATGAGGGTGGTGCAGGCCGCACACTGGCGCTGCACCACCGCACACCGGGCCGTACACGACCCGTACACCGGACCCGTACACCGACCCGACCGACACGACGGAGGAGAACGACGTGGGGACCGTAACGCTCGGCGTTTCGATCGCGGTCCCGGAGCCTCACGGCAGCCTGCTCCAGGAGCGGCGCGCGGGCTTCGGCGACCCCGCCGCGCACGCCATCCCCACCCACGTCACCCTCGTCCCGCCCACCGAGGTCGACCAGGACCGGCTGCCGGAGATCGAGGCGCACCTCACCGGCGTCGCCGCCGACTGGCTCCCCTTCGAGATCCGGCTGAGCGGCACCGGCACCTTCCGCCCGCTGTCACCGGTGGTCTTCGTCACCCTCGCCGAGGGCGTCGCGGGCTGCGACCGGCTCCAGGCCCGCCTCCGCGAGGAGGCCGGCCCGCTCGTCCGCGAGCTCCAGTTCCCGTACCACCCGCACGTCACCGTCGCCCACGGCATCGCCGAGGAGGCGATGGACCGGGCCTACGAGGAACTCGCCGGCTACGAGGCCGCCTGGACCTGCTCCTCCTTCGCCCTCTACGAACAGGGCGCGGACGGCGTGTGGCGCAAGCTGTACGACTACGAGTTCGGCAGCGGGCGCCCCATCTCCGCCGTCCCCGCCCAGGGCGGCACGCCGGTCCGCTCGACGTCCTAGGGCGGCCTCCGGACCGCCGGGACCGCCGGCGGCTCACACCGGGAGCCGCCGGTGCAGCGGGCGCGGTACGTGCCGGAGCGCCGACGCCACCAGGCGGAGCGGGCCCGGTACCCACACGGTCTCCGAGCGGCGCCGCAGCCCCAGTTCGATCGCGCCCGCCACCGCCTCCGGCGTCGTCGCCAGCGGCGCCTCCGGCCGGCCCGCCGTCCTCGCCGAGCGCACGAAACCGGGCCGCACCACCATCACGTGCACCCCCGTCCCGTGCAGCGCGTCCCCCAGCCCCTGCGCGAAGACGTCGAGCCCGGCCTTCGACGAGCCGTAGATGAAGTCGGCCCGCCGGCCCCGCTCGCCCGCCACCGACGACAGCACCACCAGCGAGCCGTGCCCCTGCGCCTGGAGGGCGCCCGCGCACACCAGCGACGCCGAGACGGCGCCCGTGTAGTTGGTCTGCGCGACCCGCACCGCCGCCGCCGGGTCCGACTCGTCGCGCGCCTGGTCGCCGAGGACCCCGAAGGCCAGCAGCACCAGATCGACGTCGCCCTCGGCGAAGACCTTCCCGAGCCGTTCCGCGTGCGCGTCGGTGTCCAGCGCGTCGAACGGCACCACCCGCACCTCCGCCCCCAGGGCCCGCAGCGATGCGGCCGCCGCGGCCAGTTCGGGCGAGGGGCGGCCGGCCAGCCAGACCGTCCGGGTGCGCCGGGCGATCAGCCGGCGCGCGGTGGCGAGCCCGATGGCGGACGTGCCGCCGAGCAGCAGCAGGGACTGAGGGGCACCGAAGGCGTCCTTCACGACATCACTCCTGATCACTCCTGAACGGTTGGAACGGTGTCAGAGGCCGAGGCGGCGGGAGAGGTCCGAGCGGAAGACGGACCGCGGATCGGCCGAGGCCCGCAGCTCGCGGAAGGCGTCGAGCCGCGGATACATCACGGGGAGGAGCGCGGGCCGCAGCCGGGCGTCCTCGGCGAGGCAGACCCGCCCGCCGGCCGCCGTGACCCTCTCGTCCAGGACGTCGAGGAACCGCCCGAGCCCCGGCGCTCCGGCCGGCACGTCGAGCTCCAGGCACCAGCCGCGCAGCGGGAACGCCAGCGGCCCCGTCCCGTCCGCGTCCACCCGCTCCACGCGCGCGTGCCGGGCGCCCCGGGCGGGCGAGCGCCGGTGGGCGAGCAGCCCGAGGATCCCGCGCAGCGCCTCCTCCCGTCCTTCCGGCACGGCGCAGCGGTACCGCACGAAGGGGCCGGGGAGCCCGGGGACGGGCACGACGCCGGAGCGGCCGAGGGAGGCGAGGAAGCGGGGGAGGAGGGCGGAGCCGGGGGCCGCGGGGAGACCGCCGGACGCGCCGGGGCCGTACGGCGTGAGCGGACGGGTGCGGGTGAGCCCCGGCAGCGGCCGCAGCCCGCCCGCCGGGCCGCGACCGGACGGGAGGCCGAGCGGGGCGCGGCGGGCCCGGTGGCCCCGGGGGAGTCCGGCGTACGGGACGGGCTCGGCGGTCGTCAGGACGGCGCGGCCCCGGCCGGACAGCTCGACCCACGCGCGCGCGTGCCGCCCCCGGGGCGGGTCGGCGCCGGTCCAGTGGGCGAGCAAGGCGTCGGCGTCGCGGAACCGGAGGGACCGCTCCCGTACGTAGGCGGTCTCGACGGGCCGCAGGGCGAGGGCGACGGAGAGGATCACGCCGGTGAGGCCGAGCCCGCCGGTGGTCGCGTCGCACAGCGGATCGCCGGGCCGCACCGTGGTCACGGCCCCGTCGGCGGTGAGGAGTTCGAGCGAGCGGACCGCGCCGGTGAGGTCGCCCCGGGAGATCGCGCCGCCGACGGTGCCCGCGCGGCGGCGGGCCGGACGGGGGCCGGCGACGAGGTCGAGCGGAGGCTGCCAGCCGTGCGGCAGCAGGGCGCGGGCGAGCCGGTCGAGACCGGTTCCGGCCTCGCACACCACCACGCCCTCCCGCGGGTCGAGGCCCTGGATCCGGTCGAGCCCGGTGAGATCGAGGACGGTCCCGCCGGCGTTCTGCGCCGCGTCGCCGCAGGCGCCGCCGCGACCGCGGGCCACGACGCCGCGCGCGCCCCGGCCGAGCACGGAGCGGGCGGCCTCGGGCGCGGAGCGGGGGCGGACGAGCAGCGCGAGGGAGGGGGCGGTGCCGCCGGAGCCCGTGAGCGCCACGCAGTCGTCGTCCGGGAGGAAGGTCTCGACAGCCATGGGGGTGACGGTAGCGCCCCATCTGTCTCTTATGCGGCTCTTGTGGCTCGATGTGTCGCTGCGTCGCGGCCTCCCTCCCGCCGCGCGGCGGGGCCCGTCTCACCATGGCGACAAACCGGCCTGCCCGAAAGCGGGTTGGCTATGATCTGCGCAGCCGTCCGGGCGGCTTCTCCGTACTTGTCCGGGACGGTGGCATCCGCGGCACAGCTGTCATGGGCCGCGGGACCGACACGGGGGTAGTCACATGGCGCGAGCGCACGGACACGAGAGTCCTCGCCCCGACGGGGCCGGACCGGGACGCGTCGCCGTCCCCGCCGCTCCCCGGCCCGTCATCTGCGGGAACCCCGAGCCCTGACCGGGCCGCGCGGGCCGGCCCGCGCCGTCACCGTTCGTCACCGCCTCCGCCCGGCCGGCCCGGGATCCCTTCGGATCCCGCCCGCCGGCAGAACCTCCGCCACCGCCCTCCCGCGCTCGCCGCAGTCGTCCCGGGACGGGTCACGCCCGCCGTGACCCGCCCAGGGGAGGCCGCGCGGGCGGGGCGACCTGACAGAGTCCGCGGGACTTTTCCGTACCGATGCCCCGATGTCGTCCGGGCTGCGCTCTTCGGCGGCACCTCCGCGCCGGTCCGGCCCGTCCGGCCCCGGCCGGTGGTGCCGTGCCCGGCGCTTCCCCGTACCCCGTCGCGTCATGGCCCGCCCGGATCCACCGGCGGAATCCCGGCGCCCGTCGAACCACGAAAGAGGTTCACATGCACCGCTCCGCCGCATCCGCCGCTCGCTTCGTCGCCCGGTACGGGTACGAGGAGGGCACGTGGTTAGACCGGGCCCGCGACCGCGCCGGGCGCACCGCCGTTCGTGGCGCCGCCGTTCGTGGCGCGGCCGTCCGTGGAACCGCCGAGCGCGGTACCCCCGTTCGTGGCACCGCCGTTCGTGGCACCGCCGAGCGCGGCGCCCCACCGCGTACCCCCGTCCGCTTCCCGGAGCGCCCGCCCGCTCCCCGGGCCGCTTCCCCAAGGGCCGGTGCTCCCCGGGCCGGTGTCCCGCGTGCCCGGGTCGCCTGCCCGCCCGAGCCAAGACCCGTGAGCGCCTCATGAGGCGCTCGGGCTGCGAGGCGTACGTGGACGAGCTGACCAGGATCGCCGCGCGGGACCGGCGTGTGGTGTGCCTGGCCGGGAAGGCCGACGGCCGGGGGCATCCCTTCGAACTCGCCCACGCGGACCGCTTCTTCGACCTCAACGGTGTCGAGGCGGCCATGGCCAGCATGGCGCGGGGGCTGGCCGTCGCCGGCTTCCGGCAGTTCGTCTGCGTCAGACCCGGGCAGGGCTTCCGTCCGATGGAACAACTCCGCGCCGTCCGGGCCTTCCTGGCCGCCGGCGCCACCGTGGTGACCCCGGCCGCCCGGTGGGACGAGGCCGAGACGGTCCTGCGGGGGCTGCCGGACATCTCCTTCGCCGTCCCGTGCGGAGAGGAGGAGACCCGGGCGGTGATCCGGGAGGCGGCCCGCACCGGGCGCCCGCACTACATCCGGGTCGGCGCGGAGGTGACCGCCTGGACCGGCGCCGCCGGCCGCCCCGGCGGCCCGCCGGACGACGGCCGCCCGTCCCCCCTGGTCCTCGACGACCCGCCGTACGGACCCCCGGAAGGGACGGGGGCCACGGCGGGGACGGAGGCGCCCGGCGGTGAACCGACCTGCCTGGTCTCCGTGGGGGAGCGGGGTACGGCGCTCGCGGCCTCGCTCGTGCGGATGCCGGGCGCGCGCCGGGCGCACGCCCATCTCGTCTACCTCGGGGACGAGGACCTCGCCGTCGCGGCCGCCGCACTGACGGAACGCCGACACCGTCAGTTCGCGCTGGTCGGGGCGGTCGGCGAGGTGGATGTGGACAGCCTCGCCGCCGAGTTGGCCCGACTCCTCCCCGGCCGCCGCGTGACGGGCGTACCGCTGCCAGCCCGAGCCCGAGCCCGAGCCGGAGCCGGAGCCGGAGCCGGAGCCGGAGCCGGAGCCGACGCCGAAGCCGGAGCCGTCCCCGGAACCGGCGAGGAGAGCGGTGCCGACGACGGGGCGGTCGGCGCGGTGCTCGCCGTGCTCGCCGGCCTGGAGGCCACGGACGCCGGAGCCTGACCTCCGGTCGGGTGCGGGCCGCGGGGCCCGCACCCGACCGGGCCCGGGGCTTCGCTCAGGGAGTGTCCTCCGGCAGGATCTCCGACTGCGCCAGCATGTAGGCGAGATGGGCGCGGCTGCGGCTGCCGAACTGCTCCGCCGCCTTCTTGATGTGGTGCGAGACCGTGCGGGAACTGATGCCGAGGCGGGAACCGATGGTCGAGTCGGTGTACCCCTCCACCATGAGCCGCAGCACGGAGCGCCGGGTCTCGTTCGTCATCAGCGGCGGACGGGCCCGCTCCTGGGTGATGCTCACCGGTTCCGCGCGCTGCCACGCGTGGTCGAAGACCGTGGCGAGGTAGTGGACGATGCCCGGGTGCTCGATCACGAGCGCGTGGCTGTCCCGTTCGAGGCGGGGGTCGGGGATGAACGCGATGGTCCGGTCGTAGACGATGAGCCGGTCGAAGATCTCGTCGAGGGTGCGGACCTCCGCGCCGGCCGCGGAGACCCGCTCGATGTAGGCGAGCGTGGGCCCGTGGGTGCGGACGGTGTGCTGGTAGAGCGTGCGCTGCTTGACCCCCCGCCCGGACATCTCCAGATCACGCGGCAGCACCGACGCCAGCACGTCCGGGCTGCGGCTGCCGCCCGGCTGGGCGGCGAGCATCTCGTGCCGGCAGCCGTCGGCCGCGCGGCGCAGCGCCGCCGCGATGACCTCCCCGCCGTGCAGCGCCCGGGTGGGCGAGATGGAATTGCGCTGCTCGGCCCGGTAGACGTCCTCGGCCGCGGAGACCGCGTCGTACAGGGCGGCGATGGTGTGCTGCTGGACGAGGACGGCCCGCTCGATCGGACGGGACAGCTCGCTCGCCGCGATGTCGGGCGGGACGGCCGCGAATATCGCCGGGTTTTCGGCCAGCGGGCGGAGCAGGCCCAATTCGAGAAGACACTCGGGCATTTCTCCGGAAATGGGGCCTGTTCGCAGCGCGCCGCGATACGTCTCCAGACCGCGGTCGCAGACCCTCGCCACGTTCGTTTGGTGTGATATGTCCTTGTTTCTACACATTGGCTCCCCCTTCTGCTTCTCGCAATGCGTGATCACGATGCTACCGAAACCTCGTCCGGCGAGTTTTCTCCGGCATGATTTCGGATGTCGAGAGGCGCCGCTCCCGCTCAGGTGGCGGCGAATGATTCCAGACAATCCACAGGGGGAAGAAATGAGTTTCTTGAATTCCGCGAATGTAAGCGCTATCAGTGCCGCTCTCCTCGTCGGCGCCCTGGCCGTGGGCCTCCAGGCGGGCCTCGGCTCCGCCGCCGCCGACCCGGCCGGCGTCGTCAGCGCCGACGACGGCTGGGGCGTCGGCCCCCGCTCCGTGATCGCCAAGCCCGCCGACGACGGCTGGGGCTGACCGCCCCCGGCACCCGGGACCGTCAGTCATGCCCGCCATGGTCGACCACGAGGGGGACGCAGTGAGCACGGACGGGGAGACGGTCGGCATCATCCTTGCCGGCGGCCGGGGGGAGCGGGCGAAGCCCATCACCCTCAAGTCCACGGACTACATCCGGAGCAAGGCGCTCATCCCGCTGGTGGGCAGACGGCTCGTCGAATGGGTCGTCGACGCCTGCCGCGACCAGGGGATCCGCCGCTTCTACGTGGTCACCCACGGCCTGGAGAACCGGAACCAGATCAAGCTCCTGCTCGGACACGGCGAACGCCACGGCGTCGACGTCACCTACTCCCGGTCCCGCTTCGACCGCTACAACGTCGGCTCCGCCGGGGCCACCCTCCACAACCTCGAACAGTGGGACCTGCGCGGCAGGGCGCTCGTGCTGCCCGTCGACTCCCTCTTCGACTTCGACCTGAAGGCGATGGAGCGGGAGCACCGCCGGCGCGGCGCGGTGGTCACGGTGGCCGCCGTCGCCCGTACGGCGGCCGAGATCGCCGGCAAGTACGGCGTCATGCGGACCGACGGGGCCGGGCTCGTCCGGGGCTTCGTCGAGAAGCCGGGAGCGCGCGAACTCGCCGTCCTCTTCCCGGGCACCGAGGCGGACCCCGCCCTCACCCTGCCCACCAACGCCGGCATGTACCTGGTGGACTGCGACCGGCTGCGCGTCCTCGCCCGGGACCCGGGACTCTTCCGCCAGTCGCACCAGCGGCTCGACTGGGGCGGCGACCTGCTGCCCTGGCTCGCGGACCGCGGGCTCCCGGTGGCGACCCACACGATCGGCCGCCTCGGCGACCTCGGCAACGTCCCGGACTACCTGGACACGGTACGGCTCGTGCTCGACGGCGCGTACGAGCAGATGAACCGGCTCATGGACGCCCCGGACGGCCTCCGTCCGCGGCACTGGATCCACGAGACCAGCCTGCGGACCAAGGACGACGTCACCGGAACCACCCTCGCCCAGAAGATCGAGGAGGGCTCGGTCGTCGTCGGACCCGGCGTCAGGATCGGCCGGGGGGTCGAGATAGGCCCGGGGGTCCGGCTGGAGCACGCGGACGTCGGCGACGGTGCCGAGGTCAGGGAAGGCGCGACGCTGATCGACTCCGCCGTCGGCGACTCCGCCGTCATCGGCCCGTACGCCCACGTCGCCGACAGCTACGTGGGCCCCATGGCCGAGGTGCGGTCGGAGCGCGACCGGCCCGTACGGCTCGAAGGCCACTCGGCCATCGGCGACGGGGCCGTGCTGTGGCCGGGATCCCGCTTCTTCGGGATCACCGTCTACCCGCGCCTGAGCGTGCCGGCCCTGTGCGGTGTGCCCGCGCAGACGGAACTGAGAAGCGCCGAGGACATCCTGCGCTGGGCCTGAGGCCCGGCGCCGCCGGGAGACCGGCGTGTCGCCCCGGGGAGGCCCGGGGAAAGGGGGAGAACGATGAACGGTCCCATCGCGGTGATCGGCGGTGCCGGACGGGTCGGCGGTCTGGTGGCCCGTCGCCTGCACCGGCTCGGCACCCCGGTCAGGGTGGTCAGCCGGCGGCCCGAGCACGGCCCCGTGCCGCCGCCGGAGGGGGTCGAGACGTACCGGGCGGACGTCCGGTACGCCGACACCCTGGGCCCCGCGCTCGACGGCTGCGCCGGTGTGGTGTTCAGCGTCGAGCCGGGCACCGCCGAGAGCGGCCCCGACTGCCCGGAGAGCACGGTGTACGACGGCGTGCGCAATGTGCTCGCCGCGGCCGCCGCGAACGGGGCGCGCCCGCACGTCGTCCTGGTCAGCCAGATCTTCGTGACCCGCCGCGACCACCCGATGAACGCCTATGGGCGGCTGCTGGACTGGCGGCTGCGCGGCGAGGAGGCGGTACGGGGGTCGGCGCTCCCGTACACCGTGATACGGCCCAGCTGGCTCACGGACGACACCACCGCCGGCAGCCGCGTCCGGCTCGAACAGGACGACCGCGGCAGCGGCTGGGTCTCCCGGTCGGCCGTCGCCGAGGCGTGCGTGCGCGCGCTGCGGACGCCGGAGGCGGCCGGCCGCACCTTCGAGATCTACAACGAACCCGGCGCCGCGCCGGTGGACTGGGCCCCGCTCTTCCGCCGCCTCGCCCCGGACCGTGTCCTGACGACGCGATAAACCGCGACACGGGGCCCTGACCACGGGTCCCGACCCCGGGGCCCCGACTCCGGGCCCCACCACAGGACCCCCCACCACAGGCCCCGGACCCCGGGGCCGCCCACCCGCGGCGCCTTCACCGGCGCCCCCACCCACGACGAGGCCGGCCGGTTCAGCCGCCCGGTCCGTCCATGACGCCCGCCGGCAGGTACCCCCCGTTGCTCCGGCGGGCTCCGGACCCGGGGATCGGCGCAGGCAGCGGCCCGCCGACCCCGGTGTCCGGTGTGCCCGCGTCCCCGCGCGGCCCCGTCCGCGCCGGCCGGGCGACCGTCCCGCCCCGCGCGCCCCCGGATTGCATCCGTACGACCTCAGGAGAGGGCCGAGCCATGTCCAACGAGCGTCACCGGGACCTGCCCGAGGCGGTCGCCGAGGAGACGGTCGCCGAGATCGTCTCCCGGACCTTCACCTCCATTCCCCGCAGCGACCAGCGCCGCTGGGGCGAGATGTACATGCGCGGCCTCCTCTCCGTCGAGGGGAAGAAGACCATGCGGGCGCTGGCCGCCGGGGCCGGCGGCGGCGTCGAGCAGAGCCTCTACCAGTTCATCACCAAGTCGCCCTGGCACACCGCCCCGGTCCGCCGCGAACTGGCCCGGCTGCTCCAGCGCACCGCCCCGCGCGCCTGGGTCGTCCAGCCGCTCGTCATCGTCAAGGTCGGACAGCACTCGGTCGGCGTCCACCGCCAGTGGGTCCCGCAGATCGGCCGGTACGTCAACTGCCAGCGCGCCATGGGCGTCTGGCTCACCTCCGACCGCGCGAGCTGCCCCGTCGACTGGCGCCTGGCGCTGCCGGACTCCTGGGTCGCCGAGCCGGGGCTCCGCCGCCGCGCCTCCATCCCGGAGGACGTCGGCTCCTGCCCGCCCGAACAGTGCGCGATCGACGCGGTCGCCCGGATGACCGAGGAGTGGGACCTGCCGACCCGGCCCGTCGTGATGGACCTGCGCGAGTCCGACGCCACCCGCGTCTGCACCGAACTCCTCCGCCGCCGCACGCCCTTCGTCGTCCGCGTCGACCCGTCCCTGCTGCGGCGCGGCTCCGGCGACCTGCTGCGGGCGCTGAGCCGGCGGTGCCTGCCCGTCGAGTGGTACGACCACACCGCCGGGGCGCTCCGCGCGACCTCGGTCGGCACCACGACGGTACGGCTCCCGCTGCCGGACGCGCCCGGCGGCGACGGCTCCGACCGGGCCGACCTGGTGCTCCTCGGCGCGTGGACCGACCCGAACCGGCGCGCCCCGGGGGAGTACTGGCTCTCCAACCTCACCCGGACCCGGGTCGGCACGCTCTACCGCACCGCCGCCCTCGCCCGGAAGGCCGAGCGGGACATGGCCGAGATCGCGGACCCGCTGGGGCTGCGCGACTTCGAGGGGCGCTCCTTCCGGGGCTGGCACCACCACATGACGATGGTGTCGCTCGCCCAGGCCGCCACCGTCCTGTCCGCACCGCCCGCCGACGCCGCCCCGCCGGCCCCGCTCCGGCTGCCGCCGGTCCCGGCGCGCCCGCCCGTCCCCGCGCGCCCGGTCGGACCGGCGCGCCCGGTGGGCCACGGCACCCTGGGGGCGTCCGCCGCATGACGAGAACCGACCCCGCCGCGCGGCCCGCCGGCCCGTACCCGGCTCCTCCGCCGCCCGCCGGCCCGTACCCCGCCCCGTCACCGGCCGGTCAGCCCGGCCCGTACACCACCTCGCCGCCGCCCGCCGGTTGCACCGTCCGCGATCTGCCCGCGCTGCGGGACGCGCTCTGCGACCGGGTGCCCGGCTGGCTGCGGGGACGGCGGTGGTTCGCCGGGAAGGACACCCCGCTCGCCGCCGTCACGCCGGTCCTCGCCGAGCTGGTCGTCGAGGGCCCGGCGGCGCTGCTGCTCGCCGTCGTCCGCGCCGGCCACGACGAGCTGTACCAGCTCCTCGTCGGCGTCCGCGACGCACTGCCCCCGGGCCTCGGCGACGACGTGCGGATCGGCCGCGCCGAACTCCCCGGCGACCGGCGGCCCGTGCTGTACGAGGCCACCGGCGACGCCGAGCTGATGGGCCGGCTCCTGGAGCGGATCGCCCGAGGCGACCGCGTGGGCGTCCTGCGCTTCGAGCACGGCGGCGGCCCGCTGCCCACCGGGCTGCCCGCCCGCGCCGGAACCGCCGAGCAGTCGAACAGCTCGGTGCTCTACGGCGACCGGGCCCTCCTCAAGGTGCTGCGCCGCCCCACCCCGGGACCCAGCCCCGAACTCGAACTGCTCGCCGCGCTCGACCGGGCCGGCGGCGTCCGCGCCGCCGCCCCGCTCGGCTGGATCCGGTCCGCCCCGGGCGGGCCCGGCGGCGGCACCACGCTCGCGATCCTCCAGGAGTTCGTCCCCTCCCGGGGCGACGGCTGGCAGCTCGCCGTCGAGGCGGCCCGCGCGTGCGTGGCCGGCGAGTGCGAGACGGTCGCCCCGCTCGGCGGCTTCGCCGAGGAGGCGCGCGCCCTCGGGCGGGCGACCGCCCGCGTCCACGCCGCGCTCGCCGCGCAGCTAGGCAGCCGCGCCCCGAGCCCCGCCGAGGCCGGCGCGCTCGTCGCCGCGCTCGGCGACCGGCTCACCGAGGCCCTGCGCGAGCTGCCCGAACTCGGGCCGTTCGAGCGGCCCCTGCGGTCGGTGCAGCGGAGCCTCGCCGAAGCGGTGCGGCGCGGTGACGCGCCGCCCGTGCAGCGCGTCCACGGCGATCTGCACCTCGGCCAGGCCCTGCGCGCCGAGGACGACTGGGTCCTCATCGACTTCGAGGGCGAGCCGGGCCACTCGGTGGGGGAGCGCCGCCGGCCGCAGCCCGCGCTCCGGGACGTGGCCGCGATGCTGCGGTCCTTCGACTACGCCGCCCACCACGCCCTCGCCGGGCTGCTCGGCGCACCGCCCGGCGCGCAGTCCCCGCAGGACCTGCGCGGCACCCGGCTGGCCCGCCGCGCCTCCGCCTGGGCCGTCCACAACAGGCGTGCCTTCTGTGCCGGTTACGCCGAGGCGGGCGGCGCGGACCCGCGCCGCGCGCCCGTGCTGCTGCGCGCCTTCGAGGCGGACAAGGCCGTGTACGAGGCGGTGTACGAGGCCCGGAACCGGCCCGAGTGGCTGCCCATCCCGCTCGCGGCCGTCCGGCGGCTCGCCCACGGCCGGCTCCCGGCCGGCTGACCCGCCCCCGATCCCCCGACGACGAAGGAAGCAGGAGCGATGAGCACGACTCCCGGCACCGCGCCGGACCGCTACGCAGGACAGGACCGCCACGCAGGACAGGACCGCCACGCAGGACAGGACCGCCACGCAGGACAGGACCGCTACCCAGGACAGGACCGCTACGCCGGACTGGTCAAGGCATACGACATCCGGGGCCTCGCCCCCGAACTGCTCGACGCGGAGGCGGCCCGCCGGATCGGCGCCGCCTTCACGGAGCTGACCGGGGCCTCCCGCATCGCCGTCGCCCGCGACATGCGCGCGACCTCGCCCGCCCTGGCCGCCGCCTTCGCGGACGGCGTCCGCGACCGGGGCGCCGACGTGCTGGACGCGGGACTCGGCTCGACCGACTACCTGTACTACGTGTCCGGCAGTCTCGGCGTGCCGGGCGCCATGTTCACCGCGAGCCACAACCCGGCCCGGTACAACGGCGTCAAGCTCTGCCGGGCCGGCGCGGTCCCGGTCGGCGACGGCACCGGCCTGGAGCGGATCCGGGCCGCCCTCACCGAGCCCTCGCCGCCGCCGGTCGCCGCCCGGGGCGGCCTGGCCGCGCTCGACCTGCTCGACGGGTACGTGGCCCACCTGCGCTCGCTCGTCGGCCTCGACGGCATCCGCCCGCTCAAGGTCGTCGTCGACGCGGGCAACGGCATGGCGGGACTGACCGCGCCGAAGGTGCTCGACCACCCGCTGCTCCGGGTGGTGCCGCTCTACTTCGAGCTGGACGGCGAGTTCCCGAACCACGAGGCCGACCCGATGAAGGCGGCCAACGTCGCCGACCTCAAGGCGCGGGTGGTTGCGGAGGGCGCGGACCTGGGCCTGGCCTTCGACGGCGACGCCGACCGCTGCTTCGTGGTGGACGAGCGCGGCGAGGGCGTCAGCCCGTCCCAGGTCATCGGCCTCATTGCGGCCCGCGAACTGGCCCGCCGCCCCGGCCGGGCGGTGGTGCACAACCTGATCACCTCCCGCGCCGTCCCGGAGCTGATCGCCGAGGCCGGCGGCAAGCCGGTCCGCTCCCGCGTGGGGCACTCCTTCGTCAAGGCGCTGATGGCGGAGCACGACGCGGTCTTCGGCGGCGAGCACTCCGGCCACTATTACTTCCACGACTTCTGGTTCGCGGACACCGGCATGCTCGCCGCCCTGCACGTCCTCGCCGCCCTCGGCGAACAGGACCGGCCGCTGTCCGCGCTGATGGCCGGATACACGCGGTACGCGGCCTCCGACGAGATCAACGTCCGGGTGAGCGACCCGGAGGCGGCCGTCGAGGCGGTCCGGGCCGCCTTCGCCGCCGGCGCGGACGACGGCGCCGGGAGCGGCGTCCCGGTGAGCCACCCGGCCGCCGCCGTCCAGGCGGTCCGCGCGGCCTTCGCCGCCGCCGAGACCGACCTCCTCGACGGGCTCACCGTCGAGCTGCCCGGCGGTGCCTGGTTCAACCTGCGCGCCTCCCAGACCGAGCCCGTCCTGCGGCTCAACGCGGAGGGCGCCGACGCGAACGAGGTCGCGACCGTACGCGGCCGGGTGCTCGACGTACTCGCCGTGCACGGCGGAATCGACCCCTCCTGAATTCCGCTCCGCACACCCGGGAGAACGCGTGTGCGGACAGTTCAGGAAGTCCCAGGACGATCTTTGACCGGCCGAGAAGCACCCGGTGAAGATGACACGAGTTCACGGAATGTGAAAGAGGGAGAATCCCGATGATTCACCAGTTCATTCTGGCGGCGCCGAAGCCCGGTATGACCGCCCAGGAATTCCAGGACTACTGGGTGGACGTGCACGCGGTGAAGTACGCCGCGAAGATCCCGCAGATCCGCAAGTACATGGTCGACACCGTCGTCGACATCGAGGAGAACCTCGGCACGCCGGCCCTGCCGCACCAGGGCATCGCCGAGATCTGGCTCGCGAACGGCGAGGAGCAGCTGGCCTCCCTCCAGACCGAGGAGTTCCTCCAGGGCGCCCGCCTCGACGAGCCCCACTGGGCCGCGTTCTGGCAGACCCTGGTCGTCGACACCACGGCCCACGAGCTGGTGCCCGGCCCCGAGCAGGGCGGCGGCGTGAAGCTCACGGTGCTGCTCAAGCGCCGGCCCGGCCTCGGCCTCGCGGAGTACCGCGAGGCGAGCCTCGGCGCGTACGCCGACGCCGTGAAGGAGATCCCGGGCCTGCGCCGGCATCTGCACGCGCACACCGTGGACGGCGCCTACGTCTTCGGCGAGGCCGCCTTCGACTCCGTCGAGCAGCTGTGGTTCGACGACGTGGACGCGCTCCGCGAGGCGCTGCGCGCGTACTCCACCGGCGAGGTCCGGGCGGCCCGGGACGCGATCGTCGACCCGAAGTACGTCTTCTCGCTCGCCGTGAAGGAGAACTGGATCATCGGCCCCGAGGCCCGCTGATCCGCCCACCGAGGTGGCTGCGACGCCGGCGCCCGGCGCCCGCGGACGCGGCCACCCCTTCCGCACCCACCACCCAAGGAGAAGGCGTGGCCAGGAAGAACGCCAAGAAGATCCTCGTCGTGCTCTCGGAGTACGGCTACTGGGGCGAGGAGCTCGTCGGCCCGCTCCACCACTTCGACCAGCGCGGCTACGAGGTCGACTTCGCGACCCCGACCGGCAAGCGGGCGCACGCCCTGCCGCCGTCGATGGACCCCGGGTACATCGACCCGCCGCTGGGCCGCTCGGTCACCTCCGAGGAGGTCGCGCGGCTCACCCGCGAACTGGACGCGTCCGACCGGCTCGACGACCCGATCGACATCTCGGGCTGGCTGCCGCAGCGCCCGTACACCTCGGACGACGACTACCTGCGCCGCCTGGAGGAGTACCACCGGGCCGTCGCCCTGGTCGAGCAGGAGCTCGACGCCTACGACGCGCTCCTCATCGTCGGCGGCAGCGGCCCCATCGTGGACCTCGGCAACAACGAGCGGCTGCACGAGATCGTGCTCGCCTTCCACCGCGCGGACAAGCCGATCGCGGCCGAGTGCTACGGCGTGACGCCGCTCGCCTTCGCCCGCGACTGGGAGGACCGCGCGTCGATCATCCGCGGCAAGCGCGTCACGGGCCACTGCAAGGAGTACGACTACAAGGACGGCACCGGCTTCCTCGGCACCGACTTCGTCATGGGCCCGCCGCCGTACCCGCTGGAGTACATCCTGCGCGACGCCACCGGACCCGACGGCCGTTACATCGGCAATTTCGGCAAGGAGACCTCGGTCATCGTCGACTACCCGTTCATCACCGGGCGTTCGACCCCCGACTCCTACCTGACCGGCGAGAAGGTCGTCGAGGTTCTCGAGGACGGTCTGCGCCGCTTCGGCTGGTGACGCCGGCGCGTTCCGTACGGCCGCACTGAACTTCTTACGGCCGCGCGGAATTCCGTACGGCAATCCGAAGAGATCCGACGAGAGAAGGAGAACATGGCCAGGCAGGGCAATGCCGCGATCATCGAGCAGTTCATCGCCGACGGAATTCCCTTTATGTTCGGCAACCCCGGGACGGTCGAGCAGGGGTTCCTGGACGCGCTGGAGGACTACGACGAGCTCCAGTACATCCTGACCCTCCAGGAGACCGTCGCGGCCGGCATCGCGGACGGCTACGCCCGCGCCACGGGCCGCCCCGCGCTCCTCCAGCTGCACAGCGGAGTCGGTCTCGGCAACGCGATCGGCATGCTCTACCAGGCCAAGCGCGGGCACTCGCCGCTCCTCGTCATCGCGGGCGAGGCCGGTGTGAAGTACGAGGCGATGGACGCGCAGATGGCCGCCGACCTGGTGGCCATGGCCGAGCCGGTGACCAAGTACGCCACCCGCGTCACCGACCCGGACTCGGTCCTGCGGGTGCTGCGCCGCGCCATGAAGACGGCCATGACGCCGCCCCGGGGGCCGGTCTTCGTCGCCCTGCCGATGGACGTGCTCGACGCGCTCAACTCCGAGCCGGTCGTCCCGACCACCTTCCTCGACACCCGGTCGGTGCCCGTCCCCGAGCTCGTGGAGCGGGCCGCGGAGCTGCTCGCCGGAGCCGAACGCCCGCTCGTCCTGGTGGGCGACGGCGTCTCGGCCTCCGGCGGCCAGGAGGAGCTGGTCCGGGTCGCCGAGCAGCTCGGCGCGGACGTGTGGGGCGTCGACTTCTCCGAGGTCAACCTGGACGCCCGGCACCCGCTCTACCGCGGTCAGCTGGGCCACATGTTCGGCGAGGTCAGCCACGAGGTCGTGAAGGACGCCGACGCCGTCCTGATCGTCGGCACCTACGTCTTCCCCGAGGTCTTCCCGGTCACCGGCGGGGCCTTCCGCGAGGACGCCAGGATCGTCCACATCGACCTCGACGGCTACGAGATCGCCAAGAACCACCCGGTGAGCCTCGGTCTCGTCGCCGACCCCAAGCACACCCTGGCCGCGCTCGCCGAGCGGCTCGACGCGCGGCTGACGGACGCCGACCGCGCGGCCGCCGCCGCCCGCCTGGAGGCCCGCCGGGCCGCACAGCCGGCCGCCCCCGCGCCCGACGGCTCGCTCCTGGACGCCTTCATGCGCGAGCTGGCCGCCCAGGTCCCCGAGGACGTCGTGATCTTCGACGAGGCGCTGACCTCCGGCGGACCGCTCAACGCCCATCTGCCCGGCCGGATCCCCGGCCACTGGTTCTCCACCCGGGGCGGCTCCCTCGGCGTCGGCATCCCGGGCGCCATGGGCATCAAGCTGGCCCACCCGGAGAAGACCGTCATCGGCTTCACCGGCGACGGCGGCTCCATGTACACCATCCAGGCGCTGTACACGGCGGTCCGGCACGGCATCGGCGCCAAGTTCGTGATCTGCAACAACCGCAGCTACAAGCTGCTCGACCTCAACATCGAGCAGTACTGGCGCGAGCGCGGCGTCCCGCACCACGCCCACCCCACCCCCTTCGACCTGTCCCACCCCGACCTCGGCTTCGCCGAGATCGCCCGGGGCTTCGGCGTCGAGGCGGTCCGGGTGGACGCGCCGGAGCAGGTGGCCGACGCCGTCAAGCGGATGCTCGCCGACGACGCGCCGTTCCTGATCGACCTCCGGACCACCGCCGAGGAGCGGAACGATGACTGACCTACCGGTCCGCCCCGGCGTCCTCACCGGCCGCCGGATCGCGATCCTGGCCGAGAGCGACTTCTACGAGCCGGAGATCTCCTACTACCAGCGGCGGTTCGCCGAGGAGGGCGCCCAGGTCGAGCTGTTCAGCCGGCTGTGGGGCAACCGCTCCCTCACCTTCACCGGCCACGAGCACCGCGCCCCGCTCACCGTCACCCGCGACCTCTCCGAGCTCGACGACCGGCGGCTGCGCGAGTACGGCGCGCTGATCGTGCCCTCCGGCATGGTCGCCGACCGACTGCGCTACACCGAGGACATCGAGCGCCTCGCCCCCGCCACCGACCTGCTGCGCCGGGCCTTCTCCCGGTCCGGGCTGGTCAAGGGGATCATCTGCCACGGCATGTGGCTGGCCGCCTCCGTCCCGTACACCGTCCGCGGACGCAAGGTCGTGTGCCACAACAACCTGATCGGCGACGTGCGCAACATGGGCGCCTCCTACGTGGACCAGGACGTCGTCGTCGACGGCGACCTGGTGACCGCGCGCACCGGCGACCACTGCCATCTCTTCGCCAGGACCATCATCGACGAGCTCGTGCTCCGAGGGGCGTGACGATCATGACGAGCAACGCGGCAACGGTGGACTTCACGTTCTCCGACACCATCGCCGGCCGGATCACCGGCTTCGACCGGGAGGCCCGGGTCCTCACCCTCGCCACCGCCGACGGCCGGAGCTTCGACGTCGCCCTGGACGGCGGCCCGAGCGCGGAGCTGCTGCACAACCTGGGCGAGCCCTACCAGGACGCCTCCGGCCACATCGACGACCTCGCCGAGGAGGGCCGCTTCGTCCTCGCGTACGGCGTCTTCTACCCGCGCCCCGGCGGCGGGCTGCGCTTCGAGGCCAAGCGGCTGGTCTTCGTGGGCCGGCAGGCCGACGACTACCGCTTCGAGGAGGGCGGCTGGTGGGTCCGGCAGATCGAGGAGATCGCCGCCTTCTACCGCAAGGCCCAGTTCGGCGACGGGCCGGTCGACTTCCGCGAGTACCGGACCGAGATCCGGCTCAGCGGCGAGAAGACCGCGAGCCACGTCCAGGAGACCGACACCATCTCCCGGCTGGTGTACGGCATGGCCTCGGCCTTCCTCCTCACCGGCGAGGACGAGTACCTGGAGATCGCCGAGCGCGGCACCGAGTACCTCCGCGAGCACATGCGCTTCGTCGACGGCGACGAGAACGTCGTGTACTGGTACCACGGCCTCAAGGTCGACGGGGACGTCGAGTCGAAGCTCTTCACCTCGGAGTTCTCCGACGACTACGACGCGCTCCCCGCCTACGAGCAGATCTACGCCCTGGCCGGCCCCGTGCAGACGTACCGCATCACCGGGGACCCGCGGATCAAGGCCGACGCGGACGCCACCCTGCGGCTCTTCGACCGCTTCTACCTGGACCCCGAGCACGGCGGCTACTTCTCGCACATCGACCCGATCCTGCTCAGCCCGGACCACGAGTCCCTGGGCGCCAACCGGGCGCGGAAGAACTGGAACTCGGTCGGCGACCACGCCCCCGCGTACCTGATCAACCTGTACCTGGCGACCGGCGAGAAGAGCTACGCCGACATGCTGGAGTACACCTTCGACACGATCGTCGAGCGCTTCCCCGACACCACGCACAGCCCCTTCGTGCAGGAACGTTTCCACCGGGACTGGTCGCACGACACCACGCACGGCTGGCAGCAGAACCGCGCCGTCGTCGGCCACAACCTCAAGATCGCCTGGAACCTCATGCGGATGCAGGCGCTCCGGCCCAAGGACGCCTACCTCGACACCGCCGTCTCCATCGCCGAGACCATGCCCGAGGCCGGCGCCGACCGGCAGCGCGGCGGCTGGTACGACGTCGTCGAGCGGGTCAAGGCCGACGGGGAGGACCGCTTCCGCTTCACCTGGCACGACCGCAAGGCGTGGTGGCAGCAGGAGCAGGCCATCCTCGCCTACCTCATCCTGCACGGCCACACCCGCCGCGAGGACTTCCGCACCGAGGCCCGGGACGCCCAGTCCTTCTACAACGCCTTCTTCCTCGACCACGACGAGGGCGCCGTCTACTTCAACGTCCTCGCCAGCGGCCTGCCCTACCTCCTCGGCGTCGAGCGCCACAAGGGCAGCCACTCGATGTCGATGTACCACTCGGCCGAGCTCTGCTACCTGGCCGCCGTCTACAACAACCTGCTGATCAACGGCAAGGCGATGGACTTCTGGTTCAAGCCCGACCCCGCCCTCGTCGACGACGGCCTCCTGCGCGTCGCCCCCGACCTGCTCCCCGCCGGCTCCGTCCGCATCGAGTCCGTCGAGATCGAGGGCGAGCCGCACGCCGACTACGACGCCGACGCCCTCACCGTCCGGCTCCCCGAGACCTCCGGCCGCGTCAAGGTCAGGGTCCGGCTCGCGCCCGTCCCCCGTCCGGAGGTGACCGGATGACCGTCAAGATCACCACCCGCACCGAGGGCGCCGCGACCGTCGTCGCCCTCCAGGGCGAGATCAACTCCACCACCTCCGGCGGACTCCAGGCCCAGCTCCTGCCGCACGTCGGCGAGGGCTGCGAGGTCCTCATCGACCTCACCGCCGTCTCCTACGTCTCCAGCGCCGGCCTGCGCACCCTCCTGATCGTGCACCGCCGCGCCCAGCAGGTCACCGCCCGGGTCACCCTGGTCGGGCTCTCCGAGGAGGTCCACTTCGTGATGTCCGCGACCGGCTTCCTCGACTTCTTCGACATCGCCGAGAACCTCGACGCGGCCCTGGAACGCGCGGGCCGATGACCACCCCCGACACCCGCGAGCGCGTCGACGCCTTCCCCACCCGCCGGATCGGCGGCCACCGGGTCAGGGCCGGCCGGCCCTTCCCGTACGGCGCCCATCCGGTGCCCGGCGGCATCAACTTCTCCGTCTACTCCGACCGCGCCACCGCGATGAGCCTGGTGCTCTTCGAGCGCGGCGCAGCCATGCCCATGGCCGAACTGGAGTTCCCGCCCGAGTTCCGCACCGGCAGCGTGTACGCGATGACCGTCTTCGGCCTCGACCCGGAGAACATCGAGTACGGCTTCCGCGCCGAAGGCCCCTGGAACCCCCGCGAGGGCGACCGCTTCGACAGCCGCAAGGTCCTCGCCGACCCGTACGCCCGGCTGGTCTCCGGCCGTGACGTGTGGGGCCGGGAGCCGGACTGGGACGACGTCTACCCGTACCGCTCGCAGGTCCCCGACGAGGACTTCGACTGGGGCGACGACACCCCGCTGGGCATCCCCACCGAGGACCTCGTCATCTACGAGACCCACGTCCGCGGCTTCACCCGGCACCCCTCCTCCGGGGTGTCGGCCCCCGGCACCTACGCGGGCCTGCGCGAGAAGATCCCGTACCTCAAGGAGCTCGGCGTCAACTGCGTCGAACTCCTCCCCGTCTTCGAGTTCGACGAGCTCGACAACCCCCGCACCGACCCCGCCACCGGCGAACGGCTCCACAACTACTGGGGCTACAACACCGTCTCCTTCTTCGCCCCCAAGGCCGGCTACGCCGCCACCGGACGCTTCGGCATGCAGGCCGACGAGTTCAAGTCGCTCGTGAAGGAGCTGCACAAGGCCGGCATCGAGGTCATGCTCGACGTGGTCTTCAACCACACCGCCGAGGGCAACGAGCACGGCCCCACCATCTCGTTCCGCGGCCTCGACAACGCCACGTACTACATGCTCACCCCCCAGGGGGAGTACTACAACTTCAGCGGCACCGGGAACACCGTCAACTGCAACCACCCCGTCGTCCGCGACTTCGTCCTCTCCTGCCTTCGCTACTGGGTGGCCGAGTACCACATCGACGGCTTCCGCTTCGACCTCGCCGCCATCCTCGACCGCGCCCCCGACGGCACCCCGCTGCCCAACCCGCCGCTCCTGGAACAGCTCGCCCACGACCCGGTCCTGCGGCACACCAAGCTCATCGCCGAGGCATGGGACGCCGCCGGCCTCTACCAGGTCGGCGCGTTCCCCAACTACGGCCGCTGGTCGGAGTGGAACGGCAAGTACCGCGACACCGTCCGCCGCTTCATCAAGGGCGAACCCGGCCTCGTCGGCGAACTCGCCACCCGCATGGCCGGCTCGCCCGACCTCTACCAGGGCCGCACCTCCTCCGCCTCCGTCAACTTCGTCACCGCCCACGACGGATTCACCCTCGCCGACCTCGTCTCCTACAACGACAAGCACAACGAGGCCAACGGCGAGTCCAACCGCGACGGCGCCGACGACAACCACAGCTGGAACTGCGGCGAGGAGGGCCCCAGCGCCTCCGCCCACGTCCGCGAACTCCGGCTGCGCCAGATGAAGAACATGCTGGCCATCCTCCTCACCAGCCAGGGCGTCCCGATGATCCTGGCCGGCGACGAGGTCGGCCGCACCCAGCTCGGCAACAACAACACCTACTGCCAGGACAACGCCCTCTCCTGGTTCGACTGGGGACTCGTCGAGGCCAACGCCGAACTCCTCGCCTTCACCCGCGGCCTCATCGCCTTCCGCCACGCCCACCCCGTCCTCCGCTCCACCGACCACCCCCTCGGCGTGGACCGGGTCGGCAGCGGCTACCCCGACGTGAGCTGGCACGGCGTCCTGGCCTGGTCCCCCGACTGGGCCGAACACAGCCGCGTCCTCGGCATGATGCGCTGCGGCCGGCACGCCAAGGGCGGCACCGCCCCCGACGACCACGTGTACGTCGCGGTCAACGCCCACTGGGAGGCCCACGACCTGGAGCTGCCCGGCCTCCCCGACGGGCACCGCTGGCACCTCCACGCCGACACCGGCGTGCCCCTCCCGTACGGGCTCCACGCCGTCGGCGAGGAACCCCCGCTCGAACACCCCGGCCGCTACCACCTCGGAGCCCACTCCGTGGTGATCCTCGTCGGCCGCCCCGCCGGGGAACCCCGCTGACCCGCCGCCCGCCCGCGCACCCACCCACCGGACCACCGAGAGGAAGCCCACCGTGTCCTTCGACGCCACCCTCAGCTTGACCGGCGAGGTCGCCACCATCGAGCTCAAGGGCGAGCTCGACGCCTCCACCGCCTCCCGCTTCCACGACCTCATCGAGGACGCCGCCGGAGCCGGCGCGCTCCGCCTCGACATCCACGTCAGGCTCCTCACCTACCTCTCCAGCGCCGGACTGCGCTCCCTCGTCTTCGCCCGCCAGAAGATGGGCGACGAGGTGCGCATCAGCGTCGTCGGCGCCACCGAACCCGTGAGCCGGACCATCCGCCTCGCCGGCTTCGACCACAGCATCGACCTGATCGACGCCTGAGGAGGCGGCCATGGCGATCGACTTCAGCACCGCACCCGCGGGGGCCGCCGCGCCCTGCGCACCGCTCCCCGGCGACCCCGCCGACCCGGCGGCCGGCCCGGCCCCCGCGCCCATCGGCGTCCCGGCCGAGCTGGAGGCGCTGGACCGGATCGCCCGGTTCACCCTGGACCTCGGGGAGCGGGCCGGACTGCCGGCGGGCCGGCTGTACCGGCTGCGCCTCGCCGCCGACGAACTCGCCACCAACATCGTCATGCACGGCTACCGGGGCGCCCCCGGCTGCATCCTCGTCGACGGCGGCATCGAGCCCGGCCGCGTCTGGATCCGCTTCGTCGACGACGCCCCGGCCTTCGACCCCCGGAAGGGCCTGCGCGCCCCCGAGCTCGACGTGCCCCTCGCCGACCGCAAGGTCGGCGGGCTCGGGGTCTTCCTCGCCCTGACGGCCGTCGACTCCTTCGACTACGCGCTGGTGGCGGGCCGCAACGTCTGCACCCTGGCCATCGCCCGGCACGACAACGGATAGACGAGACGAAGACATGTCACAGACGCAGACGCAGACGGAGACCCCGGCCGACTCCCGGCCGGAGAACCGGCAGGCCCGCACCAAGGTGCTCCTCCTCGACGAGCACCACCGGGTGCCGCCCGAGCTGAGGAAGGCGCTGGAGGGCCTGGACGCCGACGTCCGCGTCCGCACCCCGGCCGAACTCCTCGCCGCCGCGGCCGGCGCGTCCGGCGAGACCGAGGTCGTCCTCGCCTCCGCCCGGCTCTCGCCCAGCACGGTCAAGGCCGTCACCCGCCGGCTCGTCGAAGAGGGCCAGAGCCCCACCGTCGTGGCCTTCGCCGAACACGAACTCCACCTGCTCGGCGGCCACATCAGGGCCGGATCCGACTACCTCGTCCCGCCCTTCTACCCGGAACTCGTGCGCGCCCGGCTGCGCAACTGCCACGAACGGGCCGCCTTCAGCCGCACCCTGGAGGACGTCGCCGCCCACGCCGAACTCCTCAGCTACGAGCGCGAACTGGAGATCGGCCGGGAGATCCAGGGCGGCTTCCTGCCCGACACCCTCCCGCAGTTCGACGGCTGGGAGATCGACGTCCGCTTCCGCCCGGCCCGCACCGTCGCCGGAGACTTCTACGACGTCTTCGAACTGGTCAACCGCCGCCGCCTGGCCCTCGTCGTCGCCGACGTCTGCGACAAGGGCGTCGGCGCCGCCCTCTTCATGGCCCTCATCCGCAGCCTGCTCCGGCACACCGCCGAACAGAGCGGCCTGCAGAACCTCATCGCCGCCGACCTCCTCGGCGAGAGCGGCGACTGGGAGGAACACAGCCGGGCCATCCCCGTCGTCGGCGCCACCCCGCTGCTCAACGCCGTCGTCGGCACCAACAACTACCTCACCCGCAACCACATCCGGCAGGGCTACTTCGCCACCATGTTCTTCGGCGTGCTCGACCCGGTCACCGGCAACCTCGTCTACATCAACGGCGGCCACAACCCGCCCGTCCTGGTCAGCGGCGACGGATCCGACCCCGTCTTCCTGGAGCCCACGGGACCCGCCGTCGGCGTCATGCCCGACGTCACCTTCTCCCTCGGCTACGCCCAGATCAGCCCCGGGGACACGCTCTTCATCTACACCGACGGCGTCACCGAGGCCCGCGCCGGGTCCGGCGGCTTCTTCGGCGAGGACGCCATGGTCGAACAGCTCACCGCCGCGGCCGGCCGCGGCGAGGAACTCCTCGACCACATGGACGGCGTCCTCGACGCGTTCGTCGGAGCCGCCGAACAGTCCGACGACATCACGATGATGACCGTCCACTGGCGCGCGCCCGAGCCGGACCCCGCCCCCTGAGGAGACCTGGAGACCATGTCGCAGATCATCACCGTGCACTCGTACCGAGGCGGCACGGGGAAGTCCAGCACCGCGGCCAACCTCGCGCTGCTCCTCGCCTCGGCGGGCCGCCGGGTCGCGCTGGTGGACACGGACATCCAGACGCCCGCCCTGGACGTGATGTTCGGCGACGTGGTCGGTGCCGTGCGCCGCTCGCTCAGCGACTACCTGATCGGCGGCTGCGAGATCGAGGACGCCGCGTACCCCGCCGAGGTCGAGGCCGGACACGACGGCCTCTTCCTCGTCCCCGCCCGCAGCCGGGCGGCCGGCGCCGGCGAGATCATGGGCCGGGGGTACGACGTCGGGCTGCTCCGCGAGGGCTTCGACCGGCTCATCGACTCCCTCGCCCTCGACGTCCTCATCCTCGACACGCACGCCGGCTTCAACAACGAGACGGTCACCGCGATGGCCAGCTCCGACGCCCTCGTCGTCGTCACCCGGGCCGACCGGCTCGACCTCGCGGGCGCCCGCGAGACCATGTCCCTCACCGGCCGGCTCGGCTGCGGACGCCTCAGCGTCGCCGTGAACATGGTCCCGGCCGGCATGGACCGGGAGCGGCTCGACGCCGTCGTCGAGGGCGCGTACGGCACCGGGATCACCGCGGTCCTCCCGTACGCCCCCGAGATGGCCACCCTCGCCGGCGAACGCCCCTTCAGCACCGCCTACCCGCACCACGCCCTGGTCACGGGCTACCGCCGGATCATCGCCGACGTCCGCAACGGCACGACCGGCTTCCGCCGCTGACCGGCGACCGCCCCACCCTTCCCAGCGACCGCACCTCGGTGCGAGGAGGCACGCACATGAAAGGCAAGCCCGACGCCCGGCGGTTCCCGCCGACGGTCGGCCGGATCCCGATCGCCGACGTCCGTCCCCGGGTCGACGAGGGCCGCCGCCCCGCCCGCGCCGTCCCCGGGGAGGTCTTCGACGTGTCGGCGACCGTCTTCCGCGAGGGCCACGACGCCGTCGCCGCCAACGTGGTCCTGACCGACCCCGACGGCCGCACCGGACCGTGGAGCCCGATGCGCCTCGTCGCCCCCGGAACCGACCGCTACACCGCCCGGGTCTCCGCGAACCGCGAGGGCGACTGGAGCTACCGGGTCGAGGCATGGGCCGACCCGTGGGCCACCTGGCGCCACACCGCCGAGATCAAGGTCCCGGCCGGCCTCGACATCGAACTGGTGCTCGCCGAAGGGGTGCTGCTCCTCGACCGGGCCGCCCAGGAGCGGCCCGGCGCCGACGAGGAGGACGCCCGCGCCGTCCTCGCCGCCGCCCGTGACCGGCTCGCCGACCGGGACCGCCCGCCCGCCGACCGCCTCACCGCCGCCCTCGCCCCCGCCGTCGCCGCGGTCCTCGCCGCCCGACCGCTGCGCGACCTCGTCACCCGCTCCCCGGAACTCCCCCTCCGGGTCGACCGCGAACGCGCCCTCTACGGCGCCTGGTACGAGTTCTTCCCCCGCTCCGAGGGCGCCGTCCCCGCCGTCGCCGACGCCGAGGGCGTCCTCGACCCGCCCCGCTCCGGCACCTTCCGCACCGCCGCCGAACGGCTCGACGCCGTCGCCGACATGGGCTTCGACGTCGTCTACCTGCCGCCGATCCACCCCATCGGCCGCACCCACCGCAAGGGCGCGGGCAACACCCTCACCGCGGGGCCCCACGACCCCGGCTCCCCGTGGGCGATCGGCTCCGCCGACGGCGGCCACGACGCCGTCCACCCCGACCTCGGCACCCTCGACGACTTCGACTTCTTCGTCGGCCGCGCCCGCGAGCTCGGCCTGGAGATCGCCCTGGACTTCGCCCTCCAGTGCTCGCCCGACCACCCGTGGGTCACCGAGCACCCCGAGTGGTTCCGGCACCGCGCCGACGGCTCCATCGCCTACGCCGAGAACCCGCCCAAGAAGTACCAGGACATCCACCCGGTCGACTTCGACACCGACCCCGACGGGCTCTTCGAGGAGTGCCTGCGTGTCCTGCGCCACTGGATGGACCACGGCGTGCGCATCTTCCGCGTCGACAACCCGCACACCAAGCCCGTCGGCTTCTGGGAGCGGCTCCTGGAGGAGATCCACGCCACCGACCCCGACGTCCTCTTCCTCGCCGAGGCGTTCACCCGCCCCGCGATGATGCACGCCCTCGCCCGGGTCGGCTTCCACCAGTCGTACACCTACTTCACCTGGCGCAACTCCAAGGACGAGGTCGAGTCCTACCTCTCCGAACTCGCCGGGCTCGACGGCGAGGAGAGCGCCGCCTACCTGCGGCCCAACCTCTTCGTGAACACCCCCGACATCCTCAACGCCTACCTCCAGTACGGCGGCCGGCCCGCCTTCGCCATCCGCGCCGTCCTCGCCGCCACCGCCGCCCCCACCTGGGGCGTCTACGCCGGCTTCGAGCTGTACGAGAACGTGCCCGCGGGCCCCGGCAGCGAGGAGTACCTGGACTCGGAGAAGTACCAGCTCCGCCCCCGCGACTGGAAGGCCGCCGAGGCGTCGGGCGACACCCTCGCCCCCCTCGTCCGGACCCTCAACCGGCTCCGCCGCGCCCACCCGGCCCTGCACGAGCTGCGCAACCTCCACTTCCACCGCACCGACAACGACGCCGTCGTCTGCTTCTCCAAGCGGGCCGGCGACGACTGGGTGCTGGTCGTGCTCAACCTCGACCCGCACAGCGCCCGGGAGGCCACCGTCCACCTCGACCTGCCGGCCCTCGGCCTCGACCGCGCGGAGACCTTCGCCGCCCACGACGTCCTCTCCGGCGAGACCTACCCGTGGGGGCGGGACAACTACGTGCGCCTGGACCCGCGCGACCGGGTGGCCCACGTCATCACCGACAGGAAGCTCTCGTGACCACGGCACCGCCCGCCCTCCGCCCGGCCGCCCGCCCCGCCGAACCCGGCGCCGGGCCCGCCCCCACCGGGCGCGGCGCCGCCGAGCCCGGCCCCCTCGCACCGGACCCCGCCGTCCTGCGGCGGCTCCGGGCCGGCGAGACCGGCGACCCGCACGCCCTGCTCGGGGCGCACCCGGGACCCGCCGGGGTCACCCTGCGGGCGCTGCTGCCGCTCGCCGACGCCGTCACGGCCGTCACCCCGGCCGGCGCCCCGCTCGCCGAGCTGCGGCCGGCCGGCGGGGGCCTGTTCACCGGACTCCTCGCCGGCCTCGACGCCGTACCCGACTACCGGCTGCTCGTCCGGTACGGGACGGAGGAGCACCTGGCGGACGACCCGTACCGCTTCCCGCCCGTCCCCGGCGAGCTCGACCTGCACCTGATCGCCGAGGGCCGGCACGAGCGGCTGTGGACGGTGCTCGGCGCCACCGTGCGGGAGCACCGCCCGGCCGCGGGCCCGCCCGTCACCGGCACCGCCTTCGCGGTGTGGGCGCCGAACGCCCGGGCCGTCCGGCTGGTCGGCGACCTCAACCACTGGAACGGCGCCGGGCACCCGATGCGCTCGCTCGGCGCCACCGGCGTCTGGGAGCTGTTCGTGCCGGGCGTCGGCACCGGCTGCCGCTACAAGTACGAGATCCTCCGGCAGGACGGCACCTGGGCGCAGCAGGCCGACCCGCTCGCCGCCTCCGCCGAGTCCGCCCCCGGCACCGCCTCCGTCGTGCACGCCTCCACCCACCGGTGGACGGACGCCGCCTGGATGGCCGGCCGGGCCGGGCGGAGCGCCGAGCGGGAGCCGATGAGCGTCTACGAGGTCCACCTCGGCTCGTGGCGGCCCGGACTCGGCTACCGGGAGCTCGCCGCCGAACTCCCCGCCTACGTCAAGGCGCTGGGCTTCACCCACGTCGAGTTCATGCCGGTCGCCGAGCACCCCTTCGGCGGCTCCTGGGGCTACCAGGTCACCTCGTACTACGCCCCGATGGCCGCGCTCGGCACCCCCGACGACTTCCGGCACCTGATCGACGCCCTGCACGCGGCCGGCATCGGCGTGCTCCTCGACTGGGTGCCCGCCCACTTCCCGCGCGACGCGTGGGCGCTCGCCCGCTTCGACGGCACCCCGCTCTACGAGCACCCCGATCCGCGCCGCGGCGAGCACCCCGACTGGGGCACCCTCGTCTTCGACTACGGCCGCCCCGAGGTCCGCAACTTCCTCGTCGCGAACGCCGTCTACTGGTGCGAGGAGTTCCACGTCGACGGGCTCCGGGTGGACGCCGTGTCCTCCCTGCTCTACCTCGACTACTCGCGCGGCCCGGGGGAGTGGCTGCCCAACGCCCACGGCGGCCACGAGCACCTGGAGGCCGTCGAGTTCCTCCAGGAGACCAACGCCACCGTGCGGCGCCGCTGCCCCGGCGTCGTCACGGTCGCCGAGGAGTCCACCGCCTGGGAGGGCGTGACCCGCTCCACCGACACCGGCGGCCTCGGCTTCACCCTGAAGTGGAACATGGGCTGGATGCACGACTCGCTGTCGTACATCACCCAGGACCCGGTCCACCGCCGCCATCACCACCGGGCGCTGACCTTCCCCTCCGTCTACGCCCACGCCGAGCACCACACCCTCGCCATCAGCCACGACGAGGTGGTCCACGGCAAGGGCTCGCTGCTCGCCAAGATGCCCGGCGACCGCTGGCGCCGGTTCGCCGACCTGCGCGGCTACCTCGCCCTCATGTGGGCCTTCCCCGGCAAGCAACTCCTCTTCATGGGGCAGGAGTTCGCCCAGGACACCGAGTGGTCCCACGAGCGCGGACCGGACTGGCGGCTGCTCGGCGACCGCGCCCACACCGGCGTCCGCGACCTGGTCCGCGACCTCAACCGGCTCTCGCTCGCCACCCCCGCCCTGTGGCGCGGGGACGGCGACCCCGCGGGCTTCCGCTGGATCGACGCCGACGCCGCCGAGGACAACGTCCTCTCCTTCGCCCGGTACGACCCCGAGGGCGAGGACGGCCCCCTGGTCTGCGTCCACAACTTCCGGCCCGACCCCCGCCCCGCCTACCGTGTCGGCCTGCCGGGACCCGGCCGCTGGACCCAGGTGCTCTCCACCGACGCCACCGCCTACGGCGGCGCCGGGCTCGGCAACCCCGGCCCGGTCGAGGCCCAGGACGTGCCCTGGCAGGGGCACCCGTACAGCGCCGAGTTCGTCCTGCCGCCGCTCGGGGCGATCTGGCTCCGCCGCGCCTGAACCACCCACCGAACCGAGGAGAGAGGGGGGCACCGTGCCCGCTCCGCGCTTGAGGACCACCCCGCTGCCCGGCGTCGGCGTGCAGTACGAGCTCACCACCCGCCGCCACGACACCCTGTCGGTCATCGCCCACCGCGACGGCACCCGCACGCTCAACGTCCACCACGACGACGACCCCGACTCCGCCGGGCTCTCGATGAGGCTCACCCCCGGCGAGGCGCTGGCGCTCACCGACGCCCTCGTCCCCGACCACAACAGCCCCAACCTGCTGCACACCAGCGACTTCGGGCTGATCGCCGAACGGGTCACCATCGTCGGCACCTCCTACTGGAACGGCCGCACGCTCGGCGAGACGCAGATGCGGACCCGGACCGGCGCCTCGATCGTCGCCGTTATGCGCCGCTCCCACGCCGTCCCCTCGCCCGGACCCGACTTCCGGCTGCGCGGCGGCGACACGATCATCGTGATCGGCACCCGGGAGGGCGTCGACGGCGCCCACGACATCCTCGACCGGGGGTGACCCGTGCACTCCGCCGTCTTCCTCATCGAGTTCGGGGCCGTGGTCCTCGCCCTCGGACTCCTCGGGCGCTTCGCCGTCCGCATGAAGTTCTCGCCCATCCCGCTCTACCTCCTCGCCGGCCTGGCCTTCGGCGCCGGCGGCGTCGTGCCGCTCGGCGGCAGCGAGGAGTTCATCGAGGTCGGCGCCGAGATCGGCGTCGTCCTGCTGCTGCTCATGCTCGGCCTGGAGTACACGGCGGGCGACCTCGTCGGCCATCTGCGCACCCACGCCCCGGCCGGCGTCGTCGACTTCCTGCTCAACGCCATCCCCGGCGCCCTCGCCGCCCTGCTGCTCGGCTGGGGGCCGGTGGCCGCCGTCGTCCTCGCCGGCGTCACCTGGGTCTCCTCCTCCGGCGTCATCGCCAAGGTCCTCGGCGACCTCGGCCGGCTCGGCAACCGGGAGACCCCCGCCATCCTCAGCGTCCTCGTCCTGGAGGACCTGGCGATGGCCGTCTACCTGCCGATCCTCACCGCGATCCTGGCGGGCGCCGGCTGGGCCGCGGGCGGGCTCACCCTCGCCATCGCGCTGGCCGCCGTCGGCACGGTCCTCCTCGTCGCCGTCCGCTACGGGCGGGTCATCTCCCGCTTCATCTCCAGCGACGACCCCGAGAAGCTGCTCCTGGTGGTCCTCGGCCTGACCCTGCTCGTCGCCGGCTTCGCCCAGCAGCTCCAGGTCTCCGCGGCGGTCGGCGCCTTCCTCGTCGGCATCGCGCTCTCCGGCGAGGTCGCCGAGAACACCCACCACCTGCTGATGCCGCTGCGCGACCTCTTCGCCGCCGTCTTCTTCGTCTTCTTCGGGCTCAGCACGGACCCCAGCACCATCCCGCCGGTCCTGCTGCCCGCCCTCGGCCTGGTGGTCGTCACCACCTTCACCAAGATCGCCACCGGCTACTGGGCGGCCCGGCGCGCCGGCATCGGCGTGCGCGGACGCTGGCGGGCGGGCGGCGCCCTGGTGGCCAGGGGCGAGTTCTCCATCGTCATCGCCGGCCTCGCGGTCTCCTCCGGGGTCGAGCCCGCCCTCGGCCCGATGGCCACCGCCTACGTCCTGCTCCTCGTCATCCTCGGCCCGCTGACGGCCCGCTTCACCGAGCCGCTGGCCCGGCGGCTGACCGGCGGCCCCGAGGCCCCGCCGCCCGCCCGGCGCCGGCCCGCCGAGGAGCCCGACCCCGAACACCCGCACGAGAAAGGCGAACTCTACGCATGAGCGAGCGACACTGGGACGACTACGTCCGCATCCTCACCGGGGCCCGCACCATCGCGGTCGTCGGCGCCTCCGACGCCCCGGGCAAGGCGGCCCACGAGATCCCGGCCTACCTCCAGTCCAAGGGCTTCCGGATCATCCCCGTGAACCCGCACGGCGGCAGCATCCTCGGCGTGCCCGCCGTCCCCTCCCTCCTCGACGTCCAGGAGCGGGTCGACGTCGTCGACGTCTTCCGGCCGGCGCCCGAGACGCCGGAGATCGCGCGGCAGGCCGCCGCCATCGGCGCCGGCACCCTCTGGCTCCAGCTCGGCATCGTCTCCGACGAGGCCGCCCGGGTCGCCCGCGCCGCCGGCATGGGCGTGGTCATGAACCGCTGCCTCGGCGCCGTCCACGCGGAACTGGAGCTGGCCGGGGAATCCTGATGGAGGCCCGGACACGTTCCGTCCGATTTCCGGGCGCGAGCGAACGGCTGCTCGCCGCGAAGATCGATCTTCCGGCGGGCACGCCCCGGGCGTTCGCCGTCTTCGCGCACTGTTTCACCTGTTCCAAGGATTTCCTCACGGCCGCCCGCGTCTCCCGCCGCCTCGCCGACCGCGGATTCGGCGTGCTCCGGCTCGATTTCACCGGACTCGGCGGGTCCGAGGGCGACCGGCCGTACGGGGTCTTCGACGACTCCGTGGCGGACGTGGTCGCCGCGGCGGCGCACCTGCGCGAGCGGTACCAGGCGCCCGCCCTGCTCGTCGGGCACTCCTTCGGCGGCGCGACGACACTGGCCGCGGCCGGGCTCCTGCCCGAGGTCCTCGCGGTCGCGACGATCGCCGCGCCGAGCACTCCCGCGCACGTCAGAGAGCTGTTCGGGACCGCGGCCGAGGAGATCGAACGGGCCGGCGAGGGCACCGTGGAACTGGCCGGCCGGCGCTTCGTCTTCGGCCGCGACTTCCTCGACTCGCTCGCGGACCGGCCGGAGCGGCGCGGCGCCGGCGAGCTCGGCGCCGCCCTGCTCGTCCTCCACGCGCCGGGGGACACCCTGGTCGGCGTCGAGCACGCGGCGCGGATCTTCCGGGCGGCCCGGCACCCCAAGTCGTACGTCTCCCTCGACACCGCCGACCACTATCTGAGCGACGTCCGCGACGCCCATTACGCGGCCGATCTCATCGCGGTCTGGGCAGAGCATTACCTGCCGTGACCGGACTTCATATTGTCGCGGCGGATTCTTCGCGGCCCCCGGGAATCCCGCACTACGTTCGCATCCCGTCGTGACCGGGCGGTCCGCACATTCCGCCCCGGCCTCCCGCTCCTTTCCGTCCTCTTCCTCATTGGGGGTTTCTCACATGTCCGCACCAGCGGTCACTGAGACCAAGGATCTCAGCCCAGTGGTTCAGCGCCCTGGCGCGGCACTGGCCCTGCTCGTCGCCGTCCAGTTCATGCTCGTCCTGGACTCCACCATCGTGGCCGTGGCGATGCCCTCGCTCGGCGCCGAACTCGGCTTCACCCAGGGCGACCTGTCCTGGGTCACCAACGCCTACCTGCTGCTCTTCGGCGGCTTCCTCATGCTCGGCGGCCGCCTCGCCGACCTCGTCGGCCGGCGCAAGCTCTTCGCCGCCAGCCTGGTGCTCTTCGCCGCCGCCTCGCTCCTCGGCGCCCTCGCCGGCTCGCCCGCCGTCATGATCGCGGCCCGCGCCCTCCAGGGCCTCGCCTCCGCCTTCGCCGCCCCGGCCGCGCTCTCCCTCCTCATGACGATCTTCCCCAACGGGACGCCCGAGGAGCAGAAGCAGCGCAACAAGGTCATGGGCGTCTACGGCGCCGTCTCCGGCGCCGGCGGCGCGGCCGGCATGGTCCTCGGCGGCCTGCTCACCGACTGGTTCGGCTGGGCCTCCGTCTTCTACGTCAACGTGCCGATCGCCCTCCTCGCGGTCGTCCTCGCCGGCAAGCTGCTCCCCGCCGACCGCGACAACGCCGGCGTCTCCGGCGGCTTCGACCTGGTCGGCGCCGTCCTCAGCACCGGCGGCCTCGCCCTCCTCGTCTTCGTCCTCGTCGAGGCGGAGAAGTACGGCTGGACCTCCGGCCGCACCCTGGGCCTCGGCGCCCTCGCCCTCGGCCTCCTCGGCCTCTTCCTGGTCGTCGAGGCCAAGAGCAGCCAGCCGCTCGTCCCCCTCGGCATCTTCCGCAAGAAGACCCTCCGCGGCGCCAACCTGGTCGGCGGCCTGACCCCGATGGCCGTCATCCCCGCCATCTTCTTCCTCACCCTCTACACCCAGATGGTCCGCGGCTTCTCGCCGCTGGAGTCCGGCCTCGCGCTCGTCCCGCTGGCCCTCTGCGTCGTCATCGCCGCCACCAACGTCGGCCACGTCCTGCCCAGGCTGGGCCTGCGCTGGACCGCCGCCCTCGGCACCCTGCTCGTCGCCGCGGGCGCCCTGTGGGCCGCCCAGATCGGCCAGGGCTCCTTCTTCGTCGAGCAGTTCGGCCCCGAGGTCCTCACCGGACTCGGCGGCGGCACCGTCTGGGTCTGCGCCACCGTCGCCGCGACCGCCGAGGCCAGCGAGGAGGAGGCCGGACTCGCCTCCGGCCTGTTCAACACCGCCAACCAGGTCGGCGCCGCCCTCGGCCTCGCCATCCTGGTCACCGTCGCCGGCTCGGCCACCAGCACCGCCCTCGCCGAGGGCAGCTCCCTCCCGGTCGCGCTCACCGAGGGCTACCAGACCGCGCTCATCGGCTCCGCCTGCTTCGCGGTCCTCGCCACCCTCGCCGCCCTGGCGCTCCTCCCGGGCCGCACCCCCACCTCGTCCGAGTCCTGACCGACCCGTACGGGCCCCGAAACCGGTCACCGCGGCGATCCCACCCCTTCGGATCCCGCGGTGACCGCTTCGGCGGTTCGCCCCGCCCGAGCCCCGAAGCCCCCGCCGACGGGTTCGCCCCGCCCGCCGGTTCGCCCCGCCCACCGAAGGAACCCATGAACACCACCGCAGCGCACCACGCGGACTTCTGGTTCGACCCCGTCTGCCCCTGGTCCTGGATGACCTCGCGCTGGATGCACGAGGTCGAGGGCGTCCGCCCCGTCACCACCCGCTGGCACGTCATGAGCCTCGCCATCCTCCAGGACAACCCCCGCCTGCCCCGCGCCTACCGCCAGATGCTCCTCGAAGCCCGCGGCCCCGCCCGCGTCTGCGTCGCCGCCGCCCACGAGCACGGCGACGAGGTCGTCGGCCCCCTCTACACCGCCCTCGGCACCCGCTTCCACAACCGCGGCCTCCCGCACACCCGGAGCGTCGTCGAGGACGCCCTGCGCGAGACCGGCCTCCCCGCCGGCCTCGCCGAGCACCTCACCGCGCAGACCTACGACAGCGCCCTGTACGACTCCCACAAGGCCGCCGTCGCCCTCGTCGGCGAGGACGTCGGCACCCCCGTCATCGCCCTCGACGGCCCGTCCGTCCCCGACCGCACCGCCTTCTTCGGCCCGGTCGTCAGCCCGACCCCGCACGGCGAGGCGGCCGGCCGCCTCTGGGACGGCGTCGTCCTCGTCGCCTCCACCCCCGGATTCAGCGAACTCAAGCGCACCCGCACCCGGGGCCCCGACTTCCGCTGACCCACCCCAGGGCCTGATCCGACGCCCATGGCCGGACAGCCCCCGAACCCGCCGCCCGGCGCGGCGAAGACGACGGCACGCCGGTACGCGCGACGGGCTCCACCCCCGAGGGGGCGGAGCCCGTCCGTAGGAGAGCGGCAACGGCGGCCGCCGCCCCCGCTCAGAAGGTGATCATCGTCTTCACCGCACGCCGCTCGTCCATCGCCCGGAACCCCTCCGCCACCTGGTCGAGACCCACCGTCAGATCGAACACGGGAGACGGGTCGAGCCGCCCCGCGAGCACGTCCGCGAGCAGCTCCGGCAGATAGGCTCGCACCGGCGCCACACCCCCGCGCAGCGCCACGTTCCGCCGGAACATCTGCCGGAAGTCCACCCCCTCGTTGCCGTCCTTCGGCACCCCCACGAAGCCGACCGCGCCCCCGTCCCTGGCCACCCCCAGCGCCGTGTGCATCGCCTCGCCGCTGCCCACCGCCCCGATCACCGAGTCCGCGCCGAGCCCCCGGGTCAGCTCCCGGACCGCCTCGATCGCCGCCGGGCCCCGCTCGGGCACCAGGTCCGTCGCGCCGAACCGGGTCGCCAGCGCCTGCCGGTCCGGATGCCGGCTCAGCATGATCACCCGGCCCGCGCCGAGCCGCCGCGCCGCCAGCACCGCGCACAGCCCCACCGCGCCGTCGCCCACCACCGCCACCGTCCCGCCGGGCCGCACCGCCGCGCACAGCGCCGCGTGGTGCCCCGTGCCCATCACGTCCGACAGCGTGAGCAGCGCCCCCGCCGGGGCGTCCGCCCCCTTCGGCACCACGACCAGCGTGCCGTCCGCGAACGGCACCCGCACCGCCTCGCCGTGCGCCCCGTCCGAGCCCGGCTGCCCGAAGAAGCCACCGCGGACGCAGGACGTGTGGAGCCCGGCCACACAGTGCGCGCAGACCCCGTCGGACCAGGTGAAGGGGGCGATCACCCGGTCACCGGGACGGACCTGGGCGACGTCCGAACCCACCCGCTCGACCACGCCGATGAACTCGTGGCCGGTGCGCTGCCCGTGCGGCCGGGGCGCCGTGTTCCGGTAGCCGAGCAGATCGCTGCCGCAGATGCAGGCGTGGGTGACCCGGACCACCGCGTCGGTCGAGTACCGGAGCCGGGCGTCCGGCACCTCCTCGACCCGGACGTCCTGATGGCCGTGGACGAGACTTGCGCGCATGGGATCTCCAGTCGGGAGTGCGGAGGGGAACTCCCGACGGGAACACCGCGGCCGGACGGCGGGCAAGAAACCCGCGCGGACTGCCTGAGGTACGGGCGGCGAACGGCCCGACCCCAGGAAGTCTCCGCGAGGAAGTGGCCCGGCGGCCGCCGCCCTCCCTACCGTCGGCGGCCATGACCGCGTTGTCGACAGAGTCGAGGGAGGGGCCCCGGTGACGTCCACGTCCCCAGCCACGGGTACCGGTACAGGACAGGGCGCCGGCGAGCCGGTGGACACGATCGTCGTGGGAGGCGGCCCCGCGGGCCTCTCCGCCGCCCTCTACCTGGCCCGCTACAACCGCGAGGTCCTGGTCTTCGACACCGGCCACGGCCGCTCCACCCACCACCAGACCAACCACAACTACCTCGGCTTCCCCGACGGCATCCCCACCGTCGACCTGCGCAAGCTGGGCACCGAGCAGCTCGCCCGCTACCCCCGGGCGCGGATCGTCCACCACCTCATCACCCACGCCGAGGGCGACGCCGAGCAGGGCTTCACCGTCCGCTCGCAGGGCCACTCCTGGCGCGCCCGCACCCTCGTCCTCGCCACCGGCGTCCTCGACCACTTCCCGCACTTCGCGGGCTGGGAGTCGTACGTCGGCCGCTCGATGTTCTGGTGCATCACCTGCGACGGGTACGAGAACCGGGGCAAGCGGATCCTCGTCGTCGGCCACACCGACGCCGCCGCCGGCGAGGCCATGCAGCTGCACAGCCTCACCGACCGGGTGGAGCTGCTCACCAACAGCCGCGCCGACGACATCAGCCCGAAGTTTCGCCGGCGCCTCGACGGCGCCGGCATCCCCGTCCACCACGACCGGATCGGCGAGGTCGAGGGGGCGGACGGGATGCTCTCCGCCGTCGTCACCCGCGGCGGGCGCAGGCTGGAACTCGACGCCCTCTTCAGCATCCAGGGCGCCACCCCGGAGACCACGCTGGCCCGCCAGCTCGGGCTGCCCCTCGCCGACAGCGGATACGTCGTCGTCGACACCGAGCAGAAGACCGCCGTGCCCGGCGTCTACGCGGCCGGCGACCTCACCGCCCTCCACTCGCACCAGGTCACCGCCGCCGTCCACGAGGGCGCGCAGGCCGCCTCCGCGGTCAACTACTTCCTCTACCCGCCCGAGCTGAAGGCCGACTGACGGTGGACCGCACGGCAGCAAGGAGCGGCCCCGCGCCCGACGGCGGGGCCGCCGCGGCCGACCCGGACTCCGAGGTCGACATCGCCACCGGCGGCGCCGCCGAACCGTCCGGGAAGCACGGCGAACAGCGGGTCACCTGGGCCGAGTTGTTCTTCGACCTGGTGTGGGTCTTCGCCCTCGTCCAGATCTCCGGCCTCCTCGCCGCCGCCCACGGCCCCCTCGGCCTGGCGCAGACCCTCGTCCTCCTCGTCCCGCTCTGGTGGGGCTGGATGAGCGCCACCCTGCTCGGCAACTCCGCGGGCGTGGCGCTCGACCGCCCGGCGATCCGGCTGATGCTCTTCGCCCTCGCCGCCTGCGGCCTCGGCATGACCGTGGCCATCCCGTACGCCTACCAGCAGCACGGACTGCTCTTCGCGCTCTGCTACGTCGTCATGCGGGCCCTGCTGTGGGCGGGCATGCGCAAGCTGCCGCTCTTCGGCGACCTCAGGGTCGAACCCTTCGGGCTCACCCTGCTGCTCGCCGGCCCCCTCTTCCTCGCCGGCGGCCTCACCTCGGGGGCCGCCCGCACCGCGCTCTGGGGCGCCGCCGCCGTCATGGAGGTGGTCGTCCCCGTCCTCTTCGGCCACCGGCTCGACCGCTTCACCTTCGAGACCTCGCACCTCCCGGAACGCTTCGGCCTCGTCATCATCATGGCGCTCGGCGAGACCGTCCTCGCCGTCGGCACCAACGCCTCCAACAGCTCCCTGGGACCCGCCAGGTCCGCCGCGCTCGCCGTCAGCTTCACCGTCATCGTCGGCCTGTGGTGGACCTATTTCCATTTCGGGGCGGCGGCCGTCCGGCACAGCCTGGAGACCGACCCGGTGCAGGCCCGCATCGTCCGGGACGTCTTCAACTACGGCCATTTCATCTACCTCACCGCCATCATCTTCATCGCGGTGGGACTCAAGAAGATCTGCCTGTATCCGATGGCGGTGCCGCATTCCCTCCCCGAGCTGCTGCTCGCGCCGAGCGCCGCCCTGTACCTCTTCGGATTCTGCTACTCGCGGTGGCGGATGTTCGGCGCGGCCGGCGTCAGCCGCTTCTCCGCGGCCGCCCTCTGCCTGCTCCTCACCCCCCTCGCCCTGTACCTCCCGATGCTGGTCACCGGGGTGCTCGTGGCCGCCGTCCTGGTCGGCCTCAACGTCTTCGAGTACTGGATCGTCACCACCGGCCGGCGCGTCCTCTTCCTCCACATGCCGCACTGGAAGCGCTAGCGCCCCTCCCGCCCCACAGGTCAGGAAGTCGCCCCCCGCTGATTGCCCGGAAAAGAACTACCGGACGAGAATCGGCGCAGTGAATCATTCGTGCTCGAATCATGGGAAAAGGGGGCGAAGGAAATGTCACAGAAGAGCTTTCTCGATTTCCTCGTGGCCGTGCGGGAGAATCCGGCGACGCTGGCCGCGTACGAGCTGAGGAACCTGAGCCAGCTCCTCTTCCACGCGAAGAACGAGGGCTACGACTTCTCGTCGGACGACATGTCCGACGTCATCTTCAAGCTGGAGATGGGCGTCATCGCCGGAAAGGACCAGGAACCCGTCGACGGCAACAGCAGCCTGTGGCGGGCCATGTGGGGCAAGACCCACCTCGGCTATCTGGTCGAGCGGGTCGTCACCCGCTACACGGACGACGAACTGACCGCACTGGTCACGGAGGAGCAGGTGGACGCCCGATGAGCGCCAAGAACGCGATCGAGTTCCTGCGGACCGTGGCCGTCCGCCCCGACCTCCTCGACTCGCTGAAGTACCGCAGCAAGGACGAGGTCCTCGCCGCCGCCGAGTCCTTCGGACTCCCCTTCACCCACGAGGACTTCGACACCCTGATCTGGGACCTGGAGGCCAAGCTGGCCGGCGTCCGGGGCGAGGAGTTCGACGGCACCTTCCCGCTCTGGCAGACCATGTGGGGCAGGTACTACCTCGAATACCTGGTCGTCGACCTCATCCCGAGCTTCCAGGAGACCAAGCTCCTGCCCAGCTTCGCGGAGAACGAGCCCCGGTGACCGGCGAGGAGAGCTTCGACCTCATCGTGGTCGGCGCCGGGTCGGCCGGCGGCGTGGTCGCCGCACGGCTCCTGGAGGACCCGGACGTCCGGGTCCTCCTCCTCGAAGCCGGCGCCGACGACCGCGACGAGCGGATCCACCGCACCGACATCCCCTCGACGGTCTCCCTCTGGGGCGGCGACACCGCCTGGGGCTACGAGACCGTCCCGCAGCCCGGCCTCGGCGGCCGCACCGTACCCCTGCCCCAGGGCCGCGTCCTCGGCGGCGGCAGCTCCGTCAACGCGATGATGTACGTACGGGGCAACCGCCGCGACTTCGACCGCTGGCGGGACCTCGGCAACGAGGGCTGGGGCTACGACGACGTCCTGCCGTACTTCCGCCGGGCCGAGGACTACTCCGGCGGCGCCGGCGAGCACCGCTCCACCGGCGGCCCCCTCGCGGTCACCGACTACCCCCGGCCCGCCCCCGTCTCCGAGGCGTTCGTCGCCGCCGCCGACGAGCTCGGCCACCCCGGGCCGATCGACTACAACGCCGAGCGGCAGGAGAACGGCGGCTTCTACTACCAGTCCACCCGCTCCAAGGACGGCCGCCGCTCCAGTGTCGCCGGCGCCTACCTCGGCCCGGTGCGCGACCACCCCGGCCTGACGCTCGCCACCGGCGCCACCGTCACCCGCGTGCTCGTCGAGGACGGCCGGGCCACCGGCGTCACCTACCTCCGCGACGGCGTCCCGCACACCGCCCGCACCACCGGCGAGGTGATCCTCGCGGCCGGCGCGCTCGCCACCCCCAAGCTCCTGATGCTCTCCGGCATCGGACCCGCCGGGGAACTGCGCCGCCACGGCATCACCCCCCTCGTGGACCTCCCCGGAGTCGGCCGCAACCTCCAGGACCACCTGCTCCTCGGCGTCGGCTACGAGAGCCTCAGTGACCTGCCCTTCCCCGAACTCCTCGCGGAGGCCGGCCTGTTCGTCCACACCCGGCCCGAGCCCGGCCCCGGGGACTCCCCGGACCTCCAGTACTTCTTCGGACCGGTGCAGTTCGTCGACGACCGGTACAAGACCGAAGGACCCGGCTTCACCTTCGCCCCCATCCTGGCCCAGCCGCACAGCAGGGGCACCGTCACGCTCGCCTCCGCCGACCCCACCGCGCTGCCCGTGGTCGACCCCCGCTACCTCTCCGAGGAGTCCGACCTCGACGTCCTCGTCCGCGGCATCGAGCTGGCCCGCGAACTGGCCCACACCGCCGCCCTCACCCCCTACCGGGGACGGGAGCTCGCCCCCGGGGCCGACCTGACCTCCCGCACCGAGCTCGCCGCGTACGTCCGCGCCTCCGCCTCCACCGTCTGGCACCCCGCCGGCACCTGCCGGATGGGCCCCGACGCCGGGGCCGTCGTCGACTCCGCCCTGCGCGTCCACGGCGTCGAAGGACTCCGCGTCGCGGACGCCTCCGTCATGCCGGCCATCACCGCCGGCAACACCAACGCGGCCACGATCATGATCGGCGAGCGCGCGGCGGACCTCGTCCGCGCGGACGCCTGACGGCACCGCGCGACCCCCGCACCCACGTACCCAGGGAATCGAACAACCATGACCGAGACCTTTGACTTCGTCATCGTCGGCGGAGGCACCGCCGGCCTGGTGACGGCCGCCCGGCTCAGCGAACTCCCCGACGTCTCCGTGCTGGTCCTCGAAGCCGGCAGCGCCAAGGACGACCCGCTGATCGAGGTGCCCGAACTCTGGTCCCAGACCAACCTGAGCGAGTTCGACTGGTCCTACCTCACCGAACCCCAGCCGGCCATGGGCGGCGAGACCGTCTACTCCGCCGCCGGCCGCGGCCTCGGCGGCAGCTCCAGCATCTACCACATGATCCACAACCGGGGCCGGGACGCCGACTACGACTCCTGGGCCTACGGCGGCGCCGCCGGCTGGTCCGCCCGCGACGTCCTGCCCTACCTCCAGCGCGTCGAGAACCAGAAGGACGGCACCAACCCCACCGCCGGCCTCGACGGCCCCATCAACGTCGTCAACGCCGGAGACGAGGGCAACCCCGTCTCCCAGTCCTTCGTCGACGGCTGCGTCGAACTCGGCTACCCGCAGGTCGCCGACGTCAACGTCGACTACTTCGGCGTCGGCTGGCACCACCTCGACATCACCCCCGACGGCAAGCGCGGCGGCGTCCGCGCCGGCTACTACGAACCCGCCAGGGACCGCGCCAACCTCACCGTCCGCGCCGAGGCCACCGCCACCCGCCTGCTCTTCGAGGGCACCCGCTGCGTCGGCGTCGAATACGTCCACGAGGGCACCCTCACGACCGTCCGCGCCGACCGCGAGGTCGTCCTCAGCTCCGGCGCCATCGAGTCCCCGAAGCTGCTCCTGCTCTCCGGCATCGGCGACCCCGAGCAGCTCGCCGAGTTCGGCATCGACGTCGTCGCCGACCTCCCCGGCGTCGGCGAGAACTACCAGAACCACCCGCTCGTCATCGGCCCCACCGGCTACATGGACAAGCCCGGCCCCACCGAGGGCGTCATCAACGAACCCGTCCTCTTCTGGGGCTCCGAGCCCGGTCTCCTCGCCCCCGACCTGGAGCTGTGGTTCCTGCCCCGCGCCCCCTGGGGCGAGAAGCTCATCGAGAAGCTCGTCGAGTGGAAGGCCACCGGCAGCGTCTCCTCGGTCCACGAACAGGACCACGTCGACCCGCACCTCGTCATCATGCTGCCGGCCGTCGTCCGCCCGCTCTCCCGCGGCTGGATCAAGCTCCGCAGCGCCGACCCGCTCGCCCGCCCCCGCGTGAACCCCAACTTCTACGCCGAGCGCGCCGACCTCGTCCGGGCCACCGACTGCACCGAGATAGCCCGCGAGGTCTTCCGCACCAAGGCGTTCACCAGCCGATGGGGCGTCAAGGAGGTCGCCCCGGGCCCCGACGTGCGCACCCGCGCCGAGCTGGAGACCTGGGTCTCCCGCAACACCGGCTCGTACCACCACTACTCCGGCACCTGCAAGATGGGCATCGACGAGCTGTCCGTCGTCGACTCCCGGCTGCGCGTCCACGGCATCCAGGGCCTGCGGGTCGCCGACACGTCGATCATGCCGACGATCGTCTCGGCCCACACCCACACCACCGCCGTCATGATCGGCGAGCGCGCCGCCGACTTCATCAAGAACGACCTCGCCGCCGCCTGACCCGCCCCGCGCCCACACCGCCCCACCGAAGGCCCCCGCCGCACCTGCCCCGCAGGCCGGCGGGGGCCTTCACGCATGCCGTTCCCGTACCCGTTCCCGTTCCCGGACCCGTACCCGTTTCCGTACGGGGGCCCCGTACGCCCCCGCCCCGGGACGCGGAGACCGCGCCCCGGAGCCGGACCAAAGGGGCGGAGCCGTCAGGAGCCGAGCACCCGCGCGTACACCCCGGCGATCCGCTCCGCCGCCCGGTCCCAGCCGAACTCCCGCTCCGCCCGCAGCCGCCCGGCCGCCCCCAGCTCCCGCGCCAGCGCCGGATCCCCGAGGAGCCGGTTCACCGCCGCCGCCAGGTCCGCCGCGAACCGCCGCTCGTCCAGCGGCGTCCCCGTACCGTCCGCCCGCTGCTCCACCGGCACCAGCAGCCCCGTCCCGCCGTCCACCACGACCTCAGGGATACCGCCCGTCGCCGTCGCCACCACCGGCGTACCGCAGGCCATCGCCTCCAGGTTCACGATCCCCATCGGCTCGTACAGCGACGGGCAGACGAACACCGACGCGTGCGTGAGCAACTGCCGCAACGACACCGGATCCAGCATCCCGTCGATCCGCACCACCCCCTTGCGCACCGCGCTCAGCTCGTCGACGAGCGCCGCCGTCTCCGCCGCGATCTCCGGCGTGTCCGGCTGCCCGCAGCACAGCACCAGCTGCGCCTCCGGATCCAGGTCGAAGGCCGCCCGCAGCAGCTGGGGGAGACCCTTCTGCCGGGTCACCCGCCCCACGAAGAGCACGATCGGCCGCTCCGGGTCCACGCCGTACCGCTCCAGCGCCGCCGTCCCGCGGTCCGGCCGCTGCACCGCCGTGTCGATGCCGTTGTGCACCACGTGCACCCGCTCCGGATCGACCTCCGGATAGACCCGCAGGATGTCCTCCCGCATCCCCCGCGACACCGCCACCACCGCGTCCGCCCGCTCCACGGCGACCCGCTCCACCAGCGACGACAGGGCGTACCCGCCACCGAGCTGCTCCGCCTTCCACGGCCGCAGCGGCTCCAGGCTGTGCATCGTCACCACGTGCGGCACCCCGTGCAGCACCTGCGACAGATACCCGGCGGCGTTCGCGTACCAGGTGTGGCTGTGCACCAGCTCCGTCCCGGCCGCCGCCGCCACCATCCCGAGGTTCGCGCCGAGCACCCGCAGCGCCGCGTTCGCGCCGTCGGCGAGGTGCGGCTCCGCGTGCGCCAGCACCCCGTCGGCCTCCCGGGGACCGCCGAAGCAGTGCACCCGCAGGTCGACATGGCGCGGCAGCACCCGCGACAGCTCGGCGACGTGCACCCCGGCCCCGCCGTACACCTCCGGCGGATACTCCCGGGTGAAGAGATCCACGCGCGGACGCCCTGACAGGGCGGAGATCGGCTGCGAGTTCATGCGTACTTCCTGACATCGGCGCCCTGGCGGGCGGGTTCCGCGCAGCCCTCGCTCCCCCCCTCCCGGACGGGGAAGCGGGAACGGAAGGACGCACGGAGCGGCTGACGAGGCGATGCGGGGGCGTACGGCGGCGGTTCCCGGCCTCCCGGACCCGGCCGCGGACACCTCCCTCCCCGTCACCGTACCGAGCCGGCGGGCCCGTTCCGGGGTGTCCGGCGCCGGATGCGCGCCCCGCGCACGCCCGCCTCGTACGTTGGAACCATGGACTGGCTGACCAAGCTCCCCGTCATCGGCCCCTGGGTCGCCCGGCTCATGCGGACGCACGCCTGGCGCTCCTACGAACGGCTCGACGAGGTGCACTGGAGCAGGCTCGCCGCCGCCATCACCTTCCTGTCCTTCCTCGCCCTCTTCCCGCTCATCACCGTCGCCGCCGCGATCGGCGCCGCGCTCCTCAGCGACGAGCAGCTCGACCGGATCGAGGAGAAGCTCTCCGACCAGGTCCCCGGCATCTCCGACCAGCTCGACATCGGCGGCCTCGTCGCCAACGCCGGCACCGTCGGCCTCGTCGCCGGCGCCCTGCTGCTCTTCACCGGCATCGGCTGGATCGGCTCGATGCGGGACTGCCTCCGGGCCGTCTGGGGCCTCGACGACGCCGACGAGGGCAACCCGGTGGTCCGCAAGGGAAAGGACGCCGTCATCCTCGTCGGCCTCGGCGGCGTTGCCCTCTGCTCGCTCGCCGCCTCCTGGCTCGGCTCCACCGCCGTCGGCTGGACCGCAGACCGCCTCGGCATCTCCGACGGCGGCGCCGGCGGCGTCCTGCTCCAGGGCGCCGCCCTGCTCGTCGCCATGGCCGCCGACTTCCTGATCCTGCTCTACGTCCTCAAGTGGCTGCCGGGCGTCGAACCGCCGCGCCGCCGCCTCGTGGTCGCCGCCCTGATCGCCGCGGCCGGCTTCGAACTCCTGAAACTGCTGCTCGGCGGCTACATGCGGGAGGTCGCGGCGAAGTCGATGTACGGCGCCTTCGGCACACCCGTGGCGCTGCTCCTCTGGATCAACTTCACCGCGAAACTCCTCCTCTTCTGCTCCGCCTGGACGGCGGTCGGCTCGCTGAAGGCCGCCGCGCCGGCTACGGATTCACGTCAGGATCCGGAGCGGCCGTCCGGGACCGACGACGACCCGGACCGGCCCCCGCGGGCCAGCGACGGTTGACGAGGAAGACCGCGCCCGCGACCAGCACCAGCACCCCGCCCGCGACGGCCAGCGCGATCCCGACCCCGCCCGAGCCCTCCTCCTTCGCGGCCGACGCCACGGCGGGACCGCCCGTCGCCGGCCGCTCCTCACCCGGCGCGGGCGCCGCGCCCGACTCCGTACCGCCCACCGGACGCGCCGAGGGAACCACGTTCCTCGGCGCCACCAGCTCACCCACCGGCGTCACCTTCCCCGACGCCGCGAACCCCCAGTCGAGCAGCCGCGCGGCCTCCTTGTAGACCGCGTGCTGCTCCTTCGACGAGGGGTTCATGACCGTGACGAGCAGCACCCGCCCGTTCCGCTCGGCGACCCCGGTGAAGGTGGCCCCCGCGTGGGTGGTGTTGCCGTTCTTCACCCCGGCGATGCCCTGGTACGGGGCGATCCCGAAGTCACCGGTCAGCAGCCGGTTGGTGTTCTGGATCTCGAAGGTCTCCCGCTTCTTCCCCGGCTTCGCCTCCCCGGGGAAGGCCGCGCGCGGGGTCGCCGCGTACTCCCGGAACGCGTCCTTCTGCATGCCGCTGCGGGCGATCAGCGTCAGGTCGTACGCCGACGAGACCTGCCCCGGGGCGTCGTAGCCGTCCGGCGACTTGACGTGGGTGTCGAGCGCCTGGAGCTCGGCCGCGCGGGCGTTCATCTCGGCGACGGTCTTGGCGACGCCCTGGTTCATCTCCGTCAGCACCCGCACGGCGTCGTTCCCGGACCGCAGGAACACCCCCAGCCACAGGTCCCGGACCGTGTAGGTCTGCTTCTCCTTTATCCCGACGAGACTGGACCCCTCACCGAGCCCCGCCAGATCCCGCGCCGTCACGAGATGGGTCTGCTTCTCGTCCGTGAACTTCGGCAGCAGCGTGTCCGCGAAGAGCATCTTCAGCGTGGACGCCGGGGCGAGCCGCCAGTGCGCGTTGTGCGAGGCCAGCACCGCGCCGCTCTCCGCGTCGGCGACGATCCACGCCTTCCCCGACAGCTCCTTCGGCAGCACCGGCGCCCCGGCCCCCAGCTTCACCTGGGTCCCCGGCAGCCCCAGCAGCGTCCCGCCGACCGACGACATGTTCGGCGGCGGCGCGGGATGCGTCGACGCCGACGCCGACGGCGTGCCCCCCGGCTTCACCGGCTCGTCCGCGTGAGCGGGCCCGGCGATCGCGAGCGGAAGCAACAGGGCGGCGGCGACCGCACCAGCGGTCCTGTTCGAAGCAGACACGATCGAGAACGTACCGCCCCCCGCCCCCGATCCGAACACCCCGCCCCCCTTCCCACCCCCACCTCCACCCGGACGCGGGCGCCCGCCGCCGGACGGCGATACTGAGCCCATGAAGCTCAGCCGCCGCGTCTCCTGGTTCCTGCTCGCGTTCGGAGTCTGGAGCTGGTTCATCTGGATCACTTTCGTCAAGAATCTGTGGAACGACGGGAGCGGTCTCGCCTTCGACGACGCCGGAGACCCGACGGCCTACTTCTGGGTCCACCTGCTGCTCGCCGTGACGTCCTTTGTCCTGGGGACGGTCATCGGCGTGATCGGGTTGCGCGGGGTGCGTGCCTCCCGCCGCTCCACCGGCTGACCCCCGAACCGAGACGAGAGAGGTACCGGGCGTGATCGCCTTCCTGCTGCTGGTCGTGGTGCTCGCGCTGCTCGGCGCCGTCCACTGGTACGTGTGGCGTCGGCTGGTGCGGGACGTCACCGTGCCCGGCGGACGGGCGCGGCGCGTCGGGACGGTGCTGGTGGTCGTGCTGCCGCTGCTGTCGGTCGCCGCGCTGACGTCCGGGCGGGCCGGGGCGCCGTTCCTGGTCCAGCAGGTCGTGGCCTGGCCCGGGTTCCTGTGGCTGGCGCTGCTGCTGTACGTCGTGCTGGCGCTGGTGGTGGGGGAGGCGGTGCGGCCGGTGCTGCGCCGGGTGCTCGCCCGGCGGGCCGCCGCCGCTGCCGCCGCCGCTCCGGCCGCCGCGCCGGTGGTCGTGCCGGCGCCCGCGCCCGTTCCCGTACCGGAGCGGGGGGAGCCGGCCGAGGCCGAGCCCGAGCCCGAGGCGGAGGCGGCTCCGCCTGTCGTGGACGGGGCGCCGGACCCCGAGGTGTCGCGGCGGCTCTTCGTCGCGCGGGTCGTCGGCGGCGCCGCCGCCGCCGTCGCGGCCGGGACCGTGGCGCACGGAGCGTACGGGGTGCTGAGCGGGCCCCGCGTGAAGCGGGTGACCGTGCCGCTGGCCAAGCTGCCCCGGGCCGCGCACGGCTACCGGATCGCGGTCGTCTCCGACATCCACCTCGGGCCGATCCTCGGGCGCGCCCACTCCCAGCGGATCGTCGACGCGATCAACGCCACCCAGCCCGATCTGATCGCCGTCGTCGGCGACCTCGTCGACGGCACCGTGGAGAACCTCGGGTCCGCCGCCGAGCCGCTGGCGCGGCTGCGCGCCCGGCACGGCTCCTTCTTCGTCACCGGCAACCACGAGTACTTCTCCGGCGCCGACGCCTGGGTCGACCACGTCCGCGACCTCGGCATGCGCCCGCTGCGCAACGAGCGCCTGGAGATCCCCGCCGGCTTCGACCTGGCCGGCGTGGACGACGTGGCCGGCGAGAGCGAGGGGCAGGGGCCCGACTTCGGCCGGGCGCTCGGGGACCGCGACCGGTCCCGGGCGGCCGTCCTCCTCGCCCACCAGCCGATCGTCATCGACGACGCCGTCGCCCACGGCGTGGACCTCCAGCTCTCCGGGCACACCCACGGCGGCCAGCTCTGGCCCGGCAATTTCCTCGCCGAACTCGCCAACCCGACCGTGGCCGGTCTCGAACGGTACGGCGACACCCAGCTGTACGTCTCCCGGGGCGCCGGCGCGTGGGGGCCGCCGGTCCGGGTCGGCGCGCCCTCCGACATCACGATCGTCCAACTCGCCTCGAAACAGGCGTAATCGGAGATTGTCACTCCCTGCTCCGGGGTCGATACGTGCTGCTCATCGGCCTACATCCGCATTTCCCGGACATATGCATGCCGTGTGAAGGTTTCCCCTTCCGCCCGTGAAAACCGTGTGATTGGGTGGCGCAAACACGACGATTCGGGGGCCGTCGTTCTTTGGGGTATTTGCACGAATAAAGGAAGCACGGCAATGCGGTCGACGGTCCGTCTCCGGATCCTCATCACTTGTGGAGTACTGGTGGCCGCGGGGGTGGGGGGCTGGCAACTCCTGCCCTCCGACGAGGGCCGTACCGACCCCGTCCCCGTCGGCACCACCGACGAGGTCACCTCGCTCGACCCGGCCGGCGCCTACGACGCCGGCTCCTGGGCGATCTACAGCAACGTCTACCAGTCGCTGCTGACCTTCAAGCCGGGCTTCACCAGCCCGACCCCGGACGCCGCCGAGAGCTGCCGGTTCGTGGGCGACAAGCTCACCACGTACCAGTGCACGCTCCGCGGCGACCTCACCTTCCCGAGCGGGCGCAAGGTGACGGGGGAGGACGTCAAGTACTCCTTCGACCGCATGCTGAAGATCAAGGCGGAGGTCGGCCCCGCGCCGCTCTTCCCGACCCTGAAGAGCGTCGTGGCCGACGGCCCCACCGTCACCTTCAACCTCGGCGGCCGGGACGCCACCTTCCCGCTGAAGCTGGCCACCGGCGCCGGCTCGATCGTGGACCGCGAGCGCTACCAGGCCGACGCGCTGCGCCAGGACAACGGTGTCGACGGCACCGGCCCGTACCTCCTCAAGAAGTACGAGCCGGGCCGCAGCGCCCTGCTGGAGCCCAACCCGAACTACCGGGGCGCGCTCCCCGCGACGGGCCGGCCGGTCCTGGTGAAGTACTACAAGCAGTCCGAGGACCTGGCGAACGCCTGGAAGTCCGGGGACATCCAGGTGACGCACCGCCAGCTCCCGCCGTCCTTCGTGGAGAACCTGGACACCAACGGCGGCACCCGCCTCACCGAGGCGGAGAGCGCCGAGATCCGCAACATCGTCTTCAACACCCGGGGCGAGTCGCCGATGGGGAAGAAGGCGGTACGGCAGGCGATCGCGGCGATCCTGGACCGCCCGGCCATCACGACGGCCACCTACAAGGGCACGGTCGAACCGCTGTACTCGCTGATCCCGCAGGGCCTCGTCGGCCACAGCACGGCCTTCTACGACCGCTACCCCGCGCCGGACGTGAAGAAGGCGGAGAAGGTCCTCGACGACGCCGGCGTGGAGACGCCGGTCCGGTTCACCTTCGGGTACCGGCAGGACGCCACGTACAAGGCCGAGACCGCCCAGATCAAGAAGCAGCTGGAGGAGACCGGGCTCTTCGAGGTGAAGGTGGTGGAGGCCGACTGGCAGACCTTCCAGAAGGGCTACACCAGCGGCGCCTACGACGCCTACACCGTCGGCTGGCTCCCCGACTTCCCGGACTCGGACAGCTTCACGGCGCCGCTCGTCGGCACCGGGAACACCCTGGACAACGCCTACTCCAGCGCGACGGTCGACCGGCTGATCACCGAGACCCAGCGGCACGACGACCGCTCCCGGACCACCGGCGACTTCAAGAGGATCCAGGACGAGGTCGCCAAGGACGTCCCGCTGCTCCCGCTCTGGCAGAAGAACGACTACGTGCTGGCCACCGAGGCCGTCGGCGGCTCGCAGAACCTCTCCGACGGCACCGGCATCTGGCGCCTGTGGGAGCTCTCCTGGCTCTAGGGGGCCCGTCCGGGAGGGGACCCGTCCGGGAGGGGACCCGTTCGGGCGGACGGGTCCTAGGAGCCGTCCGCCGCGTCCTTCTTCGGGGCGGTCCTGCGGGGCCGTCCCGAGGCCGCCATCCCGGCCGCCGTCGGCATGAAGTCCGCGAGCAGCTCGTGGGTCTCCTTGACCAGCGGGCGCAGGATGCGGAAGCGGGAGAGCGAGATCGCCCGCGCGGTGACCGGCGCGAGCCGCTCCACGAGGCGGCGGCTGTTGGCGGCGCCCTCGGAGCGGTCGTACACCCAGAACAGCACGAGGCCCATCTGCTGGAGCCACAGCAGGCGCGGCAGCGCCTCGGAGAGTTCGGGGTCGATCTTCACGGAGGCGCCGGAGATGACCCGGCGGTGCACCTCGATGACGGCCTCGCGGGGGCCCTCCGACTCCGGTGAGAAGGGCGAGAGCGGGCTGTCCGGGTCGGCCGCGTTCTTGAAGAACTGGGCCGCGAACTCGTGGTACGGCTCCGCGATGTCGAGCCACGCGAGCAGGACGCCCCGGATGCGGGCGACGAGCTCCTTCTCGCCCTCCAGGACCGGTTCGACGGCGGCCTGGTGCTCCTCGGCGATCCGGTCGTAGAAGCCCTGGACCAGGTGTTCCTTGGACGCGAAGTAGTAGTAGGCGTTCCCGACCGAGACCCCGGCCTCCTGGGCGATCGCCCGCATGGTGGTCTTGTCGTACCCCCGCTCCCGGAAGAGCCGCAGCGCGGTCTCCAGGATGAGCGTCCGGGTCTGCTCGCTCTTCGGGGCCTTCTTCTCTTCCTTCGCGTCCTTCACGGAGCCGAGCCTAGCCGGGCGGACCGGGCACCTCGCAGCGCCCGGTATCGCAGGACGGATCAGGGTGCCCGTCCCTCCGCTCCGGGCCCTTGAGCGCCTCGCGCCACTTCGCGGCGGCGAGGACGGTGGCGCGGGCGAAGGGCTGTCCGGCGGGGGTGGCGAGCCAGTGGGCCCGGGGCCGGTGCTCGGCCAGCGCCCAGAGGCAGACGATCCAGGCGGCCGAGGCCCGGTAGACCTGGCCCCGGTCCCCGACCACGGTGATCTCCCGCAGGGCGGCGGCGTGGTCGAGGTCGGGGAAGAGCCGCCGGGCCCGCTGCGAGCCGGCCGGGACCAGGTCGAGCGGGACGAGCTGCCGCTGGCGCAGGAGCCAGTGCCGCAGGTGCACGCAGAGCGGGCAGTCGGCGTCGTACAGCACGGTCAGGCGCCCGACGGGTGTCATGCGCCGGCTCCGGGCGCGGCCTTGGTCCAGCCCTGCGGGGCCACCGGCGGGACCTGCTCGCGCTCCATGACGCCGCGGCGGCGGATCTTGTTGAGGACGTAGACGTTGCCGAGGTGCATCACGCCGAGGACGAGGAGGACGACGCCGAGCTTGACGGAGAGGGCCTCGAAGAGCTCCCGGGCGTCGAGGACGGCCTCGTCCTGGCTCAGGTAGAGGGCGACGAAGCCGAAGTTGACGAGGTAGAAGCCGACCACCAGGAGGTGGTTGACGGCGTCCGCGAGCTTCTCGTTCCCGTGCAGCACGTCGGAGAGGAAGATCCGCCCGTTGCGGCTGAGGGTGCGGGCGACCCAGATGGTGAGGGCCACGCTGATCAGCAGGTAGGCGATGTACGCGACGACAGTGAGGTCCATGCCCCACGCTCCCTTGAACGCGTTCAAATGCTGGCGGTACCGACTGTAGACCTCCTCTTGAACGCGTTCAAGTCCGTTCGGGAAAGGTGTGGCGGGAGCGGAGGGCCGCGCCTACAGTCACGCGGGTGACGCTTTCTCATGACACGGCCGGCACCGGCCCCCTGACCGTCGTCCTGCTGCACTCCGGGGTCTGCGACCGCCGGATGTGGGACGGGCAGTTCCAGGCCCTCGCCGACGCCGGGCACCACGTCGTCCGCTGCGACCTGCGCGGCTTCGGCGAGACCCCCGCCGACGCCCCGCACGTCCACGCCGACGACGTACGGGACCTCCTCGACCACCTCGGCGTCGAGCGCGCCGCGCTCGTCGGCTCCTCCTTCGGCGGCGAGGTCGCCCTGGAGTTCGCCGCCCGCCACCCCGCCCGGACCGCCGCCCTCACCCTGCTCTGCCCCGCCGCACCCGTCGAGCACGAGGCCGGCCCCGAACTCACCGCCTTCTGCGAGCGCGAGGACGCCCTCCTCGACGCCGGCGACGTGGAGGCCGCGACCGCCCTCAACGTCGCCCTGTGGCTCGGCCCCGACGCCGACGACGAGGCCCGCGCCCTCGTCCACACCATGCAGCGCCGCGCCTTCGAGCTCCAGCTCGACGTCCCCGAGGAGCACGAGGCCGGACCCGCCGGCGTCACCGAGACCGACCTCGCGACGATCGCCGTGCCCGCCCTCGTCGTCACCGGCGCCCACGACCTGCCCGACTTCCGCGCCCTCGGCGACAAGGTCGCCGCCCTGCTCCCGGCCGCCCGCCGCGTCACCCTCGACTGGGCCGGCCACCTGCCGTCCCTGGAGCGCCCCGAGGAGACCCTGCGCCTCCTCCTCGACCACCTCGCCGAGGTCAGCGCCCCCGCCGCAACTGGGCGGTGATCGTCGGGTCGGTGATCCGGTCGTCGGCGGCCAGCAGGAACGCCTTCGACAGGATCACCGACAGCATCCCGCCGTCCTCCTCGAACGGCAGGAACACCCTCCCCGCCGCCCGCCCGGCCTCCCGCGAACGGTCCACCACCACGCACAGATACGCGTCCGAGGGCTCCATCAGCACGTTCCCCGAGCCCAGATGGATCCGGTACGCCCCCAGCTCCCCCCGCACCCGAAGGAACCGGTCCGTCAGCTCCACCCGGTCCGCGATCCGGGTCCGGGGCAGCAACCGGGCCAGCGTCTCCCGCCGCACCCGCGCCCCCTCGCCCAGCTCACCGAAGCCCCAGCGCATCCAGTAGTCGCCGTACGCCCGGTCCGTGCCCCGGTCCCGCCAGTCCGGATCGGCCCCGACCGACGCCACCCCCACGAACAGGTCCACGTCCCGCAGCGCCTCCGAGAGCACCAGCGGCGGCACCTCCTCCAGCGGCGCGGCCTCCCACGGCCCGCGCGGCCCCCCGCCCGCCGCCCGCCGCTCGAACCGCACCTGGTCGGTCGCGCAGAGCACCGCGATCCCGTCCGAGTACGCCCCCTGGTCGACCAGGTCCACGAAGAACCGCGCCCGCCACCGCGTCCCCTCCGCCGCCGGCAGCTCGCCCGGCGCGGGCAGCTCCTTCACCAGCTCGGAGGAGTCCCCCTCGGAGAAGTACCCCAGGTGTCTCCCCGCCCAGCCCCGGACCGTCATCAGCGCCCGCGCCTGCCCGTACCGCAGCACGTGCCCGGCGAAGCGGTTCGAGTACGAGGCGGTCTCCCGCTCCGCCGGCGTCAGCGGGTACACCTCCCGGAACACCTGCTTGAACGGCTGCCGCCCCTCCCGGTCGAGCAGCGCCGCCCGCCACTCGGCGACCTCCTCGTCCCCGGCCCGCAGCGGATGCCACAGCCGCAGCCGGTCGCCCGCCGCCACCGGCCGCGCCGTGCCGTCCGCCGCCGCGAGCGCCCAGCCCCCGCCGGCCCGCTCCGGCAGCCCGGCCGCCCAGCCCCCGCGGCCCTCCCCGTCCCCGCCCGAGACCTCCCCGTCCCCGCCCGACACCTCCCAGACCAGCGCCCGCGCCACCGCGCCCGTCACCGGATGGTCCGCGTAGTACCGCTGCCAGTCCTCCGCCGGCCAGGTCGTGCCCGCCGCCAGGTGCTCCTCCAGACGGGCCCGCTCCTCCGCGAGGAGCGCCGACAGCTTCCGCAGACCCGCCCTGACCTCCTTCAGCTCCTCGGCCCGCGCCTCCCGCACCTGCTTCGGCGCGGTCTTCAGGAGCCTCCCCTCCGGGCCCCTGAAGGAGAGCAGCGCCGTGCCCGGCTCCCGTACCGCCAGCTCCGCCGTGTACGCCCCCAGCGCCACCTCCCGCGCCCCGCGCCCGTCGAGCCCGAGCGCCGGCACGGCCCGCTCCCGCAGCATCGACGCGGTCACCCCCGCCCGCGCGGAGACCGCCTCGCGGGCGCGGACGATGCCCTTGGCCACCGTCCGGTTGACCACCCGCTTCGGCAGCCGCCCCAGCTCGGCCACGGCCGCCTCGGCCCGGTCGGCCGGCAGCTCCCCCAGCACGGCGACCGCCGCCGTCGCCAGCGGCTGGCTGCGGCACATCCCCCCGGACCCGCCGAGCCCCGTCCCCGCGTGCAGCGCCACGGCCCCCACCAGCGGCACCACCCACTCCTCCCGGATGTCCAGGGAGGCCCACAACAGGCCGCGGACGAGGGAGGTGTTCGCGTCCCCGGCCAGCGAGGCGAGGCCCATCCCGAACGGGTTCAGGTCGTGCACCCGGTGCTCGGGCTGTGCGGCGATCCCCTCCAGGAGCCGCCGCACCACCTCCGGGCCCCGATCGGCCCCGGCCAGCAGCTCCGCCGCCCGCCGCCGCCACACCCGGGTGGCGCGCGGCTTGTCGAGCAGCGCGCAGTGCCCGAGGAACGCCGCCACCCCCGCACCCGACAGCAGCTCCCCGTGCGCGGCCCGCATCGCGGGGCCGTAGTCGTCGAGCTCGTCGAGCAGGTGGCGGGGGAGCCGGCCCTCGACGACGGGGGCCTCGCGGGCCAGCAGCGCGTCGATCCGGCGCCGGATCTCCCCGTACCCCTCGGTGTCGCCGTACCACCGGTAGGACTCGGCCAGGTGACGGAGCGTCCGCAGCCGCGTCCGGTCGTACTCCTCGACCTGCTCGGCCGCCGCGACGGCGATCGGCACCACGACCAGGAAGGCTTCGCGCAGCTCGGTCGGGCCGAACACCGCGTCCCGGCCGAGGAGACGCGCGAGCATCAGGTCGGACTCGGCGGCCGACCAGCCCAGCCGCTGCCCGGCCAGATGGGCGAGTCCGCGCTCCGCGGAGCCCCGGTGCGTGCCCGGGCGCTGGAGCGCGAACACCGCCGCGCGCCGCCCCGCCGCGTCCAGGGAGTCCAGGAACACCTCCAGCGTCCCCGTCGCCCCGGCCCGCTCGCCGGCCACCGCCTCGTCCAGCCCGGCCACCGGGCCCGTGATCCCCACCATGCGCACCACGGTAGAACCCGCCACCGACAACGCCTCAGCGGATCCGCCGCACCCCCGGTACCAGGGCCGTCGCCAGGCAGCAGCCGGCGACCACGACGGCCGCCGCGGCCAGCGGGACGCCCGGCCCCCAGGCGTCGGCGGCGAGCGGCGCCAGCGCGTACCCGACCGGCATCGCGGCGAGCGAGAGGAGCCAGTCGTACGAGACCACCCGGGCCAGCACCCGCTCGGGGACGGCGCGCTGGACGACCGTGTCCCAGACGGGAGTCAGGAAGCCGAGGCCGGCCTGCGCGAGCCCGTACGCGCCGATGACCAGCGCGGCGGGCGCCTCGGCGGCGAGCAGCAGCAGCGGCAGCGCGTAGCTCGCGAGCGCCAGGTTGGCGGTGAGGACGGGCCGGGAGGGCTTCAAGCGGTCGGCGAGGAGCGAGCCGGCGAGCAGCCCCACCGCGCCGACCTGGAGCAGCACCACCCAGGTGCCCGCCCCGCCGAGCCGGTCCACGGCGATCGCGGGGCCGAGGGTCGCCAGGACGGCCGCGGCGCCGTTCCAGGCGCTGTGCGCGACGAGGCTGGTCCAGTACCAGTCGCGGGACCTGACCTCCCGCCAGCCCTCGCGCAGGTCGGCGACGAAGGACCGGCGGGGGACCGGCACGGGGGCGATCCGCAGAACGGCGAGGAGCGCGGCGCTGACGGCGAAGGAGGCGGCGTCGAGGACGAAGGCCCAGCCGGGGCCGACGGTGAGGATGAGCGCGCCGGCGAGCGCGGGTCCGCCCACGCGGGTGGCGCTGTACGCGATGCCCATGGCCGCGTTGGCCCGGTGCAGGGCCTCCGCGGCGGCCGTCCCGCGCACCAGCGGGGAGCCGGTCGGCATGGCGAAGGCCCCGGCGGCGCCGCCGACGGCCGAGGCGGCGGCGATCAGCCACAGGTCGGGGCTGCCGCTCAGGAGCTGGAGGCCGACGAGGAGTTGGGCGGCGCACCGGACGAGGTCCATGGCGAGGGCGATGGCGCGGGCGTCGAAGCGGTCGGCGAGCACGCCGCCGACCGGCAGCAGCACCAGCTTCGGCACCATCGCGCACGCGAGCACCAGTGCGAGCGCGCCGGTGGAGCCGGTGGCTTCCAGGACGGCGAGGGCGAGCGCGGCGGGCACGACGGCGTCGCCGGTGAGCGAGAGCACCCGCCCGGCGAAGAGCAGCCGGAAGGGGCGGGTGCGCAGGGGGTGGGGGACGGCCGGGGGCACGGTGGTGGCAGCGGGCATGACAAGCAGAGTATTTCGGTGCCGAATGATGTGGCAACGAAATATCGGGCACAGAAATATTCGGCATCGAAATATACGGCAACGAAGTGTCACGGTCCGGATCCGGCCAGGCTTCGCACGTACGATCACCCCATGAACCAGCCGGAGCCCACAGCGCCCCAGGAGCAGGACTGGACCGACGGCCACGTGGCCCGCTGGCAGCCCGTCCTGCCCGAGCTCGACCCCGTCGTCGAAGGCGCGGTCACCCGGATGAAGAAGCTCTCCGTCCACCTCCGCCGGGTCCGCGAGCAGTCCCTCCTCGACTTCGACCTCGAACGCCACGAGTTCGACACCCTGCACAAGCTGGCCGGCCGCGGCGGCTCCGCCGCCCCCTCGGAGCTGGCCCAGGACCTCGACCTGGCCCCCGCCTCGGTCACCGGCCGCCTCGACGCCCTGGAGAAGCGCGGCCTGGTCCGGCGTACCCCCTCCACCACCGACCGCCGCCGGGTCGTCGTCGAGCTCACCGACGCCGGACGCACCACCTGGCTCGGGGCCATGGACGTCCTCGGCCACGAGGAGGAGCGCCTCCTCGGCGCCCTCACCCCCGCCGAGCGCACCACCCTCAACGACCTGCTCCGCCGCGTGATGCTCGCCGCGGAGGCGGACCAGGCCGCCCCGCACTGGTACGCCTGACCGTTTGTCAGTGGCGGTCCCTACGCTCGTCGGCATGGGAACTGTCACCTTCGTCGACGAGACGACCCTCGGCGCCCGCACCGCGACCGAGCCCCTCGCCGTCCCCGAGGAGCGCCTGCGGCTGCGCGAGCTGATAGCCCGCCGGGTCGCCCTGGAGACCGGCCCGGAGGGGTACGGGGCCGCGCTCGCCCGCGCCCTGGACGCCTTCGCCGGGAACGGCTTCCTGGTCCTGGTCGGCGACCGCCAGATCGAGGACCCGGAGGAGTGGGTGACGGTCGGCCCGGCCACGGAGGTCGTCTTCCTCCGGCTGGTCCCCCTGGTCGGCGGCTGACACCCACCCGGCTCCCGGTCACGCCGAGCGAGGACCCCGGACAACCCGGACAAGCGGAAGGCCCCGCCTCCCTCAAGGGAGACGGGGCCGTGCCGGAGTACCGGGGGATCAGAAGCGACGCGTGATCAGCGCGCGCTTGACCTCCTGGATCGCCTTCGTGATCTCGATGCCACGCGGGCAGGCGTCCGTGCAGTTGAACGTGGTGCGGCAGCGCCACACGCCGTCCTTGTCGTTCAGGATCTCCAGGCGCTGCTCGCCGCCCTCGTCGCGCGAGTCGAAGATGAAGCGGTGCGCGTTGACGATCGCGGCCGGACCGAAGTACTGGCCGTCGTTCCAGAAGACCGGGCAGGACGACGTGCACGCGGCGCACAGGATGCACTTGGTGGTGTCGTCGAAGCGCTCGCGGTCCTCGGGGGACTGCTTGCGCTCGCGGGTCGGCTCGTTCCCCTTGGTGACGAGGAAGGGCATGACGTCGCGGTACGCCTGGAAGAAGGGCTCCATGTCGACCACGAGGTCCTTCAGCACCGTGAGGCCCTTGATGGGCTCGACGGTGATCGGCTTCTCGGGGTTGATGTCCTTGATCAGCGTCTTGCAGGCGAGCCTGTTCTTGCCGTTGATCCGCATCGCGTCCGAGCCGCAGATGCCGTGCGCGCAGGAGCGGCGGAAGGTGAGCGTGCCGTCCAGGTCCCACTTGATCTTGTGGAGACCGTCGAGCACGCGCTCCTTCGGGTCGATGTCGACCTGGAAGTCCTCCCAGACCACCGCGTCCGAGACCTCGGGGTTGAAGCGGCGGATCCGGAAGGTGACGGTGATGTAGGGGGAGGCGGCGGACTCCGCCTCGACCTTGTCCAGAACGGGGGTGGCCATCAGTACTTACGCTCCATCGGCTGGTAGCGGGTCGTCACGACCGGCTTGTAGTCGAGACGCACGGTCTCGGAGCCGTCCTCGCCGACCTCGCGGTACGCCATCGTGTGGCGCATGAAGTTGACGTCGTCGCGGTTCGGGTAGTCCTCGCGGTAGTGACCGCCGCGGGACTCCTTGCGCGCCAGGGCCGAGACGGCCATGACCTCGGCCAGTTCGAGCAGGTTGCCCAGCTCGACGGCCTCCAGGAGGTCGGTGTTGAAGCGCTTGCCCTTGTCCTGGATGGACACGTTCTTGTAGCGCTCGCGCAGCTCGGCGATCTTCTCGACGGCCGTCTTGATGGTCTGCTCCGTGCGGAACACCATCACGTTGGCGTCCATCGTCTCCTGGAGCTCGCGGCGCAGGTCGGCGACCCGCTCGGTGCCCGTGGAGTTGCGCAGGTTCTCGATCTGCGCGACGACCAGCGACTCCGGGTTCTCCGGCAGCTCGACGTAGTCGTGCTTGTGGGAGTACTCGGCGGCGGCGATGCCCGCGCGGCGCCCGAAGACGTTGATGTCGAGCAGCGAGTTGGTGCCGAGGCGGTTGGCGCCGTGCACCGACACGCAGGCGACCTCGCCGGCCGCGTACAGGCCCGGGACGACGGTGGTGTTGTCGAGGAGGACCTCACCCTCGACGTTGGTCGGGATGCCGCCCATGGCGTAGTGCGCGGTGGGCTGGATCGGGATCGGGTCCGTGTACGGCTCGATGCCGAGGTACGTACGGGCGAACTCGGTGATGTCCGGGAGCTTGGCGTCGAGCTGCTCCGGCGGGAGGTGCGTCAGGTCCAGGTAGACGTGGTCGCCCTCGGGACCGCAGCCGCGGCCCTCGCGGATCTCCGTGTAGATGGAGCGGGAGACGACGTCACGGGACGCGAGGTCCTTCATGACCGGCGCGTACTTCTCCATGAAGCGCTCGCCGTCCTTGTTGCGGAGGATGCCGCCCTCACCGCGGGCGCCCTCCGTCAGCAGGATGCCCATGCGCCAGATGCCCGTCGGGTGGAACTGGAAGAACTCCATGTCCTCCAGGGGCAGGCCGCGGCGGTAGCAGGCGGCCTGGCCGTCACCGGTCAGGGTGTGGGCGTTCGACGTCACCTTGAAGAACTTGCCGGTGCCGCCGGAGGCGTAGACCACGGCCTTCGCCTGGAAGATGTGGATCTCGCCGGTGGCCAGCTCGTACGCGACGACGCCGGCGGACTTCTTGACGCCGTCGACCTCGACGATGAGCTGGTCCAGGACGTAGAACTCGTTGAAGAACTCCACGCCCTCCTTGATGCAGTTCTGGTACAGCGTCTGGAGGATCATGTGGCCGGTGCGGTCGCCCGAGTAGCAGGCGCGGCGGACCGGGGCCTCGCCGTGGTTGCGGGAGTGACCGCCGAACCGGCGCTGGTCGATGTCACCGTTGGGCGTACGGCCGAACGGCAGGCCCATCTTCTCCAGGTCGAGGACGGCGTCGATGGCCTCCTTCGCCAGGATCTCGGCGGCGTCCTGGTCGACCAGGTAGTCACCGCCCTTGACCGTGTCGAAGGTGTGCCACTCCCAGTTGTCCTCCTCCACGTTGGCCAGCGCGGCGGCCATGCCGCCCTGCGCGGCGCCCGTGTGGGAGCGGGTGGGGTAGAGCTTCGTGAGCACGGCGGTGCGGCTGCGCTTCGTCGCCTCGATGGCGGCGCGCATGCCGGCGCCGCCGGCGCCGACGATGACGGTGTCGTACTTGTGGATCTTCATGGCGTGGTTACCTCAGCCCCGTGCCTAGCGGATGTTCGGGTCGAAGGTGAAGATCACCAGCGTGCCCAGAAGGATGGTGAACACCGTGGCGGTGTACAGCAGGCCCTTGAGCCACAGGCGCGTGTTCGGGCGCTCCGCGTAGTCGTTGATGACGGTACGGAGGCCGTTGGCGCCGTGCAGCATGGCGAGCCACAGCATCAGCAGGTCCCAGACCTGCCAGAACGGGGACGCCCAGCGGCCGGCCACGAAGGCGAAGCCGATCTTGGAGACGCCGCCGTCCAGGAAGAGCTGGATCAGCAGGTGGCCGAGGACGAGGACGACGAGGACGACGCCCGAGAGGCGCATGAAGAGCCACGCGGCCATCTCGAAGTTGCCGCGGGTCGCGCGCGGGGTCTTGCCCGTGCGCTTGCGGGGGGCCTCGATGTACGGGGCGGGGTTGTCCGCGTCGTAGGAGGCGCCCTCGACGGGACCGATCGCGGAGGTGGTGTCAGCAGACATGTCTGAGATCAGCTCCCGAACAGTTCACGTGCGGCGTGGCCGAGGACGGGGTAGACGGAGCCCGCCATCAGCACGACCCAGATGCCGACGACGGTCCAGAGCATCTGCTTCTGGTAGCGCGGGCCCTTGGACCAGAAGTCCACGGCGATGACACGGAGACCGTTCAGCGCGTGGAAGAGGATGGCGGCGACCAGGCCGTACTCCAGAAGAGCGACGATCGGCGTCTTGTAGGTCGCGACGACCTCGTCGTACGCCTCGGGCGAGACGCGGACGAGAGCGGTGTCCAGCACGTGTACGAACAGGAAGAAGAAGATGAGGACGCCGGTGACTCGATGAGCCACCCAGGACCACATTCCTTCCCGGCCGCGGTACAGCGTTCCAGCCGGCACGGAAAAACCCTCCGGGAGCGGGGATCGGGGCCCGGCCGGCTTCTCTGTCGGTCTGGCCCGGCCGGGTACGGTCCACCGGCCCCGGTCATCGTAGCGACGACTTGTCGGTTCGCTCGCGCGGGGTCCGTCAGTGTGATCAAACAGGCACGGACGGACTATCGTCCGGGACGGAATCGGCCCTTTCCGGGGGGAATCACAGCTCCGCGGGGCGGTGGGTGAGTCCCTGGGCGAGCGAGAAGGCGAGCCGGGAGCGGGCGAGCCGGCGCAGTTCGTCGGCCGCGACGGCCCGCTCTTCGTCCGGTTCGTTGCCGAGACGTGACCGGATCCCGGCGAGGACGGCGTCCAGCCGCTCGCCCGGCCGCACCCCGTTCAGGCTGATGACGAACGCGTGGCCGAACCGGCTCTCGTACGCGGCGTGGGCGGCGTGCAGTGCGGTCCTGGCGGCCGGCGGCGCGTCGGGGTGCGGCAGCGCGGAGGACTCGGCGGCGAGCGCCTCGTCGAGATCGGGCCCGGTCAGGTCGTACCCGGCCTCCTCGGCGGCGGCCAGCAGGGCGTCCACCGTCGGATAGGGCCGGTGGGCGGCGACCCGCTCCGCCCAGCGGCGGCTGTGGCAGCAGGAGAGCAGCAGTCCGACCGCCTCGGCGGGGGCGGCGGCGTTGAGGAGCAGCAGGCCGTGCGGGGCGCCGGAGGACTTCTGGGCGGGTATGGCAGGCGCGTCCGCCGGAGCCGGATTGCGGCAGGGGGCGTGGGTGTCGCTGGTCAGCGTGGGCTCCGGGACGGCGGGACGAGTGGGGTGGACGTGACGCAACGTTATCGACGGGACGGGGGAAGTGTCCGACGGGTGCGCGAATTTCACCCGGACGGGAGAGTTTGGGAACGCGTGATGGACGCGGAGGTTCCGTTCGGCCGGTGCCGCCGGATGGCCGGACCGCCCGGGGTGAGGGAGGATGCCGTGTGATGCGGTACTCCGGACGGGGCCCCCTGCGAGGCCCGGCACTCCTGGCGGCCGCGGTGGCCCTGACCACCGTGGCGGCCTGCTCGAACGGTGCTCCTTCCGGCGCGGGCTCCCCCTCCGCGGCCCCTTCCGGTACGGGTCCGGCGGCGACCACCTCGGCCGCGAAGCCGACCCCCACGCCGACCCCCACCCCGACGCCGACCAGGACGTACCCGCTCTCCTCCGCCCCCCGCACCGTCCCCGCCGTCCGGTCCCACGAACCGGCCCGCGGCCCCGGCTGGAAGCCCGGACCGCGCGCCGGGGTCGTCCTCGGCGCGGACAGCGCGGGCCTCGCCGACGAGGGCCGGCTGATCGCCCAGGAGCTGGGCCTGAGCTACCGGGGCGAGGCCGCGGCCGGCCCCGGCGACGTCGAGCTGGCCCTCGGCGGGACGGGCGCCCCCGAGTCGTACACGCTCACCGTGAAGGACGGCCGGGTCCGGATCGCAGGACCCGACGAGGCCGGCGTCTTCTACGGCACCCGCACCCTCAAGCAGTCCGTCAGGTCGGCCGGCACCATGCCCGAGGGAACCGTCGCCGACCGGCCGGCCAAGCCGCAGCGCGGGCTCAACGTCGACATCGCCCGCAAGCACTTCACGGCCGCCTGGCTGGAGGACCGCATCCGGGAGATGGGCGACCTCAAGCTCAACCAGCTGGGGCTGCACTTCTCCGACGACCAGGGCTTCCGCATCGAGTCGGACTCGCACCCCGAGGTCGTCTCGGAGCAGCACCTCACCAAGGCGGAGGTCCGCCGGATCCTCGCGCTCGCCGCGAGCCGGCACGTCACCGTCGTCCCCGAGATCGACTCGCCCGGACACCTCGGCGCGGTCATCGCCGCCCACCCCGACCTCCAGCTGGTCAGCGCCACCGGCCGCACCCCGCGCGGCGCGGTCGACATCTCCGACCCGGACTCCGCCCGGATCGTCGACGACCTGCTGCGCGAGTACACCGCCCTCTTCCCCGGCGCCTACTGGCACCTCGGCGCCGACGAGTACGTGGCCCTGATGGCGAAGGACCCCGAGGCCAGCTACCCGCAGCTCGCGCGGGCGGCACGGGAGGCGTACGGGCCGTCCGGCCGCGTCCAGGACCTGGCCACCGACTGGCTCAACGACCGCGCCGCCACCGTCCGCCCGACCGGCAAGACCCTCAAGGCGTGGAACGACGGCTTCTTCGCCGGCGGGGTCGTGAGCGCGGCGAAGGACATCGAGGTCGAGTACTGGACGGGCAAGGAGTTCGGCGCCCGGCCCCCGCTGCCCTACCTCCAGGCGGGCCGCGACCTGGTGAACCTCAACGACGAGTACCTCTACTACGTGCTCGGCGAGCCCAACCAGTTCACGTACCCGACCGGCCGCCGCATCTACGAGCAGTGGACCCCGCTGGTCCTCCGCGGCACCTCCCCGGTGCCGGCCCGCTACGACGCGCAGATCCTCGGCGCCCGCTTCGCCGTCTGGTGCGACCTCGCGAACGCCCAGACCCAGGACCAGGTCGCCGCCGGCATCCGCCTCCCGCTCGCGGCCCTCTCCCAGAAGGTCTGGGACTCCCGCAAACCCACCCAGAGCTGGCCCGACTTCCGCGCCCTGGCGACGAAGGTACGCGGCTGAGCTGGGGTTTTCCCTGGACGCGACGGTTCCGCATGGCATAGGTTCCGGCCCGGCCCCCGGGGGAGGGCCGCTCCGATCACCTGTGTTCCTGGGGGGAACCTTCATGCTGCGCAATCCCAACGGCCTGGCGTACGCCGTCATGGCCCTGCTGGGCGTCGACATCTTCCTGTTCCTGCTGAGCGCGGTCACCGAGGCGTGGTTCCTCGCCGACCCGCTGGCCGCCGCCGAGGCGTACCTCTCCGCCGAGACCGGCCTGAGCATGCTGGCGGTCCTCGCCGCCTGCGTCTCCGTCGCGACCGGCGTCGTCTTCATCGTCTGGTTCCACCGGGTCCGGCAGAACGCCGGGGTCTTCGCCCCCGACAGCCAGACCCGCACGCCCGGCTGGGCCATCGGCGCCTGGTTCATCCCGCTCGCCAACCTGTGGATCCCGCGCCAGATCGCCGTGGAGGTCTGGCGGGCGAGCCGCCAGGACCCGTACGCCGCCGACGGCGCCCGGGAGCTCACGGTGCTCAACGCCTGGTGGACGTGTTTCGTGGTGGGGCTGGTGCTGGACCGCCTCTCCAGCACGCTCTACAAGCAGGCCGAGACGCTGGACGCGCTGACCACCGCCGCGGCCTGGTCCGTGGCCGGCTACCTCGTCCTCGTCGCCGCCGGCGTCCTCGCCATCCTGTTCGTCCGCCGTCTGACCTCTATGCAGCACGCCAAGGCCACTGGCATGCTTTCGGCCGCCAAGTGACGACATAGCGCCAGTCGGCGTGAGCCGGTGGAGGTGGCCATGGCCGCGGAGACTGTCCGGAGCCCGCGTGAACTGATCGGCGGCACCGACGAGCGCGGTCTCGCCGCCGCCGGTCTCGCCTGTCTGGACCGGTGTCTGCCGCTGCTCGCCCCCGACCGGGCCGAGGTGCTGCGGCCCGTGTGGGCGGCGATCGCGCGCGCGGACGCCGCCGCCTGGGGCGAGGCCGTCGCCAAGGTCCGCGTCGAGCTGGACGGCGCGGGCGGCGAGGCCGCCGGCGACGGCGGGGTCGTCACGATGGTCCGCGCGATGGCCGACGGGATCCCCGCCGACTGGGCCGAGGCGCCCCTGCGCGCGTGGGCCGAGCGGTGCTCGGCCGCGGCGCTCGCCGTGCACCGCGTGCACGACGTGACCGAGGACGGCCCGCTGCACGCCGGCGAACTCCGCCGCCAGCTGGCCGTCCTCGACGCGGTCGCCCACGGCCCGACCGGACTGCGCCGGGCCCGCGAGCTCTCCGTCGAGGGCGGCCGGGTCCTGCGCGCGGTGGTCTCCCGCCGCGCCAGGACCGCCTGACCTCACGCCCCTGGCGGCCTCACTCCTCCGAGGGCGCCTCGACCATGGCGGAGGCGACGAGCTCGGAGATCTGCCGCTCGGCCGTCTCCTTGTCCAGGCCGAGGGCGCTCAGCACGCCGTCGCCGTCCTCGTGCTCAAGGAGGGCGAGCAGGATGTGCTCGGTGCCGACGTAGTTGTGCCCGAGCCGCAGCGCCTCGCGGAAGGTCAGTTCGAGCACCTTCTTCGCCGCCGCGTCGTACGGGACGAGCGCCGGCACCTCCTCGGCGGGCGGCGGCAGCGTCGGCGTGACGGCCTCGCGCAGCCGCTCGGCGGTGACGCCCTGCTCCCTGATCCACAGGACGGCGAGCCCCTCGGGCTCGGCGAGCAGCCCGAGCGCGAGGTGACCGGGGACGGTCTCGGCGTTCCGCGCGGCGATCGCCTCGTTCTGCGCGGCGACGACGACACCGCGGGCGCGCGGGGTGAAGCGGGCGAACCCGGCGTTCGGGTCCATCTTCTCGCCGTCCGGGTCCTTGGGGACGAACCGCTTCTGGGCGGCCTGCCGGGTCACGCCCATGCTGCGGCCGATGTCGGTCCAGGAGGCGCCGGAGCGGCGGGCCTGGTCGACGAAGTGCCCGATGAGGTGGTCGGCCACCTCGCCGAGGTAGTCCGCCGCGATGACCGCGCCGGAGAGCTGTTCCAGCGTGCCCGGGTGGGCCTTCTTGATCGCTTCGATGAGTTCGTCGAGACGGATGCTGACGTTCGGAACTGCGGGATGCGTCATGAGGCAACCTTAGGTTGACACTTCTCCACTGTCAACGAGTGGTTGACGGTCGGAGGGCATGACTTCTTTCGGGTGATGTGTCGTATCGCGTGACGATGGGAGAAATCGGGCGGACGGCGGCCCGGAAAAAGGGAGACGACCGGGGCCGCCACCCCCCACAGGAGAGGCCCCGGTCGTCGTCCACGGAGCCGCAGCACGGCTCCGTACTCCCTACAGCGCCGGTCGTGCGGTTTCTGTCACACCCCCGCGCCCCGGACGCGAAGGTTGCAAGTTGTACAAGGTGGGCGTACCCGCGTGGACGCGACGCCCGCAATCGACGTAGCGTGCTGGAGCGCGAAGCGGACTCGGCGGCGATGACCGGCCCCGACGACGCGACCGACGTGCTGGCGCGCGCAGAACGCGACCGACGGACAGGGTTTGGGGAGTGCTGGGGGACGACGCGGAGCTGACGGCCGCGGTGCTCGCTGCGCAGGACGGGGACGAGAACGCCTTCCGGACTGTGTACCGCGCCGTGCATCCCCGTCTGCTGGGCTACATGCGCACGCTGGTCGGCGACGCCGACGCCGAGGACGTCACCTCGGAGTCCTGGCTCCAGATCGCCCGCGACCTCGACCGCTTCAGCGGTGACGCCGACCGCTTCCGCGGCTGGGCGGCCAGGATCGCCCGCAACCGGGCCCTCGACCACATCCGGATGCGCGGCCGCCGGCCCGCCTCCGGCGGCGACGAGACCGAACTGACCGACAAGCCCGCCGACTCCGACACCGCCGGCGAGGCCCTGGAGGCCCTCGCCACCGGCGACACGCTCGCCCTCATCGCCCGCCTCCCGCAGGACCAGGCCGAGGCCGTCGTGCTCCGCGTCGTCGTCGGCCTCGACGCCAAGAGCGCCGCCGAGGCCCTCGGCAAGCGCCCCGGCGCCGTCCGCACCGCCGCCCACCGGGGCCTGAAGCGACTCGCCGAACTCCTCGGCGTCGACGGCCCCGCCGACACGCCCGCCCCGGGCTCCGCCGACGGCGGACAGGCCCTCGACGGGGTGCCGCCCCAGCGCGGCCGGAACACGGGCCGCATAGCCCCCGGCGGTGTGACGCAATGGCGTCCGCGGACGCAGAAGGACATGTGATGGCCGACGAGCGGTACCAGTGGCTCGACCCGGAGGCCGCGGAGCGGCTGCTCCGCGGCGAGCCCGTCGACGCCGTCGATCCCTCGGCCCGCGCCGGCGCCGACGCCCTCACCGACGCCCTCACCGCGGCCCGCACCGCCGCCGCCCCCGCCCCCGGCGTCCCGCTCGCCGGGGAGGAGGCCGCCCTCGCGGCCTTCCGCCAAGCCACCGCGGCCCGGGCCGCCGCCACCGCCGCCCCGGACTCCGCCGCCGCCACCGCCCCGGACTCCGCCGCCACCGCCGACCTCGGGCGGGTGCGGCTCACCACCGCACCCGCCCGAGGCCGGCAGTGGGGCCGCTCCCTGCGGTACGGGCTCGCCGCCGCGCTCGCCGCCGTCACCGTCGGCGGCGTCGCCGTCGCCGCGAGCACCGGAGTGCTCCCGCTGACCGAGGAGCCCGCCCGTACGGTCACCGCCGCCGAGACCGCCACACCGCCCGAGCCGAGCGGGCCGAGCGGGCCGAGCGCGCCGACCCCCGCCATCGAACGGCACGACGACCCCTCGCGCAGCGCGGACCCCGGCACGCCGACGGAGACGACCGCGCCCGGCGCGAGCCCCACGGGCCGGTCCGGCGACGGTACGACCACGAGCCCCCGGCCCGACGCCACCACCCCGGGCGCGGACAAGCCCGACCGCGACCCGGCCGGCCCCACCGCCACGAGCGGCACCGGCGGCGGCCGCGAGGCCATGGCCGCCGCCTGCCGCGACTACCGCTCCGGCCGCCTCGACCCGACCGCCCGCCGCCGCCTCGTCGAGCTGCTGCGCTCGGAGGAACCCCTGCGCGCCTACTGCGACCGGCTCCTCGGCGGAGGAACCACCGGCGACACGGACCGGAGCGACACCGGCTCCACGGGCGGGAAGAACGGCGACACCCAGAAGCCGGAGAAGGACGAGGAGCAGGACGGCAACAAGGAGAAGGACAAGGAGAAGGACAAGGAGCAGGACGGCGGCTCCGGGGACCGGAACCGTCCCGACCTCTCCCACGGCACCGTCCCCGTCCCCACCGACGCCGCCCGCAAGCGCGGCCGCGCCGGGCCGGACCCGAAGGACCGCCCCAGGGGCCGGACGAAGCACCGCCCCACCGTGTCCTGGGCGCCCGTCACGGCCCTCGCGCTCTGCCCGACGGGAGCCCCCGAAACGGGGGTGTGACACTTTCGGGCCCGCCGGCGCAGTACAGAGTGAGCCGACTGGTCATCGGCCGCGCAGTGAGCCGGGGTTCCCCCCGTACCTACGGCTCCGCGCACCCGGCGCGGGTGGGACACGTTCCCCCGGTCCCACCCGCGCCCCTTCTTCCCGCCGGTTCGCGGTCCCCCTACCAGTGGACGACGACCTTGTCGCCGACCTTCACCTGGTCGAAGAGGGCCGCGAGCTTCGTCCTGTCCCGGACGTTCACACAGCCGTGCGACCCGCCGTTGTAGCCGCGCGCCGCGAAGTCCGACGAGTAGTGCACCGCCTGGCCCCGGCTGAAGTACATCGCGTACGGCATCGGCGTGTGGTACAGCTTCGACCAGTCGTCACGGACCTTGCGGTCGACCAGGAAGACGCCCTCACGGGTCGGCGTGTTCTCCGAGCCGAAGCGCACGTCCATGGAGGAGACCACCTCGCCGTCGATCATCCAGGCCAGGGTCCGGCTCTCCTTGCTGACGCAGAGCACCCGGCCGGTCATGCAGCGGGCGTCGGGCGTGTCCAGCTCGTTGGTGGTGGACGGCTTCAGCTCGTCCGCCGTCGGCTTCTTCGTCACGGCGAGCAGCCGCTGCCAGGTCGCCTCGTCCACCGAACCCGTCCCCGGCAGCCCCCGCTTCTCCTGGAAGCCCGTGACCGCCTTCGCCGTGATCGTGCCGTAGAAACCGGTCGGCGCCCGGTCGAAGTGGTCCAGCTGCCGCAGCCGCGCCTGGAGCTCCCGCACCTGCTCGTTCTCGTCCCCGTCCTTCATGAGCACCTCCGCCGAGGGCGCCGGAGCCGGCGTGGACGCGGCCGGCGAGGACGACGACGGAGCCGGGGACGAGGGCGCGGGCGTCGCCGGGGCCGTCGCCGAGGCCGTGGCCGGCGACGGCGGCTTGCCGTCCGACCCGCCCGACCCGCCGGACCCGCCCGACCCGCCCGCACCGACCGCCTGGGCCGTACAGCCGGTGACGGCGAGTGCGACGGCGGCCGTGGCGAGAACGGCTCTGCGTATGGCGGAAGAACGCTTCATGGATGCCCCCCGGGGAATGACTGTGCCCATAGGGATGCTTCCCGTCCGCCTCCGGTTGCGCACGTGCGCGGACAGGAGCGTTCACGCTGTGAAAAAGGTCCCAGCGTGCTGTTCTCCACCGGGCCGCACACCCGCCACTACAGTCCGTCGCGAGGGCCGGAACCGCCGGGACGCGGCGGCAGCACGATCGGAAGGCACAAGCAATGGCGCGCGAGTCGGAGTCGGGGCTGCCCATCGAGCCGGTGTACGGCCCGGAGGCGCTGGAGGGCTGGGACCCGGCGGAGAAACTGGGCGAACCGGGCGCGTACCCCTTCACCCGCGGCGTCTACCCGACGATGTACACGGGCCGCCCGTGGACGATGCGGCAGTACGCCGGCTTCGGCACCGCCGTGGAGTCGAACGCCCGCTACCAGCAGCTGATCGCCAACGGCACCATGGGCCTGTCCGTCGCCTTCGACCTGCCCACCCAGATGGGCCACGACTCGGACGCGCCGATCGCGAGCGGCGAGGTCGGGAAGGTCGGCGTGGCGATCGACTCGGTCGACGACATGCGCGTGCTGTTCGACGGGATCCCGCTGGACAAGGTCTCCACGTCGATGACGATCAACGCCCCCGCCGCCCTGCTGCTCCTCATGTACCAGCTGGTCGGCGAGGAGCAGGGCGTGCCCGCCGACCGGCTGACCGGCACGATCCAGAACGACGTGCTGAAGGAGTACATCGCCCGCGGCACGTACATCTTCCCGCCGAAGCCCTCGCTGCGGCTCATCGCGGACATCTTCAAGTACTGCAGGGCCGAGATCCCGAAGTGGAACACCATCTCCATCTCCGGCTACCACATGGCCGAGGCCGGGGCCTCGCCCGCGCAGGAGATCGCCTTCACCCTCGCCGACGGCATCGAGTACGTCCGCACCGCCGTCGCCGCCGGCATGGACGTGGACGACTTCGCCCCCCGCCTGTCGTTCTTCTTCGTCGCCCGGACCACGATCCTGGAGGAGGTCGCGAAGTTCCGCGCCGCCCGCCGGATCTGGGCGCGGGTCATGAAGGAGGAGTTCGGCGCGAGGAACCCCAAGTCGCTCATGCTCCGCTTCCACACGCAGACCGCCGGCGTGCAGCTGACGGCCCAGCAGCCCGAGGTCAACCTGGTCCGGGTCGCCGTCCAGGGCCTCGCCGCCGTGCTCGGCGGGACGCAGTCCCTGCACACCAACTCCTTCGACGAGGCCATCGCCCTGCCGACGGACAAGTCCGCCCGGCTCGCGCTCCGGACCCAGCAGGTCCTCGCCTACGAGACCGACGTGACCGCCACCGTGGACCCCTTCGCCGGGTCGTACGTCGTCGAGAAGATGACCGACGACGTGGAGGCCGCCGCGCTGGAGCTGATGGCGAAGGTGGAGGAGCTGGGCGGCGCGGTCAGCGCCATCGAGCGCGGCTTCCAGAAGAACGAGATCGAGCGCTCGGCGTACCGCATCGCGCAGGAGACCGACTCCGGCGAGCGGGTCGTCGTCGGCGTCAACCGCTACACGGTCGACGTCGAGGAGCCCTACGAGCCGCTGCGCGTCGACCCGGCCATCGAGGCCCAGCAGGCCGACCGCCTCGCCGAGCTGCGGGCCGGGCGCGACCAGCGGGCCGTCGAGGCCGCGCTCACCGCCCTGAAGAAGGCGGCCGAGGGCACCGACAACGTCCTCTACCCGATGAAGGACGCGCTCAAGGCCCGCGCCACGGTCGGCGAGGTCTGCGACGCCCTGCGCGAGGTCTGGGGCACCTACGTCCCCGGCGACGTCTTCTAGCTCCCGTTTTCCATAGACGCAGGTCACTGCGGAGAGTCGTACCCATGTGCGACACTCCGCAGCATGCTGGGTGTCACCGATCTGCCGACCTATCTCGCCGGGCTCGTCCTCATCATCCTCCTCCCGGGGCCGAACTCGCTCTACGTGCTGTCCGTCGCCGCCCGCAAGGGCACCCGGACCGGGTACAAGGCCGCCGCCGGCGTCTTCACCGGCGACACGATCCTGATGACCCTGGCCGCCCTCGGCGCGGCCTCCCTCCTCCAGACCACCCCGGTCCTCTTCACGATCGTCAAGTACGCGGGCGCCGGCTACCTGGCCTGGATGGCGTACGGAATGCTCCGCGCCGCCCTGGAGATGTGGCGCTCCCGCCGCGAACCCGCCGGCGCGGAGACCACCGCCGCGGAGACCGGCTCCGGCGAGCACCCGTACCGCCGGGCGCTGATCATCAGCCTCTTCAACCCGAAGGCGATCCTCTTCCTGATCTCCTTCTTCGTGCAGTTCGTCGACCCCTCCTACGCCTACCCGGCGCTCTCCTTCCTGGTCCTCGGCGGCCTGCTCCAGCTCGGCAGCTTCCTCTACCTGACGACCCTCATCTTCAGCGGCACCCGCCTCGCCGCCGCCTTCCGCCGCCGCAAGCGCCTCTCCGCCGGCGCCACCTCCGCCGCCGGCGCCCTCTTCCTCGGCTTCGCGGTGAAACTCTCCCTCAGCAGCGCCGCCTGACCGGACCCGGTTGACCCTCACACCGTGTGAGGCCGTTCCGTAGGGGGCGTCATGTTCACCATCGGAGACTTCGCCCGGCATGGGCGGGTGTCGGTTCGGATGCTGCGTCATTACGACGCCATCGGGCTGCTGCGCCCGGCCCGTGTCGACCCGCACAGCGGGTACCGCCACTACACGGCGGACCAGCTCGCGCGGCTCAATCGTGTCATCGCGCTCAAGGACCTCGGCTTCACCCTGGAACAGGTGGGGGCCATCCTCGGGGACGAGATCGGCGCGGAGGAGCTGCGCGGGATGCTGAGACTGCGCCAGGCCGAGCTGGAAGCGGCCCTGGAGGCGGCGCGGGCGCGGCTCGCCCAGGTCGGCGCGAGGCTCCGGGCCATCGAGAGCGAGGGACGCATGTCCACGCAGGACGTCGTCGTCAAGAAGATCCCCGCCGTGCGGATCGCCGAGCTGAGCGCGGTCGCCGCCGGCTTCGAGCCGGAAGCGATCTCGCCCGTCATCGGGCCGCTGTACGAGGAGCTGTGCGGCCGCCTGGAGGCGGCCGGGGTCACCGGTTTCGGGCCGGGGATCGCGTACTACGAGGACGCGGGGAAGGGGGACGGTTCGATCGTCGTGCACGCCGGGATGACCGTGCCGGAGGGTACGGAGGCCGACGGGGTGCGGGTGCACGTGCTGCCGGGCATCGAGGAGGCGGCCACCGTCGTCCACCGCGGTCCGATGGACGACATCCTGCCGACCGCGCAGGCCCTCGCCTCCTGGATCGACGTCAACGGGCACGCCTCCGCCGGCTACGCCCGCGAGCTGTACCTGGAGTGCCCGGAGGACCGGGCCGGCTGGGTGACCGAGCTCCAGGAGCCGATCACCCGCGCGTGAGAGCGGGGGCCCGGGACCTCCGCACGGGTCCCGGGCCCGGTCCGGCGGCGCTACTTCTTCAGGGCCTTGCGCAGGCGCAGCGCCCGGCGGGCCAGGCGGCGGACCCGGGGGTGGCGGGGGACCGGCAGGCCGCCCGGGAGGTCCAGGACGGTGAGCCGGCGCCGGGTGAAGTGGTGCCGGGTGCGCTCCGCGTACGGCCCGGACAGGTGGCGTACCGCCGCCTCCCGGAGGTCGGGCCTTATGTTCGGCTGCATCGCGAAGCCGACCGCGGCGACCAGGTCGTCGAGGCGGGCGGCGTCCGTCACCGGCTCCTCGTCCTCGGGGTCGGGCGTCAGCGGCGGCACGACCGCGTCGACCACCGTCAGCGGGATCCGGTTGCTGTTCTGGAACGGCGTGAGCCGCTGGAGCAGCTCCCGGGTGCCGACCCGGGCGACCGGCAGGCCGTAGAAGGTGGCGGCGGTCATCAGCGCCGTCGAGAAGCAGCCGACGACGAGCGCGGGCCGCAGCTCCCGGTAGAGCACCTCGGCGAGGACGGGGCGGGTCTCCACGGAGAGGTCGGCGCCGAGCCGGGCCGCCTCCTCGGCGAGCGCGGCCGTCCAGGAGTCGGGGGCGGTGGGGTGCGGCTTGAAGACGAGGCGGCGGTGGCCGCGGGCGACGGCGCCGCGCACCATGCTCAGGTGCAGTTCCTCCTCCTCCGCGGCCGTCATGAGGTGGAGCGCGGCCAGGTACTGGCCGAGGAGGAGGGCCGGGGCCTCGCCGGCGGGGGCGGGCGCGTCGCTGCCGGCGAGCTCCGCGACGGCCTTGGTGAACGCCTCCACGGGGACGGTCTCCGGCACCGCGCCGAACTCGCCGAGCAGCAGCGGCCGCAGCCCCGGCACCAGGTCGAGGTGGAGGAGGCGGGTGGCCCGGCCGCCGATCAGCGGGTCGATCTTGTTGCGGGTCGGGCCGTAGCTCATCAGGCCGTCCGCGTAGACGGTGATCGCCGCCTCCGGGAGGAGGGTGGCGATCGCGAGGGCGGGGGTGACCTGGATGGACTCCAGGACCAGCTCGGTCCGGCCGTCGAGCTTCCACAGCTTGTGGAGGTGGCGCTGGAGCATCGGCACGTCCTGGCCGCGCGGGGTCCAGCCGCCGGGGTGGAGCGGGGAGATGGTCTCGTTCCAGGACACCACCTCGTCGAAGCGGTCGCGGATCCGGTCGAAGCCCTCGGCCTCGTCGAAGGAGGGGGCGGTCTCCGGGACGGGCGCGTTGTGGGTGACGAGGAGGATCCGCCGGGCGGCGGTGCCGAAGCAGCCGCTGTCTATGGCGGCGGCCAGCGTGACCGCCCCGTAGAGGGTGGAGGCGGCGAAGATCTGGGTCGTACGGGCCGTGCTCACGCGGCCACCTCCGAGGGGGTCGTGCCGGCGGGGCCCCGGCCGCCCGGCGGGGCCGGCGGCGGCGGTGCGGGGCGCCGGCGGCGCAGCTTGCGCAGGACGGCGGCCCGGTCGCCGCCCATCGCGGTGAGCGCCTGTTCGAGGACGTCCTGCGGCATCCGGCGGAGCGCGCCCGCGCTCATCGCCTTGAGCTGCCGGGCCACGTCCGGCTCGAACTTCTGTATCGAGCCGATGTGGTGGGCGATGACCGCGCAATAGGTGCGGACGGCTTTCGGGAGAAAGCGGTCCGCTTCCCTGTCCCGGGCGGTCTCCTCGATCACCTGGTCGAATGCGCGGATGAAATCCAATTGCCGGACGTCGCCGATCTGGGTGAGCGAGGTCGCCACTCCGCGCCGGTAGAAGACGCCGAGTTCGCCGATGGCGGCGAAGGATTCCGCCTCGCGGTGGAGCCGCCAGATCCACGGCCGGTCCTCGGCGGTGCGCAGGCCGTGCGGGAAGTGCAGCAGGCCCCGGTCGAGGAGCCGGCGGTGGTAGACGCCGGCCCAGGCGAAGGGATAGTCGACGGAGGTGGTGCGGTGGGCGGGGAGGATCGCCTCGCGCGGGTCGAGGACCTGCTCGCGGCGCGGGACGGGCGCCCGGCGGACCGAGCGGGCGCGTCCGGTGACCGAGGTGTGGTCGGTGCGCAGGAAGTCGCAGCCGAGCTCCTCCGCGGCTCCGACCAGGCGCCCGTAGTAGCCGGGGGAGAGCCAGTCGTCCCCGTCGAGGAAGGTGATGAACTCGCCGCGGGCCGCGTCGAGGCCGGTGTTGCGGGCGGTCGCCAGGCCCTCGTTCCGCTCGTGCCGGATCAGGACGGCGCCGGGCAGTTCGCGTGCGGCGCGTTCCAGGATGTCCGGGGTGTCGTCGGACGAGCAGTCGTCGACGAGGAGGAACTCGAAGTCGTCGCGGGCGTTGGCGCGCAGACTGGCGAGGGTGTCGGGGGCGTATGTCTGCACGTTGAAGAACGGCACGACGACGGAGAGCTTGACCACGCGGCCGACGCTAGGCGCCCGCCCGGCCGCTCCGCCGACCGGCCGGGGGATTTTCGGTGAACACGAAGCGGCGGGCTGATTAACCGCCTTTACCCAAGGGGATTTCGGGCCGTCCAACGGCTGAATCCCGGGCCGCTTCAGTTCGCGGTGAGGTGCTGTTCACCGTTTGTTGCGGCTCAGTTGGGCCGTAGACCGGAATGCCCTTCTAGCGTCCTCGACGTGCCAGCAAGTTCCAGTGAAGCGGTACGGATCGCCGTACTCGCGGATTCCGACACCCGGTGGAAATGGGGAGCGCTCACCGCGCGCCGCATCACCGCCGCGCCCGCCGAGCCGACCGGTTCCGCGGCGGGGCCGACGACCGGCTCCGCGGCCGGATCGACCGGTTCCGCGGCCGAGCCGACGTCCGGCTCCGCGTCCGGATCGACCGGTTCCGCGGCCGAGCCGACCGGGTTCGTGCTCCGCGGCCGGGCCACCCCCACCGCCCGCCAGCTCGCCGAGACGGGGGCCTCGACGGCCGCCCCGCGCGAGGTGACCGGCGCGGAGTTCCTGCGCGAGGTGCGGGACGCGGAGGCGCGCGGCGAGCGGTACGACGTGATCGTCCTGGCGCTGGTCGGCGGCACCGTCCGGGCCGTCCTCCAGGGCCTCGCCGACCTCGGCCTCGCCCGCCGGCCGGTCGTCGTCACCGGCTACGTCGGCGTGGTCTACGAGAAGCTGGCCGACGGACTGCTGCTCCGCCACGGCGCCGACGTCGTCCTCGCCAACTCCCGTCACGACGCGGACCGGTTCCGCGCCGTGTACGAAGGGGTCGGCGCGGGCGCCGAGTCGGTCGTCGAGGCCGCGCTGCCCTTCCTCGGCGGCGCCCCGCACCGCCCCGAAGAGGGCCGCGACACCCTGGTGTTCGCCGCCCAGCCCTCCGTACCGGTCACCCGGGCCGAGCGGGCGTACGTCCTGGAGCGTCTGGTCCGGCACGCCCGGCTGCACCCGGAGCGCGAGGTCCTCCTCAAGCTCCGCTCCAAGCCCGGCGAGCACACCACGCACCTGGAGGAGCACCCGTACCAGCGGCTGGTCCGCGACCTGGACCCGCCCGCCAACTTCCGCCTGGTGTACGGGCACATGGGCGAGGTCCTGGACCGCACCGACCTGCTGGTCACCGTCTCCTCCACGGCCGCCTTGGAGGCCCTGCACCGCCGGATCCCCACCGCGATCCTCACCGACTGCGGGGTCCGCGAGGTCAACGGCAACCACCACTTCATCGGCTCCGGCCTGCTCACCTCCTTCGACCGGCTCGACCGGGGCGAGGCGCCCGAGCCCGACGAGGAGTGGCTGGCCCGGCAGGGCGTCGCCGCCGAGGGCTCGTACGACTCCGCCTTCGACGCCGCCCGCGAGCGGGTCGCGAAGCTCCTCGCGCTGCCCGAACTGCCCCCGATCAGCCCCTACTACACCGCAGAGACGGCCCCCGGCTATCTGCCGGGGATCCTCGCCCGCCACCGCCTGGACGTCACCGCGCCGCCGGCCCGCGACAGCGGACTGCGCCGGATCGTCCGCGAGGCGGCGCGCGGCGCCTACCGCCACGGCGTCCAGCGCGTGGCCCCCGTCGTCCGACGCCTCGGAGAACTGTGATGACCGTGAAGAAGCCGAGCCTCACCGTGCTCGCCGTCATCCCCGCGCGGGGCGGCTCCAAGGGCGTCCCCGCCAAGAACCTCGCCCCGGTCGCCGGGATCCCGCTGGTCGGCCGGGCCGTCATGGCCTGCCTCGGCGCCGCCGGCGTCACCGACGTCGCCGTCTCCACCGACGACCCGGCGATCGCCGCCGCCGCCCGCTCCTTCGGAGCCGAGGCGGTCCAGCGCCCGCCGGCGATCGCCGGCGACACCGCCACCAGCGAGTCCGCCGTGCTGCACGCCCTCGACGCCTTCGAGGCCACCCACGGCCGCACCGCCGACGTGGTCCTCCTCGTCCAGTGCACCAGCCCCTTCCTCACCTCCGCCGAGGTCGCCGAGGCCGTCGCCCGGATCACCTCCGGCGCCGCCGACACCGCCTTCACCGCGGCCCCCTCGCACGGCTTCCTCTGGCGCGAGCCCTCGGACGGGGCCGACAGCCCGACCGGCGCCACCGGCGTCAACCACGACAAGGCGCACCGCCCGCGCCGCCAGGACCGCGAGCCCGAGTACCTGGAGACCGGCGCCGTCTACGCGATGGACGCGGCCGGCTTCCGTACCCACGGGCACCGCTTCTTCGGCCGCACCGCGATCGTCGTCACCGACCCGGCCCGCGTCCTGGAGATCGACGACCCGCACGACCTGGCCCGCGCCAAGGCCCTCGCGCCGCTCCTCGACGCACCGGTCACCCCGGCCTTCGCCGACGTCGACGCGGTCGTCCTCGACTTCGACGGCACCCAGACCGACGACCGGGTCCACCTCGACGCGGAGGGCCGCGAGTTCGTCTCCGCCCACCGCGGCGACGGGCTCGGCATCGCGGCCCTCCGCCGCGCCGGACTGCCCGTCCTCATCCTCTCCACCGAACAGAACCCCGTCGTCGCCGCCCGCGCCCGGAAGCTGAAGATCCCCGTCCTGCACGGGATCGACCGGAAGGACCTGGCCCTGAAGGAGTGGTGCGAGGCCGAGTCCATCGACCCCGCGCGCGTCCTCTACGCCGGCAACGACGTCAACGACCTGCCCTGCTTCCACCTCGTCGGCTGGCCCGTCGCGGTGGGCAGCGCCCACGACTCCGTCCGGGCCGCGGCCCGCGCGGTCACCGTCACCCCGGGCGGCTTCGGAGCGATCCGCGAGATCGCCGCCTGGCTCCTCGGACCCGAGCTGAACACCCCCACCCCTCTGCCGAACTGAAGGAAGCACCACCATGAGCACCCGTCTGCGCACCCTCGGCCCGAAGACCGCCGGTCCCGGTCAGCCCGTCTACATCTGCGGCGAGATCGGCATCAACCACAACGGCGACCTCGAGAACGCCTTCAAGCTGATCGACGTGGCCGCCGAGGCCGGCTGCGACGCCGTCAAGTTCCAGAAGCGCACCCCGGAGATCTGCACCCCGCGCGACCAGTGGGACATCGAGCGCGACACCCCCTGGGGCCGGATGACGTACATCGACTACCGCCACCGCGTCGAGTTCGGCGAGGACGACTACCGCCAGATCGACGAGCACTGCAAGAAGCGCGGCATCGACTGGTTCGCCTCCCCGTGGGACACCGAGGCCGTCGCCTTCCTGGAGAAGTTCGACGTCCCCGCCCACAAGGTGGCCTCCGCCTCCCTCACCGACGACGAGCTGCTGCGCGAGCTGCGCGCCACCGGCCGCACCGTCATCCTCTCCACCGGCATGTCGACGCCGAAGCAGATCCGCCACGCGGTCGAGGTCCTGGGCAGCGACAACATCCTGCTCTGCCACGCCACCTCCACCTACCCGGCCAAGGCCGAGGAGCTGAACCTGCGCGTCATCCAGACGCTCCAGGAGGAGTACCCGAACGTCCCCGTGGGCTACTCCGGCCACGAGACCGGCCTCCAGACCACGCTGGCCGCCGTCGCCCTCGGCGCCACCTTCGTCGAGCGCCACATCACCCTCGACCGCGCCATGTGGGGCTCGGACCAGGCCGCCTCCGTCGAGCCCCAGGGCCTGGAGCGCCTCGTCCGCGACATCCGCACCATCGAGACCGCGCTCGGCGACGGCGTCAAGAAGGTGTACGAGTCGGAGCTCGGCCCGATGAAGAAGCTCCGCCGCGTCCTGGAGCCCGTCTCCGCATGACCGGCCGCCTGGCGTTCGTGGAGAGTCCCGTCCAGCTCCTGAACGTCCTGGAGTGGGCGCACGCGCGCGGCCGGGGGACCACCCCGGCCGCGGCGGCGCCCGCGACCGCCCCGGCGGACCCGGGAGCCGACGGGGCTCCCGCGCCGGTCACGGCGGAGCCGGAGGGCTCCGCCGCCGACGACCTCAGGATCGTCGTCCTCTCACCGACCGATCCCATGTCGCGGGGCCAGCTGCGCCGGATGGCCCAGCTCGCCCGCGACGAGGGCTTCGCCGTGCACTGGCAGGAGGCGCGGGCCGGGCGCGGCGCGCTCGTGCGCACCCTGCGGGAGCTCGGCGGGCCGCTGCGCGCCGCCGGGCGCGTGATCGTCGGCGACCCCTTCTCCCGCTACGTCCAGCTGCTGCTGACGCTCTTCGGGCCCCGGCACGTCACGGTCGTCGACGACGGCACCGCGACGATGGAGTACGCCGCCCAGCTCGCGGGCGGGGAGCGGCTGGTCCGCTGGCACCGCAAGGGCGACCTCGGGCCGCGCGAGCTGGCCCTCGCCCCGGTGACCTCGCTGGCCCGCCGCCGGCTGGCCCCCGGGCCCGGCCGGTCCGTGGAGATCTTCACCTCGCTGCCGGTGCAGGCGCCGCCGGGCACCGAGGTCACCGAGAACGCCTACGCGTGGACCCGGGAGCGCTTCGGGCCGCCCGCGCTCACCGGCGGCGCGGACCTGGTGGGCACCTCGCTCGTGGAGACCGGCGTGGTCGACGCGGAGCACTACCTCCGAGTGGTCGGGCAGCTGGCCCGCACCCACGGCGCCACGCGCTATTTCGCGCACCGCCGCGAGACGCCGGAGAAGCTGCACCGGGTCGCGGTCGAGACCGGCCTCCAGGTGGTCCGCCCCGATCTGCCGCTGGAGCTGATCGCCCGGCGCGGTCCGATCGGCGCCACCATCGTCAGCTTCCCGTCCACGGTGGTGCACACCCTGCCGCTCGCCCTGGCGGGCACCGGGGTGAAGGTCGCGGTCTGCGAGATCGCGCCGGAGTGGCTGAGGGCCACCGCCTCGCCGCGGGCCCAGGGCTTCCTCGCGGGCGTCGCGGGGACGGCGGCGGGGGTGGACCGGCTCACCCCGCGCACCGGTTCCGCGGTCGACCGGCTCGAATTCGGGTGACCATACCCATACGGAGTGTGTCCCATGCACGGCAAACCGAGATTCTTTCCCCTAAGGGGCTGAACTTTTGGTGATCAACGGGCAGTTGATCACCGGATGGGCCTACCCTTCAGAGGGTGAACCAGTTGAAGACCCGTGAGCCCGGATCCTTCACCCTGCCCGGAACGCTGTCCTCCGCCCTGCGCGACGAACTGATCGCCTTCCGCAGGGACTTGCACATGCACCCCGAGCTCGGCAACCAGGAGTTCCGTACGACCGCCGCGCTCAAGGCCCGCCTGGAGGCGGCCGGCCTCGCGCCGCGCGTCCTCCCCGGCGGCACGGGCCTCATCTGTGACATCGGCACCTGGGACGGCGGGCGCCCCATGCTCGCCGTCCGCGCGGACCTCGACGCGCTGCCCATCCCGGACACCAAGACCGTCGCGTACCGCTCCACCGTGCCCCACCGCGCGCACGCCTGCGGCCACGACGTGCACACCACCACCGTCCTCGGCGCCGGCCTGGTCCTCGCCGAGCTCGCGCGCGCGGGCCGGCTGCCCCGCCCGGTGCGGCTGCTCTTCCAGCCCGCCGAGGAGGTGCTCCCCGGCGGCGCCGCCGACGCGGTCGCGGCCGGTGTGCTCGACGGCGTCGGCCGGATCATCGCCGTCCACTGCGACCCGAAGGTGGACGCCGGGAAGATCGGGATCCGTACCGGCCCCATCACCTCGGCCTGCGACCGCCTGGAGATCACCCTCGACGGCCCCGGCGGCCACACCGCCCGCCCGCACCTCACCACCGACCTGGTGACCGCCGCCGCCCGGATCGCCACCGACGTCCCGGCCGTGCTCGCCCGCCGGGTCGACGCCCGCGCCGGCCTCTCGGTCACCTGGGGCCGGATCGAGGCCGGTCACGCGCCCAACGTCATCCCGCAGCACGCCGAGCTCTCCGGCACCGTCCGCTGCCTCGACCTGCCCGCCTGGCGCGACGCCCCCGACCTGGTGCACGCCGCCGTGGACGAGGTCGCGGCCCTGCACCGGGCCAAGTCCACGGTGAACTACGTCCGCGGGGTCCCCCCGGTCGTCAACGACCCGGTGATCGTGGAGCTGCTCCGGGACGCCATGACCGCACGGTGCGGCCTCGACTCCGTCGAGGACACCGAGCAGAGCCTCGGCGGCGAGGACTTCTCCTGGTACCTGGAGCACGTGCCCGGCGCGATGGCCCGGCTCGGCGTCCGGACCCCCGGCGACGGGCGCGTCCGCGATCTGCACGCGGGCGACTTCGACGTCGACGAGCGGTGCATCCGGACCGCCGTGGAGCTCTTCACCGCCGCCGCGCTGATCGACGCCGACTGACCCGTACGGCCCAGGGGCACCGCCCTCCCGCCACCGGCGGGGAGCGGTGCCCCCGCCGTTTCCCGGCGCCCCATCTCGGCTGATGACACGGGGTTGCGCCTTGATCGCGAAGCGTGTACGGGTACTCTGACCGGTGGGTTCGCGTCGATACGGTAACGACTCATGAACGGGTCTTTAACTGACATCTACGCGCGTTACGATCGCCGCAAAGCCAGCGCCGGAAGAGGCGCTTTCGGTCAGTCTTGAAGGGACCCTCCTCTTGCGCCGGATCACCAGGATCACCACCGTGGGCATCGCCTCCGCGGCGCTCGCGCTTTCCGCCACCGCCTGCGGCAAGTCCTCCTCCGAGGGCGGCTCCGGCTCCGACTCGAAGGCCGCCAAGGCCGCCATCGCGTACGACATCGGCGGCCGCGGCGACCAGTCCTTCAACGACGCCGCCTACGCGGGTCTGAAGAAGGCCGAGGACGAGCTCGACATCAAGGGCTCCGAGGCCGAGCCGTCGTCCGGTGAGGGCGACGCCGACAAGGTGCAGCGCCTCACCTCGCTGGCCCGCGCCGGCAACAACCCGGTCATCGGCGTCGGCTTCGCCTACGCCCCCGCCATCAAGAAGGTCGCCGCGCAGTTCCCGGACACGACCTTCGGCATCATCGACGACACCTCGGTGACCGGCAAGAACATCGCCAACATGGTCTTCAACGAGGAGCAGGGCTCCTACCTGGCCGGCGTCGCCGCCGCCAAGGCGTCGAAGTCCGGCACGGTCGGCTTCATCGGCGGTGTCGAGGTCCCGCTGATCAAGAAGTTCGAGGCCGGTTACGTCCAGGGCGTCAAGGACACCAACCCCAAGGCGAAGGTGCTCACCCAGTACCTGACCCAGCCGCCGAACTTTGACGGCTTCGCCAAGCCCGACCTGGGCAAGGCCGCCGCGGAGGGCCAGCTCGACAAGAACGCCGACGTGATCTACGCCGCCGCCGGTCTCGCCGGCTCCGGCTCGATCGAGGCCGCGTCCAAGGCCGGCAAGTGGGCCATCGGCGTCGACTCCGACCAGTACAACCAGGCCGGTCTCGCCGAGTACAAGGACGCGATCCTGACCTCGGTCACCAAGGACGTCTCGGACTCCGTCTTCAACCTGATCAAGTCGGTCAAGGACGGCAAGCCGCAGACCGGTGAGGTCCGCTACGGCCTCGCCACCGACGGTGTCGCCCTGGCCGACTCCAACCCGAAGTACAAGGAGATGACCGACCTCATCGCCGCGGTGGACAAGGCGAAGAAGGACATCATCGACGGCAAGATCACGGTCAAGACCGCCCCGTAAGGCGCGCAGGTCACGACCAGTTGCCCGCGGGCCCGGCCCCGGTGGGACTCCCACCGGTACCGGGCCCCGGGCCCATTCCCGTACGGGTTTTCACTTTCCGGCAGCGCTACGCGTGTAGATGTCGCACCGGCACGATAACTTCGCCCCGCCCTGCCCTCCGCTCCCACTCCTTTCGGCCAAGGAGAGTGCGTCATCAACGCGTCCAGCCCCCCCGCCGTGGAACTCCACGGCATCACCAAGCGCTTCCCCGGCGTCGTCGCCAACAAGGACATCGCGATCACCGTCCGCAAGGGCACCGTGCATGCCCTCATCGGTGAGAACGGTGCCGGCAAGTCGACCCTCATGAAGATCCTCTACGGCATGCAGAAGCCGGACGAGGGCACCATCGCGATCGACGGGGAGCAGGTCACCTTCGCCAGCCCCGGCGACGCCATCGCGCGCGGCATCGGCATGGTGCACCAGCACTTCATGCTCGCCGACAACCTCACCGTCCTGGAGAACGTCGTCCTCGGCGGCGAGAAGCTGTACGGCATCGGCGCGAAGGCCCGCAAGAAGATCCAGGAGATCTCCGACGCGTACGGCCTCGGCGTCCGCCCCGACGCCCTCGTCGAGGACCTCGGCGTCGCCGACCGGCAGCGCGTCGAGATCCTCAAGGTGCTCTACCGCGGTGCCAAGATCCTCATCCTCGACGAGCCGACCGCCGTCCTCGTCCCGCAGGAGGTCGACGCGCTCTTCGACAACCTGCGCGAGCTCAAGGCCGAGGGCCTCACCGTCATCTTCATCTCGCACAAGCTGGGCGAGGTCCTGAAGGTCGCCGACGACATCACCGTCATCCGGCGCGGCACCACCGTCGGCACCGCCGACCCCAAGACCGCCACCACCAAGCAGCTCGCCGAGCTGATGGTCGGCAGCGAGCTGCCCTCCCCGGAGACCCGCGAGTCGACCGTCACCGACGTCGCCATGCTCCGGGTCGAGAACCTCACCCTCCTGGAGGGCGGCGGCACCGGCGCCCCGCTGACCACCGCCGCCCCCGCGGACCCGTCGAGCACGACGGTCGTCCAGGAGGTCGCGGCCGGCCGCAAGCTGCTCGACGACATCTCGCTCACCATCCACAAGGGCGAGATCCTCGGCATCGCGGGCGTCGAGGGCAACGGCCAGACCGAGCTCATCGAGGCCCTGATGGGCATGGCCACCCCCGACGGGGGCGTCATCACGCTCGACGGCGAGGACATCTCCAAGGTCTCCGTGCGCAAGCGCCGCGAGGGCGGCATCGGCTACATCCCCGAGGACCGGCACCGCCACGGCCTGCTCCTGGAGGCCCCGCTCTGGGAGAACCGCATCCTCGGCCACGTCACCGAGGCGCCCAACTCCAGGCGCGGCATCCTCGACCCGAAGGCCGCCCGCAAGGACACCGAGCGGATCGTCCGCGAGTACGACGTCCGCACCCCGGGCATCGACGTGACCGCGGCCTCCCTCTCCGGCGGCAACCAGCAGAAGCTGATCGTCGGCCGCGAGATGAGCCACCACCCGAAGTTCCTGATCGCCGCCCACCCCACCCGCGGTGTGGACGTCGGCGCGCAGGCCCAGATCTGGGACGCGATCCGGGACGCCCGCCGCGAGGGCCTGGCGGTCCTGCTGATCTCCGCCGACCTCGACGAGCTGATCGGCCTCTCCGACACCCTCCGGGTCATGTACCGCGGCAAGCTCGTCGCGGACGCGGACCCCGCCACCATCACGCCCGAGGAGCTGGGCTCCGCCATGACCGGCGCGGCCACCGGCCACCTCGAAGGCACCGAGCAGTCCGAAGACGGTGACGCCCGATGAAGAAGATCGACAAGGACAAGCTGATCATCGGGGCCGCCGGCCCGGTGCTCGCGCTGGTCTCCTCGTTCGTCCTCACCATGCTGGTGCTGCTCGCGACGGGTCTCGACCCGATCGAGCCGATCCAGCTGATGATCGAGAACGCCGGGTACTCGGACATCCAGGTCCTGATCGTCAACCAGACGGGGATCTACTACCTGGCAGCCCTGGCCGTCGCCATCGGCTTCCGGATGAACCTCTTCAACATCGGCGTCGACGGCCAGTACCGCCTCGCCGCGATGCTCTCGGCCGTGGTCGGCGCCTCGGTCGAGCTGCCCGGTCCGCTGCACATCCTGCTGATCGTGGTCGTCGCGGCCCTCACCGGTGCCTTCTGGGCCGGCATCGCCGGCATCCTCAAGACCACCCGGGGCGTCTCCGAGGTCGTCTCCACGATCATGCTGAACGCCATCGCGACCTCCCTGATCGCCTGGCTGATCCTGCCGGCCAACCTCGGCGTCCAGCCCGAGGGCTCCAACGACCTCACCACCGGTGAGATCGCCGAGTCCGGCTGGTTCCCCGGCATCGACATGGGCCAGGGCAACGGCGAGATCTACGGCTTCACCTTCGTCGCGCTCGCCCTCGGCGTCGTCTACTGGTTCGTCCTCAACCGCACCCGCTTCGGCTTCGACCTGCGCGCCACCGGCGAGAGCGAGTCGGCGGCGCAGGCCAGCGGTGTCGACGCCAAGAAGATGATCCTCACCTCGATGCTCATCTCCGGTGGTCTCGCCGGCCTCTCGGGCATGCCCACGCTGCTCGGCGACACCCACACGTACAGCCTCTCGTTCCCGGTCGGCGTCGGCTTCACCGCCATCACGATCGCGCTGCTCGGCCGGAACAACCCGGTCGGCATCCTCTTCGCCGCCCTGCTCTTCGCGTTCCTCGACAAGGCGTCCTCGTCGCTCGACGTCGAGGGCTACCCGAAGGAGATCACGCAGATCATGCAGGGCATCATCGTGATCGCCGTGGTCGTCTCCTACGAACTCGTCCGCCGTTACGGCACCCGCCGTCAGCAGCAGAAGGTCGGCGAGGAGCTGGCCGCCGGCGGCGCCATCAAGACCGACAAGGAGGTCTCGGCATGAGCACCGGTACCGTCGCCAAGCCGAGTGCCGCTCCCCAGAAGGCAGGGCGCCGCAAGCTCACCTGGCCCTGGATCCTGCTGATCGTCGCGGCCGGCCTCGTCCTCTTCTCCCTCGTCCGCGTCGTCTCCGGCGCCGAGGACCTGACCTCCGTCGGCCAGGTGTCCGGCGCCCTCCGCCTCGCCGTCCCGATCGGCCTCGCCGGCCTCGGCGGTCTGTGGGCCGAGCGCGCGGGCGTGGTCAACATCGGCCTCGAAGGCATGATGATCCTCGGCACCTGGTTCGGTGCCTGGGCCGGCTACCAGTGGGGCCCCTGGGTGGGCGTCCTCTTCGGCCTCCTCGGCGGAGCCATCGGCGGTCTGCTGCACGCGATCATCACGGTCACGTTCAACGTGAACCACATCGTCTCCGGTGTGGCGATCAACATCCTCGCGGCCGGCTTCACGATGTACCTGTCGAACTTCACCTTCGGCGAGGCCGAGGGCGGTTCCTCCAAGCAGTCCCCGCGCATCGACCAGATCACCCAGATCACCATCCCAGGGTTGTCCGACTGGCTCCAGGACCTCCAGCAGAAGCACTGGTTCCTGATCTCCGACCTCGCCGGCATCCTCGGCGGCCTGGTCACCGACCTGTCGCTGCTGACCGTCGTCGCGATCCTGCTCATCCCGGCCACCTGGTGGGTGCTGTGGCGCACCGCCTTCGGCCTGCGCCTGCGCTCCTGCGGTGAGAACCCGGTCGCCGCCGAGTCCCTGGGCGTCAACGTCTACAAGTACAAGTACATCGCGGTCACCATGTCCGGCGCGCTCGCCGGCCTCGGCGGCGCCTTCCTCGCGATCGTCGCCACCGGCATCTACCAGGAGGGCCAGACCGGCGGCCGCGGCTACATCGGTCTCGCCGCGATGATCTTCGGCAACTGGATGCCCGGCGGCATGGCGCTCGGCGCCGGCCTCTTCGGCTTCACCGACAGCCTCAAGATCCGCGGCGGCGCCGAGAACGTCCACGCGCTGCTGCTGCTCGTCGCGATCCTCCTGGTGCTCGCCGCCGCCTGGCAGCTGTACAAGAAGAAGTACGTGCCCGCCGTGATCTCGGCCGTCTTCGCGGTCGGCTTCTTCCTCTGGTACGTGCTGACCGACGAGGTCCCGAGCCAGTTCGTCGACGCGGCCCCGTACATCACCACCCTGCTCGTGCTGGCCCTGTCCGCACAGCGGCTGAGGATGCCGAAGGCGGACGGCCTGCCCTACCGGAAGGGCCAGGGCAAGTGACGACGCCCGTCACCGAGCCGGACTGGGAAGCCCTGCGGAAGGAGGCCAGGGCCGCGATGGCCCGCGCCTACGCCCCGTACTCGGGCTTCCCGGTCGGCGCGGCGGCCCTCGTCGACGACGGCCGGACGGTCTCCGGCTGCAACGTCGAGAACGCCTCCTTCGGGCTCGGGCTCTGCGCCGAGTGCGGCCTGGTCTCGCAGCTCCAGGCCACCGGTGGCGGCCGGCTCACCCACTTCGTGTGCGTGGACGGCCGGGGCGAGCCGCTGGTGCCCTGCGGCCGGTGCCGGCAGCTCCTGCACGAGTTCGGCGGGCCCGAACTCGTCCTGGAGACGCCCGCCGGGTTCCTCACCCTGGCCCAGATGCTGCCGCAGGCGTTCGGCCCCGACCACCTGGCGAAGTAGCACACCGGAGCGGCCCTTCCGGCACGATGGAAGGGCCGCTCCTCCCGTTCCCCCCTCTATGCGCGTAGAAAGAGGCACCACGACATGGACGTCATCTCCGTCATCCGCACCAAGCGGGACAAGGGCGAGCTGAGCCCCGAGCAGATCGACTGGGTCATCGACGCCTACACCCGCGGCGCGGTCGCCGACGAGCAGATGTCCGCCCTGGCGATGGCGATCCTGCTCAACGGCATGAACCGCGACGAGATCGCCCGCTGGACGGCGGCCATGATCGCCTCCGGCGAGTGCATGAACTTCGACGCGCTCTCCCGCCCCACCGCCGACAAGCACTCCACCGGCGGCGTCGGCGACAAGATCACCCTCCCGCTCGCCCCGCTCGTCGCCGCCTGCGGCGCGGCCGTCCCGCAGCTCTCCGGCCGGGGCCTCGGCCACACCGGCGGCACCCTCGACAAGCTGGAGTCCATCCCCGGCTGGCGCGCCCTGCTCTCCAACGAGGAGATGCTGCACGTCCTCGACACCACCGGCGCGGTCATCTGCGCGGCCGGCGACGGCCTGGCCCCCGCGGACAAGAAGCTGTACGCGCTCCGCGACGTGACCGGCACCGTCGAGGCGATCCCGCTGATCGCCTCCTCGATCATGTCGAAGAAGATCGCCGAGGGCACCGGCTCCCTCGTCCTCGACGTCAAGGTCGGCACCGGCGCCTTCATGAAGACCATCGAGGACGCCCGCGAGCTGGCCTCCACCATGGTCGCCCTCGGCACCGACAGCGGCGTGAAGACGGTCGCGCTCCTCACCGACATGTCGACCCCGCTCGGCCTCACCGCCGGCAACGCGCTGGAGGTCCGCGAGTCCGTCGAGGTCCTCGCGGGCGGCGGACCGAAGGACGTCGTCGACCTGACGATCGCCCTCGCCGCCGAGATGCTCGCCGCGGCCGGCATCAAGGACGCCGACCCGGCGAAGGCGCTCAAGGACGGCTCCGCGATGGACGTCTGGCGCCGGATGATCGCGGCCCAGGGCGGCGACCCGGACGCGACCCTCCCGGTCGCCCGCGAGCAGCACGTCGTCACCGCCCCCGCCTCCGGCGTCCTGACCCGCCTCGACGCCTACGACATCGGCATCGCCGCCTGGCGCCTCGGCGCCGGCCGCGCCCGCAAGGAGGACCCGGTGCAGGCGGGCGCGGGCGTCGAGCTCCACGCCAAGCCCGGCGACACGGTCACGGCGGGCCAGCCCCTCCTGACCCTCCACACGGACACCCCGGAGAAGTTCGACTACGCCCTGAAGTCCCTGGACGCCGCCTGGGACATCGCCCCCGAGGGCACGGACTTCGAGCCGACCCCGATCGTCCTGGACCGCATCGCGTAACGGCCGACCGCAACGCGAACGGGCCCGGCGCACCCGCGCCGGGCCCGTACGCGTTCCCGTCCTCAGCCGCCCAGCAGCCCCGTCAGCTCCCGCATCTCCGTGAAGACGACCGTGCCGGGGCCCTCCAGGCGGTGCGCCGGAGTGAGGCCGCCCGTGTAGCCGTACGCCCTCATGCCCGCCGCCCGCGCCGCGCGGACGCCGTACGGGCTGTCCTCCACCACCGCGCACCGCTCCGGCGGCACCCCCATCGCGGCGGCGGCGTGCAGGAAGAGGTCCGGGGCCGGCTTGCCGCGGGCCACGTCACGCGCGCTGAAGACGCGCCCCTCGAAGCGTTCGAGCAGGCCCGTGCGCGTCAGGTTGCGGCCGATCTCGCCGTGGCTGCCGTTGGAGGCGAGGCAGTACGGGACCGCCAGCGCGTCCAGCACCTCCGTGATGCCCTCGACCGCCGTCAGCTCGGCGTCCAGCACCGTCTCGTACCGGATCCGGTACGGCTCCTGCCAGCCCGGCTCCAGCGGGCGGCCCCGGCGCTCCTCCACGAGGGCCGTCCAGATCTCCCGCGGCGAGCCCACGAAGTGCTCCACCAGCTCCGCCTCGGTGAACTCGGCGCCCAGCTCGGCGAAGACCTCCCGGTCCACCCGGCAGTAGAGCCGCTCGCTGTCCACCAGAACGCCATCGCAGTCGAAGATCACCAGTTCGACGGGGTGAGAAGTCATGATCACGAGCCTCTCACGCGATGAGTTCCGGCGCCCCGCCCGGTCACCATGGCGTGGACACCAGTCAGCCGCTCGTCATGACCCTGCCCGCCTCGCCCACCCGCGAGGAGGTCGCCCGGCTCTGCGCGGGGCTCGCCGCCGCGCCGCCGGGGGAGGTCCGGTGCCTGGTCGACGCGGAGGCGTACGGCCTCGCGGCGGTCGACGCCCTGGCCCGCCTCGCCCTCACGGCCCGCCGCCACGGCCACCGGCTGACCTTCGACGGAGCAGGGCCCGAGCTCACCGCCCTGCTCCGTCTCACCGGACTCGACGAGTTCCTCTGAAGGACTACGCCTCAAGCCGCTCCGGCAGCTCGAAGAGCGGGAACCAGCGCGGGGTGTCCAGGAAGAAGTCCATCCCGGCCACCTTGCCGTCCCGCACCTCCAGGACGATCAGGGCCCACGGGCTGTAACCGCCCTCGGGGTCCGGGTGGTAGTGGGCGAAGGCCGGCGCGCCGTTGGCGACCGTCGGCACCAGCTTCGAGCCGCGGCAGACGTCGCCGACGCCCAGCATCCAGCCCACGATGTCGTCGTGGCCCTGGAGCCACAGGTCGAACGGCGGCATGGACATGGTCGCGTCCTCGTGGAGGAGCGCGGTCAGCGCCTGCATGTCGTAGCCCTCGAAGGCGGCCACGTACCGGTCGAGCAGCGCCCGCTGCTCCTCGTCGAGCGGGTCCGCCGCGTCGGACTCGGCCGGGGCCTGCTCGGCGATGGTCGCCCGGGCCCGCTGGAGCGCGCTGTTCACCGAGGCGACCGAGGTGCCGAGCAGCTCCGCGACCTCGCTCGCCTTCCAGGCCAGCACCTCGCGCAGGATCAGCACGGCCCGCTGCTTGGGCGCCAGGTGCTGGAGCGCGGCGACGAAGGCGAGCCGGACGGTCTCCCGGTGCAGCGCCGCCTCCGCGGGGTCGCCCGCGGTCGGCATCACCCGCCCGTCCGGGATCGGCTCCAGCCAGGTGATCTCCGGCTGCTTGACGAGCTGCGCCTGCGCGACGGGCGTCGGCCCGGTCAGGTCCATGGGCCGCGCCCGCTTGTTGCCCGCGTTGAGCGCGTCGAGGCAGACGTTGGTGGCGATCCGGTAGAGCCAGGACCGCAGGGACGAGCGCCCCTCGAAGGAGTCGAGGGCCTTCCAGGCCCGCACCATCGTGTCCTGGACCGCGTCCTCCGCCTCGAAGGAGGAACCGAGCATCCGGTAGCAGTAACCGGTCAGCTCTCGCCGGTACTTGTCGAGTTCATCGGTCGTCACCACGGCGGTCTCGCCCATCGCGTCCCCACTCAGCCCTCACCGGCGCCGGAGTTCGGCACCGGTGAGAGCGAAGCTACCGCAGCGCACCGACAACCGGGTCAGGTTCCCGGCTTGCGGCCGTAGACGTAGACGTCGTCGCCGTTGCGCAGCAGGTTCCAGTACGCCTTGGCGTCGGCCGAGCGCATGTTGACGCAGCCGCCGGAGCCGGGCGGGTTCCACATCGACTTGGTGGTCGAGTGGAACGCCTGGCCGCCGTCGAAGAACTGCGAGTACGGCATCGAGACGTTGTACAGCGTCGACCAGTGGTTGATGTTCCGCCAGTAGATCTTCTTCAGGCCGGTACGGGTCTCGGTGCCGTTCTTGCCGGTGCGCACCGGCACCGGGCCGTACTTGAGGCGCGAGCCGTCCTGGATCCAGCTGAGCTGGCGCGTGAGGTCCACGCAGGCGATCCGGCCCTTGTTGGTCGGACACTTGCGGTCCTTGTTCGGGTTGGTCCCGGCCGCCTTCTGCTGGAGCATCGTGTTCATCGTGCGCCAGGTCAGCGGGCCCGCGTAGCCGGCGGACGGCGTGATGCCGTGCTTGCGCTGGAACGCCTGGATGGCCTTGCAGTCGGCGAGCGACTGGCGCCCGTCGGCGGTGCGGCCGAGGAACTTCTCGACCTGCTTCTGGTGCGGGCCCGTCGTCACGTTGCACGACGCGGCCTGGGCCGGCGAGGCGCCCAGCACGAGAGCGGCCGGTACGAGCAGCGAGGTGAGGCCGGCGGCTATGCCGGCTCTCTTCCCCGCCCGGTTCGCGAATCGGTTCATGATCGTCAACTCCCCCTAGAGTCCTGACATTCGAGACGTGCGGGGGAGGGGCCCGGTTGCACCGGGCCCCGAGTCGTGACCGTACGGTCACACAGGCGTGCTCAGGCCGTCACCGGGCGGATCCGCCGCGCCTCGACGCGCGCGCTGTGCGACCCGTACAGGGTGATCGAGACGACGCCGAGCACCGCCACCAGACCGATCCCGACGGTCCCGGCCCAGCCGCCCGCGTGGAAGGCGATCGCGCCGAGCGTGCCGCCCGCGCTGGAGCCCAGGTAGTACGCCGACTGGTAGAGCGCCGACGCCTGCGCCCGGCCCGTCTTCGCGGTCCGGCTCACCGAGGACGAGGCCACCGCGTGGCCGGCGAAGAAGCCGGCGGTGATGAGGACCAGGCCCGCGAGGACGGCGGCCAGGGAGTCGGAGAGCGAGAGCAGCAGGCCCGCCGTGGTGGTGGAGACCGCCAGGTAGAGCGCCCCGCGCCGGCCCAGCCGGCCGACGAGCCCGCCGGCCGTCGCGGAGGAGACCGTACCGACCAGGTAGACGAGGAAGATCGAGCCGATCACGCCCTGCGGCAGCGAGAACGGAGCCTCCGCGAGCCGGTAGCCGATCACCGTGTAGACGGCGCCGAAGACCGTCATGAACAGCGCGCCGATCCCGTACAGGCGCAGCAGCAGCGGGTCCGCCAGGTGCCCCTTCACGGTGGCCGCGAGCGTCCGCGGGTCGAGCGTGGCGGGGGAGAAGTGCCGGGCCTTCGGGAGCAGCGCCCGGAAGACGAGCGCGCACGCCAGGGCGGTCAGACCGACGGCGGCCAGACCCGCACGCCAGCCCCACATCTGGGCGACCCAGCCGGTCACGAGGCGGCCGCTCATGCCGCCGATCGAGTTGCCCGCGACGAAGAGGCCGATGGCGCCGATCAGCGCCCGGGGCCGTACCTCCTCGGCCAGGTACGCCATCGCCGAGGCCGGCAGTCCGGCCAGGGCCGCGCCCTGCACCGCCCGCAGCGCGATCAGCACCTCCAGGCTGGGCGCGAAGGGCACCAGGAGGGAGACGCCGACCGCCACCGTCAGGGAGGCCGTCATCATCGCGCGCCGGCCGAAGCGCTCCGACAGCGCGCTGAGCGGGAGCACGCACAGGGCGAGCGCGCCGGTCGCGGCGGAGACGGTCCAGGAGGCGGCCGAGGCGGTCGCGCCGAACTCGGCGGAGATCGCGGGGAGGAGGGCCTGGGTGGAGTAGAGGAGGGCGAAGGCGGCCAGACCGGCGGCGAAGAGCGCGAGGCTCATCCGGCGGTGGCCGGGGGCGCCCGGGGCGAGGCGGGTGTCGGCGGACGCGGGTGACGCGTCCGCCTTGGTACTGGCGGAAGGCATGTCTCGAACGTAGGACGCTCCGCTTCATGCGTCCAATGCACGGAACTGCTGTAATCGTTCCCATGGCGCATGAGTACAGGTCACAGCCGCGGCTGTCACCGAACAGTAACGAAGAAGACATGGGGCAGCTGCTCGCGCCGAGGCTCGCGTACTTCGCGGCGGTGGCCCGGCACGAGCACGTGACCAGGGCGGCGGCCGAGATGGGCGTGCCGCAGTCGACGCTGTCGCGGGCGATGGTCCGGCTCGAAGCGGACCTCGGGGTCGCGCTGTTCGCCCGGCGCGGCCGGACCGTCGCGCTCACCCCGGCGGGCCGGCGCTTCCTGGCCGCCGCCGAGCGGGCGCTGGCCGAGGTCGAGCGGGCCGCCGACACCGTGCGGGCCGACGCCGACCCGACGGCCGGGCGGATCGCCTTCGGCTTCCTGCACACCATGGGCTCGGAGACCGTGCCCGCGCTGATCCGGGCCTTCCGGGTGGACCACCCGAAGGTCCGGTTCACCCTGGTCCAGAACTACGGCGAGGCGATGATCGAACGGCTCCGCGCCGGCGAGCTCGACCTCTGCCTGACCTCGCCCGTGCCGGACGCGCCCGATCTGGTCGGCCGCCGCCTCGACGAGCAGCGGCTGCGGCTCGTCGTCCCCGACGACCACCGGCTGGCGGGCCGCCGCCGCATCCGGCTCGCCGAGGCGGCCGAGGAGACCTTCGTGACCCTGGAACCGGGGTACGGGCTCCGCCGCATCACCGACGACCTGTGCGCGGAGGCCGGCTTCACGCCCCGGATCGCCTTCGAGGGCGAGGAGGCCGAGACCCTGCGCGGTCTGGTCGCGGCCGGCCTCGGGGTGGCGCTGCTGCCGCCGCCGGCCGTGGCCCGCCCCGGTGTCGTCGAACTGACCGTCACCGCTCCGCGCGCGGTCCGCGAGATCGGCGTGGCCTGGCTGGACGGCCACCCGGACACGCCCCCGGTGGCCGCCTTCAAGAGGTTCCTGCTGAGCCGCCGCGGCCATCTCCTCCCGAAGGGGTCGCAGCCGCCCCGGGAGGACTCAGCGCCGGCGTGAGCCGGCGCCGAACCCGGCCGCCAGGGGCATCCGGAGGCCGATCGGCGGCGGGGCCGCCATCGCGTCCGTCAGCGGGCGGGTGACGGGGCGGGCGAACAGCGCGCCGAGGACGAAGTCGGCGGCGAGGGCGCGCACCTCGTCGGCGTACTGGCGCAGCCCGTGCCCGTCCGTGTGGACCTCGAAGCGGCAGGTCTCCCGGTTCGCCTTCTTGGCGCGGGCCGCGTAGCGGAAGGACAGCTCGGGGTCGATCCGGGCGTCGTTGGTGCCGTGCACGATGAGCACCCGCCGCCCCACCAGCTGCCGGACGGGCTCGGGTTCGGCGGCCATGTCCTCCTCGGGCAGCCACGGCGCGAGCGCGAGCACCGCGCCGACCGCCGGGTGCCCGGCGGCCCGCAGCGCGGCCCGGGCGCCCATCCCGTGGCCGACCAGACAGACCGGTACGTCGCCGTACCTCCGCACCGCCTCGGCGACCGCCCAGGAGGCGTCCGCCGCGAGGTCCGCGTCGGTGCCGTTCCAGCCCCGGCCCCGGTACCGGACGACCTGGGCGACCAGGCCCTCCGACCGTCCCGCGCGGGCGAGTTCGCGCCCCAGCGGCAGTGCGGCCGCGTGCGCCCTGGCCGAGGCCCGGCGCCCCGACACCGGCTCGCCGTCCGGCAGGAGCAGCGCCACGCCGCCCACCGCCGCCGCGGACCGTGAAACGCCGACGGGCCGACCGAGCCGGGGTCTCCGGCCGTCGGCAGTCCCCACGAGTGCGTACTGCGCCATGACAGAACAGTCTCAGAAGCGGAGGTGTACGGCAGTCGTACGCGCGGTCTCTGTTACGTATCGTCGTTCCGCCGAACTCCCGTCCGGTCTACGCGCGTTCGAAACAGTGGACGGTGTCCACGGCGACGAAGCCCCGCCGTTCGTACCAGCGGCGCGGCCAGTCGTCCGCGAAGGCCGTCAGGAAGCGGGTCGGGCAGCCCGCCTCCGCGGCGAGCCGCAGCGCGGTGTCCAGGACCGCCCCGCCATGCCCCCGCCCGAGGTGGGGCACGGAGGTGACCAGGTCCTCGACCTGCGCCGTGCCGGTGGCCGGGTCCAGGTACAGGTCGCCCCACGAGACGACCTCGCCCCACTCGTCGTGCGAGGCGAGGAAGCGTACGTCGGGGGCGCCCCTGCGGCGGGCCGCCCGCCGCTCGACCAGCGTCCGCACCACCTCCTCGCCGGCCCCGGGGAGGAAGTGCCGCCAGCTCTCGGCGACCGGGCCGCGCAGCGCGGGCAGCTCCACCTCGCGGGCGCCGGCCCGCTCCGGGACGGGTCCGGTGTGGACCATGACGAGCACCTCGGCGTGGGTGTAGCCGGCCCGCTTCAGCGGCTCCGCGCAGGCCCGCCCGGCCTCCTCGCCGATCACCTGCACGGCGCGGTGGGGCAGGTGGCCGAGCAGCTCCTCGGCCCGGCCGGGCAGCAGCTCCGGGTCCGTCGGGCCGTCGACGAGCAGGTGGTTGTCGCCGTACGAGAGGGCGTGGGCGTCGTCGAGGGCGGCGAAGCCGCCGGGGAAGTCCGCCGTCCGGGCGGCCTTCCGTCGCGCGAAGGCGGTCAGGAAGGCCCGGGCGCGCGCCGGGTCGTCGGGGCCTGGTATGCCGGTCCGTGCGGCGGTGTCCATGCGCCCACCGTAGACGGTCCGCCCCTCCGGCACGTCGGGCACGTCGGGAGCCTCGGCGGCCTCGGGACCCCGAGGGGTCCCCGGCTCCGTGACGGAGGCGGCGGACGCGCCCGGGCCGGGGCCGCGACCGAAGACGCGGCTCCGGATCCGGCGCGACAGGGCGTGTTCTACGCGCGTAGGGGCTAGAGTGCGGCAATGACGAGCCAGACATCCCACGTCCCCACCGCGGACCAGATCCGCCGTGCCCCGAAGGTGCTGCTCCACGACCACCTCGACGGCGGACTGCGCCCCGGCACGATCATCGAACTCGCCCGGGAACAGGGCTACTCGAAGCTGCCCGAGACCGAACCCGACAAGCTCGGCATCTGGTTCCGCGAGGCGGCCGACTCCGGCTCCCTGGAGCGCTACCTGGAGACCTTCGCGCACACCTGCGCCGTCATGCAGACCCGCGAGGCGCTCTTCCGGGTCGCCGCCGAGTGCGCCGTGGACCTCGCCGAGGACGGCGTCGTCTACGCCGAGGTGCGGTACGCCCCCGAGCAGCACCTGGAAGCCGGTCTGACCCTGGAGCAGGTGGTCGAGGCGGTCAACGAGGGCTTCCGCGAGGGCGAGCGGCGGGCCCGTGCCAACGGGCACCGGATCAGGGTCGGCGCGCTGCTCACCGCCATGCGGCACGCGGCCCGCGCCCTGGAGATCGCGGAGCTGGCCAACCGGTACCGGGACGACGGCGTGGTCGGCTTCGACATCGCGGGCGCCGAGGCCGGCTTCCCGCCCACCCGGCACCTCGACGCCTTCGAGTACCTCAAGCGGGAGAACAACCACTTCACCATCCACGCCGGCGAGGCGTTCGGCCTGCCCTCGATCTGGCAGGCGCTCCAGTGGTGCGGCGCCGACCGGCTCGGCCACGGCGTCCGGATCATCGACGACATCGAGGTCGGCGAGGACGGCGAGGTGCGGCTCGGCCGGCTCGCCGCGTACGTCCGCGACAAGCGGATCCCGCTGGAGATGTGCCCCACCTCCAACCTCCAGACCGGCGCCGCCGCCTCGTACGCCGACCACCCCATCGGCCTGCTCCGCAAGCTCCACTTCCGCGCCACCGTCAACACCGACAACCGGCTGATGAGCGGCACCAGCATGAGCCGGGAATTCGAGCTCCTGGTCGACGCCTTCGATTACACGCTCGACGATCTCCAGTGGTTCACGGTCAATGCGATGAAATCAGCGTTCATTCCTTTCGATGAACGACTGGCCATGATCAATGACGTGATCAAGCCCGGATATGCCGAACTGAAGTCCGAGTGGCTTTTCCGGCAGACCGCCACGACCAGCACGTCTTCCGGCCGGGAGGGCTGAGAAAAGGGGCGGGGAAGGGCCCGGAACCGCCGGAAAGGCGCGACACCCGGCGGTCGTCCGGTGTTTGCGGAGCGGAGTCGGGACGGTTAGTTTGCGGAGCTGCTTTGCCTGTCCGGATTCCGTAGTTCCGGATTTCTCCGCCTGAACGTCCCGAAGCTCAGCCCCCCAAGCCCAAGGAAGATTCTGAGATGAAGCAGTCTGCCGCCAAGAAGCTCGGTGTCGCCGCCCTCGGCGCCGCATTCGCCGCTGCCGCCGCCGGCACGGCCTCCGCGGCCCCGCTCCCGGCACCGCTCGACGGCGCCGACGCGCTGGGCTCCGTGACCCAGCTCGCCCCGCTGGGCGACGGTCTCACCACCCTCCCCGACGGCGCCGGCGAGTCCCTCGCCGCCGGTCAGGGCGCGCTCGGCCAGGGCCTCGACCAGGGCGTGAAGACCCTCCCCGCGGCGGCCGGCCAGGCCACCCAGAACCTGCCCACCGACGCGGCCACCGGCGCGCTGGGCGCCACCCCGCTCGGCGGCCTGCTCGGCGGCCTGCCGCTGGGCGCCGGCGGCCTGCCGATCGGCTGACCCGCACCACCCCACGCCGAAGGGGCGCGGACCGGGATCCCCCGGGTCCGCGCCCCTTCGGCGTGCTCGTACGGCCCGCCGGCGCGGACCGCCGTGCGACTACCAGGCCGCCGCCTTCGTCCGCGACTCGCTGGGCAGCAGCAGCCACAGCGCCAGGTAGAGCAGGAACTGCGGGCCGGGCAGCAGGCACGAGGCCAGGAACAGCACCCGCATCGTCAGGTCGGAGGTGCCGAAGCGCCGGGCGAGCGCCGCGCACACCCCGCCGATCATCCGGCCTTCACGCGGGCGGACAAGTGCGGCCATGGTGGGCTCCTTCGTCAGGTCCGGAAAGCCGCTCCCTCGGGCTTCCCGATGACTCCATGGTGCCGCCGCCACCCCGCCTTCGACGTCGGTCTACCGGGCGATCGGGACCCTGGGAATCCTCGGGGTACGACCCTGATCCGTCTCGTTCCCGATCACGACCCGACCCTGAGACCGCCCCCGGGGCCTGCCGTCGGAGGGGCTCCGCCGGCGCCGCAGCCGCGCCCGTACGGCCGGCACCACCAGAAGGTGTGCCAGCGCCACCCCGAGCGTGTTCAGGAGCACCGAGTCCACGTCCACGACCTGCCCCGGCACCGCCGTCTGCAACAGTTCCAGGGCCAGCGACACCAGCGCCCCCGCCGCCGTCGTCCGGGTCAGCGAAGCCCACGGGGACACGTCGAGCCGCCCCTCGCACATCGGCAGCAGGATCCCCAGGGGGGCGAGCAGCAGCAGCCCTTCGGCGATCAGCCGGGCCGCCTCGGCGGGACCGAGCGCCAGATCGGCGCGGAGCCCGGCCAGCGGCACCGTGTTCGGGGCGGTCACCCAGGCCACGTCCCGTGGGAGCAGCCCGACCCAGGCGACGAGCAGCAGATGCGCGACCAGGAGCACGAACCCCGTCACGCGGACGACCACGGCGGCGTTCCCGCCCGAACCTTGACGCTGCACGCCCCCCAAGACGCCCCCTGTGCGGGGAACGGTTCCGTTTCAGCCCGCCGGCGTCTCCACCGGCGGCTCCCCGGGCGTGCGCGCCGGGGCCGGGGCCGGCGCCGTCGCCGGGGCCGACTCCGGGCGCTCCCGCAGCTGGGTCGTGCAGCGGTAGCGCTTGGGCGGGTACGCCCCCGGGCCCGCGAGGAGCACCGTGTGCCCGCCCGCGCCCGCCGAGCTCTCCGCGAAGGTGCACACCAGCTGCGACAGCGCCGCGGGCGCCAGGTCCTCCGGCTGCCGGCTGAGCCGCAGCGTGCCCTCCGGATCGCCGTCCCGGCCGCCCGCCACGCTCAGCGGAGCCCGTACCGCCGTGGTGAAGCCGGCCTGCCGCTCCGCTTCCGTGGGTTCCGCGAGCAGCTGGGCGAGGAGCGCCGACGCCGTCCGCACCGGATCGCCGCTCGCCTTGTCCTCCGGCTGCGGGGACCTGCGGTCCACCGGCTCCAGCTGCGAGCCGCACACCAGGAACGCCCGCACCGGCACGCCCTGGGCCGGCGCCGGTGCCTCCGTCACGTTGCACGGCACCCGGGACGGGGCCGCGCCCGCGTCCACCGGCACCGACGTCGTCCTGATCCCGCACCCCGTGACCAGCACGGCCAGCAGGGCCGCCACCGCGGCCGTCCGCCGCCTCACAGGCCCGTCCCCTCGCCCTGGCGCGTGCCGGTGCCCAGGTCGCGGGCGACCGCCGACGCGTCCCTGGGCAGCCGCAGCACGAACACCGCGCCGTCCACCGCGCCGTCCTCGCCCACCGAGTTGGCGGCGGCGATCGTCCCGCCGTGGATCAGCGCGTTCTCCATGGCGATCGACAGACCGAGGCCGGAGCCGTCCGACCGGGGCCGCTGGGCGCTCGCCTTGTAGAAGCGGTCGAAGACGTGCGGCAGCACCTCCTCGGGGATGCCGGGCCCGTGGTCCCGTACCGACACGACCAGCTCCTCCTCGCCCGGTCCGTCCTCGCCCGGTCCCTCCTCGGTCCTGACCGAGACCCGCACCGGCGAACCGCCGTGCTTCAGCGCGTTCCCGATCAGATTGGCCAGGATCACGTCCAGCCGACGCGGGTCGAGACGGCACACGATGCCGCGCTCCGCGTCCAGCTCCACCGCGTCCAGCCAGGCCCGCGCGTCGATGCACGCGGTGATCTGGTCGGCGATGTCCACGTCGTCCAGGACCAGCCGGGCGGTGCCCGCGTCGAAGCGGGTCACCTCCATCAGGTTCTCCACCAGGTTGTTGAGCCGCCGGGTCTCGCTCACCACCAGCGCCACCGCCGGCGCGATCATCGGGTCCAGGGAGTCCTGCTCGTCCTCCAGGACCTCCGTGACCGCCGTCAGCGCGGTCAGCGGCGTCCGCAGCTCGTGCGACATGTCGGCGACGAACCGCCGGGAGGACTCCTCCCGCGCGCTCATGTCCGCCACCTTCTTCTGGAGGTTCTCCGCCGCGCTGTTGAACGTCCGCGACAGATCGGACAGTTCGTCCGCGCCGGAGACCCGCAGCCGGGTGTCCAGCTTGCCCTCGCCGAGCTGCCGCGCCGCCTCGCCGAGCCGCCGCACCGGCCGCAGCACGGTCGTCGCCGCGACCTGCGCCAGCAGCACCGAACCGATCACCGCGAGCCCGGTCGCGATCCCCAGCGACCACGCCAGCGAGTTGAGGTCCGCCTTCTCCGCCGCCAGCGACTTGAACATGTAGCCGGCCGGCCCGCCGCCGTCGATCCGCGTCCCGCCGACCAGGTACGGCGTCCCGCCCCGCTCGGTCCGCTGCCAGAACAGGTGGTACGGGTACGGGTTCGCGTCCGTCACCGGGCGCCGGGTGTCCACCGCCTCCCGCAGCGACACCGGCACGTCCGCCAGCGTGAACACGTCCGGGTCCGAGGCGCCCACGATCGGCTTCCCCGCCGCCCGCTCGCCGAGCAGCAGCACCTGGTAGCCGGAGCCGCCCGCCGTCATCTCCTCGGAGGTGCGGCGCAGATTCTCCTGGGTCGGCCGCAGCGGCAGCGTCGCCACCCGGTTCTGCATCTCCTGCCGGAAGTCGTTCAGCGCGCTGTCCTGGGTGCGCTTCAGCACCGCCTCGCGGTTCAGCCAGTACGCGATCCCCGACGCCGACACCGCCGCCGTCAGCGCCACCAGCGCGAACACCACGACGAGGCGCAGGCGCAGGCTGGACAGCCGCAGCCGGGCGAAGACCCCCCTGTTCCCCTTCGTCACGCAGGAACGTCCAGCCGGTAGCCGACGCCCCGCACCGTGCGGATCAGGGTCGGCGAGGACGGCACGTCCTCCACCTTCGCCCGCAGCCGCTGCACGCACGCGTCCACGAGACGCGAGTCGCCCAGGTAGTCGTGCTCCCACACGAGCCGCAGCAACTGCTGCCGGGACAGCGCCTGTCCCGGCCGCCGGCTCAGTTCGAGCAGCAGCCGCAGCTCGGTCGGGGTCAGCTGGAGGTCGAGGCCGTTCTTCGTCACGGTCATCGCGGACCGGTCGATGACCAGCGAGCCGAACGTCGCCGAATCGGTCGACTCCCGCTCCCCGCGCCGCAGCACGGCCCGGATCCGGGCGTCGAGCACCCGCCCCTGCACCGGCTTCACCACATAGTCGTCGGCCCCCGACTCCAGACCCACGACCACGTCGATGTCGTCGCTGCGCGCGGTCAGCAGGATGATCGGCAGCTGGTCCGTGCGGCGGATGCGCCGGCACACCTCGAACCCGTCGATGCCGGGCAGCATCACATCGAGCACGATCAGGTCGGGCCGCTGCTCCTTGAGCAACTGCAGGCCGTCCTCGCCCGACGCGGCGGTGGCCACCCGGTGGCCCTGCCGGGACAGGGAGAGTTCGAGGGCCGTGCGGATGGCGTCGTCGTCCTCGATCAGCAACAGAAAAGGCACGGACGCCATTCTGGCTCATGAGCCGTCCCAGATCGACCGCCCGGAGGCGCGCTTCCGTCCCCGCCCCTGTGACACGCCTGTGACAGTCGGCGGACAACGCCATGATGTGCGCCGGGCAAGCTTCTTGGCACACGGACCGACACACTGACTCCGAACGACGGGGGGCGCGACATGAACACACTGCACGGAACCACCAACAGCGCAGTGGTCACGCGTCTCCACGACGTCGTGCGGAGCACCGAGAAGTCCGGCGGTGTCGTCACGAACGGACGGGGGTGCGTTCGGACGACCGTCGGGCGTCAGCGCAAGGCGCCGTACATGGTCGCCGTCGCTGACGGGGGAGCGGTGTACGGGGAGGCCACGGGGGAGCGTTCCTGTTCGGAGGCCGAGTTCACGGCCTACGTCCAGGAGCGCCGGGCCTCCCTGTACGCCACCGCCTACCACCTGACCGGTGACCGTTTCGAGGCCGAGGACCTGCTCCAGAGCGCGCTGTTCTCCACGTACCGCGCCTGGGACCGGATCAGCGACAAGGCCGCCGTCGGCGGCTACCTGCGCCGCACGATGACCAATCTGCACATCAGCGCCTGGCGCCGGCGCAAGGTCAACGAGTACCCGACCGAGGAGCTGCCGGAGACGGTCGGCGAGACGGACGCGATGCGCGGCACCGAGCTGCGCGCGGTGCTGTGGCAGGCGCTGGCCCGCCTGCCCGAGCTCCAGCGGACCATGCTGGTGCTGCGCTACTACGAGGGCCGGACCGATCCGGAGATCGCGGAGATCCTGGACATCAGTGTCGGCACGGTGAAGTCGAGCATCTGGCGCTCGCTGCGGCGACTGCGCGAGGACGAGGTGCTGAGCTTCGGCCGTGACGAGGAGGAATCCTTCGGCGAACTGGTCGCCTGAGGATCACGGGGGAACACGGGGGAAACGGGCCTCAGGGGGGATCTGGGGTCCACGGGGGAAAAGAACGAAGCGGGTCGTACGAGTCCGGGGGGTCTCGTAGGACCCGCTTCGTGCTGTCCGGGGCCGCGCGGGCGGTCAGCGGCCCGCCGGGGTGCGGTGGCGGCCGGCCGCGGCGGCGGCCAGCCGGCCCAGGGCCTCCGGCTTCGCGCACGGGTGGGCGCCCAGCTCGGTCTGCCGGGCGACGATGGCCCGCTCGGCCCGCATCAGGCGCCAGCCGCGGCGCAGCAGCATCGGGACCGACTTCCGGCCCTCCCGCAGATCGCGCAGGAGCCGGCGGCGGAAGGTGGTGGACGGGCGGCCGCGCAGGCAGAGCGCGTCGGCCAGCACGTCGAGCTCGCGGCAGCGGGCGACGATCTCGGCGGCGAAGATGCCCTCGGCGATGAAGAGCGGGGTCCGCTCGATGTCGAGGCGGTCGCTGCCGGTGCGGGAGCTGGTGGCGATGGAGTACACGGGGACGTCGGTGCGGCCCGTACGGCACAGCTCGACGATCGCGGTGACGGCGGCGTCCGCGTCCCAGGAGCCCGGTGAGTCCCAGTCGACGTCGCCGCTGCCGTCGACGAGCGGGAGCGTCGGGTCGCCGGCCTCCTTGTAGAAGTCGTCGAGGCGCAGCACCGGAAGGCCCGCGGTGGCGGCGAGGGACGACTTGCCGGAGCCGGAGGGGCCCGCGAGCAGGACGACCCGGGTGGGGATCGGTTGGGAACTCACGGAACACCAGTGTGAGGCATTAATCCGTCCAGGGGACCACCGAGGAGGGCCGTTGGTATCGAGCATCACACCTCCACTACTGTCGGTGGCCGCCCGCTCACCCCTCGGAAGGATCCCCATGGCCCGTCACGCAGACCCCCGGACCCCCCGCCGCAGCGCTCTGCTCAAGGCCGGCCTCACCGTCACGGCGGCGGGCGCGGCGGTGTTCGGCGCGGGCGCGGGGGCCCAGGCCGTGGCGCCGGTGCCGCTGCCCGTCGACTCGCTGAGCCGCACCGACGCGGGGGCGGCCGGCGCGGGCGCCCTGACGGGCGTCACGCACGGCGTGGGCCCGCTGACGCGGCTCCAGCTCGACCCGCTGGCCAAGACCGGGGTGGACCCGCTGGCCAACGGCGTCGGCACCCAGGTCGCCGACTTCAAGCCGGTCGGCACCGGTCTGGTCACCGACCACCTCACCGAGGGCGGAGCCGTCGCCGACCTGCCGGTCGCCGGGCCGCTGACGCAGAAGCTTCTTCCGTAGCGTGACCGGATCCCGCGGCGGTTCGCGGACGTGCGCGAGGCCCCCGGACGCGGACGCGTCCGGGGGCCTCGCGGGGGAGCGCTAGTACGAGGAGCCGGAGGCGCCCAGGGAGCCCGTGGGGTGCCAGACGGTCTTCGTCTCCAGGAAGGCGGTCATGCGGTCGGTGCCGGGGGACTGGGTGAAGTCCTCGGTACGGGGGCGCAGGACGCGCTTCAGGTTGTCCGCCGCCGCGATCTCCAGCTCCCTGGCCAGGTCGGCGTCCGCGCCGGTCAGGTCGATCGCGTTGACGTCCAGGTGGGCCGCGAGGTGCGGGCCCATCTCGGACGCCTTGCCGGAGAGGATGTTGACGACGCCGCCGGGCAGGTCGGAGGTGGCCAGGACCTCGCCCAGGGAGAGGGCGGGGAGCGGGGCCTTCTCGGAGGCGATGACGACGGCCGTGTTGCCGGTCGCGATGACCGGGGCGATCACCGAGACCAGGCCCAGGAAGGACGACTCCTGGGGGGCGAGCACGGTGACGACGCCGGTCGGCTCCGGGGTGGAGAGGTTGAAGTAGGGGCCCGCGACCGGGTTGGCGCCGCCGGTGACCTGGGCGATCTTGTCGGTCCAGCCCGCGTACCAGACCCAGCGGTCGATCGCCGCGTCCACCTGGGCGGCCGCCTTCGACTTCGACAGGCCCTCGGCCTCGGCGACCTCGCGGACGAACTGGTCCCGGCGGCCCTCCAGCATCTCGGCGACGCGGTAGAGGATCTGGCCGCGCAGGTACGCGGTCGCGCCGGCCCAGCCGCCCTGCGCCTTGCGCGCGGCGACGACCGCGTCACGGGCGTCCTTGCGGGAGGAGAGCGGGGCGTTCGCCAGCCAGTTGCCCTTGGAGTCCGTCACCTCGTACACCCGGCCGCTCTCGGAGCGGGGGAACTTGCCCCCGACGTACAGCTTGTAGGTCTTGAAGACGTTCAGGCGGGTCACATCAGACATCGAGGTACGCCTCCAGGCCGTGGCGACCGCCCTCGCGGCCGAAGCCCGACTCCTTGTAGCCGCCGAAGGGCGAGGTCGGGTCGAACTTGTTGAACGTGTTGGCCCAGACGACACCGGCGCGGAGCTTGTTGGCGACCGCGAGGATGCGGGAGCCCTTCTCCGTCCAGATGCCGGCGGAGAGGCCGTACTGGCTGTTGTTGGCCTTGGCGACGGCCTCGTCCGGGGTACGGAAGGTGAGCACCGAGAGGACCGGGCCGAAGACCTCGTCGCGGGCGATGGTGTGCGCCTGGGTGACGTTCGTGAAGAGCGTCGGGGCGAACCAGTAGCCGGACTCCGGGAGGTCGCAGGCGGCGGTCCAGCGCTCGGCGCCCTCCGCCTCGCCCTGCGCGACCAGGGAGGTGATCCGGGCCAGCTGCTCCTCGGAGTTGATGGCGCCGATGTCGGTGTTCTTGTCGAGCGGGTCGCCGAGGCGGAGCGTCGACAGGCGGCGCTTGAGGCTGTCCAGGAGCTCGTCCTGGACCGACTCCTGGACGAGGAGGCGGGAGCCCGCGCAGCAGACCTGGCCCTGGTTGAAGAAGATGCCGTTGACGATGCCCTCGACGGCCTGGTCGATGGGGGCGTCGTCGAAGACGATGTTGGCGCCCTTGCCGCCCAGCTCCAGGGTGACCTTCTTGTCGGTGCCGGCGACCGTGCGGGCGATCCGCTTGCCGACGGCGGTCGAGCCGGTGAAGGCGACCTTGTTCACGTCGGGGTGCGCGACCAGGGCGGCGCCGGTGTCCCCGTACCCGGGGAGGATGTTGACGACGCCCTTGGGCAGGCCGGCCTGGCGGCAGATGTCCGCGAAGAACAGGGCGGTGAGCGGGGTCGTCTCGGCGGGCTTCAGGACGACCGTGTTGCCGGTCGCGAGCGCCGGGGCGATCTTCCACGCCAGCATGAGCAGCGGGAAGTTCCAGGGGATGACCTGGCCGGCCACGCCCAGCGGGCGGGGGTTCGCGCCGTAGCCGGCGTGGTCGAGCTTGTCGGCCCAGCCCGCGTAGTAGAAGAAGTGGGCGGCGACCAGGGGGAGGTCCGCGTCGCGGGTCTCCTTGATCGGCTTGCCGTTGTCCAGGGTCTCCAGGACGGCGAGCTCGCGGCTGCGCTCCTGGATGATCCGGGCGATCCGGAAGAGGTACTTGGCGCGCTCGGAGCCGGGCAGCGCGGACCACTTCTCGAATGCCTTGCGGGCGGCCTTGACCGCGCGGTCCACGTCCGCCTCGCCCGCCTGGGCGATCTCGGAGAGGACCTCCTCGGAGGAGGGGGAGACGGTCTTGAAGACCTTGCCGTCGGCCGCGTCGGTGAACTCGCCGTCGATGAACAGGCCGTAGCTCGGGGCGATGTCGACGACCGCGCGCGACTCGGGCGCGGGGGCGTACTCGAAGGGGGAGGTCATGTCGATCAGTCCACCGTCACGTAATCGGGGCCGGAGTAGCGGCCGGTCGCCATCTTCTGGCGCTGCATCAGCAGGTCGTTGAGCAGGCTGGAGGCGCCGAAGCGGAACCAGTGGTTGTCCAGCCAGTCCGCGCCGGCGGTCTCGTTGACCAGCACCAGGAACTTGATGGCTTCCTTGGTGTTGCGGATGCCGCCGGCGGGCTTCACGCCGATCTGCACGCCGGTCTGGGCGCGGAAGTCGCGCACCGCCTCCAGCATGAGCAGGGTGTTGGCCGGGGTGGCGTTGACCGCGACCTTGCCGGTCGAGGTCTTGATGAAGTCGGCGCCCGCCATCATGCCGAGCCAGGAGGCGCGGCGGATGTTGTCGTACGTGGACAGCTCGCCGGTCTCGAAGATCACCTTGAGCCGGGCGCGGTCGCCGCACGCGGCCTTGATCGCGGCGATCTGCTCGTAGACCTCCAGGTAGCGGCCGGCGAGGAAGGCGCCGCGGTCGATGACCATGTCGATCTCGTCCGCGCCGGCGGCGATGGCGTCGGCGGTGTCGGCCAGCTTCACGGGGAGGGCGGCGCGGCCCGCCGGGAAGGCGGTGGCGACCGAGGCGACCTTGACGCCGGAGCCCGCGAGGGCGGCCTTGGCGGTGGCCACCATGTCGGGGTAGACGCAGACGGCGGCGGTCGTCGGGGTCGTGCGGTCGGTCGGGTCGGGGTGGACGGCCTTGGCGGCGAGGGCCCGGACCTTGCCCGGGGTGTCCGCGCCTTCGAGCGTCGTCAGGTCGATCATGGAGATGGCCAGGTCGATGGCGTACGCCTTGGCCGTGGTCTTGATCGAGCGGGTGCCGAGGGACGCGGCGCGCGCCTCCAGGCCCACGGCGTCGACGCCGGGCAGCCCGTGGAGGAAGCGGCGCAGCGTGCTCTCGGACGCGGTCACGTCGGCGAAAGCTGCTGCTGCGGATGCAGTGGTGGGCATGGTCACCAGTCGAGCATATCTACGCGCGTAGCGACCTGTACAGGGGAGGGCGTTCGAGGAGGCCGAGGTCACGGGCGCGGGACGGCGTGGTGCGGGGGGTCGAGACGGCGCGCGGGGGGCGTGCGGGGCGGAGCTAAGGGTGGCGTGAGGGGCGGCATGAAGGGCGGTGTGAAGGGCGGCGAAGGGGGGCGCGCGAAAGGTCCGTCGGGGTGTTGGCGGCTGTCACGCGGCCGTGACATGGAGCGGACGGATCCCCCATACAAGATCTTTAGATTCTTCATCAGCAGCCAGCGAGAACTCACCGGCCCTCCCCGAGGAGATATCAGCGGCATGCGGCTCTGCACCACTCACCGCCGAACCTCTTCGGGAGTCGTTATGCGCACCGCCCTTCGCACCGCCCTCGCCGCCGCGCTCGTCGCGGGCGTCGCGGCCACCCCGGTCCTCGCGGCCGGCAGTGCCTTCGCCGCCGGGACGACCCCGGCGCCGAAGCCGGCCGCCGTGACCGTCCCGGCGCCGAAGCCGGCCGCCGCGACGACCCCGGCGCCGAAGCCGACCTCCGGGACGACCGCTCCCGCCGCGAAGCCCACCGCCGCGACGACCCCGGACGGCAAGCCGACCACCCCGGCGGGCAAGGCGACCGCCCCGGCGGGCAAGGCGACCGCCCCGGCGGGCGAGACGGCCACCCCGGCCGGCGAGGCGGCGACGCCAGGCGAGGCCGCGCCCGTCCGCGCCACCACGGGCACGCTGGTCCGCACCCAGACCCTCATCGGCGGCACCGTCGCCAAGATCTACAAGGTCAAGGCGGGGAACCACCGCGCCGAGCTGTTCCGCGACGGCCACCCGGTCGGGGACCTCAAGGCGTACGGGACCTCCGTCGCCGGCCAGGACAACGGCGAGTTCTTCGTCCTGAACCCCGACGGCACCACCCACAACTGGGTCGGCCACATCGCCCCCAACCGGCCGGGCGTCTACCGCCTCGCCGACGGCAGCGTGGTGGAGCTCCAGGCGAAGAACGGCTCCTTCGGCCTGCGCGGCATCGACCCCGCCACCGACAAGGGCGGCGCCTACACGTACGCCAACGGCGAGCGCAAGGTGCTGCGCTTCGGCAAGGCCGTCGTGGTCCTGGAGGCGGACGGACAGTTCGCCGCCTACGTCCCCGGCTCCGCGAAGCAGGCCGCCCCGCAGCCGTACGGCATGGGCGGCGGCGGCCAGGGCGAGGAGCGCCCGGCCGACACCGACCCCGACGCCCTCGGCGCGTGCACCGTCGTCCGCTTCGTGGACATCGGCGCGGGCACCGAAGCCAAGCTGATCATGAGCCCGAAGGGTCCGAAGGCGAAGCTGATCACGATCGCCGAGGGGCAGCTCATCGCCGTTCTCGACCGCGCCCGCCCGTCGCTCCCGAAGGACGCCGGCATCGTCGCCCGGATCGTCGACGCCCACAGCGCCACCCCGTCCCTCTTCACCAAGACCGAGGGCGGCGTGACGGGCGGCGGCACCCATGCCTTCCCGAAGCTCCCCAAGGGCTGCGCGCTGAACGCCGTCCCCGCCGCGCGGGACAAGGGCGCCACCGCCCAGGGCGGCCAGACCTCCGTCGTCCCCAGGGGCGGGGTCGCGGCCGGTGCCGAGCTCGCCGCCGAGGAGGGCTCCGGCACGCTGATCGCGGTCGGCGCCGGCGCCGCCCTGTTGGTCGCCGGGGGGCTCGGCTTCACCGCGCTGCGCCGCCGCACCGCCGCGACCCGGGGCTGACCCGCACACCCGACACGCGTCCGTGCGCCCCGCGTACCTCGCGTGTCGCGCACCTCGCGCCCCGCGCACCTCGCGTGTCACCTACTTCGCGTGTCGCGCGCCCCGCGCACCTCGCGTGTCACCTACCTCGCGTGTCGCGCGCCCCGCGCACCCCGCGTGTCGCGTACCCCGCCTCCCGTACCCGCTCCTCGCCCCTCGACCCGAGCCCGGAGCGTTCGTCCCGTCCACCCCAGGCCGGCCGTCATCCACCCCGTGACGGCCGGCCGCCCGCCGTACGGACCCACTGCCGCCGGAGCCCGCCCCATGAAGCGCCACCACCACCGCCGTACCGTCTCCGCCGTGCTCTGCGCGGCCGTCCTCGCCGCGCTCGCCGGCTGCTCGGGCGGGACCGGCGGCACCACCGCCGCCGCCACCCCGCCCGCCCGGATCGCGGAGTCCTCCGCGCCCGCCCCCACCGCGAGCACCGCGCCGGTCCGGCCGCTCGCCCGCTCCCTGCCCGTCCGGGTCCAGCTGCCCACCGCCGCCGTGGACGCCCGGGGGATCCTGGACCTCGGGCTGAACGCCGACGGGACCGTCGAGGTGCCGTCCGTCGCGCAGGCCGACCGGATCGGCTGGTACGGGAAGGGCGTCACGCCCGGCGAGACCGGCCCGGCCGTCCTCATCGGGCACTTCGACACCGAGCGCGGACCCGCCGTCCTGAAGGACGTCTCCAGGGTCCGGGTCGGCGACGAGATCACCGTGACCCGCGCGGACGGCACCGCCGCCGTCTTCCGCGTCCGCGAGCTGGAGCAGGTCGACAAGGACGCCTTCCCCACGGCCAAGGTCTACGGCGACACCCGCCGGTCCGAACTGCGCGTGATCACCTGCGGCGGCGAGCTCGTCGACGGGCACCGGCCGGACAACATCATCCTGTACGCCGACCTCGTCACCACCCGGAAAGCCTGAGCGCCGTCGCCGAGGGCGGCCGGGGCCGGCCCCGGGGAGGCCCCGGGGAGGCGCCGCGCGGGGCGCCCGAGCCCCCCGGCGCCTCCTGAGGCAGAATCGGCGGCATGACGAGCCCCACGCCCTCCGAGCCGACCTCCGGGCCGAACCCCGAGCCGACCTCCGCCGACCGTGTCTACCGCTCCTCCTTCGGCATCGCGGGAGGCGTCTTCCTGCTCGCCCTGACGCTCGTCTTCGTGACCGACGCGCTGGTGCGCGGCGAGGGCCGCGCGCCCTGGCTCGCCCTCGCCGGGCTGCTGCTCGCCGTGCCCCTGATCGCCGCCTTCACCGTCCGGCCCGCCGTGTACGCCAACGAGGACCGGCTCCGGATCCGCAACCCCTTCCGCTCGATCCTGCTGCCCTGGGCGTCCGTCGCCGACATCCGGGCCGGCTACTCCAGCGAGGTCTTCACCACGGAGGGCGTGAAGTACCAGCTGTGGGCCGTCCCCGTCTCGCTGCGGCAGCGCAAGAAGGCCGCGCGCCAGGCCGCCCGCGCCTCCCAGGACGACCCCCACGGCCGCACCTCGGTCACCGCCGACGTCCGCGACACCGCCGCGCGCAACGCGTCCAGCGACCAGAACGTGGCCGACCTGCGCGAGATGGCCGAGCGCCACCAGGGCCGGGCCGGGGCGCAGGGCGCGCCGCAGGTGCGCTGGGCGTACGAGATCATCGCCCCCGCCGTCGTCGGTCTGATCCTCTTCGTGGTGCTCGCCGCCACCGGCTGAGCCCCGGCCCGCTCGGCACCCTCGCCGCCCCGCCGGTGTCCTAGGGGCAACGGCGGGGTGAAGCATGCCTCGCGCAGTTGGTTTAGCACCCAACGATCCGGGGCGGGTCAATAGATTGCCCGTGCCGAGACTGTGGGGGTGGGGGCAATGACCAAGGGCACCGGTGTGTCCGGGACACGTTGTCTGGTCGACGTCAGAGCCGACGGACGATACGGCTGGCGGCTGGTCGCGCAGAACGGGCGGGTGGTGGCCCGGTCGGGGCAGTGCTTCACCGACCACGCCGCCTGCCGGGCCGCCTTCGCGGAACTCTGCGCCGGGCACGCGGCCATGGGCGGCGGGGTGCAGCACACCGCCGGCGGCAACGGCTGGGTCTGGCTGCTGCGCGACGCCGAGGGCCGCACGACCGCCCTCTCCGGGAGGGCGTACGAGCGCCACTCCACCTGCCGCTCCGCCTATGACCGCTTCCGCTCCCTGCTGGCCGCCGAGGCCGCGCACTGGAGCTCAACCTCCTTATGGTGAACGGAAGTTGCCTCTCGGGCGCCCCTCATTCACCTCGCGGGGCGCGCACGTCAACCGGGCCGGACTTGGGTCCTTCCCGTGACGACCGAGACGACCGATCCGCCCGCGCCGCCCGGCGCCCCCGACCCGCGGCCCGACGGCCCGCCCGACGCGCCGAGACGGCTGTACGCCGACCCCGGCCCCGCCGACCGGGTCTTCCGCGGCGTCGCCCGCACCGGCGGCGGCCTCGTGCTCGCCGTGATGCTCCTCGTCGGCGGCTTCCTCCTGCACCGTGCCTGGCAGGCCCTCGACCGGGCCGGCGGCTCCTTCCTCACCACCGAGAACTGGGAGCCCGACGCCGGGAACTTCGGCATCGCCGCCGTCCTCCTCGGCACCATCCTCATCGCCCTCGTCGCGATCGTCGTCGCCGTCCCGCTGGCCACCGGAGCCGCGCTCTACATCTCCGAGTACGCCCCGCCCCGGCTGCGCCGCACCCTGATCTCCACCGTGGACCTGATGGCCGCCGTGCCCTCGGTCGTCTACGGCCTGTGGGGCGTGTTCTGGCTGGAGGAATCGATCCTGCCGATCGCCCGCTGGATCTCCGCGTACTTCGGCTGGATCCCCTTCCTCCGCGTCGACGGCGCCGACCCCGACGACCCGCTCGCCCCGCCCACCGTCTACACCTCCTCCACCTTCGTCGCCGGACTCGTCGTCGCGATGATGGTCGCGCCGATCATCTGCTCGATCATGCGCGAGGTCTTCTCCCAGGCCCCCGCCGGCGAGCGCGAGGGGGCGTACGCGCTCGGCGCCACCCGCTGGGGCATGATCCGCTCCGTCGTCCTGCCCTTCGGCAAGGGCGGCATGATCGGCGGCACCATGCTCGGCCTCGGCCGCGCCCTCGGCGAGACCATCGCCGTCTACATGGTCATCTCGCAGGTCTTCACGATCCAGTGGCACGTGCTCCAGACCGGCACCAGCTCGGTCTCCTCGCTCATCGCGCTGCGCTACGGCGAGGCCACCGCCTTCGGCATGTCCGCCCTGATGGCCGCCGGCTTCGCGCTCTTCGTCATGACCCTGATCGTCAACTTCGCCGCCTCGTCCATCGTCGCCCGCAGCCGCTCCGGCGCGTCCAGCGACGCGTAACAGGGGGAACCCCATGACCATCGCCCCGGAGCGGCCGGCGCCCCGGCCGGACGCCGGACAGGCCCCGCCCGCGGGACAGGCACCGCCGGCCGGACCCGAACGCCGCCGCGCCACCTCGGGACCGCGCGCCACCGACGTCTACGCCGTGCTCGGCGCCGCGGCCGCCGCCGTCGCCCTCACCTGGCTGCTCTTCGCCCGGCTGCTGCCCTTCTCCGGCACCGTCGGCTTCGTCCTCGTCGCGTACGCCCTCTTCCTCGGCCTCTACGCGCTCCTTGTCTCCTTCGACGAGGACGGGCCCGCCGTCCGCGACCGGGTCGCCGGCGTCGTCGTCCGCACCCTCGGGCTCGTCCTCCTCGCCGTCCTCGTCTTCGTCGTCGCCTTCACCCTCTGGGAGGGCCGCGAGGCCCTCGTCCACCTCAACTTCTTCACCGAGGACATGAGCCTCGCGGGACCGCTCGAACCGCTCGACGTCGGCGGCGTCCTGCACGCCGTCGTCGGCACCCTGGAACAGGTCGGCATCGCCCTCGTCCTCACCGTCCCCGCCGGCGTCGTCTGCGCCGTCTTCCTCAACGAGGTCCCCGGCCCCTTCGCCCGCCTCGTCCGCACCATCGTCGAGGCGATGACCGCGCTGCCGTCGATCGTCGCCGGCTTGTTCATCTACGCGACCGTGATCCTCGCGCTCGGCATGGAGCGCTCAGGGCTCGCCGCCGCCCTCGCCCTCTCCGTGATGATGCTGCCGATCATCATCCGCGCCTCCGACGTCGTCATCCGGCTCGTCCCCGGCACCCTGCGGGAAGCCTCGTACGCCATGGGCGCCTCGCGCTGGCGCACGGTCTGGCACGTCGTCCTGCCCACCGCCCGCTCCGGCCTCACCACCGCCGTCATCCTCGGCACCGCCCGCGGGGTGGGGGAGACCTCCCCGGTGCTGCTCACCGCCGGCTTCACCGCCGAGCTCAACGCGCTGCCGACCGCCGGGGCCCAGGTCTCCCTGCCGCTCGCCACCTTCGAACTCGTCAAGTCGCCCGAACCGAACATGATCGCCCGCGGTTTCGGCACCGCCGCCGTGCTGATGCTCCTCGTCCTGCTGCTCTTCGTGCTCGCCCGGATCGCCGGCGGGCGCGGCCCCGGACAGCTCACGAGGCGCCAGGAGCGGCGGCGCGCGGCGGCCTCGCGGGAGGACGCGGCCCGGTTCGCCCGCGCCTCCCTCCTTCCCTCCCCGACCGCACCTCCGAGGAGCACGTCGTGAGATCGCCCGTCCCGCTCGCCCGCACCCTCCTGGGCCTGGGCACCGTGCTCTGCGCCCTGCTCGCCCTCCTCGCGGGCCCGCCCGCCGCCCACGCCGCCGGCTACACCAAGATCACCGGTTCCGGCTCCACCTGGAGCTCCAACGCCGTCGAGCAGTGGCGGCGCAACATCGGCGCCAACATCGGACTGACCGTCAACTTCAACGCCAACGGCTCCTCGCAGGGCCGCGAGCAGTTCAAGAACGGCACCGTCGACTTCGCCGTCTCCGAGATCCCGTACGGCCTCACCGACGGCGGCGCCACCGACGTCCCGCCCCGCCGCGGCTACGCCTACATGCCGATCGTGGCGGGCGGCACCGCCTTCATGTACAACCTCCGCATCGGCGGCCGCCAGGTCACCAACCTGCGCCTGTCCGGGCCGGTCCTCGCGAAGATCTTCACCGGTCAGCTGACCATGTGGAACGCGCCCGAGATCAAGGCCGACAACCCCGGCCTCACGCTCCCCGCCCGCCGGATCGTGCCCGTCGTCCGCTCCGACGGCTCGGGCACCACCGCCCAGTTCACCACCTGGCTCGCCAAGGAGCACGGCGCGGTGTGGAACGAGCACTGCCGCAGGGCGGGCCGCTCCACCCCCTGCGGCATGACCTCGTACTTCCCGGTCGTGCCCGGCACGACGGCGGTGGCCAAGTCCGGCTCCCTCGGCGTCTCGGCGCACGTCCGCCAGCCGCAGGGCGAGGGCGCGATCACCTACGTCGAGTACTCGTACGCCGTCAACGCGCACTTCCCCGTCGTCAAGGTCCTCAACGGGTCCGGCCACTACATCGAGCCGACCGCCCAGGCCGTCGCCGTCGCCCTCCTCGACGCCCGGATCAACACCGACCGCAACTCGGCGGACTACCTCACCCAGATCCTCGACGACGTCTACCGCTCCAAGGACTCCCGGGCGTACCCGCTGTCCAGCTACAGCTACATGGTCGTCCCCACCTCGGAGACGGCCCCCCACACCGCCGACAAGGGCCGCTCGCTCGGCACCTTCGCCCGCTACTTCCTCTGCGAGGGCCAGCAGCAGGCCGAGGAGCTGGGCTACTCGCCGCTGCCGAGGAACCTCGTCCAGGCCGGCTTCGACCAGGTCCGCCGCATCCCCGGCGCCCCCACCGGCGCCGTGGACCTGGCCTCCTGCCGCAACCCCACCTTCTCCTCCGACGGCACCAACACCCTCGCGAAGAACGCCCCGAGGCCGAAGACCTGCGACAAGCGGGGGCCGCGGCAGTGCGCCGACGGCACGGGCGGCGCGAAGGGAGTGGCGACCCCGGTCGTCGACGGCGGCGGCACGGGCGGCGGTACGGCCACCGGGGGCACCGCGACCGGCGGCGGATCGGGTGGCGGCGGCGCGAGCGGATCCGCTACGGGCGGCGGTCCGGGCTCCGGCTCCGGCTCCGGTTCCGGCGGCGGTACGGGGAGCGGTACGGGCTCCACCGGCGCGACCGGCACCGGGTCCACCGGCGCCACGGGGGCCGCGGGCACGGGCGGCACCGGCTCCGCCGCCTCCGCCGGGACCACCGGTGCCGCCTCGGGCTCCGGCGCCGGCTCCGGCTCCGGCGGCGCGGCCTCCGGCACCTCCGGCGGGCCCGTCGTCGACCCCGACACCGGCGACATCATCGCGGACGGCGGCGCGGGCGCCGGTGCCTCGGGCGCGGGCGGCGACGCCGGCGGCCTCGGGGGCCTGAACCCCGTCGTCGGCACCCCCGTCACCCTCGCCGCCGACTCGGGCGCCGGTCTGCGCGGCCTGCTGATGGTCCTCTCGGCCTTCCTGCTCCTCGCCACCGTGATCGTCCCGCCGCTGGTCGGCCGCTTCATGGCGCAGCGCGCCGCACGCCAGGGAGGCACCCGATGAAGCGCAACCGTGCCCGGGCCACGGGCCTCGGCGCCCTCCTCGCGGCCCTTCTCCTCGCCCTGCTGCCGCTGCCGCAGAGCTCCTCCGCCGCCGCCGCGACCGGCCCGGAGGGCTCCGCCGTGACGAAGCGGGGCACGCGGGGCCCGCACGACGACTTCTCCGGCCTGGAGGTGACCGTCCACCAGACGAGGAACCTGCGCGGGCAGGGGCTGCGGGTGACCTGGAAGGGCGGGAAGCCGACGCAGGGCACCGCCACCGACTACCTCCAGATCATGCAGTGCTGGGGCGACGACCCGGCGGGCCCGAAGCGGGAGCAGTGCCAGTACGGCGCCTCCCGCGTCGGCCCCGGCACCGGCAACTACGGCTCCTACATCGCCCAGCGGCTCATCCCCGTCGGAACCGATCCGCTGGAGACCCAGTACGACGAGCCGATCCCGTACCCCGGCGTCCCGGGGCAGACGACCGACCCCTTCGTCCCCTTCACACCCGTCTCCGGCCCCGCCACGACCTCCCTCACCGACTGGACCTACTTCAACCCCAGCGACACCAACGAGGAGAACTTCGTCCGCACCCAGGTCGACGGCACGGGCGAGGCGGCCTTCAACCTCCAGTCCACCCGCGAGGCCCCGCACCTCGGCTGCGGCGACCGCGTCGGCACCGGAGCGGACGCCCGGGGCCGGGGCTGCTGGCTCGTCGTGGTGCCCCGGGGCTCCCACGAGCCCGACGGCTCGGCCGGCAACAACGGACGCCCGCACACCTCGCCGCTCTCCACCACCCACTGGAACCAGCGGATCGTCTTCCCCCTCGACTTCCTGCCCGTCGGCGACCCCTGCCCCACCGACAAGGCCGAGCGCAGGACCAGCGGATCCGAGCTGGTCACCGACGCCGTCACCTCCTGGCAGGCGGCCCTCTGCTCCGGCGGCGCCACCCGCTTCACCTTCACCCAGCGCGGCGAGGAACTGGCCCGCGCCGGCCTGCTCTCCCCGACCTCCACCTCGCCCGGACTCGCCTTCACCGTCGAGCCCGTCCCCGGCGGCGAGAAGGCCGGCTTCGTGCACGCCCCCGTGGCCGTCAGCGCCCTCACCGTCGGCTTCTACTGGGAGGCCGACCAGATCGGCCTCGTGAAGGACCTGCGGCTGAACCAGCGGCTCCTGGCGAAGCTGCTGACCGCCTCGTACCCCTACGACGTCCGCGAGCTCACCGACAAGGCGCCGGTGCCCGACCACCTCAAGGGCAATCCGGAGTCCATCGTCAAGGACCCGGAATTCCTGAAACTGAATCCGGAATTCGAGCGCGCCCCCCAGTCCGTCATGAACTATCCCGGTGGAATTCTCCTCTCCGCCGAACGGTCGGACGTCGTGCGGGTGGTCTGGAAGTACCTGAGCGGCAACGCGGACGCGCGCTCCTTCCTCGAAGGGAAACCCGATCCCTGGGGAATGAAGGTCAATTCCCATTTCAAGGACCTGGGGCTCGCCACGGCCGGCACCGACGACTTCCCCAAGGCCGATCCGACCCTCACCGAGCTGACCGACGCGACCGGCGAGAAGCGCATCACCTACGGGCTCCTCGACCGCTCCCCGTACGCGAACGACATGCACGACGTGGCCCGATGGGTCCGGCGGGGCACCAACGGCTCGAAGGACGACGCGAACCTCGACCCGCTCTCCGGCGAACTGAAGCTCGTCACCGCCGACATCCTGCCCGGCAACCGCCGCGCCTACGGCCTCACCGACGCCGCCTCGGCCGCCCGCTACCAGCTCCAGACCGCGGCCCTGCCGAACGCGGACGGCACCTACACCCTGCCCACGGCCCCCGCCATGCTCGCGGCCGTCGAGCAGTTCCGGGACTCCTCCGTGCCCGGCGTCCTCGCCCCGGCCCCGGCCGGCGTGCGGAAGGCGGCCTACCCGCTGACCACGGTCACCTACGCCGCCGCCTCCACCGCCCTCCCCGCCGACGCCCGCAAGGACTACGCCCGGGTCATGCGGTACGCGGCGGGACCCGGCCAGACGCAAGGCACGGCCCCCGGCGAACTGCCGCTCGGCTACGCGCCGATGCCGGCGAAGCTGAAGGCGCTCGCGGCGAGCGCGGCCGAGCGGCTGGAGCGCGGCGCGCCGGCGGGCCCCTCCGACCCGCCCGACCCGGCCGGTCCTGGCGGCGGGACCGGCGGCACGGGCGGAACGGGAACCACCGGCTCCGCGGGCGGCGACCCGGGCACGGGCACGAACTCCGGCACGGGGACGGCCGGCGGCGGCGACGGCTCCGCCACCGGAGCGGGCGGCGGCTCCGGCTCCGCCCCGGGCCCCGGATCAGGCTCCGACGGCGGCGGAACGGGCGGCGCGGGGACGGGAGCCCCGACCTCCGCCCCGCCCGGCGGCCCCCCGGGCGCCACCGGCGCGGGCGACGGCTCCGGATCCGGCGGCAACCCCGGACCGCAGCTCGCCGCGACCACCGGCACCACGCCCTCCGGGGCACTCGGCTGGATCCGCTGGATCCTGCTCGGCGTGCTGGTCGCCGGCGGTGTCGCCGGAATCGCGGGACCGGCCGTCCTGGGATTCGCCGGGCGCCGCGAGACCCCCTCGGATTCACCTCGTACGGGAATTCGTAACCTGAAAAGCGACTGAACGTGGTGGTTCCCGGATCCGCCCTTGCGGAATTCTTGTTCCCGGCCGGTCGACGGACCGGCCGGGAAAACAATCCGGATTTGCTTGCGCGTCCATTCCATGACATCCGTTTCCACGGAGGAGCAGAAGTGAACGTCAAGTCCCGCGCTCGTATCGGTGCCGCCCTCGGTGTGGCCGCCCTCGGTCTCGGCGCCGCCTTCGCCCCGGCGGCCCAGGCCGACCCCAACCCGGTCACCCAGTACCGCACCCTCGCGGGTGTCGGCTCGGACACCACCCAGGACGTCATGAACGGCCTCGGCGACGTCGTCGTCAACGCCATCGGCCAGAAGATCATCGCCTCCTGGAACGCCACGGGCACGGCCACCATCAAGACCAAGGCCACCGGCTGTGTGATCAACCGCCCGAACGGCTCCTCGGCCGGCATCGACGCGCTCCGCAACGCCGTGGACACCACCTCCGGCTGCCTCGACTTCGCCCGCTCCTCGCGCGGCCCGGTCGACACCGCCACCTCCACGGACCTGACCTGGATCCCCTTCGCCAAGGACGCGGTGTCCTGGGTGAAGCGCTCCAACAGCGCCCTGCCGTCCGACCTCACGGCCGCGCAGCTCAAGTCGATCTACGAGTGCAGCCTCACCAGCCTCAACGGCGTGGCGCTCACCCCGATCCTGCCGCAGGCCAACTCCGGCACCCGCCAGTTCTTCCTCTCCTCCATCGGCGTCACGACCCCGGGCTCCTGCGTCACGCAGGGCGTCCAGGAGAACGACGGCACCGTCCTCGACACCGCCGGCGACATCGCCCCCTACTCGGTCGCCCAGTACACGGCGCAGGAGAAGGGCGTCGTCACCGACCGCCGCGGCGCCGCCGTCCTCGGCTCCGTCGGCACCGTCGCCCCGCGCAACGCCGACAAGACGCTCAACCTGTCCTTCCCCTTCACCCGCGACGTCTACAACGTCGTCCCGACCCCGAAGCTGACGAACGCGACCATCGCGTCCACCTTCGTCGGCTCCACCTCCAAGGTCTGCGCCGCCGGCACCACCATCGCCAACTACGGCTTCGGCACCCTCGGCGCCAACTGCGGCACGACCACCCTCAAGGGCGAGCGCTGACCGCCACCCCACCCCACCGCACACCGGCCGGGCACCCCAGGGGTGCCCGGCCCCCGGCGTACCCCGCGAGGGCGGGCTCCGCCCCCCACCCGCCACCCGGCGGGCCGTCCGCCCGCCGTCCGATCCGACACCTACTCCTCAGGGGACCCGCATGAACCGCCCCACACCACTCCGCTCACCGGCGGCGCTGCTCACCGTGCTCGCCGTCCTCCTGGGCACCCTCGCCGCCGTCCTCGCGCTGGCCGCGCCCGCCAAGGCCGTCACCGTGCGGGGGACCTTCACGCTCCAGGGCGGTTCGGGCGCCATCGGCGATCCGGTCTTCGCGACGGGCGTCACCACCTCCGCCGCCTGCCCCCAGCCGGCGGACCCCGCGGAGCCGTACGACCGCGTCGAGCTCGCCCTCGTCAACCCCGACGCCTCCGCCGACTGGACGGACATCGCCGGCTCCGCCGCCGGGGAGCCGCTGAGCGGCGGTCCCTTCACCCGGGAGCTCGACCACCGGGTGGTCGACGGCCAGCCCCGGTCGAGCTCCCTGAGCGAGGCCCTCCGCCGCTACCGCCCCGAAGGGCCCCTCGACGGCAGGTACGAGCTCCGTCTGCACTGCCGCACCGCGACGGAGACCAACCGGGAGGACTACTTCTCGGCGATGGTCGAGGTGACCGGCGAGACCTGGGCGCCCATCGCGCAGAGGGCCACCGTCCTGGAGGTCACCTCCGACCCCGTGCAGGCGGTCGAGGGCGGGCGGGCCACGATCACCGCCACCGTCCAGCCGGCCGACGCCGCCGGATCGGTCGCCTTCCAGAAGTTCTTCAACGAGGAGCTCACCGACCTGGGCACCGTCGCCGTCTCCGGCGGCAAGGCCGAGACGGTCCTCACCGACCTCCCGCTCGCCCCGGACGGCATCGGCGTGGTCGCCACCTTCACCCCCGCCGACCCCGAGGCCCACACCCCGGTCTTCAGCGTCTACACGCTGTACGTGACCGACGAACCCCTCCCCACGCCCACGACCCCGACGCCCACCGGCACCACCCCCACCCCCACCGGTACGACCCCCACGCCCACGGACACCCCGACCGGCACCCCCACCGACGACCCGACGGACGAGCCCACCGACGAGCCCACGCCCACGGACCCGCCCAGCGGCACGCCGACCGCCACCGGCACCGCCACCCCCACGCCCACCGCGACCGGTACCGGCACCACCGGGGACACGTCCGGCGACTCCGGCTCCGGCTCAGGGTCCGGCTCGGGGTCCGGCTCCGGCGGTGACTCCGGCTCGTCCGGCTCCGGCTCCGGCGGCTCCGACACCGGATCCGCGGGCGGCTCCGGCTCCGGCTCGGGAGCGGGCGGCAGCGGCGGCACCACCACGAACGGCGGCACCCTCGCCGCCACCGGCGCCTCCGCCGCCGCCTCCGCCGCCCTCGGGTCGCTCGCGCTCTGCCTGCTCGGCGCCGCCGCCGTGATCGAGGTCCGCCGCCGCAAGGCGGGCGCCCGGCCGTGACGACCGCACCGGCACCAGCCGCCCCCCGCGCCGGGCTCGGCCCGGCCGGGGCGGCGCTGTGCGTCCTCGCCGCCCTCCTCATCGGCTTCGCCGCCCACCTGACCGTCGTCGGACACCTCCAGCACGCCCGCGACCAGGCCACCGCGTACGACACCCTCCGCGAGCAACTCGCCCTCGGCACCGCGCCGGTCGGGCAGACCACCTACGACGGCAGGCCGGTCGCCCTCGGCGACCCGATCGCGCTGCTCCGCATCCCGGTGCTCGGCCTGCGCGAGGTCGTCGCCGAGGGCACCACGTCGGGCGTGCTGATGTCGGGGCCGGGACACCGCCGCGACACCCCGCTGCCCGGCCAGGCAGGGACGGCCGTCCTCATGGGCCGCCAGTGGGCCTACGGCAGCCCCTTCAACGACCTGCACCGGCTGCCGCCCGGCGCCCGCGTCGAGGTGACGACCGGCCAGGGCGAGGCGGTGTACGAGGTGGTGGGCGTCCGCAGGCCGGGCGACCCGACCCTGCCCGCGCCCGGCGCCGGCGAGGGCCGGCTGACCCTGGTGACCGCCGAGGGAGGCGCGTACACGCCCGAGAACCACCTCTTCGTCGACGCGAAACAGGTCTCGGCCGTCCAGCCCAGCCCGGCCCGCCCGCTCCGCCCCGGCTGGATCACCGACCCCGAGAAGCCGCTCGCCGGCGACCCGGCGGCCTGGCCCCAGGTCTTCCTCGGCGCCCAGGCCCTCCTGCTGGCCGCCGTCCTCACCGTCGTCGCCCGCCGCCGCTGGGGCCCCCGCCAGACCTGGGTCGCCGCCACCCCCGTGCTCGTCGCCCTCGGCGTCCTCGTCTCCGGCGAACTGACCCGACTGATGCCCAACCTCCTCTGAGACCCGTGGAGCTGAAGAAACCGTGACCGACACGCTCGCCGACACCGCCCCCCTGCCGCCGGTCCCCGGCGCGAAGCCGACGGCCGGCCGGACCGGCCGCGCCGGCGCGCTCGACGCCGAGGCCGTCTCCGCCTGGTTCGGCGACCGCAAGGTCCTCGACCGGGTCTCGCTCGCCATGCCCGCCCACGAGGTGACCGCCCTCATCGGCCCCTCCGGCTGCGGCAAGTCCACCTTCCTCCGCATCCTCAACCGGATGCACGAACTCATCGGCTCCGCCGCCCTCTCCGGCCGCGTCCTCCTCGACGGCGCCGACATCTACGACCGGGGCCGCCGCATCACCCACGCCCGCCGCGAGATCGGCATGGTCTTCCAGAAGCCCAACCCGTTCCCCGCGATGTCCCTGTACGAGAACGTCCTCGCCGGCCTCAAGCTCGGCGGCGTCCGGGCCGGCCGCGACGAGAAGGACGCCCTCGTCGAGGAGTGCCTCACCCGCGCCGGACTCTGGAACGAGGTCAAGGACCGGCTCCGCCAGCCCGGCGGCGCCCTCTCCGGCGGCCAGCAGCAGCGCCTCTGCATCGCCCGCGCGCTCGCCGTCCGCCCCCGGGTGCTCCTCATGGACGAGCCCTGCTCGGCCCTCGACCCGACCTCCACCCGGCGCGTCGAGGAGACCATCGCCGAGCTCAAGTCCGACGTGACGATCGTGATCGTCACCCACAACATGCAGCAGGCCGCCCGGGTCTCCGACTCCTGCGCCTTCTTCCTCGCCGAACTGGGCACGCCCGGCGTCATCGTCGAACACGGCCCCACGGACCGGATGTTCGGCGCGCCGGCCGACCCGCGCACGGCCGACTACGTCAACGGCCGCTTCGGGTAGGGCGGCCGGAACGATCGGCGAAGGGCCGGTACGGGAGTCCCGTACCGGCACGGTACGACGAAGGGCCGGTACGGAACTCCCGTACCGGCCCTTCGCCCACTCACGCCCTGCTCACAGCCCCGCGGCCGCCGCCAGGTCCTTCTTCAGCGCGCCCAGCACCTCGGTGCCCGTCGCCCGCGCCGCGGCCAGACCGCTCGCGTCGGCGACCGGGACCACGACCTCCAGGTAGCACTTCAGCTTGGGCTCCGTGCCCGACGGGCGGACGATCACCCGCGCCTTGTACGCGCCGTCCAGGTGGTACCGCAGACCGTCCGTCGGCGGCAGCGACTCCGTGCCCTTCGTCAGGTCCTCCGCCGAGACGACCGGGAGGCCCGCGAGCCGCACCGGGGGCTTCTCGCGCAGCGCCGCCATCGCGTCGGCGATGACCGTCAGGTCCTCCACCCGCACCGACAGCTGGTCCGTGGCGTGCAGCCCGTGCGCCACCGCCAGGTCGTCGAGCAGGTCGGTCAGCGTCCGGCCCTCCTCCTTCAGCTCCGAGGCCAGCTCCGCGACGAGCAGCGCCGCCGTGATGCCGTCCTTGTCGCGGACGCCCTCCGGGTCCACGCAGTAGCCGAGCGCCTCCTCGTACCCGTACCGCAGACCGTCCACCCGGGCGATCCACTTGAAGCCGGTCAGCGTCTCCTCGTACCCGACCCCGGCCGCCTCGGCGATCCGCCCGAGCAGCGAGGACGACACGATCGACTCGGCGAAGACGCCGGTGGCGCCCTTGCGCACCAGGTGCGCGGCGAGCAGCGCGCCGACCTCGTCGCCGCGGAGCATCCGCCAGCCGCCCTCGGCGGAGGCGTCCGGCACGGCGACGGCGCAGCGGTCGGCGTCCGGGTCGTTGGCGATGACGATGTCGGGGTCCACGGCCCGGGCCGCCTCGAAGGCGAGGTCCATGGCGCCCGGCTCCTCCGGGTTCGGGAACGCGACCGTCGGGAACGCCGGGTCCGGCTCGGCCTGCGCCGCGACGAGCGCCGGCGGCGGGAAGCCGTGCCGTGCGAAGGCCGCCGTCAGGACGTCCTTCCCGACGCCGTGCATGGCCGTGTAGACGGTCCGCGCGGTCCGCGGCGAGCCGGGGGTCAGCACGGCGTCGGTCCGGGCCAGGTACGCCTCCAGGACCTCGTCGCCGAGCGTCTCCCAGCCGTCCTCGGGCCGCGGCACGTCGGCCAGCGCCCGGACGGCGGCGATCTCGGCCGCGATCCCGGCGTCCGCCGGGGGCACGATCTGCGAGCCGTCGCCCAGGTACACCTTGTAGCCGTTGTCGCGCGGCGGGTTGTGGCTCGCCGTCACCTCGACACCGGCGACGGCGCCCAGGTGCCTTATGGCGTACGCCAGGACCGGCGTCGGCAGCGGACGCGGCAGCAGCGCGGCGCGGAGCCCGGCGCCCGTCATCACGGCGGCGGTGTCGCGGGCGAAGTCGGCGGACTTGTAGCGGGCGTCGTAGCCGATGACGACCAGACCGCCGGCCTGCCCCTCCTTCTTCAGGTACGCGGCGAGGCCGGCGGCGGCCCGGATCACCACGGCCCGGTTCATCCGCATGGGCCCGGCGCCCAGCTCGCCGCGGAGCCCCGCGGTGCCGAACTGGAGCGTCCCGGCGAACCGGACGGTCAGCTCGTCGGTGTCCCCCCGGTCGAGGAGCGCGCCGAGCTCCTCGCGGGTCTCGGGGTCGGGATCCTCGGCGAGCCACGCCTGGGCCCGGGCGAGGAGTTCGTCCTGCGTCACGGTGATGCGCCTTTCGTCTGCGGGCGGGGTGGGGGCGGGTGTGTGGTGCGTGCGTGCGTGGGTGCGGGCGGGTGCGGGGCGCGGGTGTGGCCGCTGCGCGGAGCCTTTCCCTGGGCTGAATTTCAGCCCCGCCGGCGTTTGAGGCGCGGGGTCCGGGGCGGAGCCCCGGTGACGGGAAGGGGCGGGGTGGGGAAGAAGCCCCGCGCAGCGGCCCGCCCCCGCCCGTTCCGCCCCCGCGGCGACCTCAGATCCGGTCGAGGACCCGCGTCAGCAGTTCGCCCATCCGCGCCGCCGAGTCCTTCCCCGCCTGGAGGACCTCCTCGTGGTTGAGCGGCTCGCCCGAGAGCCCCGCGGCGAGGTTGGTGACGAGGGAGATGCCGAGGACCTCCGCGCCGGCCTCGCGCGCGGCGATGGCCTCCAGGACGGTGGACATGCCGACGAGGTCGCCGCCCATGACGCGGACCATGTTGATCTCGGCGGGGGTCTCGTAGTGCGGGCCGGGGAACTGGACGTAGACGCCCTCCTCCAGCGTCTCGTCGACCTCCTTGCACAGCGCGCGCAGCCGCGGCGAGTACAGGTCGGTGAGGTCGACGAAGTTCGCGCCGACGATCGGGGAGGCGGCGGTGAGGTTGATGTGGTCGCTGATGAGGACCGGCTGGCCGGGGCGCATGCCCTCGCGCAGACCGCCGCAGCCGTTGGTCAGGACGACGGTCTTCACGCCGGCGGCGACCGCGGTGCGGACGCCGTGGGCGACGGAGGCGACCCCGCGGCCCTCGTAGAAGTGGGTGCGGCCGAGGAAGACCAGGGCGCGCTTGTCGCCGATCTTGTACGAGCGGACCTTGCCGCCGTGGCCCTCGACGGCCGGCGGCGGGAAGCCCGGGAGCTCGGTGACGGGGAACTCGGCCTCGGGGGCGCCGAGGGCGTCCACGGCCGGGGCCCAGCCGGAGCCCATGACCAGGGCGACGTCGTGGTTCTCGACTCCGGTCAGCTCGCGCAGACGCGCGGCCGCGGCCTCGGCGGCCTCGTACGGGGTGGCAGTAGCGTTCACTGGCTCTTCTCGCCTCGGGGAGGGGGGTCCGAGGGAGGTGACCCCGGACGGAATTCGTTCGCGAAGAAGCCTAGCCCGAGAATGCCTACGCGCGTAGATGACGGCGCGGACGGACATGCGATCGTTGTCTTGTCGTTTCCGACGAAAACGCCCGGGCGGGGCCTCGGCGCCGGCCTCAGCAGGGCCGCTTGCGGATCTCCATCACGTAGTCGTGCGGCGCGCCCGCCGACTCCGCCGCGTCGGCGACCTCGCCCAGGTAGCGGGCGGACGGCAGCCCGCCCTCGTACGCGTTGAGCACGTACACCCAGGCCGCCTCCTCGCCGTCGAGGGTGTGCACCCGGACCCGCATCCGCCGGTAGATGTCGAGCCCGACGCCCTCCCAGCGGTCCATGGAGTCCTCGTCCATCGGGGCGATGTCGTACAGCGCCACGAAGACCTGCTGGCGCGGGGCCTCGACGAGGGTGGCCAGCGCCCCCTCCCAGCCCATCTGCTCGCCGCCGAAGGTGAGCCGCCAGCCGTTCAGCCAGCCGGTGCCGCGCAGTGGGGAGTGCGGGGCGCGGCGGCTCATCAGCCGCGCGTCGAGGTTGCCGGCGTAGGCGGCGTAGAGCGACATGGGACCGAGGGTACGGGAGTGACCCTGGTATCCGGCGAACGCCGAGGTGGGGGCCGCACGGGCGCTGGCGCGGCGGTCGGACCGGGCCTTTTCCGGCTTCTCCCGGCTTTACCCCGCCCCGGCGCGAGGGACCGGGCGCCGTACGGGAGAATGGGGTACGCACGTGAGGCGTGCGGGACAATGGCGTACGCACTGCAGCCCACGGGGGCCGCACACCCCCGGCAGAACGAGAGCGCGAGGCGTAGATCCCAGTGACCCGGATCGTGATCATCGGCGGCGGACCCGGCGGATACGAGGCTGCCCTGGTGGGCGCCCAGCTCGGCGCGGAGGTGACCGTCGTCGACTGCGACGGCCTCGGCGGCGCGTCCGTCCTGACCGACTGCGTCCCCTCCAAGACCCTGATCGCCACGGCGGAGGTGATGACCACCTTCGACTCCTCCTACGAGGAGCTGGGCATCATCGTCGCGGACGACACCCCGCACGTCGAGCAGGCCGCCCGCGTCGTCGGCGTGGACCTCGGCAAGGTCAACCGACGGGTGAAGCGGCTCGCGCTGGCCCAGTCGCACGACATCACCGCCTCCGTCACCCGGGCGGGCGCCCGGGTGCTGCGCGGTCGCGGCCGGCTCTCCGGCCGGCAGGCCGTCGACGGCTCCCGCCAGGTGATCGTGACGGCGGCCGACGGCACCGAGGAGACGCTGACCGCCGACGCCGTGCTGATCGCGACCGGCGGCCACCCGCGCGAGCTGGCCGACGCCAAGCCGGACGGCGAGCGGATCCTGAACTGGACCCAGGTCTACGACCTGAAGGAGCTCCCGGAGGAGCTCATCGTCGTCGGTTCCGGTGTCACCGGCGCCGAGTTCGCCGGCGCCTACCAGGCGCTCGGCTCCCGGGTCACGCTCGTCTCCTCCCGCGACCGCGTGCTGCCCGGCGAGGACCCGGACGCCGCCGCCGTCCTGGAGGACGTCTTCCGCCGCCGCGGCATGAACGTCATGGCCCGCTCGCGCGCCGAGTCCGCCAAGCGGGTCGGCGACCGCGTCGAGGTCACCCTCTCCGACGGCCGGGTCATCTCCGGCACCCACTGCCTGATGGCCGTCGGCGCCATCCCGAACTCCGCCGGCATGGGCCTGGAGGAGGCCGGGGTCCGGCTCAAGGACTCCGGGCACATCTGGACCGACCGGGTCTCCCGCACCTCCGCCCCCGGCGTGTACGCGGCCGGCGACGTCACCGGGATCTTCGCGCTCGCCTCGGTCGCCGCCATGCAGGGCCGGATCGCGATGTACCACTTCCTCGGCGACGCGGTGACCCCGCTCAACCTGAAGACGGTCTCCTCGAACGTCTTCACCGACCCCGAGATCGCCACCGTCGGCTACACCCAGGCCGACGTCGACGCCGGCAAGATCGACGCCAAGGTCGTCAAGCTGCCGCTGCTGCGCAACCCGCGCGCCAAGATGCAGGGCATCCGGGACGGCTTCGTGAAGATCTTCTGCCGTCCCGGCACCGGCATCGTGGTCGGCGGCTGTGTCGTCGCCCCCCGGGCGAGCGAGCTGATCCACCCGATCTCGATCGCGGTCGACAACAATCTGACGGTCGAACAGATCGCAAATGCTTTCACCGTGTACCCCTCCCTGTCGGGCTCGATCGCGGAAGTGGCACGGCAGTTGCACACCCGAAAGACCTCGGGCGAGGGCTGACCGCCCGCTGAGCCTGGAGCCGATCACCGCCCCCGCCTGCGGGAACGGTTCGCCGACTCGGACAACCCCCGGCAAGACGGGGCATAGCCGGGGCACAAAACGGATCAATGGCGGGGCTCCCCATACCACTTGGGGGCCCCGCCTGTGTGCATCTTCCGCAATCCGGCCCATAGTGCTGAAAAGCAACGGCGACGCACGTTACTGTCAGTTTCGTGTTCGCTGCAGAACGTCGCCAGTTGATCCTCGAAATGGTGCGAGCCAATGGGGCCGTGTCGCTCCGCGAGCTCGCCCGCGTCGTCCAGACCTCCGAAGTGACCGTGCGCCGTGACGTACGGGCGCTGGAGGCAGAAGGACTCCTCGACCGCCGGCACGGCGGTGCGGTGTTGCCGGGCGGATTCACGCGAGAATCCGGCTTCCCGCAGAAATCCCATCTCGCGACCGCGGAGAAGACGGCCATCGCCGACGTCGCCGCGAGCCTGGTCGAAGAGGGCGAGGCGATCGTCGTCGGCGCCGGGACCACCACCCAGGAGCTGGCCCGCCGGCTCGCCCGGGTGCCCGGCCTCACGGTGGTCACCAACTCGCTGCTCGTCGCCCAGGCCCTGGCGCACGCCAACCGGGTCGAGGTCGTCATGACCGGCGGCACCCTGCGCGGCTCCAACTACGCGCTGGTGGGCAGCGGGGCCGAGCAGTCGCTCCAGGGGCTGCGGGTCTCCCGGGCCTTCCTCTCCGGCAGCGGGCTCACCGCCGAGCGCGGCCTCTCCACCTCCAACATGCTCTCCGCGAGCGTGGACCGGGCGCTGGTGCAGGCGGCGGCCGAGGTCGTGGTCCTCGCCGACCACACCAAGCTGGGCACCGACACCATGTTCCAGACGGTGCCGACGGACGTGATCACCCGGCTGGTCACCGACGAGCCCCCGCCGCACGACGAGCGGGCCGCCGGAGAGCTCCAGGCCCTCGCCGACCAGGGCGTGCAGATCGCCGTGGCCGGCACCGGCCAGAGCGCCGTCCCCGCCCCCGAGCAGCTGCCCCCGGGCGTCCGGGGCCGCCGGGACATGCCGCTCCCCGTCCAGCGCGGCGGCAGGATGCCCGGAGGCCAGTTCAGGGGCCCCGGCCCCGGTCTGGGCGCCGAGCCCCTGGAGCGCACGGCCCGCGTCGCGGACCTGCGCCGCCGCTGAACCCGGTTCCCCCGCACCGCCCCGGGCCCGTACGCAGGCCCCCGTACGCAGTGAGCCGCCCGTCCCTGTTCCCCGCGCCGCCCCCGGACGCGGAGAAGGGCCCCCAGGCGGCTGCCTGCGGGCCCTTCCCGTGAGCTGCCGGGCCGTCAGCCCTTGATCTCGCAGATGCCGGCGCCGGACGTGATGGAGGCGCCGACCTCCGCGCTGAGGCCGGTGACGGTGCCCGACTTGTGGGCGTTGAGGGGCTGCTCCATCTTCATGGCCTCCAGGACCACGATCAGGTCGCCCTCCTTGACCTCCTGGCCCTCCTCGACCGCGATCTTCACGATCGTGCCCTGCATGGGCGAGGCGAGGGTGTCGCCGGAGGCGGTCGGGCCGGACTTCTTCGCGGCGCGGCGCTTGGGCTTGGCGCCGGCGGCGAGACCGGTGCGGGCCAGCGTCATGCCGAGCGAGGAGGGCAGGGAGACCTCCAGGCGCTTGCCGCCGACCTCGACCACGATGGTCTCGCGGCCCGCCTCGTCCTCGTCCGCGTCGGCACCGGCCGGGGCGAACGGCTTGATCTCGTTGACGAACTCCGTCTCGATCCACCGGGTGTGGACCCGGAAGGGGTCGGCGGTGAAGTCGGGGTCGACGACGGCGGCCTGGTGGAAGGGGATGGCGGTGGCCATGCCCTCGACCTTGAACTCCGCGAGCGCGCGGGCGGCCCGCTGGAGCGCCTGCTCACGGGTGGCGCCGGTGACGATCAGCTTGGCGAGGAGGGAGTCCCACGCCGGGCCGATGACGCTGCCGGACTCGACGCCCGCGTCGAGGCGGACACCGGGGCCGGTCGGCGGCTGGAACAGGGTGACGGTGCCGGGGGCGGGCAGGAAGTTCCGGCCCGGGTCCTCGCCGTTGATACGGAACTCGAAGGAGTGACCCCGAACGGCCGGGTCGCCGTAACCGAGCTCCTCGCCGTCGGCGATCCGGAACATCTCGCGCACCAGGTCGATGCCGGTGACCTCTTCGGTGACCGGGTGCTCGACCTGGAGACGGGTGTTGACCTCCAGGAAGGAGATCGTGCCGTCCATTCCGACGAGGAACTCGACCGTGCCGGCGCCGACGTAGCCGGCCTCCTTGAGGATCGCCTTCGACGCCGAGTACAGCTGGGCGTTCTGCTCGTCCGTCAGGAACGGCGCCGGGGCCTCCTCGACGAGCTTCTGGTGACGGCGCTGGAGCGAGCAGTCGCGGGTGGAGACGACGACCACGTTGCCGTGGGTGTCGGCCAGGCACTGGGTCTCGACGTGCCGCGGCTTGTCGAGGTAGCGCTCGACGAAGCACTCGCCGCGGCCGAACGCGGCGACCGCCTCGCGGACGGCGGAGTCGTAGAGCTCGGGCACCTCTTCGAGGGTGCGGGCGACCTTCAGACCGCGGCCGCCACCGCCGAAGGCGGCCTTGATCGCGATCGGCAGGCCGTGCTCCTTCGCGAAGGCGACGACCTCGTCCGCGCCGGAGACCGGGTCGGGCGTGCCGGCGACCAGCGGCGCGCCGGCGCGCTGGGCGATGTGGCGGGCGGCGACCTTGTCACCGAGGTCGCGGATCGCGTGCGGCGGCGGGCCGATCCAGGTCAGACCCGCGTCCAGGACGGCCTGGGCGAACTCCGCGTTCTCGGACAGGAAGCCGTACCCGGGGTGGACGGCGTCCGCGCCGGCGTCCTTCGCGGCCTGGAGCACCTTGGCCATGTCCAGGTAGCTGGTGGCCGGGGTGTCACCGCCCAGGGCGAACGCCTCGTCGGCCGCGCGGACGTGCAGGGCGTCCCGGTCCGGATCGGCGTAGACGGCTACGCTCGCGATCCCGGCATCCCGGCAGGCACGGGCGACACGAACAGCGATTTCGCCACGGTTGGCGATGAGCACCTTGCGCACGATGGCTCCCTCCTTGAAACAAGCTGAGTTTAGGGACTGCCGACACGGCCCCTCGACCCGTCCCCAAGGGTGAGCTTGCCCACACGGAGCGTGAATCGACGGTCGCTCGGGTCGTGAATTCCCTTGTCGCACCACGGTACGCAGGGTTTCTTTACGGCACAGTAGCTCCGAGGTGTGGCGCAGGTCTCTGTTCGTGGAGCCAGTCGCCATTCGGGTTTCTTTGTGGAGTCCCTACGAATGGACCAATGATTCTTTGCCGCACCGTCGACCTTCGGCCAACCCGTCCGCACTCTTGTCCGAGCGTTTACCGGCCAGTAGCCTTCGCGCAGTCGACCGTACTGCCGGTAACAAGCGAATTCAGGGGGTGGCCGAGGTGGCCCGCAGACCGATCGCACTCGTCACGGCCGTCGTCCTCCTCCTGGAGGCGCCCGCGATCGTCGGCCTCAACGCGATCATGGCCCGCTTCGTGGAGGCCCAGTCGATGTCCCTCGACGGGCTCGACCCCGACCACATGGTCACCGGCACCTGGGCGCTCGGCATCGGCTCCGGGCTCGCCCTCGCGCTCTGCGCGCTCGTCGCCTTCCTCGCGGGCGTCCGCGACCGCGCCCCCGGGCGCCTCGGCCGGGGGCTGCTCATCGGCTGCGCGGTCGTCCACGGAGTGCTCGGCGCGGTCGCGGTCGGCCTGATCGGCTGGGCCGCCTTCGCCGTCCTGATGACCGTCGTCGGCCTGATCGTGCTCACCCTGGTGGCGTACGGGAAGGAGCCCGCCGCCCCCGAGGAGGCGGCGGTCGCGGCGGCCTGACGGGGGCTCAGGCCCAGAGCTCGGTGATGCCCACGTCCAGCTTGGCCAGGAGCCTGCGCAGCAGCGGCAGCGACAGGCCGATCACGTTGCCGGGGTCGCCGTCGATGCCCTCGATGAACGGCGCGGACCGGCCGTCCAGGGTGAACGCGCCCGCCACGTGCAGCGGTTCGCCGCTCGCCACGTACGCCGCGACCTCCTCGTCCGTCGGCTCGCCGAACCGCACCACGGTGGCCGCCGTCGCCGACTCGTACCGCTTGGCCGCCGTGTCGTAGACGCAGTGTCCGGTCTGGAGGATGCCGACCCTGCCCCGCATCTCCTTCCACCGGGCGGTGGCCTCGGCGGCGTCGGCGGGCTTGCCCAGGGCGCGTCCGTCCAGCTCCAGGACCGAGTCGCAGCCGATCACCAGCGCGCCGCTGACCTCGGGGCGGGCGGCGACGTGGGCCGCCTTGGCCTCCGCGAGGGCGAGCGCGAGCTCCGCCGGGGTGGGGGCGTGGACCTTGTCCTCGTCCACGCCGCTGACGATCACCTCGGGGGCGAGGCCGGCCTGGCGGAGCAGGCCGAGCCGGGCGGGGGAGGCGGAGGCGAGGACGAGCCGGCGGGGCGTGCCGCCCGGACGATCAGCAGTCATGGGGGCAGCGTACTCAGCGCGCGCCCACCGCGAGCATCAGGACGACCATGGCCATCGCCAGGAGCACGCCCGATCTGCGCAGCATCTCCTGCGCCTCGCGCAGGAACTTCGGCGGCTTGTTCTCCGGGTCGGACCACAGCATGCCCCGATCCTGCTCCCGGGACGGCCGCGGCGCCTGAGTACGGATACTCAACACCGCGGCCGTCCGGGGGCGGGGTGCGGGGCGCGCCCGCGCTCAGGCCGTGCGCGGGGCCGTGTACGCGCCCGCCGTCGCGGCGGCCAGGGCGGCCGTCGCGGCCCGCTCGGCGTCGGCGGCGGTCAGTTCCTCGTGGGTGACGGCGAAGCGGTAGTACAGCGGCGCGGAGACGGCCCGCAGGAGCTCCAGGGGGTCGGTGCCGGCGGGGAGTTCGCCGCGCGTCACGGCCCGCTCGGCGACGGGCGCCCATTCGGTGAGCCGGGTCCGGTAGAAGCCGCCGAGGGCGCGGGCGCACTCCTCGTCGCAGGCGGCGGCGGCGATGACGGCGCGGAAGACGGCGCCCATCCGGGGGTCGGCGAGGGTCTCCCGGACGAGGACGGCGTTGGCCCGCAGGTCGCCCGCGAGGGTGCCGGTGTCGGCGGCGGGCAGCGACTGCTCGGCCATGTCGTGGAGGAGGTCGGCGACCAGGCCGGCGGGCGAGGCCCAGCGGCGGTAGACGGTGGTCTTGCCGACGCCCGCGGCGGCGGCGATCCGGTCCATGTTCAGGCCGTGGAAGCCGCCGTCGGCGAGGGCTTCCTGGGTGGCGTCGAGGACCGCCCGCCGGACCTTGGCGGTACGGCCTCCGGGGCGCTGGGTGCCGGGCACGGCCGACGGGCTCTCACTCAAACGGGTCTCCTGTTCCATTAAGGCGGTGCGGTCTGCTACGGTCTCGTTCATCTTAACGGAACCAGTCTCCCATTAAGGGGTCCCGTGATGGCTGCCCTCGACGCTCCCCCCGCCCCGGCGACGCCCGCTCCCGCGGACGCCCGCATGGACGGAAGGACACGCCTCGTCCTCGTCGTCCTCCTCGTCGCCCAGTTCATGCTCGCCGTCGACTTCTCGATCCTGAACGTCGCCCTCCCCGTCATCGGCGAAGGACTCGGCTTCTCCCTCGGCGGCCTCCAGTGGATCGCCACCTCCTTCGCCCTCGCCGCCGCCGGCTTCACCCTCCTCTTCGGCCGCCTCGCCGACCTCCTCGGCCGCCGCCGCGTCTTCCTCGCCGGCATGGGCGTCCTCGGCGCCGCCTCCCTCGCCGGCGGCCTCGCCACCACCCCCGAACTCCTCATGGCCGCCCGCGTCGCCCAGGGCCTCGCCACCGCCGCCGTCACCCCCGCCGGCCTCGCCCTGCTCACCTCCGCCTTCCCCGAGGGCCCGCTCCGCGCCCGCGCCCTCGGCCTCAACGGCGCCCTGATGTCCGCCGGGTTCACCACCGGGGCCGTCCTCGGCGGCGTCCTCACCGACCTGCTCTCCTGGCGCTGGGCCTTCCTCATCAACGTGCCCGTCGCCCTCGCCGTCCTCCTCGTCGCCCCCGCCGTCCTCAAGGAGAGCCGCCCCGCCACCCGGCCCCGGCTCGACGTGCCCGGCGCGATCACCGTCACCGGCGGCCTGCTCGCCCTCGTCCTCGGCCTCACCAGCGCCGGCGAGCACGGCTGGACCGCCCCCGGCACCCTCGTCCCGCTCGCCGCGGCCGCCGCCCTCCTCGCCGCCTTCCCCCTCGTCGAACGGCGCTCCGCCGCGCCCCTCGTCCCCCTCCGGATCCTGCGGCGCCGCACCGTCGTCGTGGGCAACCTCGCCGGGCTCGCCGCCTTCGCCACCGAGACCTCGCTGGTCTTCCTGATGACCCTGCACCTCCAGGACGTGCTCGGCTTCTCCCCGCTCGCCGCCGGCCTCTCCTTCGGCGTCCTCGGCGCCGGCACCGTCCTCGGCGGACTGCTCGCCCCCCGCTTCACCGGGCGCTTCTCGCCCCGCGCCGCCCTCGTCGCCGGCGGCGCCCTCCAGGCCGCCGCCACCCTCACCCTGCTCGGCATCGGCGACGGGCGGAACACCTACGGACTGCTGCTCGCGGCCACCTTCGCCGGCGGCGTCGGCAACATGCTCGCCATCGTCGGCTTCATGATCACCGCCACCTCCGGCCTCCCCGACTCCGAGCAGGGCATGGCCACCGGCATCGCCACCATGACCCAGCAGATCGGCATCACCCTCGGGACCCCGGTCATGAGCGCCGTCGTCGTCACCGCCGCCACGCTCCCCGACGGCATCGCCCGCGCCGTCGCCGTCAACGCCGCCCTCGTCGCCCTGGCCGCCCTCGCCTCCGCGCTCCTGCTGCGCCGCCGCCGCTGACCGGCCGCCCGCGCCACGAGAGGCCGCACCCGCACACGACGAGGGCCGGACCCCCCGCACACGGGGTCCGGCCCTCGCCGACGTACTCCTCTAGACCGGCCAGTAGGACCGCGCCCAGGCCCGCGGGCCCGGCCGCTGCCGTACCGCGCGCGCGATCCGCGACGGATCCGACCAGCCCTCCGGTACCACCGGGCCGCCGCCCTGCGCGGCCGCCGCCGCCGTGGCCGCGGCCCGGGCCTGGACCACCGCCAGTGCGGCGGCCAGCTCCTCCGGCGTCGGGTTGCCTCGTACGACCTTGATCATCGTGCTGTCCCTCCCGAGGGCTAGAGCGGGATGTTGCCGTGCTTCTTCGGAGGCAGGGATTCCCGCTTGGTCCGCAGCTGACGCAGCCCCTTCACGAGCTGGGCCCGGGTCTCCGACGGCAGGATCACCCCGTCGATGTACCCGCGCTCGGCCGCGATGTACGGGTTGAGCAGCGTGTCCTCGTACTCCTGGATCAGCCGCGCCCGCACCGCCTCGACATCCTCGCCGGCCGCCTCCGCCTCGGCGATCGTCCGCCGGTGCAGGATGTTCACCGCGCCCTGCGCGCCCATGACCGCGATCTGCGCCGTCGGCCACGCCAGGTTCAGGTCGGCGCCCAGGTGCTTGGAGCCCATCACGTCGTACGCGCCGCCGAACGCCTTGCGCGTGATGACCGTGATCAGCGGCACCGTCGCCTCGGCGTACGCGTAGATCAGCTTCGCGCCGCGCCGGATGATGCCGCCGTACTCCTGGTCCACGCCCGGCAGGAAGCCCGGCACGTCCACGAAGGTCAGCACCGGGACGTTGAACGCGTCGCAGGTGCGGACGAAACGCGCCGCCTTCTCCGAGGCGTCGATGTCCAGACAACCCGCGAACTGCATCGGCTGGTTGGCGACGATGCCGACCGGGAAGCCCTCCACCCGGCCGAAACCGGTCAGGATGTTCGGCGCGAACAGCGCCTGCGTCTCCAGGAACTCGCCGTCGTCCACGACGTGCTCGATGACCTTGTGCATGTCGTACGGCTGGTTCGCCGAGTCCGGGATCAGCGCGTCGAGCTCCAGGTCCTCGCCCGACACCTCGGTGTCCGCCGTCTCCGGGAAGGCCGGCGCCTCCGAGAGGTTGTTCGACGGCAGGTACGAGAGCAGCTGCTTCACGTACTCGATGGCGTCCTTCTCGTCCCCCGCCAGGTGGTGCGCCACGCCCGACGTGGCGTTGTGCGTCCGCGCGCCGCCCAGCTCCTCGAAGCCCACGTCCTCGCCGGTCACCGTCTTGATGACGTCGGGACCCGTGATGAACATGTGGGAGGTCTGGTCCACCATCACCGTGAAGTCGGTGATCGCGGGGGAGTACACCGCACCGCCCGCGCAGGGGCCCACGACCAGCGAGATCTGCGGGATCACCCCCGACGCGTGGGTGTTGCGGCGGAAGATCTCGCCGTACATGCCGAGCGCGCTCACACCCTCCTGGATGCGGGCGCCGCCCGAGTCGTTGATGCCGACCACCGGGCAGCCGGTCTTCAGCGCGAAGTCCATCACCTTGATGATCTTCTGCCCGTACGTCTCGCCGAGCGCCCCGCCGAAGACGGTGAAGTCCTGCGAGAACACCGCCACCGGACGCCCGTCGACCGTGCCGTAGCCGGTGACGACCCCGTCGCCGTACGGCCGGTTCTTCTCCAGGCCGAAGTTGGTCGACCGGTGCCGCGCCAGCTCGTCCAGCTCCACGAAGGAGCCCTCGTCGAGCAGCAGGGCGATCCGCTCACGCGCGGTCAGCTTGCCCTTCGCGTGCTGCTTCTCCACCGCGCGCTCCGAGCCGGCGTGCGTGGCCTCGCCGATACGGCGCCTCAGATCCGCGATCTTGCCCGCGGTCGTGTGAATGTCGATCTCGTACTGCTCTGCCGGCTCGGACATCGGGATGCGGCTCCCTGCCTGGTCACGGGGGGTTCGATGACTGCGAATGGGCTACTGACGGCCTACTGACCCGTAGCGTATCGGCGCGCGTACGGCAGCGCAGTGCGGTCTATCCCACACCTAGTCTGGCTTGCATGACGTCCTCCCACGCATCCGGCGGACCCTGGTCCGACCTCGACCGACCCCCGCTCAACGCCCGCGCGCTGCGCCAGGCACTGCTCCTCCCGGACGGCCTGTGGACCTCCCTCGACGTGGTCCCCACCACCGGCTCCACCAACTCCGACCTCGCCGCGCGCGCCGCCGAACTGCCCGAGGGCGCCGTCCTCGTCGCCGAGGAGCAGACCTCCGGCCGCGGCCGCCTCGACCGCACCTGGAGCGCCCCCGCCCGCTCCGGGCTCTTCCTCTCCGTCCTGCTCAAGCCGGACGTGCCCGCGCACCGGCTCGGCTGGCTGCCGCTGCTCACCGGCGTCGCCGCCGCCACCGGCCTGGTCAAGGCCGCGGGCGTCGACGTCTCCCTCAAGTGGCCCAACGACCTCCTGGTCACCGTCGACGGAGAAGAGCGCAAGGCCGGCGGCATCCTCGCCGAGCGGGCCGGCGAGCACGGCGTCGTCGTCGGCCTCGGCATCAACGTCTCCCTCCGCGCCGAGGAACTGCCCGTCCCCGGCGCCGGCTCCCTCCTCCTCGCCGACGCCGTCTCCACCGACCGCGACACCCTGCTGCGGGCCGTCCTGCGCTCCCTCGCCGACTGGTACGGCGCCTGGACGCGGGCCGGCGGCGACCCCGAGGCGTCCGGGGTCCAGGCGGCCTACGCGGCCGGCTGCGCCACCCTCGGCCACCGGGTCCGCGCCGACCTGCCGGGCGAGCGGATGCTGGAGGGCGAGGCGGTCTCCCTGGACGGCGACGGGCGCCTGGTCGTCGCCACCGAGGGCGGCGGCACGGAGGCGGTCGGCGCGGGCGACATCGTCCACCTGCGCGCGACCGGCTGAGGCTTCCGCGCGCGACCGGCTGAGCCTCCCGCGTGCGACCGGCCGATCCCCCGGCCGTTCCGGCGTGAGCCAGCCCACACCTGTCGTATCGTGGAGCGCGATCCAGGCGAACAGATCGGCAGAACAGTGGGCAGCGGCAGGGAACGGGCAGGAGGCGGCCGGTGACCGTCGACGACGCGAACACGGGCGACGACCCGTCCGGCGCGGCCGGGGCCGCGGAGACCTCGGCGTACCCGACCCCCCACCACGCCGTCGACCACACGGTCGAGCCGAGCGACGACCCGCTCGCCATCCGCCTCGAACAGCTCATCCTCGGCGCCGACCGCCGCTACACCCCCTTCCAGGCCGCCCGCACCGCCGGCGTCTCCATGGAACTGGCCTCCCGCTTCTGGCGGGCCATGGGCTTCGCCGACATCGGCCAGGCCAAGGCGCTCACCGAGGCCGACGTGCTCGCCCTGCGGCGGCTCGCCGGCCTCGTCGAGGCGGGGCTGCTCAGCGAGCCCATGGCGGTGCAGGTCGCCCGCTCCACCGGGCAGACCACCGCCCGGCTGGCCGAATGGCAGATCGACTCCTTCCTGGAGGGCCTGACCGAGCCGCCCGAGCCCGGCATGACCCGCACCGAGGTCACGTACCCCCTGGTCGAGCTGCTCCTCCCGGAACTGGAGGAGTTCCTGATCTACGTGTGGCGGCGGCAGCTCGCCGCCGCCACCGGCCGCGTCGTGCAGGCCGCCGACGACGAGGAGATGGTCGACCGGCGGCTCGCCGTGGGCTTCGCCGACCTCGTCGGCTTCACCCGCCTCACCCGCCGCCTGGAGGAGGAGGAGCTCGGCGAACTGGTCGAGGCGTTCGAGACCACCTGCGCCGACCTGGTCGCCGCGCACGGCGGCCGGCTCATCAAGACCCTCGGCGACGAGGTGCTGTACGCGGCGGACGACGCCGGCATCGCCGCCGAGATCGCGCTCCGCCTGATCGAGACCCTCAGCCAGGACGAGACCATGCCGGCGCTGCGCGTCGGCATCGCCTTCGGCACCGTCACGACCCGGATGGGCGATGTCTTCGGCACCACCGTGAACCTCGCGAGCCGGCTCACGTCGATAGCGCCGAAGGACGCCGTCCTGGTCGACAGCGCCTTCGCCGAGGAGCTCACCAGGACCGGCGAGGTGCCCGTGTCGGAGGCCGAGGCGGCGGAGGACGCCGCCCGCGCCGAGAAGGAGGGCCGGACCCCCCGGGCGTACCGCTTCGCGCTCCAGCCGATGTGGCAGCGCTCCGTCCGCGGCCTCGGCGTCGTGGAGCCCTGGCTCCTGAACCGCCGCCCGACCTAAGATCCCTCCCGGTGACTGTGAACCGTCGTTAACCGGGAGGGCTGAGGGATGACCGAGCAGCGTTTTGGTGAGTTCGTGCTGGTCCGCAGGGAGGGGCACGTCGCCGAGTTCGTCCTCGACCGGCCCAAGGCGATGAACGCGGTCTCCTCCGCGATGGCCCGCTCCATCGGCGAGGCGTGCGCGGCCCTCGCCGCCGACCCGGCCGTCCGGGTCACCGTCCTGACCTCGTCGAACGACCGGGCCTTCTGCGTCGGCGCCGACCTCAAGGAGCGCAACTCCTTCACCGACGCCGAGCTGGTCCGCCAGCGGCCCACCGCCCGCGCCGCCTACACCGGCGTCCTGGAGCTGCCCATGCCGACCGTCGCGGCCGTGCACGGATTCGCCCTCGGCGGCGGCTACGAGCTGGCGCTCGCCTGCGACCTGATCGTCGCCGACGCCACCACCGTCGTCGGCCTCCCGGAGGTCTCCGTCGGCGTCATCCCGGGCGGCGGCGGTACGCAGCTGCTGCCGCGCCGGGTGGGCGCCGCGCGCGCCGCCGAACTGGTCTTCACGGCGCGCCGGGTGGAGGCCGCGGAGGCCCGGGAGCTGGGCCTGGTCGACGTCGTCGCGGAGGAGGCCAGGACGGCCGCCCTCGAACTCGCCGGGCGGATCGCCGTGAACTCGCCGGTCGGGCTGCGCGCCGCGAAGAAGGCGATGCGGCTCGGGCAGGGGCTCGACCTGCGGGCCGGCCTGGAGGTCGAGGACGCGGCCTGGCGCTCGGTGGCCTTCTCCGGCGACCGGGCCGAGGGCGTGGCCGCGTTCAACGAGAAGCGGAAGCCGGAGTGGCCCGGCGAGTGACAGAAATGATCCCGTTTTGTACCAGATGTCACTTTCCGTGACGTCTCGAAAGGGAAAACGGATCAAACCTCCCTAAGCTGGAGGAATGGGAGAGGACGTGCGGCTGCGGGCCGTGGTGGCGCTGGCGCAGGCGATGGCGGCGGCGCACACCCCGCGCGAGTTCTGGCGGGCCGCGGCGCTCGGGGCGTCTGCCGGTCTCGACGGGAGCTTCGGCGCCCTGTCGGTCTGGGAGCGGGACCACGGGCGGCTGCGGGTGCTGGTGAACGCCGGGGCGCGGGCGGCCGGCGAGGAGGAGTTCCCGGACGGGGAGACGTACCCGGTCCACCAGTTCCCCGAGATCACCGAGTTCCTGCACGAGCGGTGGGCGGTCGGCGCCGGTCCGCACGCCTGGGTCGAGACCGCCGACGCGCCCGAGGTGACCGGCCGGGTCGCGGGCCTGCGGCGGCGCGGCCGGAGCTGCTGCGTGGTCGCCCCGGTGGTGCTGCACGGGCGGGCCTGGGGCGAGCTGTACGTGGCCAGGCAGATGGGGGCGAAACCTTTCACCGGCGCGGACGCGGACTTCGCGAACGTCCTCGCGGCGGTCGTCGCGGCCGGCATCGCCCAGGCCGAACGCCTGGAAGAGGTCCGCAAGCTCGCCTTCACCGACCCGCTGACCGGCCTCGCCAACCGGCGCGCGGTCGACGCCCGCCTCGACGAGGCCATCGAGCGCTACCGGGCCGACGGCTCCGCGGTCAGCCTCGTCGTCTGCGACCTCAACGGCCTCAAGCGCGTCAACGACACCCACGGGCACGCCGTCGGCGACCGCCTCCTCGAACGCTTCGGCTCCGTCCTCTCCCGCTGCGGCGCCCGCCTCCCCGGCGCCCTCGCGGCCCGGCTGGGCGGCGACGAGTTCTGCCTGCTGGCCGTCGGCCCCACCGCCGACGAGGTGGTCGCGGTGGCCGAGGAGCTCTGCGTCCGCGCCGCCGAACTGGAGCTGGGCGAGGGCGTCGCCTGCGGCGTCGCCTCCACCGGCGACCCCATCGGCCCCCTCAAGTCCGCCCGCCGCCTCTTCCGCCTCGCCGACGCCGCCCAGTACCAGGCCAAGGCCGCCCGCTCCACGAAACCGGTCGTGGCCGGCCGCGACGGCACCGTCATCCGCCTGGCCGACGCCCCGCCCGGCGGCCGCGACCGCCGCCGCTTCCGCGACGCGCCGACGGTGGAACTGCCTCCGGAGCCGTAAGGGGTCCAACGGTGCTCAGGCAGTGACCGATTGCCTAGTGACAGCTTCGTCTTCAATCCGTAGGGTGCTGAATATGGATATGCAGACAGTCGTTCTCGGCACGTCCGGCACGACCCCGCAGGACGTCATCGCCGTCGCCCGCCACGGCGCCCGTGTCGAGCTGTCGGAGGAGGCCGTCCAGGCGCTCGCCGCCGCCCGCGCCGTCGTCGACGCGCTCGCCGCCAAGCCCGAGCCCGTCTACGGCGTCTCCACCGGGTTCGGCGCCCTCGCCACCCGGCACATCGACCACGAGCTGCGCACCCAGCTCCAGCGGAACATCGTCCGCTCGCACGCCGCCGGCATGGGCCCGCGCGTCGAGCGCGAGGTCGTCCGCGCCCTGATGTTCCTGCGGCTCAAGACCGTCGCCTCCGGCCACACCGGCGTCCGCCCCGAGGTCGCGCGGACCATGGCCGACGTCCTCAACGCCGGCATCACCCCGGTCGTCCACGAATACGGCTCCCTCGGCTGCTCCGGCGACCTCGCCCCGCTCTCCCACTGCGCCCTCGCCCTCATGGGGGAGGGCGACGCGGAGGGCCCCGACGGCACCGTGAAGCCCGCCGGCGAGCTGCTCGCCGCCGCCGGCATCGAGCCCGTCGTCCTGCGCGAGAAGGAGGGCCTCGCCCTCCTCAACGGCACCGACGGCATGCTCGGCATGCTGATCATGGCCCTCGCCGACCTCGACACCCTCTACAAGTCGGCCGACGTCACCGCCGCGCTCTCCCTCGAAGCCCTCCTCGGCACCGAGAAGGTCCTCGAACCCGAGCTGCACGCCATCCGCCCCCACCCGGGCCAGGCCGCCTCCGCCGCCAACATGCTGGCCGTCCTCAAGGGCTCCGGCCTCACCGGCCACTTCCAGGCCGGCGAGGCCCCCCGCGTCCAGGACGCCTACTCGATCCGCTGCGCCCCGCAGGTCGCCGGCGCCGGCCGCGACACCATGGCCCACGCCCTGCTCGTCGCCGAGCGCGAGCTCGCCGCCGCCGTCGACAACCCGGTCGTCCTCGGCAACGGCGAGGTCCGCTCCAACGGCAACTTCCACGGCGCCCCCGTCGCGTACGTCCTCGACTTCCTCGCCATCGCCGCCGCCGACCTCGGCTCCATCGCCGAGCGCCGCACCGACCGGCTCCTCGACAAGAACCGCAGCCACGGCCTGCCGCCCTTCCTCGCCGACGACGCCGGCGTCGACTCGGGCCTCATGATCGCCCAGTACACCCAGGCCGCCCTGGTCAGCGAGATGAAGCGGCTCGCCGTCCCGGCCTCCGCCGACTCCATCCCCTCCTCGGCCATGCAGGAGGACCACGTCTCCATGGGCTGGTCCGCCGCCCGCAAGCTGCGCACCGCCGTCGGCAACCTCGCCCGGATCATCGCCGTCGAGCTGTACGCCGCCACCCGCGGCATCGAGCTGCGCGCGGGCCTCACCCCGGCCCCCGCTTCGCGGGCCGCCATCGACGCCCTGCGCGCGGCCGGTGTCGCGGGCCCCGGCCCCGACCGCTTCCTCGCGCCCGACCTGGCCGCCGCCGACGCCTTCGTCCGCGAGGGCCGGCTGGTCGCCGCCGTCGAGCCGGTCACCGGTCCGCTGGCCTGACCCGTACCGAAGTCCTCAGCCGGAGGGCCGCCCCGTGGGGGCGGCCCTTCCGCGTCAGGACGCGCGCCCGTGCCGCCGCATCGCCAGCGCCACGAACCCGGCGCCCACCCCGAGGAAGCCCGTCCCGCCCAGCACGTACGCCGTGGTGTCCGGGCCCCCGGTCTCGGCGAGGCGGCCGCCGCCGGGGGAGGCGGGGCGGGAGGTCCCGGTCCCGGCGCCGGCCGCGCCGTCGGAGGCGTTCGCCGACGGGACGAACCACAGGGCGCACAGCAGGGTCCCCGCCGCGGTGGCGGTCAGCAGCGGGCGTCGGGCGGCGGACACGCGGATCTCGATCTCCCTCACGGAAAGCCCCGCGGGACCCCGCGGTGGCCAGATGGTAGTGAACCCAGCGGGTCGCGGGAAAGCGGAGGCCGGGCAGACCCTACGCTCCCAGCCATGAGCACCTCCGAAACCTCCGGCACTCCCGGTACCGAGACCACCACCCGCCACGTCCGCCTCCGGGTCGACATCGTCCTGGAGATCGACGGGCCCGCCGAGCTGACCGCCGCCGCAGAGGGGCGGGTCGACTCCGACGAGTTCATGCCGGCCGAGGAGCGCGAGCACGCCCGCGCCTCCGTCCAGGAGGACCCGTCCGAGGCCCTGGCGTACCTGGTGGAGCCGTTCGACCTGGTCCGCGACCTGCCCGGCGTCGAGCTCGTCCAGGCCGCCTGGAGCAGCGAGGAGATCGAGTACGACCCCGACGCGATGGAGTGGGAGCTCGACGAGGAGGATGAGGACGGGGACGACGTCGAGGACGACGGCGACGGGGCCGGCCGGCTCTGACGACGGCCGCCCGACCGACCACGGGCCCCGGGACGGCGTCCCGGGGCCTTTTCGCGCCGTTGTGCGGCGGGCGGGAACCGGAACGTTCCGCCGAGCGTGTCGAACAGTGGCGTTCCCCACAAACCCCCCGCTTCCGGAACCGGGCGGGGTGTCATGGGTGTTCTGATGGATTGACAGGGAATCGGCGACGATGGAGAAGCGTGTGATGACGGTCGGCAAGCGCCGCAGGAGCCTGGCAGCCGCGGCGGCGGTGCTCAGCGGCGTACTCGTGCTCTCTGCCTGCAACGACGACGACGGCTCGGCCGCGTCCGGTTCGCCGACCGCCACGTCACAGGCCCAGGTCGACGAGGCCGCCGAGCAGAAGACCTCCAAGGCGCAGATCACCATCTCGCCGGAGAACGGCGCGAAGAACGCCTCGATCAACAACGACGCCAAGGTCGCCGTCGCCGAGGGCAAGCTCACCGAGGTCACCATGACCTCCGCCGAGGGCACCGAGGTCAAGGGCGAGATAGCGGCCGACGGCCTCTCCTGGAAGCCGTCCGGCCAGCTGGAGCGCGCGACCGTCTACAAGATCGCCGCCACCGCCGTCGACGCGTCGGGCCTGGAGGCGCACGAGAACTCCTCCTTCACCACCGTGTCGAAGGAGAACAGCTTCATCGGCAACTTCACCCCCGAGGACGGTTCGACCGTCGGCGTGGGCATGCCGGTCTCGATCAACTTCAACAAGGCGATCACCGACAAGAAGGCCGTCCAGAGCGGCATCACCGTCACCTCCAGCTCCGGCCAGGAGGTCGTCGGCCACTGGTTCGACGCGACGCGGCTCGACTTCCGCCCGGACGACTACTGGAAGGCCGGCTCGACGGTCACCCTCAAGCTGGACCTCGACGGCGTCGAGGGCGCCGACGGCGTCTACGGCGTCCAGCAGAAGACCGTCACCTTCAAGGTCGGCCGCAGCCAGGTCTCCACGGTCGACGTCGCGACGAAGACGATGACGGTCAAGCGCGACGGCAAGGTGATCCGGACGATCCCGATCTCCGCCGGCTCCCCGGACAACACCACCTACAACGGCGAGATGGTGATCTCCGAGAAGTTCAAGGAGACCCGGATGAACGGCGCCACCGTCGGCTTCACCGACTCCGACGGCAAGGGCGAGTACGACATCAAGGACGTGCCGCACGCCATGCGCCTGTCCACCTCCGGCACCTTCATCCACGGCAACTACTGGGGCTCCCGCTCCATCTTCGGCTCCGTGAACACCAGCCACGGCTGCATCGGCCTCGCCGACGTCAAGGGCGCCGGCGACCCCAAGCAGATGGCCGCCTGGTTCTACGACCAGTCGATCACCGGCGACGTCGTCATCGTCAAGAACTCCAAGGACAAGACGATCGCCCCCAGCAACGGCCTCAACGGCTGGAACATGAACTGGTCGGCCTGGAAGGCCGGCTCGGCGCTCTGACCCGCCCGCACGCGCGACGAGGGCCCCCTCCGGCACCGGAGGGGGCCCTCGTCCGTCATGACCTCCGGGGTAATCGACGCCGGTGACCGGCCCCGGCACGCTGGACCCATGACCGCATACGCGATGGCGAACCTGAGCCCGAAGCCCGTCCTCGACCCCGAGGTGCTCGACTACATGGAGCGGATCCAGGCCACCCTGGACCCCTTCGGCGGACGCTTCCTCGTGCACGGCGCCCCCCGGCGCGAGGTCCTCGAAGGCGCCTGGCCCGGCGCCCTCGTCCTCATCGCCTTCCCCGACTTCGACACGGCGAGGGCCTGGTACGACTCCGAGCCGTACCAGGCCCTCCTCCCGCTGCGCACCCGCCACATGGCGGGCGACGTCCTGCTGATCGACGGCACCCCCGACGGCTACGACCCGGCCACGACCGCCGCGGCGCTGCGGGCGGGTCAGTCGGCGGGGGACGGCTCGGAAGGGTGAGCCGGCGTCAGCCGTCCGCCCGTCGGTACTTGCGGACCGAGAGGGTGCGGAAGATGACGACGATCAGGACCGAGTAGATCAGTGACGCCCACACCGGGTACTGCATCGGCCACGCGTCGGACGGGGAGAGGCCCGGATCGCCGAACAGCTTGCGGCACGCCTGCACGGTCGCGCTGAACGGGTTCCACTCCGCCACCGGCTGGAGCCAGCCGGGCAGCTTGCTGGAGTCGACGAAGGCGTTCGAGATGAAGGTGACGGGGAAGAGCCAGATCAGCCCTCCGGAGGTGGCGGCCTCCGGGGTGCGCACGGAGAGGCCGATGAGGGCGCCGATCCAGGTGAAGGCGTACCCGAGGAGGAGCAGCAGGGCGAAGCCGAGCATGATCTTGCCGGCGTTGGTGGGCGCGGCGTAGCCGGGCCGCCAGCCGATGATCAGGGCGACGATCGCGAGGACCAGCAGGGTCACCGCCGTCTGCACCAGGTCCGCCATCGTGCGGCCGGTGAGGACCGCGCCCCGCGCCATCGGCAGCGAGCGGAACCGGTCGATGAGGCCCTTGTGCATGTCGTCGGCGATGCCGGCGCCCGCTCCCGCGGTGGCGAAGGTGACGGTCTGGGCGAAGATGCCCGCCATCAGGAAGTTCTTGTAGACGTCCGGGTCGGTGCTGTTCCCGATCTGCATCGAGCCGCCGAAGACGTACGTGAACAGGATGACGAACATGACGGGCTGGATCAGCCCGAACAGGATCATCTCGGGAATCCTGGACATGCGGATCAGGTTCCGCTTGGTGACGACCAGGGAGTCCGCGAACGACTGGGCGATCCCGCCGCGCGCGGCGGGGACCCGCGGGGGTGTGTCGGTGAGGGTGGTCACGCGGCCGGCTCCTTCCGGGGGGTGCGGCCCCTGGCGGCGGGATCCGTGCCGTTCTCCTCGTCCGTCGCGCGCTCGGCGGTGTGGCCGGTGAGGGAGAGGAAGACGTCGTCGAGGGTGGGGCGGCGCAGTCCGATGTCGTCGATCTCGATGCCGGCGGTGTCGAGGTCGCGGATGACCTCGGCGAGCAGCTTGGCGCCGCCGGTGACGGGGACGGTGAGCTTGCGGACGTGGTCCTCGACGGCGACGGCCTCGGGGCCCCGCGCGCCGGGTCCGTAGCGGGCGAGGATCGTCCGGGCGGGGGCGATGGCGTCCCGTTCGTGGACGACGACCTCGACTCGTTCGCCGCCGGTGCGGTCCTTGAGCTGGTCGGAGGTGCCGCGGGCGATGACCTTGCCGTGGTCGACCACGGCGATGTCGTGGGCGAGGTGGTCGGCCTCCTCCAGGTACTGGGTGGTGAGGAGGAGGGTGGTGCCGCCGGAGACGAGTTCCTTGATGACCTCCCACAGGGCCTGGCGGTTGCGGGGGTCGAGGCCGGTGGTCGGCTCGTCCATGAACATCACGGGCGGGGAGACGACGAGGGCGGCGGCGAGGTCGAGGCGGCGGCGCATGCCGCCGGAGTAGGTCTTGGCGGGGCGGTCGGCGGCGTCGGCGAGGTGGAAGCGCTCCAGGAGCTCGCCGGCCCGCTCCTTCGCCGCGCGGGCCTTCATCTGGTAGAGCTGTCCGACCATCTGGAGGTTCTCGCGGCCGGTGAGGTACTCGTCGACGGCGGCGAACTGGCCGGAGAGGCCGATGGAGCGGCGGACCTCGTTGGGGTGCCGCAGGACGTCGAGGCCGGCGACCGTGGCGGTGCCGCTGTCGGGGCGGAGCAGGGTCGTCAGGACCCGTACGGTGGTGGTCTTTCCCGCTCCATTGGGGCCGAGCAGCCCGAGGACGGTGCCCTCGGGCACGTCGAGGTCCACCCCGTCCAGTGCTGTGACGTCGCCGAAGGTCTTCACCAGTCCCTCGGCGTGGATCGCGCCTGGCATGTCCACACTCCCGGATCATTTCGGGCATTTCTGCCGATCCTAGGGCAGTGTGGGGCGCGGTGCTCAGGCCAGGACGGTGTACCCGGCCTCCCGCAGCGCCCCCTCGACCTCCCGGCAGTGCTCCGGCCCCTTCGTCTCCAGGTGCAGCTCCACCTCCACCTCCGTGAGGCCGAGCCGCGGATCGGTCCGTACGTGACTGACGTCGAGCACGTTCGCGTCGACCACCGTCAGCACCGCGAGCAGCGTCGCGAGCGCCCCCGGCCGGTCCGCCACCCGCAGCCGCAGGCTCAGATACCGCCCGGCGGCCGCCATGCCGTGCCGCAGGATCCGCTGGAGCAGCAGCGGATCCACGTTCCCGCCCGACAGGACCGCGACCACCGGGCCCCGGAACGACGCCGGGTCGCTCAGCAGCGCCGCCACCGGGCTCGCCCCGGCCGGCTCCACCACCAGCTTCGCCCGCTCCAGGCAGAGCAGCAGCGCCGAGGAGAGCGCGTCCTCCGAGACCGTGCGGACCTCGTCCACGTACTCCTGGACCAGCCCGAAGGGCACGTCCCCGGGCCGCCCCACCTTGATCCCGTCGGCCATCGTCACCGGCGCGTCCACCACCACCGGATGCCCGGCGGCCAGCGACGGCGGATAGGCCGCCGCCCCCTCCGCCTGCACGCCCACGATCCGCACGTCGGGACGGACCGACTTCACCGCCAGCCCGATGCCGGCCGCGAGACCGCCGCCGCCGATCCCGACCACGATCGTGCGGACCTCCGGGCACTGCTCCAGGATCTCCAGACCGACCGTGCCCTGCCCGACGATGACGTCCTCGTGGTCGAAGGGGTGAATGAAAACCGCGCCGGTCTCCCGCGCGTACTCCTGCGCCGCGGCCAGCGTCTCGTCCACCACGTGCCCCTGGAGCCGCACGTCCGCCCCGTACTCCCGGGTCGCCGCGACCTTCGGCAGCGGCGCGCCGACCGGCATGAACACCGTCGCGCGCACCCCCAGCAGCTGTGAGGCGAGCGCCACACCCTGCGCGTGGTTCCCGGCCGAGGCGGCGACCACCCCCGCCGCCTTCTCCTCCGGCCGCAGCCCGGCGATCCGCACGTACGCGCCGCGCAGCTTGAACGAACCGGTCCGCTGGAGGTTCTCGCACTTGAGCAGCACCGGCGCCCCCACCAGCGACGACAGGTGCCGGCTGCCCTCCAGGGCGGTCGTCCGCGCCACGCCCGCCAGCATCCGCTGCGCCCCGCGCACGTCGTCGAGCATCGGGCGGTGCAAGGGGTGTCGCGTACTGAAGGTCATGACCCCAAGTCTCGCAGCTCACCGGGGTCGCGGGCGCGCGGGCCACGGCCCCGGAGCCGGTTTGCGCACGGCCGGTACGGAGCCCGCCGCGTCCGCGTACTCTGTCCCCCACACCGACCGCCTCCGCACGAGAGAGCCCCCCAGCCATGCCCCCATCTCAGGACATGACGACTGAGCTTGACCCCGGTCTCCTCGATGCCCTCCAGCACCAGGTGGCCGTCTTCGCCCGCCGGGCCGAGCAGACCCGTCTCGGCGGCACCGGCCAGCTCCGCAACTCCATGGACCGGGCCGCCTACCTCCTCCTCAACCGCCTCGACCAGGAAGGGCCGATGGGCGTCAAGGCGCTCGCGGCGGGCATGGGGATCGACTCCTCGACCGTCACCCGCCAGGTCGCCCCGCTCGTCGACTCCGGCCTCGTCCGCCGCACCTCGCACCCCGAGGACGGCCGCGCGGTCGTCCTCCAGCTCTCCGCGCGCGGCCTGGAGCGCCTGGAGGAGGTCCGCTCCTCGCGGCGCACGCTGATGGCCGAGGTCACCGACGGCTGGACCGAGGACGAGCGCGACTCCTTCTGCTCGCTCCTCACCCGTTTCAACGCCGCCCTCTCCGCCCGCCAGTCGGCGCACCAGACCGGCACCGGGGGTTCCGCGCACGGGGGTTGACCCCGCCTCTCCTCCGGGTCCTTGATGGGGTGTGGCGAAGCGCCGGAACCGATCCGAACACGCCGCCCGCGCCCAGGAGTTCGACGCCTTCGTGGCCGGCGCGGCGGGGCGGCTGCTGCACGTCGCCACGCTCCTCACCGCCGAGACGCGGATCCGCAACCCGTACGCCCACGCCCTGCTGACCGCCGCCCTCGCGCACGCCTACGCGGTCCGCGACCGGGGCGGCGACGAGGACCCGTACGCGCTCACCCGGGACGAGCTCGCCCTGCGCTTCGCCCGCACCGCCTGGCGGCACCGGGCCGGCCGCGGCGGGGTCCTCGGCGTCCTCACGCCCCGGGAACGGCTGGTGCTGGTGCTGCGCCTGTACGAGGGAGTGTCCGAGGAGCAGACCGCCGCGCTGCTCGGCCTCCCGGAGGCCCGTATCCGCGCGGTGTACGCCCGCGCCGTGGCCCGGCTCCGCTCCACCCGAGCAACCACCCGAACACGGGAGGCGGCGTGAGACCGGCGTACGGGGAGGCGGCGGCGGAGAGCGGCGTATGCGAAGGCGGCGGCGTGGTGAGACCGGCGTACGGGGAGGCGGCGGCGTGAGGCACGGTGACAAGGAGGCGGCCGTCCGGCGGCTGCTCGACACCCCGCATCCGCCGGTCCCGGCCGGCCTCGGCGCGCGGGCGGCGGCGCGCGGCGGCCGGGTGCGGCGCCGGGAACGGGCGGTCCGCAGGACCGTCGCCGCGCTGGCCGGGCTCGCGGCGCTCGCCTTCACCGTCTGGGCGGCGGAGGCCCGGCCCTGGGAGCCGCCGCCGGCCGCCACCACCCCGCCGTTCGCCGGGCCGTGACGGCGGCCCTAGCCTGGAAGGAGGGGCCGGCCGGAACACCGTCGCAGGAGATCGCAGGAGGCCGACATGACCAGGAAAGCCGCCGACTGCCGGGACGCGCCGAGCGTGTCGGGCTGCTCGCTCTACATCTCGGGCGAGGAGGAGGAAGTCGTCCGCGCCGCCACCGAGCACGCGGTCTCCGTGCACGAGCACACGGACACCCCGGAACTGCGCGAGGAGGTCCGAGCGGGCCTGAAGGACGCCCTGCCCGGCACCTGAGCACCCGCCGAGGGCCCGGGTACGGCCGGCCGCCGCACCCGGGCCCCGGACGGACACCTCAGCCCAGCGCCTCGCGCAGGTCCGCGATCAGGTCGTCCGCGTTCTCGATGCCCACCGAGAGGCGGACCAGGTCCGCGGGGACCTCCAGGGCGGAGCCGGCGACGCTCGCGTGCGTCATCCGGCCCGGGTGCTCGATCAGCGACTCGACGCCGCCCAGCGACTCGCCGAGCGTGAAGAGCTTCGCCCGGTCGCAGACGCCGACCGCCGCCTCCTCGCCGCCCTCGACGCGGAAGGAGATCATGCCGCCGAAGGACCGCATCTGCTTCGCCGCGATCTCGTGGCCCGGGTGCTCGGCCAGACCCGGGTAGAGCACCTGCGTCACCTTCGGGTGCCGGGTCAGGAAGTCCGCGACCCTCGTCGCGTTCTCGCTGTGCCGGTCCATCCGGACCGCGAGCGTCTTGATGCCGCGCAGCACGATCCACGAGTCGAACGGACCGGCCACCGCGCCCATCGCGTTCTGGTGGTACGCCAGCTCCTCGCCCAGCTCCGCGTCGGCCGCGATCAGCGCGCCGCCGACGACGTCCGAGTGGCCGCCCATGTACTTGGTGAGGGAGTGCACGACGACGTCCGCGCCGAGCGCCAGCGGCTGCTGGAGGTAGGGCGACGCGAAGGTGTTGTCGACGACCAGCTTCACCCCCGCCTGCCGGGCCACGCCCGCGACCGCCTCGATGTCGGTGATGCCGAGCAGCGGGTTCGACGGGGTCTCGACCCAGATCAGCTTCGTCCGCTCGTTGAGCGCGCCCCGCACCGACGCGAGGTCCGAGGTGTCCGCGACGGAGAAGTCGACGCCCCACCGCTGCACCACCTTGGCGAAGAGCCGGAAGGTGCCGCCGTACGCGTCGTTCGGGATGACCACGTGATCGCCCGGGGCGAGCAGCGTGCGGAGCAGGCAGTCCTCGGCGGCGAGCCCGGACGCGAAGGCGAGGCCGCGCCGGCCGCCCTCCAGCGCCGCCAGGTTCTCCTCCAGGGCGGTACGGGTCGGATTGGCGCTGCGGCTGTACTCGTAGCCGCCGCGAAGCCCGCCCACACCGTCCTGCTTGTAGGTGGACACCTGGTAGATGGGCGGGACGACCGCGCCGGTCAGCGGGTCGGCGGTGTTGCCCGCGTGGATGGCGCGGGTCTCGAAGTTCTGGTGACTGTGCTGGTCGCTCATGGTCAGGAGCGTAGTGCCGGGGCCCGCCCACCGCCGCGATTCGTCCACGACGGTGTCCTGGACAATGGACACATGGAGATTCTCTGGTTCCTGATCGCCCTGGGCCTGCTCTTCGGCGTCCTCGGCCCCTACATGCTGCGCCGGCGCTCCGGCGGCATCCGGCAGGTCGCGCCCGGCACGCCCGACGCCGCCGACCCGGAGGCGTACGGGTTCGTCCGCCAGGAGGACCTGGACGTGCGGCTCCCCGGCCCGGACCACGATCTCCTCGACGTCCTCGACGTCGTCCAGGCCACCCAGGACTGGCGGGCCGCCGCCCAGCTCCTCGCCGGCACGCCCAAGGAGGGCGAGGTGCGCTGGCAGCGCGTCCAGGCGTTCGCCGGCGCGGCCTCCCTGGAGCTCGCGGAGAAGCCCGGCGTCGGCGGCGCCTGGCTGCGCGCCTGGCGCTCGGACGCGCCGAAGGACGCGGGCGCGGCGGCCGTGCACGCGGAGTTCCTGGCGCAGCAGGCGTGGCGTTCCTCGGCGGCCGGCTCCGACGACTTCCGGATCATCCTGGAGGAGGCCCGGAAGGTCGCCGACGAGGCCGCGCTGCTCGCGCCCGGCGACCCCGTCCCGTACATCACGCAGCTCGCGGTGGCCCGCGGGCTCGGCTACAGCCACGAGCAGTTCGACCAGGTGTGGGCGAAGGTCATCGACCGGGCCCCGCAGCACATGGGCGCGCATCTGGCGGCGCTGCACTACTGGTGCGAGAAGTGGCACGGCTCGCGCGAGGAGGCCGACCACTTCGCCACCACCGCCGCCGCGCGCGCCCCGCAGGGCTCGCTGCTCGCCGCGCTGCCGCTCTTCGCGGTCTTCGAGCACGTGCCGGACGTGGTGCTGGTGCAGGACTTCTACCGGACGGCCGTGGTGAGCAAGGCGATGGAGGGCGCGCTGTACGCGGTGCACTCGGCCCGCGCCGACGACCCGATGCTCGCGCACGTGCGCCACCTGCTGGTGTGGTTCCTGGTCCGGGGCGAGCGCTGGGCCGAGGCCATGCACCTGCTGGTCCACGTCGACGGACACGTGGGCGCGGTCCCGTGGACGCTCAGCGGCGACCCGGCCGCCGACTACACCCTCCACCGCAACCTGGCGGTCGCCGGGTACGAGGCGAACGGCGGCAGCCCGGCCACCCTCCGGCGGTGACCGGCCCGGCGGCGCGGGGAACAGGGGGAGGCGCGCCGGCGTTGTGAGGACTGCCGAACCGCGTCGAGGAGAGATGTCGCATGTTCCTGTCCCGCACCCCCGTCCTGCCCACGCCGGAGCAGGCCCTGCGCGGCCGCCCGGAGCCGGAGTTCTCCGTCCCCGAGCGCCACACGGTGCTCGGCAACCCGCTGCTCGGGCCGTACCCGGAGGGTCTGGAGACCGCCGACTTCGGCCTCGGCTGCTTCTGGGGCGCCGAGCGGAAGTTCTGGCAGACCGACGGCGTCTGGACGACGCTCGCCGGCTACCAGGGCGGCCACACGCCCCACCCGACGTACGAGGAGGTCTGTTCGGGCCTCACCGGGCACACCGAGGTCGTCCGGGTCGTGTTCGACCCGTCGAAGGTCTCGTACGAGTCCCTGCTGAAGCTGTTCTGGGAGTCCCACGACCCGACGCAGGGCTTCCGCCAGGGCAACGACGTGGGCACCCAGTACCGCTCCGCCGTCTACACCCACTCCCCGGCCCAGGCGGAGACCGCCGAGGCGTCCCGCGCCGCCTACCAGAAGGTCCTCACGGCCTCCGGCTACGGCGAGATCACCACCACGGTCCTCCCGGCCGCCGACCGCCCCTTCTACCCGGCGGAGGCGTACCACCAGCAGTACCTGGACAAGAACCCGGCCGGCTACTGCGGCATCGGCGGCACCGGCGTCTCCTGCCCGATCGGGGTGGCGAAGGCACCCGAGGCGCCGTGATCCACGGGCCCGGCGCTGCCGAGCCCGGGAACGACGGAGGGCCGGTCCCCGTGGGGACCGGCCCTCCGTCGTGTGCGGAAGGAGAGGGGCTCAGCCGGTGTACGGCTTCGCGCTGAGGATCCTCACCATGGCCTTCTTGCCGTTCGGCAGCTCGTACTCGGCGTCGTCGCCGGCCTTCTTGCCGTTCACGCCGACGCCGAGCGGCGACTGCGGGGAGTAGGTCTCGATGTCACCGCTCGCGTACTCGCGGGAGGCGAGCAGGAAGGTCATGGTGTCGGACTCGTCGCCGTCGAAGGCGATCGTCACGACCATGCCGGGCTCGACGACGCCGTCGTCCGCCGGGGCCTCGCCGACCTTCGCGCTCTGCAGCAGCTGGGTGAGCTGGCGGACCCGGAGCTCCTGCTTGCCCTGCTCCTCCTTGGCCGCGTGGTACCCGCCGTTCTCGCGCAGGTCGCCCTCCTCGCGCGCGGCGGCGATCTTCGCGGCGATCTCGGTACGCGCGGGACCAGACAGGTACTCAAGCTCGTCCTTGAGCTTGTTGTACGCCTCCTGGGTGAGCCAGGTGACGTTGTCGCTGGTCTGGGTCACAGGTGCTCCTCGTAGGTACTGGGAATACAAAGCATCGCCCTACGCGGGAAACCCTTCGCTTCCCGGGTGGGCGAAAGCACGAGCCTAACAATGAGTGGCGGAAAGCGGGAGGACATAAACCATCGGGATGGCGTCGGTCCAGGTCACCGCGGCGACCCGCCGGAACTCGCTCTTCCTCACCTACCCACCGCTACCGCGCCGTACACCCGATCAGCTCGGCGCTGGTGGCGCGGGCGGTGGTCCGGAGGGAGTACACGCGGTCGACCCTGCCGTCCGGCTCGTCGACGGCGACGTCCTTGCGGGCCACCTCGGCGCCGTCCTCGGCGCGGGAGCGGAGCGTGCACACGCCCTCGACGCCCTGGTCCTTGCGGATCTCCAGGTGCACCTGCACCTCGGTGTCGCTCACCACGTCGAACTTGATCAGCTCGGCGCTGATCTTGTTGCCGGCCACGTGGTGCCAGCCGAACCAGCCGATCATGGCCACGAAGAGGACCCCGAGGACCGCGCCCAGGATCCGGAGCTTCCGGTCGGCCCGCTCGTCCGCCGAGCGCCCGTAACGCCCCTCGGGCAGCTGCTCTCGCACGGCGCTCATGTATCGGTCCTCTCGGGGGCGGGGGCGGCGGAATTTTCCTCCCCCCGATTCCGTCACTATAGAGACCACCCTCCGCGTCGAATCACTGAGGATCGAGTCTTGACTGAGCAGCTGCGCCTGATGGCCGTTCACGCCCACCCCGACGACGAGTCGAGCAAGGGCGCGGCGACCATGGCCAAGTACGTGTCCGAGGGGGTGGACGTCCTGGTCGTGACGTGCACGGGCGGCGAGCGCGGCTCGGTCCTGAACCCCAAGCTCCAGGGCGACCCCTACATCGAGGAGAACATCCACGAGGTCCGCCGCAGGGAGATGGACGAGGCCCGGGAGATCCTGGGCGTCGAGCAGGAGTGGCTCGGCTTCGTCGACTCCGGCCTGCCCGAGGGCGACCCGCTGCCGCCGCTCCCCGAGGGCTGCTTCGCCCTGGAGGACGTGGACCACGCGGCCGGCGAGCTGGTCCGCAAGATCCGTTCCTTCCGTCCGCAGGTCATCACGACCTACGACGAGAACGGCGGGTACCCGCACCCCGACCACATCATGACCCACAAGATCACGATGGTGGCCTTCGACGGCGCGGCCGACGCCGAGAAGTTCCCCGAGGCCGAGTACGGCCCGGTCTTCGAGCCGCAGAAGCTGTACTACAACCAGGGCTTCAACCGCCCGCGCACCGAGGCCCTGCACCAGGCCCTCCTCGACCGGGGCCTGGAGTCCCCGTACGGCGAGTGGCTGGAGCGCTGGAAGGAGTTCGAGCGCAAGGAGCGGACGCTGACCACCTTCGTCCCGTGCGCCGACTTCTTCGAGACCCGTGACCGGGCGCTGATCGCCCACGCCACCCAGATCGACCCCGAGGGCGGCTGGTTCCGGGTCCCGATGGAGATCCAGAAGCAGGTCTGGCCGACGGAGGAGTACGAGCTCAGCAAGTCGCTGGTGCCGACCTCCCTCCCCGAGGAAGATCTCTTCGCGGGCATCCGCGACAATGCCTGACATGAGCGCACACCTCGCACTGACGCAGCTGGTCCCCTTCGCCGCCGAAGAGCTGGACAAGAACAAGGTGACGCCGGGCGTCCTCGGCTTCGTCGTCTTCGCGGTCCTCGCCCTCGCGGTCTGGGCGCTGATGAAGTCGATGAACCGCCACATGAACCGCATCTCCTTCGAGCAGCCCGAGGACCCGGCCGAGGCCGGGGCGGCGGCGGGGGAGAAGGCCGGTCAGAAGGCCGGTCAGAAGGCCGGAAAGGCGTCCGCCGCCTCCTAGGCCCCTGGACAGCACACCGGCCCGTATCCGCGCGGAGCGGATACGGGCCGGTGCGGTGTGTCTCGGCCGGGGTGGCGTGTCTCAGCCGGTGCGGCGTCTCCCGGCCGGGGTGGCGGCGGGGGTCAGACGAGGGGGCGGTAGTCGAGGTTCGGGAAGTAGTCCTCCCGCACGCCCTCGCGCCGCACGTCCCAGGTGGCGCAGTGCAGCGAGCCGCCGTACTCGAAGACGTTCCGGAAGGGCACCGGGAAGACCTCGAAGCCGAGGCCGTCCAGCATGTCCTGGAGCGGCTTCTCCTGCTCCTCGCAGATGACCTTGGTCGGCGAGATGCTGAGCACGTTCATCGACAGCCACTTCGACGACTGGCAGTACTGCGGCATCTCCTCGTTGGTGAGGACCGGCTCCGGGACGTCGACCAGCTTCCAGTCGTTCTCCAGGAACATCCGCTCCTCGCCCTCGCGCAGCGGGCGGTCCGGGTTGGTCAGGATCAGCCCCGGGCGCACCGGCACGAAGGTGCAGTCGATGTGCGAGGGGAAGAAGTCCAGCGGGAAGTGGACCGGGTGGACCCGGAAGCCCTTGGGCTCCAGGTGCCGCTTCAGCCAGCGGACGCCGGCCCGGTTGGTGGTCATCGACTCCTGGACGAGGACGTCACGGCCGAACCGGCTCATGTCGGCCGCGTCGAAGATCACCTCGTCCTGGTTCACGCAGAACTCGAAGCTGTGCATCCGCGCGTGCCGCTCCTCCAGCGGCCAGTCCCAGAACTCCTCGCGGTACATGCCGTCGGCCATCGACGGCTTCGGCGCCGTGGTCCACTGCACGCGCGGATCGGCGTCCCAGTACTCGTAGACCAGCTTGCGGTAGGGCTGGTACTCGAAGTACCGGGCCCGGCGCGACATGGTCGCCTCGATGATCTCGTTGCCCAGGGTGATCATCACGTCACGCGGGCAGACCGCGCAGTACTGGTTCTCCACCTCGAAGTCGGGCGTGCTCACCGGGGCGGAGAAGTCGTGGGTGTCGGGCCTGCGGACCGTGATGCCCTGGCTTTCGAGCACCTTCACCAGACCGGCCAGCTCCTCGTTGGCCAGGTCGATGGCCTCCTTGGACTTCGGGCCGGTGGGGAAGGGGGTGTCGGGGCGGTTCCGGATGCCGGGCCGGCTGCCGGGCTCCACGGGTTCGAACTGGGCGTCGTCGGCGGAGCCGACCACGATCTCCTGGAGGGGGTCCCACTCGTTCCACGAGTTGACCTGGGGAAAGTTCTGCTGCATGGGTGGCTGCCTGTCTGTGGGGTGCGGACGGGGAGCAAGAGGTGGGGGGTGTGCAGGAGAAGGGACAGGGATCGGGGACCGGCCCGCCGGACGACGCGCCGTGGATCAGGAGGAGAGGTCGGAACCCAGCTTCAGGGGCCGGTTCTGCTCGTCGACGAAGACGACCTTCGGCTCCAGCTTCTCGGCCTCCTCGTCGTCGACCGAGGCGTAGCCGATGAGGATGACCAGGTCGCCGGGGGCGACCAGCCGGGCGGCGGCTCCGTTGAGGCAGATGACGCCGGAGCCGCGCTCGCCCTCGATGACGTACGTCTCCAGCCGGGCGCCGTTGTTGATGTTGACGATGTGGACCTGCTCGCCCACGAGCAGGTCCGCGGCCTCCATCAGGTCGCGGTCGACCGTCACGGAACCGATGTAGTTGAGGTTGGCCTCGGTGACGGTGGCGCGGTGGATCTTGGACTTGAGCATGATGCGCTGCATGGCGTGTGTGGCTCCTTGACGGCGGGGCGCACCCCGGCGGATCGGTCAGACGGCGTCGGCGAGGCTCGCCGGTCGCATATCGGTCCAGTGCGTCTCGATGTATTCGAGGCAGCTCTTGCGGTCGGTCTCGGTGACGACGACGTTCCAGCCGGGCGGCACCACGGCGAAGGCGGGCCACAGGCAGTGCTGGCGCTCGTCGTTGACCAGCACCAGGAAGGTGCCGTCCTCGTTGTCGAACGGGTTGGTCATGGCGTTCTCGTCCTTGTCGTCGGTCTCTGTGACGGGGTCGGCGGTGGTGTCGGCGGTGGTGTTCAGGCGGTACGGGGGCGGGCCAGGGCCGCGGCCAGGGCGCGGGCCGTGCGGGCGCGGTAGACGGCGGCGACGTCGACCGGGTGGCCGAGCTCGGCCTCCAGGCGGCCGGCGAGGCGCAGCGCGACCAGCGAGTCGCAGCCCAGGTCGAAGATGTCCTCGTCGCCGCGGACGGCGTTCCTGCCGAGGACCTCGGCGACCAGCTCCGCCACCCGCCCGAGCAGGGCGCCGTGCGGGTCGGGCTCCGGTGCCAGGAAGCGCTGGACCGGTTCCGTCATGGCGTCGGGCAGGCCGTCGAGCAGTTCCCGCAGCAGGCCGGCGACCTCCCCGGCGACCTCCTCCCCGACGAGGTCGGGACGGTGGCCGAGCTCCAGGCGCAGCCGGTCGCCGGGCACCACCATCAGCTTCAGCGGGTAGTGGTACGCGTCGTGGCCCGAGACCTCCACCAGGCGCAGGGTGTCGTCGGGGTCGGCCGGCAGCTCCTCGGCGCCCGGGAAGTTCTCGAAGACCACGCAGGTGTCGAAGAGCGGCCCCAGACCGGCGGCCCGCTGCACGTCCGGCAGCGGCACGTGGTGGTACGGCAGCAGCTCGGCGTGCTCCTCCTGGAGCCGGGCGAGGAGCGCCGCGACGGTCTCCTGCGGCTGGAGCCGCACGCGTACCGGCAGGGTGTTGATGAACTGGCCCACCATGTCCTCGACCTCGGGCAGTTCCGCGGGCCGGCCGGAGACCGTCGCGCCGAAGACGAGGTCGTGGCTGCCGGTCCGCCGGTGCAGGCAGAGCGCCCACGCGGCCCTGACCAGGGTGTTCACGGTGACGCCGTGGGCGCGGGCGGCCGCGTGCAGGGCCGCGGTCCGCTCCTCGGAGAGTTCGACGACCGTCGTCCGGGGCAGCGCCCGGACCCGGGCGGTCTCCTCGGGCGCGGCGAGCAGGGTGGGCTCCCGCAGTCCGGCGAGCGCCGCGGACCAGGCCGACAGGACCTCGGCCGGGTCCTGGGCGGCGAGCCAGGACAGGTACCGGGGGTACTCCGGCGGGGTGGGCAGGGCGGTGCCGGCCGGGTCGTCGTACAGGGCGAGCAGGTCGCGGAGGACGAGCGCGGTGGTCCAGCCGTCGACCAGCAGGTGGTGGAGGGTCAGGACGAGCTGCCGGCGGCGCGGGGCCAGGTCGATCAGGGTGCACCGCATCAGCGGCGGGCGGGCCGGGTCGAAGCGGTGGTGCCGGTCCTCGTCGAGGAGCGCGGCGAGCCGGTCGTCCCGCTCGGCCGGGTCGAGGCCGGTCAGGTCGTGCCGGTGCCAGGGCATCCGGGCCTCGGCGGGGATCGCCTGCACCGGCTCGCCGGAGCGGAGCTGGACGAAGCCGGCCCGGAGCATCGGGTGGCGGCGCAGCAGCGCGTCGCAGGCCGCCCGCACCCGGTCCGGCTCCAGGTCGCCCTGGACCTCCAGGACCATCTGCACGGTGTAGACGTCGAGGTTCCGGCTGTCGTACCGGGCGTGGAAGAGCAGGCCCTCCTGGAGCGGGGTCATCGGCAGCACCCGGGCGACCGGCAGGCCGGTGCGGGCGGTGAGCCGCGCGAGCTCCGCGGGGTCCGCCTCGACGGTGCCGGACGGCAGCCGCCGGGCGCGTACCGTCTCCGCGTGCTCCGTGAGCGCGCGGAGCGCCGCGGACCACAGCCGGCCCAGTTCGGCGGTCTCGGCGTCGGTCAGGTGGAGCCGGGCCCAGAGCCAGTGGGCGACGAGCCGGGGGCCGGTCGGGGAGTCGTCGATGGCCGCGTTGACCTCGACGACGTGCGTCATGGGCATCCGGGGGTCGGCGCCGAGGGGCAGCGCGTCCGCCTCGGGCGCCACGCTCCAGTCCTCGTCGCCGTCCTCGGAACCGCCCTGCCTGCCCAGGTAGTTGAAGCCGATCTGGGGGGCGGGGCAGGCGGCGAGCTCGGCGGCCGTCTCCCGGTTGAGGTGGCGCAGCAGTCCGAAGCCGATGCCGCTCTCCGGCACCTCGGCCAGCTGGGCGGCGACCCGGCGCACGGCGGCGCCGAGCCGCGGGTCGGCCGGGTCGCCGTCCGCCGTCCAGCCGCCGGTCCCGGCGTCGACGCGGACCGGGTACATCGAGGTGAGCCAGCCGACGGTGGCCGACAGGTCGGTGGTGTCGTCGAGCGGCTCGCGGCCGTGCCCCTCCACGTCGATGAGCACGGCGGTGCCGCCGTCGGCGCCGGTCCCGCGCCAGGCGGAGACCGCGAGGGCCAGGCCGGTGAGCAGCACGTCGACGGTCCGCACGCCGAAGGCGGCGGGCACCGACGTCAGCAGCGGCGAGGTCAGCTCGGACGGCAGGGTGAGGACGAGCTCGCCGGCCGTCGCGTAGATGTCGTGGGCGGGGGAGAGGCGGGCCTCGCTGAGCGGTACGGAGCCCGCGCCGAGCGTCCGCCGCCAGTACGGGAGCTCCCGCAGCACCTCGGGGCTGTGGGCGGCGGCGTCGAGGCGCCGGCTCCACTCGCCCAGCGGGCACGGCACCGGTTCGAGGGCGGGCGCGGCGCCCGAGGCGACGCTCCGCCAGGCCGTGTACAGGTCGGTGAGGAGGATCCGCCAGGAGACGGCGTCCACGGCGAGGTGGTGGATGGTGACGAGGAGCCGGCCGGGCCGGGCGGGGCCGAGGTCGAACCAGGTCGCCCGGACCATCGCCCCGCGACGGGGCGCGAGGGCGGCGGCGTCCTGCCGGGCGTGGACCGTGAGCGTGGCGCGCAGCGCCTCCTCGGTCAGCCCGGTGACGTCGACGCGGCGCACCGCCTCGCGGATCGCGGCCTCGTCGACCGGCTCCACGACCAGGCCGCCGGTCTCGTCGAGACGGCCGCGCAGCGACTGGTGACGCTCCGTCATGGCCTGTACGGCGGCGGTCAGATGGTCGATGCCGAGGCCCGGAGGTACGCGCAGCAGCGTCGACTGGTGGAAGGCGTCGACGGCGCCGCCGCTCTCGTGCAGCCAGCGCATGATCGGCGTCGCGGGCACGGACTCGGCGGGCGGTCCGTCCTGCCGCGGCGGGCGGGGGGCGGCGGCCGTCCTCCGGGGCGCGGTGTCGGCCGCCGGGCTGGACGTGGTCGTGGACGGGGACGGGGCCGGGGGCGGGGTGGGGGCGTTCTGCTGGAGGAAGTCGGCGAGGGCGGAGGCGGTGCGGTGGGTGAAGATGTGCTTCGGGGTGAGGCGGATGCCGGCCTTGCGGGCGCGGGCGACGAGCTGGATGGCGGTGATGGAGTCGCCGCCGAGGGTGAAGAAGTCGTCGCCGTCGGCCGCGTCGTCCAGGTTGAGGACCTGGCCGAAGAGCTCGCGCAGGGTGGAGATGATCTCCCTGTCGTTCCCGCTCTCGGACTTCTCGGACTTCTCGGACTTCTCGGCCTTCCCCGCCTGCTCGCCCTGCCCGCCCGGGGCGTCCTTCGCGCGCGGCGCCTCCGCCCGGTCCGCGGCCGGCGGGGTGGGGGCGTTCTGCTGGAGGAAGTCGGCGAGGGCGGAGGCGGTGCGGTGGGTGAAGATGTGCTTCGGGGTGAGGCGGATGCCGGCCTTGCGGGCGCGGGCGACGAGCTGGATGGCGGTGATGGAGTCGCCGCCGAGGGTGAAGAAGTCGTCGCCGTCGGCCGCCTCGTCCAGGTGGAGCACCTGGCCGAAGAGGCGCGAGAGGGTCTCCCGCACCGACGGGGCCGGCTCCTCCTCGGCCCGGGGCGGGGCGGTCCGGCCGGCGGACTCCCGGCGCGGCTCCTCCCGCCCGGCCGTGCGCTGCGACGGCTCCTCGCGCCCGGCCGTGCGCTGCGAGGGTTCCTCCCGCTCGGCCGTGCGCTGCCTCGGCACCTCCTCGGCGGTGACCGGGGGCTGCTCGCGCGGCTCCTCCGCCCCGGTGGGGGCGCCGCCCGGGGCCCGTACCGGCTCCTGCTCGTGCTCGGGTCCGGGCGCGGGCAGCGCTCCGCGGTCCACCTTGCCGTTGCGGGTCACGGGCAGGTCGGCCAGCGGGACGAAGGCCGCCGGGACCATGTAGGCGGGCAGCCTGCGCGCGGTGCGCTCCGCCAGACCGGGGAGCTCCGCGTCCCGGCCCGCCGCCGGCACCACGTACGCCACGAGCCGGGCCCGGCCGCGCCGGTCGGGGCGGACCGCGACCGCGGCCCTGGCCACCGCCTGGTCGGCGCCGAGGGCGCTCTCCACCTCGCCGAGCTCGATCCGGTAGCCGCGGATCTTCACCTGGTCGTCCACCCGGCCGCCGTAGACCAGCACGCCGTCGGGCCGCCACCAGGCGACGTCGCCGGTGCGGTACATGCGGGCGCCGGGCGCGCCGAACGGGTCGGCGACGAACCGGGTGGAGGAGAGCCCCGGCCGGTTGAGGTAGCCGCGGGCGAGCACCTCCCCGCCGATGTAGATCTCACCGGGCACGCCGGCCGGCACGGGGCGCAGGAAGCCGTCGAGGACGTGGATCCGGGCGTCCGGCACGGGGCCGCCGATCGGCACCGGGCCGGTGGGCAGCGGGTCGCCCGGTGCGAGGCGGTACTCCATGCAGCCCACGGTCGCCTCGGTCGGACCGTACTCGTTGACCACCGTCACGCCGGGGTGCAGCTCCCGCCACGACGCCAGCGCCTCGCCGGTCAGCTGCTCGCCGCCGAGGACCAGTTCGCCGGTCGGCGAGAACGTCTCCTCCGAGGCGTCCAGGATCGGCAGGTGGCTCGGGGTGGCCTTCACGAACGCGGGCGGCGTCCGCAGGTCGAGGGCGGCGTCCGCCTGGTGGTCGTCCTCCAGGTCGATGACCCGCACCAGACCGCCGGCGGTGAGCGGGCCGAAGATGCCGGTGACGGTCAGGTCGAAGGACGGCGGCGAGTGCACCAGGGCCTCGGCCGCGAGGCCGGGGTAGGCGGCGCGGGCGAACGCCAGGTAGCTCTGCACCGTCCGGTGCTCCACGGCCACGCCCTTGGGCAGGCCGGTGGAGCCCGAGGTGTAGATGACGTACGCGAGGTCCTCGGGCCGCGCCGGGCGGCCGCGCTCGGCCTCCGAGGGCGCGGTGTCCGGCATCAGCAGCAGCTCGGCCTGGACCGCCGGGTCGCCCAGCGGGAGCGGCGCCGGGTGTCCGGCGAGCGCCGGGTGGGAGGTGTCGGCGCACAGCACGACGCGCGGCTCGACGTCCTCCAGGACGAAGGTGATGCGCTCCGCCGGGTGGGAGAGGTCGACCGGCACGTAGTACGCGCCCGTCCGCACCACCGCGAGCAGCGAGACGATCAGTTCGGTGCCGCGCGGCATGGCGACGGCGACCGGGTCGCCGGGCCGCACCCCGCGGTGCAGCAGCAGCCGGGCCAGCCGGTTCGCGGCCGTGTCCAGCTCCCGGTACGTGAGGGAACCGCGGGCGTCGGCCACCGCCGGGGCCTCCGGGCGGAGCAGGACCTGCTCGGCGAAGCGGCCCAGAATCGTTTCCCCCGCCTCCGGAGCCGCGCCGGCGGACCCCGGCCGGCGGCCCCAGGTCTCCAGGACCCGGTGCCGCTCCTCCTCGGTCAGCAGCGGGACCTGCGCCACGGGGGTGCCGGGGGCGCGGGTGAAGGTGTCGAGCAGCAGCCGCAGCCGGGAGGCGACCATCTCCACCCGCGCGGTGTCGAACACGTCGGCGCGGTGGTTGAGTTCGAGGCGGAGCCGGGCGCCGGGGACGGCGACCACGCTCAGCGGGTAGTGCGTCGAGCCGCTGATCCGCTGCTCGTCGCCGTCGCGCTCCCCTTCCGGCGCATCGTCCTCGGCGAGCGGGCTGAGCCGCAGGCCGGGGGCGATCTCGGCCATGGACGCCCAGTCGGAGGGGGCGTTGCCGAAGCCGGTGGAGGTGTCGTACAGGGCGCCGAGTCCGGCCAGCCGCTGCACCTCGTCGAGGCCCAGGTGCTGGTGCGGGCCGAGCGCCAGCTGTTCGGCCTGCACCCGGGAGAAGAGCGTGGCGAGCGACTCGCCGGGCGCGATCCGCACCCGTACCGGTACGGCGTTCATGACCAGGCCCACCATCGCGTCGGCGCCCGGCAGTTCGGCGGGCCGGCCGTGCACGGTCTGCCCGAAGACCACGTCGTCCCGGCCGGTCAGCAGGGAGAGCAGCAGCGCCCAGGCGCCCTGCACCACGGTGTTGAGCGTGAGGCCGTGGGCCCGCGCCGTCGCCGTCAGCGCCTCCGTGGCCTCCTCCGACAGCGTCAGCGGCACCATCGCCGGCATGGCCCCGGCGCCCGCGGGCGCCGCGCCGGGCGCCACCAGGGTCGGCTCCTCAAGCCCGTGCAGGGCCTCCTGCCACGCCTTGCGGGCGGTGTCGCCGTCCTGCCGGCCGAGCCAGCGCAGATAGTCGGGGAACGGGGTGGCCGGCGCGAGGGAGGCGCCCGAGGGGTCGGCGTACAGCGTGCACAGGTCACGGATGACCAGCGGCAACGACCAGCCGTCCAACAGAATGTGATGGTATGTCAGGGCAAGGGCGTGCCGCTTCTCGGCCAGCCGGATCAGGGTGAAGCGCATCAGCGGGGGCGCCGCCATGTCGAAGCGGCGCAGCCGGTCCTCCTCGAAGAACGCGAGCAGCGCCGCCTGCCGTGCCGCGCCGGCGCGGTCCGACAGGTCGAGCTCGGTCCACGGCGTCGTCACCGTGCGCCGCACCAGCTGCACCGGCTGCCCGTTGGCCCGCACGCGGAATCCGGTCCGCAGGACGGGGTGCCGGGCCAGGGTGCCCGCGCAGGCGGCGCGCAGCCGCTCGGCCGAGACCTCCCCGTGCAGCTCGAAGGCCGCCTGGATGGTGTACACGTCCACCGCTTCGGTGTCGTACAGCGCGTGGAAGAGCATGCCCTGCTGGAGCGGGGTCAGGGGCAGAGCTGACTCGATCGGCGACTGGGTCTCTTCGTTCACTGGAGGTCCTCCCCGGACGCGGGCGGGGCTCGGCTGCGCAGGGGCGCGCAGGGCGGGTGGCAGGGGGTCGGCGGGCGGGGGAGGGGGGAAGGCCGCCGCCTCGGCACCGGCGATGCTTCCGTGCGGCCGGAGGCAGGGACCAGGCACACGACCGGCAACTTCCGGCCGAGCCCGGCCCGGTCGCGATCCGGGCGGCCGGAATCAGCCCGTCCGCGACCCGGTCACGCGGGATCGGATCCGTCCGGGACCCGGTCGCCCGGGATCTGGTCCGTCCGGGACCGGGTCGGCCGGGATCTGGTCCGTCCGGGACCGGGGCGCGGGGGGCAGGAAGGGGCCCGTCCGGGACCGGGGCGCGGGGGAGCCGGCCCGCCCGCGACTCAGTCGCGGGTGATCAGGTCCGTCATCGAGACCAGCACCCGGCGCTCCCCGGTGAACGCCTCACGCCCGTGCGACCAGCGCATGTTGTCGATCACCATCAGGTCGTGGAGCTCCCAGTCGAAGCGCTGCGTCCGCCGGCCGAACGCCTCCCGGACCTCCGCCACCAGGGCGTCCGGGATCGGCTCGCCGTCCCCGAACAGCACGTCGTTCGGCAGCCCGTCCTCGCCCAGCACCGCCACCAGGTCCTCGCGCAGGCTGCCCGGCAGCGACGACTGGTGGAACAGCACCAGGTGGTTGAACCACAGCCGGCGGCCGGTGCGCGGGTGCACCGCGAGCGCGGGCGCCCGGCGCACCGTCCGCAGGCAGTCGTCCTCCAGCCACGCCCACTCCATGCCGGCCGCCGCGCAGAACCGGTCGACCTCGGCCCGGTCCTCGGTCTGGAAGGCGTCCCGCCAGTCCAGACCGGCGCCGCTGCCGTAGTTCCGCACGTACATGAGACCGCGCCGCTCCAGCTCCTCGACCACCGCGGCCGGGATGTCGTCGAGCACCCGCGTCACGTCCGTGATCGGCGTCGCCCCGCCGGTCAGCGCCGGCACGGCGCTGAAGAACGCGAGCCGCCCCGGCCACGCCCCCGCGTACGAGGACTCGCAGTGCTGCGGGATGATCTCGCGCGCCGGGTACTCCGTCGACGTGAAGACACCGTCCCCGACCTCGCTGCGCGGGGTGGAGCGCTCCGTGTACTGGAGCGGGTCGAAGCCGAGCCGCTTCAGCGCCCGCCCGAACTCCTCCGCCCCGTCGGCGACGGCCCCGCGGACCAGGACCGCGCCCGCCTCGGCGACGGCCGCGCCGATCTCGGCGGCGTGGTCCTTGGTGTAGGACTCCAGGCCCGCGCCGGCGGCCTCGAAGACGACTATGCCGGTCAGATCGTTCAACTCTTCCAACTCCCTGGGAATGAGCGGCGGAGCCGGTGCCCCGTGGCGGGGCCGGCCGGGGCGCCGGGCCGGCGCCGGTGCCGTCAGAGCAGCGTCGCGGCCAGCGCGGCGGTCATCGCCGCCGCGCCGGTGAACAGGTAGTCGTGCCCGCCGGGCAGCAGCCGCGAGGTGAACCCGCCCGCGGCGCACTCCCGCCACAGCTCCAGCTGCTCCGCGCCCACCAGCGGGTCCTCGGCCCCGCCGAACACGTGCAGCGGGCAGCCGACCGGGACGGCGGCGGCGGGCCGGTACTCCTCGACCAGGGCCAGGTCGCGGCGGACGGTGCGCAGCGCGTACGTCAGGTAGGCGGGGTAGCGGGACAGCTCCGGCGGGAAGCCGCCGAACCCCTCCAGCCACGCCAGCAGCCCCGCGTCGTCCAGGTGCGAGACGCGCTTGCGCACCGGGGCGTGCGGCGCCCGCGAGGCGGACACCACGAGCGCGGACGGCGGGCGCAGGCCGCGCTCCGCCACCCGGACCGCGATCCGGTGGCCGAGGAGCGCGCCGAAGCTGTGGCCGAACAGCGCGTACGGCATGTCCAGCTCGTCCCGCACACCGTCGATCACGGCGTCGGCCAGCTCTTCGAGGGTGTCGGGCATCGTTTCCCCGCTGCCCACGCCCCGGCCCGGCAGTTCCACGGTGGCCAGCTCGAAGCCGGGCAGCCCCATGGCCAGCCGCCAGGGCGCGAACGAGCCCGTGCTGCCGCCGGCCTGGGGCAGGCAGAGCAGCCGCAGCCGGTCCTCGGGGCCGCCGACCCGGCCGACGATCCACGGGCGGCCCGCCGCGCCGGCGGCGTCCCCGCCGTGCCGGTGCGGCGGCGCGTCCGCGACCCCGGGCCCCGGTCCGCCCGCCGGGGCGGGCTCCGTGGCGAGTTCCGCGGCGTAGGTGCCCATCCGCTCCCCCGATTTCCTCGTCTGCGCTCCGGCCGGCGCCCGCTGGGGGCGGCGGCCCGTTGCGCACATCGTGGGCAGGAGGCGGGCGCGGGACCAGGCACAGGCACCGGCAACCGGGCTGCCGCCTAGTTGCCTCGCCGGTTCCTGGAGGGGGGCGGAGGCCGCGTCGCACACTCCTGCCATGACCACTGTTCCCGATGAGGCGTCCGCAGCGACGTTCTTCACCCTGGACTCCGTCGCCGCCGAACTCATGGAAGTCGACGCGGTGTTCAAGGCGTGCATGAACTGGAACTACGGAAACCGAGACAGCCGTGTGTGGAGCCTCTACGAGAAGAACAAGGTCTCGCAGTGGAACGCCGCCACCGACATCGACTGGAACCACGACATCCAGTTCGGTGCCCCGCTGACCGAGGAGAACGGCGCGAAGCTCGCCTCCTTCGTCGTCGGCGAGGACAGCCCCGTGCCGCACCACATGCTGACCGACTTCCGCTGGGAGTACCAGGCGTGGATGTGCAGCCAGTTCCTCCACGGTGAGCAGGGCGCGCTCGTCACCACCGCGCGCCTCGTGGAGACCGTGCCGGACATCGACGCCAAGACGTACGCCGCCTCCCAGGTCGCCGACGAGGCCCGGCACGTGGAGGCGTTCGCCAAGTACGTCGACGAGAAGCTCGGCGTCGTCTACCCGATCAACCCCGGCCTGAAGACCCTGCTCCAGGACCTTCTGTCGGAGTCCCGCTGGGACATCGTCTACCTCGGCATGCAGGTCGTCGTGGAGGGCCTGGCGATCACCGCGCTGCGGCTCGCCAGCAGCAGCTTCGGCGACCCGATCATCCGGCAGATCACGCGGATGGTCGCGCAGGACGAGGCCCGTCACATCGCGTTCGGCGTCTCCGCCCTCAACGGCATGTACGCGGACGTCACCTCGGCCGAGCTGAAGGACCGCGAGGACTTCCTCCTGGAGGCCATCCGGCTGATGTCGCGCCGGTTCATGCTCCGCGAGATCTGGGAGCGGATGGACCTGGACGTCGAGCGCGGGCTGCTCTTCGCCCGCCACAACCCGATGATGGCGGCGTACCGCCAGATGCTCTTCCAGCAGATCATCCACATCCTGCGCCAGCTGGGCATGCTCTCGGACAAGGTCAAGGAGCTGCTGATCGCCGAGAACCTGGTCCGCTCGGAGGAGATGCAGCTGCGCTGAGCCACCGGCCGGCGCCATCCGCCACGGGTGCCGCGCGATCCCTTCCCGGGGGGCGCGCGGCACCCCTTTCGCATGCCCTCACACGGCCGGCCGGCCATGCGGACGCCTCCACGGGCCGGCCCCGGGAACGCCACAGGGGGCCGGCGCGGATCGCGCGCCGGCCCCCGGCGGGGCAGTGCCGGATTCTGTCCGGACGGCTACCCCGCGGTCAGCGGTGACGTGGACGTCTCGTACCGACCCGCGCAGAGGGCCTTCCACATCACACGGCGGCGGGGCTTGCCGCTGGAGGTGACCTCGATGCCGCCCCGCCCGACCTCGACCCCGAGCAGCCGGGCGTCGCCCAGCCACTCGGACAGCACCTCGTGGGCCGCCTCGCGCCAGCCGGGCCGTACGTTGCCGAAGACGGCGACACCGGTCGGCACGCCGTCGCGCACCCCGAGCAGGACCGCGACCTGCCGGTCCGGGATCCCCCGCTGGTGCAGCAGCGTCTCCAGGCTCTCGGCGAAGACCATCTTGCCGCTCACCTTGAGCCCGTCGCCGAGCCGGCCGATCACGTACAGCTGCCCGTCCCGCACGAAGCCCGCGTCGCCGGTGTGCAGCCCGGCCTCGCCGAGCGCCGTACCGGACGCCGAGCTGGTGTCGCCGACGTACCCGCTCGCGATCGAGACGCCGGTGACGACGACCTCGCCGACCTGCCCGTCGGGCAGCTCCTCGCCGTCCTCGGAGACGATCGAGACCGTGCGGTTCTCCAGCGGCGTGCCGCAGCCGACGACGGCGGTGCCGGCCAGCGCCGACGCGTCGCCCTCGTCCGGCGAGGCGATCGTCCACCCCGCGCCGGGCGCGAGACCGGTCACCGCGAGGGTCGCCTCCGCCCCGCCGTACGCCGGCAGCAGGGAGCCGCGGTCCAGGCCGTGCGGGCCCATCAGCGCGTGGAAGTCCTCCAGGACCTCCGGGTCGACCCGCTCGGCGCCGATGATGATGGCCCGCATCGAGTCGAAGCGCAGCCCCTCCAGGCGCTCCGGCCGGACTCGCCGCAGGATGTAGGCGAGGCCGAAGTTGGGCATGCCGGTGATCGCGGTCCGGTTGTCGCTCATGCACTTCAGGTAGCGCAGCGGCGAGCGGATGAAGTCGTCGGGCTGCATCATCCAGCCGCTGGCGCCGGTGACGACCACGTTCAGCAGATAGCCGACCAGGCCCATGTCGTGGTGGACCGGCAGCCAGCAGACGCCGGGCAGGTCCGGCGTCCAGCCGAAGCGGCGGCGCATCCCGGTGAGGTTGGCGCGCAGCGCCTCCGACGAGATCAGCACCCCGCGCGAGTAGCCGCTCGACCCCGACGTGAACTGCATCAGCGCCGTCTCGGGCAGCGGCAGCGGGGCGGCCAGCGGCTCGACGCCGTCGACCAGGGAGTCGAAGACGACCGGCTCGGGCAGCGACAGGCCGGCGGAGAGCTTGCGGATCCGCTCCTCCGACTCCTCGTCGCAGATGATCAGCTTGGGGTCGGCCGTCTCGAACAGGCGGGCCACGTGCGTCTCGTACTCGTCCGCCCGCTGGAACGCGAACGGCGGCGCGATCGAGCACGGCGTGGCACCGGCCGCCAGCGCGCCGAAGAAGCCGGCCACGAAGCCGGGGCTCGACCGCAGCACCAGCGCCACCACGTCACCGCGCCCGACGCCGTTCGCCCGCAGCGCGGCCGCGGTGCGCAGCGTCAGATCGGCGAGTTCGCGGTACGACCGGAAGTCCCAGCCGTCGTTCTTCTCCGCGTAGTACAGGCCGCGTTCGGCGGACGCCTCGTCCAGCCAGTCGAGCAGACCTCGGTCCGGGATCGCCAACGTCCTCGTCCTCTCCGGGATTTCAGGGCAGGCCCGGCGCACCCGAGTGGGGGACTCGGGTACACCGGACCGTCGGCATCCTCGCCCCGCCGGCCGGCCGGGGCCAGGCAAGCGGCCGGTAACTCGGCGGGCGCCGGGCGGCAGCTGACCGGGCACCCCGATTGCCGGTCGGTTGCCTGGTGACGGGCGCGGGGGGCGGGGCAGCATCGTCGCGCACCGTCCGTCCCCGGCCCCGCCGATGCCCGCCCCGCACAGGGCGGACCGGGCGGCCCGCGCCGCCCCGCACGGAGCGGCTCGGGCGGCCCCGCCGGCCCGGTCCAGGGGACGGTCCACCGGGACGGCGCACCGAGAGCGGCTCACGAGAGAGCGGTTGACGATCCGAATGACTTCACGTGACGCGGAGACCTCCGTCCGCCCTGAGGCCGGCGGCCCGCTGCCGCTCACGGCCGCCCAGCGCGGCGTCTTCTACGCCCAGCGGCTCGCCCCCACCGACCCGGCCTTCAACACCGTCGTCGTGATGGAGGTCCGCGGACCGGTGGACGGGCCGCTGCTCGCACGCGCCGTGCGGGTGGCCGAGGGCGAGAGCGGAAGCTTCGACGTCGCGTTCGAGGAGTCGGCCGACGGCCCCCAGCAGCGCCCCGTCGCCCCCGGCTGCTCGACCTGGCGGGAGCTGGACCTCACCGGCGAGGCGGACCCCTTCGCGGCGGCCCACGCCCTCATGGACGAGGACCGGCGCACGGCCAACGACCTGTTCACCGGTGTGCTGTCGGCGCATGTGCTGATGCGGGTCGGCGAGGACCACTACCTCTGGTACCAGCGCAGCCACCACATCCTCTCGGACGGCTACGGCTCCGTGCTGCACTCGCGCCGCATCGAGGAGGTGTACGAGGCGCTGGTCGCCGGCGAGGAGCCGGCGGGCCGGCCGCTGGGCCCGCTCACCGACATCCTCGCGGACGAGGCGGAGTACCGGGCCTCGGAGCAGTACACGGCCGACAAGGAGTACTGGACCCGCGCCTTCGAGGACCGGCCCGAGACGGTCAGTCCGGCCCCCGGCGTGCCCACAGGCGCCTCCGGGATCGCCCACGCCGCCTCCACCGAGCTGGGCGAGGACGACTACCGGGCGCTGCACGGCGCCGGACGCGCGGCCCGCGCCCCGTGGAGCGTCGCCATGCTCGCGGCGGTCGCCGCCTACTTGCACGGCATGACCGGCGCGCGCGACCTGACCCTCGGCGTCCCGGCCACCGCCCGGCTCGGCCCGCGCTCCCAGAACGTGCCCGGCATGCTCTCCAACACGCTGCCGCTGCGCCTCACCGTCGACCCCGCGGCGAGCCGCACCGAGCTGATCCGGCACGTCGGCAAGCGCCTCGGGGAACTCCTCACCCACCAGCGGCACCCCTACGACGAGCTCCGCCGCGACCTGCGCCTGCTCGGCTCCAACGAGCAGCTGTTCGGCGTGCTGGTCAACATCATGCCCGCGGGGTCCGAGAGCAACTTCGCGGGCCGCGAGGCCACCCTGACCGCGCTCTCCGGCGGACCGGTCATCGACCTCAACCTGACCTGCCACCCGGAGCCGGACGGCAAGGGCGTGCGGATCGCCTTCGAGGCCAATCCCGACCGCTACACCGAGGCCGAACTCGCCGCCCACCAGGAACGGTTCACCGCCTTCCTGGACCGCTTCCTGGCCGCGCCCGGCGACCTGCCGCTCGCCCGCGTCGGCGTCGCCACGGACGCCGAGCTCGCCCGTCACCTCGCCGCCGGCCTGCCGGCCGCGCCGGCGGAGCCCGCCCGCACCTTCCCCGACCTGTTCGCCGCGCAGGTCCGCGCGACCCCGCACCGCCCCGCCGTCGTCTCGGCGGACGGCGCGCTCGACTACGCCGGGCTCGCCGCCCGCGCGGGCCGGCTGGCCCGGGAGCTCGCCGCCCGCGGCGCCGGCCCCGAGCGGGTGGTGGCCGTCGCCCTGCCGCGCGGCGTCGCCGCGGCCGTCGCCGCCGTCGGCGTCCTGACCTCCGGCGCCGTCCACCTGCCCATCGACCTCGCGTACCAGCGGTCCCGGGTGACCGCCATGCTCGACGACACGGCGCCCGCGCTGCTGCTCACCTCGCGCGCCACCGACGACGCGGAGCTGGCGCCCGGCGTGCCCCGGCTGTACGTGGCCGAGGACGGCACCGTCGAGTCCGCCGTCGAGTCCGCCACCGGGCCCGACGCGGGTCCCGCCGACGCGACGCCCGCCGGTCTGCGCCCCGGGCACCCCGCGTACATCATCTACACCTCCGGCTCCACCGGCCGGCCCAAGGGCGTCGTCGTGACGCACACCGGGCTCGCCGGGCTCCTGGCCCACCAGCGGACGCTCCTGGAGACCACCCCGGACCGGCGCGTGCTCCAGTTCGCCTCGCCCGGCTTCGACGCCTCCGTGTGGGAGCTGTGCACCGCGCTGCTGACCGGCGCGGCCCTCGTCGTCGCCCCCGCCGAGCGCCTCACCCCGGGCCCGGAGCTGGCCGCGCTGATCCGCGAACTCTCCGTGGACTGCCTGCTGATGGCGCCGTCCGCGCTGGCCGCGATGCCGGCGGACGGGCTGCCCGAGGGCGTCACCCTCGTCGTCGGAGCCGAGGCGTGCTCGCCCGAGCTGGTCGACCGCTGGTCGCCCGGCCGGCGCATGGTCAACGCGTACGGCCCCACCGAGTCCACCGTCATCGCCACCCAGACCGGCGCCCTGTCCGGCCGGATCGTGCCCCCCATGGGCGGTACCGTGCCCGGCAGCCGGGTGCGCCTCCTGGACGACGCCCTGCGCCCGGTGCCGCCCGGTGTCGCCGGCGAGATCCACCTGGCCGGCGACGGCCTCGCCCGCGGCTACCTGGGCCGGCCCGGCCTCACCGCCGAGCGGTTCGTCGCCGACCCGTACGGTCCGCCCGGCAGCCGCATGTACCGCACCGGCGACCTGGCCCGCTGGACCCCGGGCGGCGACCTGGAGTACCTCGGCCGCTCCGACCGGCAGGTCAAGGTGCGCGGCTTCCGCATCGAGCCGGGCGAGATCGAGAGCGTCCTCGCCGGCGCGCCCGGCGTCGCCCGGGTCAGCGTCGTCGTCCGCGAGGACCGTCCCGGCGTGCGCCAGCTCGTCGCGTACGCCGTCCCGGCCGACGGCGACGCCGTTCCCGACGCGGGCGCCCTGCGGCAGCGGGTGCGCGACGCCCTGCCGCCGTACATGGTCCCCGCCGCCGTGGTCTTCCTCCCCGACCTGCCGCTCACCGCGAGCGGCAAGCTGGACCAGCGGGCGCTGCCCGCCCCCCGGTACGTCGGCACCGCCTCCGAGCGGGCCCCGCGCGACGAGCGCGAGGCCGTGCTGTGCGGGCTCTTCGCCGATCTCCTCGGCGCCACGGACGTCGGCGTCGACGACAGCTTCTTCGAGCTGGGCGGCGACTCCATCGTCGCCGTCCGGCTCGCCTCCCGCGCGGCCCGCGCCGGCATCCCGCTCACCCCGCAGGACGTCTTCGCGCACAAGACCGTCGCCGCGCTCGCCGCCCACGCCGGTGACGATCCCGCGCGCGACGCGGGGCGGACCGCCCCCGCGTACGACCCCGACGCCGAGCTGGTCGCCCTGCCGGCGGGGGAGCGCGAGCGGCTCGCCGCCGCCTGGCGGCGCCCGGACGCCGACGGCGGCGGCCTGGCGGACGTGCTGCCGCTCACCCCGCTCCAGGAGGGCATGCTCTTCCACGCCGAGTTCGGCGACGCCCCCGACGCCTACACCGTGCAGAAGGTCTTCGGCCTCGCCGGCCCGCTCGCCGCCGACGCGTTCCGCGACGCCTGCCAGGCCCTCGTACGCCGCCACACCGCGCTCCGCGCCGGCTACACCCGCTCCGCCACCGGCGAGGCGCTCCAGCTGGTCGCCCGCGACGCCGAGGCCCCGGTCCACGAGCACGACCTGCGCGGGCTTCCGGACGCCGACCGCGAGGCGCGCCTGGCCGCCCTGCTCGCCGAGGAGAAGCGGACCCGCTTCGACATGGCCAGGCCGCCGCTGCTGCGCTTCGGCCTGGTCCGGCTCGACGACGAGCGGCACCTGCTGGTCCTCACCGGCCACCACATCGTCTTCGACGGCTGGTCGGTGCCGCTGATCCTGCGCGACCTGCTCGCGCTGTACCGGGGCGACGCCGCCGCGCTGCCCGCGCCGGTGCCCTTCCGCGCCTACCTGGCGTGGGCGGCGGCGCAGGACCGTACCGCCGCCGAGGAGGAGTGGGGCCGGGCCCTCGCGGGCCTGGACGGCCCCACCCTGGTCGCCCCCACCGCCCTGGCGGCCGAGGGCGGCGAGGCGGACTCCGCTGCCGGGGACGCCGACGCCCTGCCCGGTCTGCTCGTGGCGGAACTGCCCGCCGAGCTGACCGCCGGCGTCCAGCGGGCCGCCCGCTCCCGGGGCGTCACCCTCAACACCGTGGTCCAGGGCGCCTGGGCCCTGCTCCTGCACACCCTCACCGGCCGCGACGACGTCGTCTTCGGCGGCACGGTCTCCGGCCGTCCGCCCCGGCTGGACGGCGTCGACGAGATCGTCGGCCTGCTGATGAACACCGTCCCGGTCCGCGTCCGGCTCCGCCCGGCGGAGCCGCTGGCCGGTCTCCTCGCCCGGGTCCAGGGCGAGCAGCTGGCCCTCGGCGACCACCACCACGTCGGCCTGCCCGACCTGCACCGGATCGCCGGCCACCCCGAACTCTTCGACACGTCCGTGGTGTTCGGCAACGCGCCGATCGACCGCGAGCAGATCGTCGCGCACGCCCACGGCCTGGGCATCACGGTGGAGGAGGCCGACCCGACCGGCGGCACCCACTACCCGCTCAGCCTCTCCGTCGTCCCCGGCGACCGACTCCGCCTCGAACTCACCCACCGCACCGGCCTGTTCGACACCGAGGCCGCCGAGAGCTGCCTCGCCCGGCTGCGGATGGTCCTGGAGACCTTCGCCACCGACCCGGAGCTTCCGGTCGGCCGCCTCCCGCTGCTCACCGACGCCGAGCGGCAGGCCCTGGAGCCCGCCGCCGACGAGGCCGGGAACCCGGCCGGTGGCCCCGACGCCGATCCGGCCGGTGACCCCGACGCCGATCCGGCCGGGCACCACGCCGCCGCCACGCTGCCCGCGCTGTTCGCCGCGCAGGCGCGCCGGACCCCGGACGCCGTCGCCGTCGTCTGCGAGGGCGAGCGGATCCGGTACGCGGACCTCGACGCCCGGGCCGGCCGCCTGGCCACGGTCCTGGCGGACCTGGGCGCGGCCCCCGGCCGGGTGATCGGCGTCCGGCTGCGCCGCTCGGCCGAGCTGATCGTGGTCCTGCACGCCATCCACCGGGCGGGCGCCGCCTATCTGCCGCTCGACCCGGAGTACCCGGAGGAGCGCGTCCGGCACATGCTGGACCAGGCCCGGCCCGCCTTCGTCGTCGACGACGCCTTCCTCGCGGCGCACGCCGCCGAGGCCGGCGCCGCCGCCCCGTACGACGGCCCCGGGACCGCGCTGCGGCCGGCCCACCCGGCGTACGTCGTGTACACCTCCGGCTCCACCGGCCGCCCCAAGGGCATCGTGGTCACCCACGCCGGCATCACCAACTACCTGGCCGGCATGCAGCGGCGGCACGCCCTGACCGCCGCCGACCGGGTGCTCCAGCGGACCTCGCTCAGCTTCGACCCGTCGGTGTGGGAGATCTTCTGGCCGCTCCACCACGGAGCAGCCGTGGTCGTCTCCCGCCCCGACGGCGAGGACGCCCCCGGCTACCTGCCGGGCCTGATCCGCGAAGAGGGCGTCACCGTCGCCCAGTTCGTGCCGTCGACCCTGGAGGTGTTCCTCCGCGAGCCCGGCAGCGACCGGTGCGACACCCTGCGCCGGGTCTTCGTCGGCGGCGAACAGCTCACCGGCGCCCTGACCGACCGCTTCCACGCCGCCGTACCGGCGGAACTCCACAACCAGTACGGGCCCACCGAGGTGTCCGTCTACACCACCACCGGCCGCGCCGAGGCCGGCCGGCACCGTACCGCCGTCCCCGTCGGCACCCCTCTCGCCGGACTGCGCCTCCACGTTCTGGACGGGTTCCTGCGTCCGGTGCCGGTGGGTGTGGTGGGGGAGATCTACATCGCTGGTGCGGGTGTGGCGCGGGGTTATGTGGGCCGGCCTGGTCTGACGGCTGAGCGTTTCGTGGCGGACGTCGGTGGTGGTGTGGGTGCGCGGATGTACCGGACGGGGGATCTGGGGCGTCGGCGTGCGGATGGGTCGGTGGAGTACTGCGGTCGTGTCGATTTCCAGGTGAAGGTGCGGGGTCACCGTGTCGAGCTGGGGGAGATCGAGGCGGTTCTCGCGGGTGACGCGGGGGTGGCGCAGGCGGTGGTCGCGGTGGTCGCGGATGCCGTGGGGACGCGGCATGTGGTGGGTTATGTGCGGCCGGTCGCGGGTGCGGTGGTCGAGGGTGAGGTGTTGCGGGACCGGGTGGCGGGTGTGCTGCCGGATTACATGGTTCCGGTGCGGGTGATCGTGGTGGACGATTTCGCGTTGACGCCGAACGGGAAGGTGGACCGGCGGGCGTTGCCGGCGTTGGAGTTGCGTGCGGTGCGGGAGTACCGGGCTCCGTCGTCGGAGCGTGAGCGGGTGCTGCACGAGGTGTTCGCGGAGGTGTTGGGCCGTGAGCGGGTCGGTGTCGACGACAGTTTCTTCGACCTCGGCGGCGACTCCATCGTCTCGATGCGCCTCGCCGCCCGCGCCCACGCCGCCGGACTCGTCCTGAGCGCGAAGGACGTCTTCGTCCACAAGACCATCGCCGCCCTCGCCCTCGTCGCCACCGACGCACCCGACGACGACAACGACTTCAACAAGCCAGCGAGCGCCGACGCCCTGATGAGCATCGACGCGGACGAATTCGACGAGCTCGAAGCCCAGTGGGAGGCAACGCCGTGAGGCAGACGACACTCGAAGCGGTCCTGCCGCTCACCCCGCTCCAGCAGGGCATGCTCTTCCACGCCCTCTTCGACGGCGGCGAGGCCGACGCCGGCGGCGTCGACTTCTACAACGTGCAGACACCTCTGGAACTGGTCGGTGCCCTCGACCCGGAGGTGCTGCGCGACTCCTGCGCCACCCTGCTGGCGCGCCACGGGAGCCTCCGCGCGGGGTTCCTCAGGCGCCGCTCGGGCGAGGCCGTCCAGGCCGTCGCCCGAGCGGTGGAGCCGCTCTGGGAGGAAGTCGACCTCTCCGCCTTCGGCGAGGACGAGCGCCGCGTCCGGCTGACCCGGCTGCTCACCGAGGACCGGGCCCGCCGCTTCGACATGGCCCGCCCGCCGCTGCTGCGCTGCACGCTCGTGCGGCTCGCGGCCGACCGGCACGTGCTGGTCGTCACCCACCACCACATCCTGCTCGACGGCTGGTCCGTGCCGCTGGTCCTCGGGGACCTCTTCCGGATCTACCGCGACGGCGGCTCGGCCGACGCCCTGGAGCCCGCCGTCCCCTTCGCCGACTACCTCGGCTGGCTCTCCGCGCAGGACCGCGACCGGGCCGAGGACGTCTGGCGCACCGCCCTCGCCGACGTCGACGGCCCCACCCTGGTGGCCGGCGGCCACGGCACCCAGGACTCCGACCGGGGCCAGCGCCGCGTGGTCGCCGAACTCTCCGAGGCGGCCACCGCCCGCATCGCGCAGGCCGCCCGCGCCCGCGAGGTCACCGTCAACACGGTCGTCCAGGCCGCCTGGGCGCTGCTGCTGACCTCGCTGACCGGCCGCCCGGACGTCGTCTTCGGCAACACCGTCGCCGGCCGCCCCCCGGAGCTCGCCGGTGCCGACCGCATGGTCGGCCTGATGATCAACACCGTGCCGGCCCGGATCCGGATCGACCCCTCCGAGACCGCCGCCGCCCTGCTCGCCCGCGTCCAGGCCGAGCAGACCGAACTCCTCGGCCACCAGTACCTCGGCCTCTCGGACATCCAGCGCGCCGTCGGAGCCACCGAACTCTTCGACACCACGCTGGCCTTCGAGAACTACCCCGTCGAGGAGGCCGTCCAGGGCGCCCAGGTCGCCGGGCTGACCGTCGGCGTGCTGCGCGACGCCGCCGAGGACACCCCGGAGGGCACCCACTACCCGCTGAGCCTGGCCGTCTACCCGGGCCCGCGGCTCCGCCTCGAACTGAACCACCGCGAGGACGTGTACGACACCGAGGAGGCGACCGCGCTCCTCGACCGGCTCGCCCCGCTCCTCGAAGCCCTCGCCGGCCGGCCCGACGCGCCCGTCGCCCAGCTGCCGGTGTGGACCGCCGACCAGTTCGCCGCGCTCCTGGCCGCCGCGCGCGGCCGCACCGCCGCGCACCCGCCGCGGACCCTGCACGAGCTCTTCGAGGAGCAGGCCCGCGCGACCCCGGACGCGATCGCCGCCGTCGACGCCGCGGGCCGGCTCACCTTCGCCGAACTGGACGCGGACGCCGACCGGCTCGCCCGGCTGCTCACCGCCCACGGCGCGGGACCGGGCCGGCTCGTCGCCGTCGCCCTGCCCCGCACCACGGCCGCCGTCTCCGCGATCCTCGCCGTCCTGAAGTCCGGCGCCGCCTACCTGCCGCTCGACGCCGACCAGCCGGCCGACCGGATCGCCGCCCTGTGCGCGGAGGCGGACCCGGCGCTCCTCGTGGCCGACGCGACGACGAAGGACGCGCTGCCCGCCGGCGTACCCGTCGTGCTCGCCGACGCCGCCTCCGACGCCGACGCGCTCCCGGACGCCGGCGAGGCTCCGGCCCGGAAGGCGGCGGGCCCCGCCGACCTCGCGTACGTCGTGTACACCTCCGGCTCGACCGGCCGCCCCAAGGGCGTCGCCGTCGAGCACCGCAACCTCGTCAACATGTTCCACAGCCACCGGGCGAACTTCTTCACCCCGGAGCGGGAGACGGCCGGCGGCCGCCCGCTGCGCGCCGCCCTCACCAACTCCCTCGGCTTCGACGCCTCGTGGAGCCAGCTGCTGTGGATGGTCGGCGGCAACGAGCTCCACATCGTCGACGACACCGTCCGCAAGGACGCCCTCGCCCTCGTCGCCCACGCGGCCGAGGCGGCGATCGACGTCCTCGACACCACCCCGTCCGTCGCCCGCCAGCTGCTCGCCGCCGGGCTGCTCGACGGCTCCGGCGGCCGGCACCGCGTCCGTACCCTCGCCCTCGGCGGCGAGGAGGTCGGCGACGACCTGTGGACCGAGCTGCGCGCCATCCCCGGCCTCTCCGTCTACAACCTCTACGGCCCCGCCGAGTGCACGATCGACGCCATGTTCTGCCGCGCCGACGACAGCGAGCGGCCCTCCCTCGGCGGCCCCGCCGACAACACCGACATCCACGTTCTGGACGGGTTCCTGCGTCCGGTGCCGGTGGGTGTGGTGGGGGAGATCTACATCGCTGGTGCGGGTGTGGCGCGGGGTTATGTGGGCCGGCCTGGTCTGACCGCTGAGCGTTTCGTGGCGGACGTCGGTGGTGGTGTGGGTGCGCGGATGTACCGGACGGGGGATCTGGGGCGTCGGCGTGCGGATGGGTCGGTGGAGTACTGCGGTCGTGTCGATTTCCAGGTGAAGGTGCGGGGTCACCGTGTCGAGCTGGGGGAGATCGAGGCGGTTCTCGCGGGTGACGCGGGGGTGGCGCAGGCGGTGGTCGCGGTGGTCGCGGATGCCGTGGGGACGCGGCATGTGGTCGGTTATGTGCGGCCGGTCGCGGGTGCGGTGGTCGAGGGTGAGGTGTTGCGGGACCGGGTGGCGGGTGTGCTGCCGGATTACATGGTTCCGGTGCGGGTGATCGTGGTGGACGATTTCGCGTTGACGCCGAACGGGAAGGTGGACCGGCGGGCGTTGCCGGCGTTGGAGTTGCGTGCGGTGCGGGAGTACCGGGCTCCGTCGTCGGAGCGTGAGCGGGTGCTGCACGAGGTGTTCGCGGAGGTGTTGGGCCGTGAGCGGGTCGGTGTCGACGACAGTTTCTTCGACCTCGGCGGCGACTCCATCGTCTCGATGCGCCTCGCCGCCCGCGCCCACCGCGCCGGACTCGTCCTGAGCGCCAAGGACGTCTTCGTCCACAAGACCATCGCCGCCCTCGCGGAGGTCGCCCGCGACGTCCCCCAGGACGGCGGCGACCCGAGCGCCACGGCCACCGGCCCGCTGGTCGACCTGGACGACGCCGAGCGCGCCGAACTCGACGCCCTCGCCGGACCGGACGCCGAGGTGTGGACGCTCACCCCGCTCCAGCAGGGCATGCACTTCCACGCCCTCCTCGCCACGGACGCCATCGACGTCTACGTCACCCAGCGCCCGCTGCGGCTCACCGGCACCCTCGCGCCGACCGTGCTCCGCGACGCCTTCGACACGCTCCTCGCCCGCCACCCGGCGCTGCGCACCTCCTTCGTCACGCTCGGCTCCGGCCGCTCCGTGCAGGTCGTCCACCAGGACGTCCGGGTGCCCTGGGAGGAGCGGGACCTGTCCGCCCTGGCCCCCGCCGAGCGCGAGGCCCGGCTCGCCGAACTCCTCGACGAGGACCGGGTACGCCGCTTCGCGACCGACCGGCCGCCGCTGCTGCGGGTCGCCCTGATCAAGCTCGCCGCCGACGAGCACCTGCTGCTCGTCACCCACCACCACCTGCTGCTCGACGGCTGGTCGCTGCCGCTCGTCTTCGGCGACCTCTTCGCCTCGTACGCCCGCGGCGGCGCCGGCACCGGCACCCCGCCGGTCCCCTTCGACCGCTTCCTGCGCTGGCTCGGCGCCCAGGACGAGCGGGCCGCCGTCGAGGCGTGGCGGGCGGAGCTGGCCGGACTCGACGAGCCCGCCCTGGTCGCCCCCGGCTTCGACGCCGCCACGGCCACCGTGCCCGACCTCGTCGCCACCGCCCTCGGCCAGGAGGCCACCGAACGGCTGACGGACACCGCCCGCCGCTCCGGCCTCACCCTCAACACGCTGGTGCAGGGCGCCTGGGCGGTCGCCCTCGGCCAGTTCCTCGGCCGCGACGACGTCGTCTTCGGCGCCACCACGGCGGGCCGCCCGCCCGAGCTGCCCGGCGCCGAGTCCATGGTCGGCCTGCTGATGAACACCGTCGCCGTCCGCGTCCGCCTCGACCCGGGCCGCCCGCTCGGCGCCACCCTGACCGGCCTCCAGGAGGCCCAGGCGGGACTGCGCCCCTTCCAGCACCTGGGCCTGGCCGAGGTGCAGCGCGCCGCCGGCATCGGCGAACTCTTCGACACCGTCGTCGGCTTCGAGAACACCCCCGTCGACGGGGACGCCGTCCAGGCCCAGGTGCCCGGACTGCGGATCAGCGTGGACGACACCCCGGCGCCCGGCGCCTCGCACTACCCGTTCAGCCTCGTCGTCGTCCCCTCCGCCGACCGCGTCAGCCTCGAACTCACCTACCGCACCGACCTGTTCACCGCCCCCGAGGCGGCGGCGGTGCTCCACCGGGTCCGCGCCGTCCTCGACGCCTTCGCCGAGGACCCGGACGTCCCGGTCGGCCGGATCGACCTGCGGACCGACGCGGAGCGCGCCGAACCCGTCCGCACCGGCGGACCGACCCCGCCCCGCACCACCTTCCCGGCGCTCTTCGAGGGCCACGCCGCGGCCCGCCCGGACGCCGTCGCCCTCCACGACGGCCCGTACGAGGTCACCTACGGGACCCTCGACGCCGAGGCCAACCGGCTCGCCCGCGTCCTCGCGGCACGCGGCATCGGCCCCGGCAACGTCGTCGCCGTCGCCCTGCCCCGCTCCGCCCGCTCGGTCCTCGCCGTCCTCGCCGTCCTCAAGAGCGGCGCCGCCTACCTGCCGCTCGACCTCGGCTACCCGCCGGAGCGGCTGCGCTACATCCTCGACGACGCCCGGCCCGACCTGGTGCTCACCACGGCCGACGGCAGCGCCGTCACCGCCGCGGCGGGCGCCGGCGCCGGCCGCACCCTGAGCCTCGACGGGGACGGCGGCGCCGTCCTCGGCCCGGACGACCCCTTCGGCCTGGCCCTGGAGCTCACCGCCGGCATGTCCGCCGCCCCGCTCGGCGACGACGAGCGCTCCGCCCCGCTGACCCCGGGCTCGGCCGCGTACCTCATCTACACCTCGGGGTCCACCGGCCGCCCCAAGGGCGTCCTCGTGCCGCACACCGGCATCGCCGCCCTCGCCGCCCAGCAGCGCACCGGCCTCGCCCTGCGGCCGGACGAGCGGGTCCTCATGTTCGCCTCGCCCAGCTTCGACGCCTCCGTCTGGGAGCTCGCCACCGCGCTGCTCACCGGCGCGAGCGTCGTCGCGGCCCCGGCCGACGACCTGCTCCCCGGCCCCTCGCTGGCCGCCACCGTCGCCCGCCACGGCGTCACCACGCTGCTGCTGCCGCCGTCCTCCCTCGCGGTGCTGCCCGACGGCGCCCTGCCGCCCGGCGTCACCCTCGTCGTCGGCGGCGAGGCGTGCGCGCCCGACCTCGTCGAACGCTGGTCGGCCGGGCGGCGCATGGTCAACGCCTACGGCCCCACCGAGGCCACCGTCATGGCCACCATGAGCGGCCCGCTGGCCGGCCGGACCCACCCGCCGCTCGGCGAGGCGGTCACCGGCGCCCGCGTGTACCTGCTCGACAGCGCGCTCCGGCCGGTGCCGGTCGGCGCGCCCGGCGAGCTGTACCTGGCGGGCGAGGGCCTGGCCCTCGGCTACCTGCGCCGGCCCGGCCAGACCGGCGAGCGCTTCGTCGCCGACCCGTACGGCGCCGCCGGCTCGCGCATGTACCGCTCCGGCGACCTGGCCCGCCGCCGCGCCGACGGCACCCTGGAGTACCTCGGCCGGGCCGACCGCCAGGTCAAGGTGCGCGGCTTCCGCATCGAGCCCGGCGAGATCGAGGCCGTGCTCGCCGAGGACGCCGCCGTGGCCGGCGCGGCCGTGGTCGTCCGCGAGGACCAGCCGGGCGTACGCCGCCTCGTCGGGTACGTCGCTCCGGCCGGCGAGGCCCGGCCCGAGCCGGCGGCGCTGCGCGAGCGGGTCGCCGCCGCCCTGCCGCCGTACATGGTGCCCGCCGCCGTCGTCGTCCTCGACCGGCTGCCGGTCACCCCGGGCGGCAAGCTCGACCGGGACGCGCTGCCCGCGCCCGACTTCGGCGCCGCCGTCGACAGCCGGGCCCCGCGCGACGCCCGCGAGGAGCAGCTGTGCGCGCTCTTCGCCAAGGCGCTCGGCACGGACCGGGTCGGCATCGACGACGGCTTCTTCGACCTCGGCGGCGACTCCATCGTCTCGATCAAGCTCGTCACGCTGGCCCGCGCGGAGGGCCTGGACATGACCCCGAGGGACGTCTTCACGCACAAGACGGTGGCCGCGCTGGCCACCGCGGTGAAGGAGATCGACCCCGCCGGCGGGGCCCCGGACCCCGGCGACGGCGCCGCCGCCGAGGAGGAGCCGCTGGTCACCCTCGACCAGGACGAGCTCGCCGAGTTCGCCGAGGACTGGAGCGACGACCCGGCGTGACCGGGCGTGGCCGGGGCGGTCGGGCGGGAGCCGTACGCGCTCCCGCCCTCGGCCGGCCCCGGCACGCCACCGCACCACCGTACGAACAGCGCCACCGCACCACCCGCACCACCACTGGACCAGTACGGCCGGGACCCTGCTCGGCCGGTCCGGTGGGCGACACCACGTGCTCCGGCGTCCGCGCGGAGCGCACAGGACCGAACGACCGACGACCCCCGTGGTCCCGACCAGGTGAGGACACCGACATGACTTCCACGACGCAGGCCACCGCCCCGCTCCCCCTGGACGAGGCCGGCTCCGGCGGGCTCGACACCCCCCTGGAGTTCCGGCTCGACGCCGACGAGGCCGCCGAACTGCTGACCGTCGCCGAGAAGCTCGGCGACCTGTACGGCGCGCCCTCGCTCCCCGAGTTCTACGACCGGGCGTACGCCGCCGAGGACCTGCTCCCCGCCCGGCTGCGTGCCTTCCTCGCCGACTTCCGCCGCACCGAGCGGTCCGCCGCCTGCCTCGTGCACGGCTTCCCGGTGGACCAGGAGGCCCTCGGCGCGACCCCCGGGCACTGGCGCGACGCGGTGCGCGGCGAGACCGCCCGCGCGCAGGAGCTGTGGCTGGCGCTGTGCGGCCTGACCCTGGGCGACCCGTTCGGCTGGGTGACGCTCCAGGAGGGCCGGATCATCCAGAACATCCTGCCCATCCGCGGGGACGAGGAGCGGCAGAGCGGCTACGGCAGCGAGGCGCTCCTCGAATTCCACACCGAGGACGGCTTCCACCCCAACCGCTGCGACTACCTGATGCTGTTCGGGCTGCGCAACCCCGACCGGGTGCCCACCATCGTGGCCTCCGTGCGCGACGTGCGGCTCGACGCGCACGACCGCACGGTCCTCGCGGAGAACCGGTTCCACATCATGCCGGACACCGAGCACATCCGGCAGCTGGAGAACCACGACCCCGACCACCCGGCGCTCCCGGGCCTGCGGGCCATGCGGGACAGGCCGGAGCCGTCCGCCGTCCTCTCCGGCGACCGCCTCAACCCGTACCTGCGCATCGACCGCCCCTTCATGGACGTCCTGCCCGGTGACACCGAGGCCGAGGCCGCGCTCGACCGGCTCATGGCCGAACTCCAGCGCGTCCAGCAGGACATCGCCGTCGGCCCCGGCTCGCTGCTCCTCGTCGACAACTACCGGGCCGTGCACGGCCGCCGCCCCTTCACGGCCCGTTACGACGGCACCGACCGCTGGCTGAAGAAGCTCACCGTCAGCCGCAACCTGCGCCAGAACCTGAACGGTTACGCGCTCCAGCACCCGCGCGTCATCGTCTGAGCCCGGCCGTCGGAGCAGAGAGCAGCGAGCAGCAGAGAGAGGCAGGCACACCCCATGCGTACCGTCATCGTCTCCGGCGCGTCGAGCGGCATCGGCCACGCGACCGCCGAGCGTTTCGTCCGCTCCGGCGACCACGTCGTCAACCTCGACGTGCAGGCCCCGCCCGCGTCCACCGCGCAGGGTCCCCGCGAGGGCGGCGGGCACCTGCGCTGGATCAAGACGGACGTCGCCGACTGGGAGGGCGTCCGGGCCGCGGTCGACGAGGCGCAGGCCGAGCACGGCCGGCTCGACGTCGTGATCGCCAACGCCGGCATCAGCGTCCGGCACGGCATCCTCGACCTCACCGAGGCCGAGGCCCGGCGCACCCTGGACGTCAACCTGATGGGCGTCCTCGCCCTGTGGCGCCACGCGACCGGGCACATGCTGCGCCAGGGCGGCGGTGTGCTGCTCGCCACGGCGTCCGTCAACGGCGCCCGCGGCTACCCGCTCTACGCCGACTACAACGCCTCCAAGGCGGGCGTGAGCTCGCTGTGCCAGACCTTCGCGATCGAGCTGGCGCCGCTGATCCGCACCGCGTGCGTGGCGCCCGGCGCGGTGCTGACGCCGATGCAGCGCGCGGAGTACACGGACGCGATGCTCGACGAGGTCAACGCCCGCATCCCGCTCCGGCGCCACGCGGCGCCCGAGGAGATCGCCGACGTCTTCCACTTCCTCGCGTCGGACCGGGCGTCCTTCGTCTCCGGCCAGGAGTTCGTGGTCGACGGCGCCGAGACCGCGGGCGCCACCACCGCGTTCTTCCCCGGCCCGACGGAGCCCCTCCGCTGAACCTCCGCGCCGCCCCGCCGACCGCGGGACGGCGACCGAACCGGCCGCCCCGCCGACCGCGGGACGGCCACCGGACGGGGCCGCCCCGCGAACCGCGGGACGGCCCCGCCCCCGGCACCGCCCCGATCCCCGCGTCCGCACCACCGCCGGAGAGCCAGATGACCGCCATGACCAGCCGCCCCGCGCTCGGAACGAGCACCCTGGAGGACGTCGACCTCGCCGATCCGCTCCTGCACGCCCGGCACGACCTCGGCGCGCACTGGCGGCGGCTGCGCGAGGAGGAGCCGGTGCACTGGCAGCCGCCGCGCGCCGGCCGGCCCGGGTTCTGGGTGATCAGCCGCTACGACGACGTCATGTCCGTCCTGGCCGACAGCGCCGCCTTCACCTCGGAGCACGGCAACGTCCTCGACACCCTCCTGGCCGGCGGCGACTCGGCCGCCGGCAAGATGCTCGCCGTCACCGACGGCCGCCCCCACAAGGCGCTCCGCAGCGCCCTGCTCAAGCCCTTCTCGCCGCGCGCCCTCGACGTCGTCGTCGACAGCGTGCGGCGCGGCACCCGCGCCCTGGTGGCGGAGGCCGTCGGGCGCGGCACGGTGGACTTCGCCACCGAGGTCGCCGCGCACATCCCGCTGGCAGCCATCTGCGACCTGCTGGGCGTCCCGGTCTCCGACCGGCGGCACATCATCGACCTCACCTCCTCCGCCCTCTCCTCACCGGACGGCGTGCCCACCGAGGAGGCGACCTGGGCCTCGCGCAACGGCCTGCTGCTGTACTTCTCCGAGCTGGCGGGCTCCCGCAAGGAGAAGCCGCTCGACGACGTGGTCAGCCTGCTGGTCACCCGGGAGATCGACGGGCGCCCGCTGACGCACGAGGAGATCGTCTTCAACTGCTACAGCATCATCATGGGCGGCCACGAGACCACGCGGTTCGCCATGATCGGCGGGCTGCGCGCGCTGATGGAGCGGCCGGACCAGTGGGAGGCCCTCGTGTCCGGGAAGGCGGCCCTCGCGCCGGCGGTGGAGGAGGTGCTGCGCTGGACCACGCCCGCCCTGCACGCCGGCCGCACCGCCGCGCAGGACGTCGTCCTCGGCGGCCAGTTCGTCGAGGAGGGCGACGTCGTCACGACCTGGATGTCGTCGGCCAACCGCGACGAGCGGATCTTCGACCGGCCGGACGAGTTCGACCTGGCCCGCACGCCCAACAAGCACGTGTCCTTCGCCTACGGACCGCACTTCTGCCTGGGCGCCTTCCTGGCCCGCGCGGAGCTGACCGCGCTCCTGGAGAGCCTGATCGAGCTGGTCGGGCACGCCGAGCCGGCGGGGGAGGAGTCGTACGTCTACTCCAACTTCCTCAGCGGTCTGTCGTCCCTCCCGGTCGCCCTGCGACCGCGGACCTGACACACTCCGGCGCGGACCTGACACACTCCGGCGCGGGCGGGCCACGTCTCACGGCGCCCCGCCCGCCCGGAGCCGTACACCCGGAGCGCCCCCACCGCCCGCGCGGGCACCGAGACCGGCACCCTCCAGGCGCTCCGGGCGGCCCCGTCTCAGACCGCCGCCATCGCCGCCAGCTCCGCGCACACCGCCTCGACCGTCTCCCGCGCGTGGCTCTGCGGGAAGTAGTGCCCGCCGGGCAGCACGCGCAGCGCGTGCGCGGCGGTCGTGTACCGGTCCCAGGGCCGGACCTGCGCCACCGTGGACACGGTGTCCTCCGCGCCCGCGAACGCCGCCAGCGGGCAGCCGACCGGCTCGGGGGCCGCCGCCAGGTACGCCTCGGCGAACGCCATGTCGCCGCGCACCGCGCGCAGCAGGTCCCGCAGGAAGTCGGGGAATTCGAGCAGCTCGGGCGGCAGCCCGCCGCTGCCGCTCAGCCAGTCGATCAGCCCGGCGTCGTCGCCGGAGGCCACCGATTCCCGTCCCAGCGGCACGTGCGGCGCCCGCGACCCCGACACGAGGAGCGCGCTCGGCGTCCGCACCGCGCCCCCGGCCGCCGCCTCGCGCTCGATCCGCAGGGTCAGCTCGTAGCCGAGCAGCGCCCCGAAGCTGTGCCCGAAGAAGGCGTACGGCAGGTCGAGTTCACCGCGCAGCCCGTCGAGGAGTGCGTCCACAAGCGCGTCCATCGTCGCAGGCATCGGCTCGTCGATGCGGGAGCCGCGGCCCGGCAGCTCCACCGGGGCCAGCTCGACGCCCGCCGGCAGATGGGCCCGCCACGGGGTGAAGACGCCGACGCCGCCGCCGGCGTGCGGCAGGCAGAACAGCCGCAGCCGCGGCACGCCGCGGGCGTACCGGGCGCTGATCCAGGGGGTCGGGGCGAGCGGGCCCCGCGCGGACGCGGTGTCGTATGTGGTCATGGCCGCAAGACTGGGTGCGGCCGGCCGCCGTCGGCCAGGCAGCTCCGGCAACTTCGCCGCAAGTCGCCTGTGGTCCGCCGAAGTTGCCGCGTGGCTGCCGGGCGGGATGCCTGGGGGGAGGGTCGCGCCGTCCCTAGCGTGAGCCGCATGACGAACACTCCTGCCGCCGTCGGCACCGACGCCGTCTCCGCCATCGTGAGCGGGATGGTCCAACTGATCGCCCCCCGCAAGGTCGACTCCGTCGGCCCCGACCTGCGGCTGATCGGCGACCTCGGCTTCCACTCCCTCGTCCTCGCCGAGCTCGGTTACAACCTGGAGGAGCTGTACGGCCTCCGGTCGCTCAACCCCGAGGAGGCCATGCGCCTCCAGAGCGTCGGCGACGTGATCGAACTGGTCCGGGCCGAGGTGGCCGCGGGGCAGGCCGCGCTCGCCGAGGACGAGGTCGTCGAGGACGTCTTCGCCCGTTACGGCGTCGAGAGCCCCCTTTCGTGACCGGGCGCGCCTTCGACCGTCCGGCCTTCGCCCTCGCCGAGGACCTGGACCGGGCCCTCGGCGACCCCGAGGCCCCGAGCGGTCCGTTCAGCTACGCCGAGATCGTCGAGCACGAGGAGAACGGCGCCCTGCCGCCGGGCGCGGTGGACACCATCCGCGCCTGGGGCTTCGCCGACCACCTGGTGCCGGAGACCTTCGGCGGGAAGCTGCGCAACCTGGAGCAGCTGTTCCTGCTGACCCGTTCGCTGTCGCGCCGCAACGTCACCGTCGCGGTGATGTTCGGCTCGGCCGTGCTCGGGGTGAACCCGGTCTGGCTGTGGGGCACCGACGAGCAGCGGCGGCGGGTGGCCGAGGGGTTCCTCTCCGGCGACCTCGCCTGCTTCGCGGTCTCCGAGCCCGACCACGGCAGTGACCTGGGCACCAACGAGACGACCGCCGCCCGTGACGGCGACGACTACGTCGTGACCGGCGAGAAGTGGCCGGTGGGCAACGCCACCCGCGGCCGCTTCGTCACCGTGTACGCCAAGGTCGAGGGCGCCGGCTCCTCCCTCCTGCTGATCGACAAGGAGCAGCAGGAGGAGGTCACCTGGGACAACCACCCGTTCGTGCGCACGGTGGGCCTGCGCGGCCACGACCTCAGCGGCCTCACCTTCCGCGGCACCCGGGTGCCGTCCTCCGCGCTGATCGGCCGGCCCGGCGCGGGCCTGCCCGAGGTGCTCCAGGTCCTCCAGATCACCCGTACCGCCATCGGCGCCCTGTCGGTCGGCACCATGGACTCGGTGCTCCGGATCGGGCTGCGGCACTCCCGGGACCGGATCCTGTACGGGGCCCCGATCTACGAGATCCCCGTCATCCGGCGGCACCTGCTCGGCGGCTTCCTCGACCTGCTGATCGCCGAGTGCACCGCGCTGCCGGTGGCCCGGGCGCTGACCGTGGCACCGTCCCGGCTCAGCCTCTGGTCGTCGGTGGTCAAGTACCTGGTGCCGACGCTGGGCGAGGAGGTGGTCCAGGAGATGGCCCGCGTCCTGGGCGCCCGCAGCTACCTGCGCGAGGGCGTCGCGCACGGCGCGTTCCAGAAGCTCCAGCGCGACCACGCGATCGCGAGCATCTTCGAGGGCACCACCCACGTCAACCTGCACGGCATCGCCGCGCAGCTGCGGGCCGTGGCCCGGGTCGCGGAGACGCCCGCCCGCAAGGGCGAGGAGGTGCTGGGCGCGCTGTTCGACTGGTCGGAGGAGGCGCCCCGCTGGGAGCCCTCGGGCCGGGCGCTGCGGCTCACCAACGCCGCCGAGGACGAGATCACCCGCGGCTGGGGCCCGGCGGTCGAGGAGGCGCGCCGGATCGCCGGGAGCGAGCTGCCGGCGGCCGAGGCGGCGGCCCTGGTGAAGGTGCTCGACGCCTTCGGCGAGCGCCGGCGGGCGTTCTACGCCCGGGTGGACAGCGACGCCTTCGACGCGGTGTCCACCGAGGGCCAGGACCTGGCCGCGGAGCACTGCGTGCACCACGCCGCGGCCTCCTGCCTCTACACCTGGCTCCACTCCTTCGGGGCGGAGCGCGCCGCCGAGGGCGGCACCGGCTGGCTGGTCCTGGTCCTGCAGCGGCTCCTCCAGCGGATCGACCCCGCGGCCGAGCTGGACGAGACCTTCCTCCCGTGGCTGGAGGAGCGGATCCTTGCCTCGCTCGACGGCCCGGAGCACTTCTCGCTCCGGACCGTCAAGGAAGCGGTCGGCGCCTGACCCCCGCGATCCTGCGCCTTGACGCCTGGTGTTCCGTCAGCCGACGGCGCACCAGGCGTTTTCCTGTGCCGGTTCGGCGACCTCGGTGACGAAGTGCCGGACCAGGGAGGGGACCCGGTAGTTGTACTGGCGCTCGCGGTGGATCTGCACCAGCGAGGCGTCGGCCAGTTCGGCCAGCAGATGGGCGACGTGCGGTGCGCGGGCCGTGTCGTCGGGGCCCGGGATGGTGAGCGCGTCGTCCAGGGAGAACGTCCTGGGCAGGGCGGTCAGCCGGTGCAGCAGGTCCCGGTGGGGCGTCGGCAGCAGCTCGTAGCTCCAGCGGACGCTGCTCGACAGGGTGCGGTGCCGGGAGAGGTCTCCGGCGTCGACCCGCGCCAGCAGGTGGAAGAGCGTGTCGTCGTCCAGGAGCGAGGTGAGCGGCAGCGAGCGGAGCCGGCCGGCCGCTAACTCGATGGCCAGGGGGATCCCGTCGAGCAGGGCGCACAGCTCGCGGACGAGCGGCAGCCGGCTGCTCAGGTCGAGCGTCGGCAGGCTCGCCTGCACACGGCGCAGGAAGAGTTCCACCGCGCTCGGCACGGCGGACTCGCCCCGGGCCAGCATGCCGGTGTCCAGCGGCTCGACCTCCCAGGTCTCCGCCGCGCTCACCGCCATGGTGCGGCGCGAGGTGACCAGGACGTGCAGGCCGGGGTGGGCGTCGAGCAGCCCGCGGACCACCCGGGCGGTCTGCTGGACGACGTGCTCGGCGCTGTCCAGGACCAGCAGCTGTCTGCGCATTCCGGCGTCTTCGCGCGTAGAGATGTCGGAGCGGACCAGGTCGCCGGTGATGCGGTGGAGCTCGCTGGCGGCGCGGACGGGGTCGAGGTGCTCGGGCGGGCAGTCGTGCAGTTCGGCCACGGCCACCCCGTCCTGGAAGAGCGGCAGCAGCCGGGCGGCGGCGGCGAGCGCCAGCCGGGTCTTGCCCACCCCGCCGGGTCCGGTCAGGACGACGAGCCGGCCGCGCTGGACGGCGCCGAGGAGGTGCCGCAGGTCGGCCTGGCGGCCCACCAGCGGGGCCGGCAGCGGGCGGGGCCCGTACCACGGCGGCGGTCCCGAGTCGGCCGCCGGCCGCTCGGTCTCGGGGTGCGGGACGGGGGCCGGCCAGCCGCCGCTCTCCGCGGGAGCCCCCTTGTCGAGCGCCGAGGCGGTGGCGCCGAAGGCGCTGAGCAGCAGGGAGACCGAGCTGCGGCGCGGGTTGATGTTGGAGCCCGTCTCCAGGTTGCGGATGGTCCGGACGCTGACGCCGGACCTCTCGGAGAGCTCTTCCTGTGTCCAGCCCGACATTCTGCGTTGGTGGAGCAGGAAGTCTCTCAGGCTGTGGATGTCCGTGGGTCGGAACGGGATGGTCTCGTTCGGGGTCTGCATGGGGAAGAACACCCTCCGGATCGTGTGCGGAATGCGTGCAACGCGCAGGTGGATCGGCGGTGTTGTTCCGGCGGCGACATGACAATGTCGCGGCCGCCTGGTGCCGGGGCCGATCCGCGGGTCCGGGACGTGGATGGTCCCGAATTCCCGCCGGTGTTTGCCTTTTTCCGAGGTTTATCTGTGGGGCCGGTGAAAGGTGACGGTTGCAAGCGGGAGGCGGCCGATCGGGATCAGCGTAACCGGGAAGTGTGGACGGGACTGTGGCAGGAAGTGCTGGCTGGCAGCTTGGTGCCACTGATTCATAGCTCCTGGAGGGGGCGGGGAGATGAGGAAGAGGTGAACTGACGACAGGTCAGATTTCACTTTGTTGAACGAGCAAACTTGTCAGCAGAATCCCCGACCGCGCCGACCAGCGCCCCAGCAGGCCCTCTTCCGGAAGTGCCGGGAGAGACGTTTCCGATTCCGGCGGTATCGCGAGGAAAGTGCCGTCCGGGTACGGTCGCACCGTGAAGTCCTGGAATCCGAACCGGCCCCCCAGCCACGGCGAGAACGCCTTGTACGCCGCCTCCTTGGCGCTGAACACCAGCCGGTCGCAGGGCAGCCCGCCCGGCGGGAAGTCCTCCCGCAGCCACGCCCGCTCCACCGGGCCCACCACCCGGGCGGCCACCACCGCGGGCAGCGGCTCCAGCGGCTCCGCGTCGATGCCCAGCGACGCGTACGCCGAGACGCGCGCCACCGCGGCCGCCCGGTAGCCCGCGCAGTGCGTCATGCTGCCCACCACCCCCGCGGGCCAGCCCGGCGCCCCCAGCGGCCCCGGGACCAGCGGCGCGGGGGCCGCGCCCAGACCGGCCAGCGCCGCCCGCGCGCAGCCGCGCACCGTGGTGAACTCGCGGAGCCGCTCCGGCGACACCCCCGCCACCGCGGCCCGCTCCGCCGGGAAGAGGACCGCCCGGCCCGCCGGACCGTCGTCCCCGAACGCCTCCGCCGCGCACACCCCGGGCGGCAGCAGCCCGGCGATCACCGGGCACCCGCCCCGGCGTCCGGCCCGCCCCGCCCGCTAGCCGGAACCGGATTCACCCCTTCGGACCTCTTGATCGCACAAGCGGTTGATCGGGTAGAAAGTGGAAGAGCCGGGAGCGCACGCGTCCGACCGAACGACCAGCCGCGCGCGCTCCGAGGGTAACGGGGAACAGGGGGACGCGAGCACATGCTCGGAAGACTAGGACGGTTAGGGTTCGACCACCTCGCCGCGGCCGTGTACCGGGGCCTGATCGGGGGCAGTTCGAAGAGCGTCGACGACCTCGCCAAGGAGCTTGCCCTGCCCGCGGGCGAGGTGCGCTCCGCCATCGAACGCCTGGAGAAGATGGACCTGCTGCTGCCGCAGCGGGAGGGCCGCAGCCGGCTCGTCGACCCGAACCTCGGCCTGAAGTCCCTGCTGCTCCGGCAGATCGCCGGGATAGAGGACCGGATCAGGGAGTTCGAGGAGGACCGGGCCACCGTGCTCGACCTGCTGGCGCAGTTCGCGGACCGGCACCCCGGCGGCCTGGAGGCCGGCGGCGTCCACGTGTCCGGCCGCGAGGCGGTGACCGACCGGCTCTGGCAGCTGGCCGGCGACGTGGAGGCCGAATGGCTCGCCTTCGTCCCCGGCGGCGTCCGCAACACCGAATGGCTGGAACTGGCCGCGGCCCTCACCGTCCAGGTCCACAACAGAGAGGTGGCCAACCGCACCGTCTACACCGACGGCATCCGCACCGACGCCGCCGCGCTGCGCCGCGCCACCCGCTGCAAGGAACTGGGCTGCCCGGTGCGCACGGTCCCGTCGCTGCCGGTGCACATGCTGCTCATCGACCGGAGCAGGGTCCTGCTGCCGGTGGACCCCGGCGACCCCTGGTACGCGGTCATGGAGATCACCTCGCCGGGCGTGATCGCGGCCCTCCAGGCGCTCTTCGAGCACGTGTGGGAGAGCGGCGTCCCGCTCGGCACCGACACCGGCACCGACGAACACGGGCTCAGCCCGCAGGAGCGCGAGCTGGTACGGCTGCTCTCGCGCGGTCTCACCGACGGCGCCGTGAGCAGACGCCTCGGCGTCTCCCTGCGCACCGTCCGCCGGGTCGTCGCGGACCTCTCCGCGCGCCTCGGCGCGGAGAGCCGCTTCGAGATGGGCTTCAAGGCAGCCGAACGCGGCTGGCTCTGACCCGGGGGGCGAGTGCTCCGACCTCCGCCCGGGCCGCCCGGGGCGAGCGTTCCGACGCCCGCCCCGGGCCCTCCGGAGCACGTCGGCGCGGCCCTCCGGAGCACGCCGGCGCGGCCCTCCGGAACACCCCGCCGCCGCCCTCCGCCGTGGCGGCAACTCCGGCCGGAAGTTGCCGGTGCACTGCCTGGTCCGGCCGTCCCCGGGTGGACGAGCATCGGCGGGAGCCGGGAGGTGTCCCCGGGCACCGCACGGCATGGAGGAAAAGAGCGAATGGCCACGGCGCAGCCGCGCTCCGAAGAGGACGAGCGGACCGAGGAGGTCGACGCCCGCCCCCCGTCGCTGTGGCGCAATCTCGACTACATGTACTGGTGGACCGGCAACGGCGTCTCCACCCTCGGCACCAGCGTCTCCACCCTCGCCTTCCCCCTCCTGATGCTCTCCGCCACCGGCTCGGTGGCCCAGGCCGGCGCCATCACCGCCTGCCACATGATCGGCACCCTGGTCATGCTGCCCGTCGGCGGCGTCCTCGCGGACCGGGTCTCCCGCCGCGCGCTGATGGTCTCCGCCTCGCTCGGCCAGGCCCTCGCCATGGCCGCCGTCGCCCTCCTCGTCTACCGCGGCGACCCGGTGATCCTCCTCCTGGACCTGCTCGCCCTGGCCGGCGGCCTCGCGGCCGGACTGCGCAGCGGTGTGTCGATGTCCGCCCTGCGCCGTATCGTCCCCAAGGAACAGGTGCCCACGGCCACCGCGCAGGGCATGGGCCGCGACATGGTCGCCCATCTGCTGGGCGCCCCGCTCGGCGGCCTGCTCTACTCGCTGTCCCGCTGGATGCCGTTCCTCTTCGACGCGCTCTCCTTCCTCTTCGTCACGCTCGCCTCGGCGCTGATCCGCCGCCCGCTTGGCCCCGACCGGTACACGGGGGAGGGGCCGCGACCCGGCCTGTTCACCGAAATGGCCGATGGCCTGCGGATGGTGCGCGGCAGCCGGTACCTGGTGTTCACCATCGTCTGGGGCGCCCTGCTCAACGTCGTCGCCGAGGGCTTCACCCTGCTCTTCGTGGTCCTCGTGCAGCACCGCGGCGGCAGCCCCACCGACGTCGGCACCGCCACCTCGCTCGCCCTGGTCGGCGGGCTGCTCGGCGCCACCGCCGGACCCGCCCTGATGCGGAAGATGGGCGCCCGCCGGGTGATGCTGGTGGCCGCCTGGCTCTTCGTGGCCTGCTTCGCCGCCGTGGTCTGGGTGCCGCGCCCCTGGCAGATCGGCCTGGTCCTGCTCGTCGCGATGACCAGCATGGTTCCCCTCAACGTGGTCATCGAGTCCTATCAGGTGCGGCTGGTCCCCGACGCCTATCTGGGCCGCCTCGCCGCCGTCGTCCGCTTCAGCATCCAGGCCGTGCAGTGGACGGGGCCGCTGGGCGCCGGCTTCCTCGCCGACGCGCTCGGCGTCCGTCAGGCGGTCCTGGTCCTGGCCGTGTGCATGGCGGCCCTCGCGCTCGCCCTGCACGTCGCCCGCCGCCGGCTGAGCATCCTCGACATTCCGCTGGCCGAGGTCCGGGAGATCGATCCTCCCGGCGTGCCGGCCCCGGCGCCGGTGGTTGACACCGCGGCCAACGACCGCTCGAAAGAGGACAGTTCAGGCGAGGACGAGCGCCGTGCGGAAGCAGGGTGTGGAAGGGTTGACGACATGACTGAACACTCCGGACATCACGACCAGAACAAGCAGATGGAACCCGCCAAGGCCCGGGGCAGCGAGCTCCTGGCCTCGGACGACGACCGCAACCGCGTCGCCGAGAAGGTACGGGCGGCCGTCGCCGCCGGCCGCCTGGAGATCGACGACCTCGACGCCCGCCTCGCCCAGGTCTACGAGGCCAGGACCCACGGCGAACTCGACGTGGCCGGCCGCGGACTGCCGGACATCGGCCCCCGGGACGCCCTCGTGGTGGACCGCGCGCCCACCTCGCGCTTCGCCCTCGGCATGTTCGGCGGATTCGAACGCCAGGGCGAGTGGGTGGTCCCGCCGCGCTTCACCGCCTGGTCGATGTGGGGCGGCGGCCGGCTCGACCTCAGCGAGGCGCGGTACGCCGAGCAGGAGACGGTCATCCGCGCCGTCGCGCTCTTCGGCGGCACCGAGATCATCCTCCCCGACGACATCGAGGTCGAGGTCAGGGGCTTCGGGCTCTTCGGCGTGTTCGGCAAGCGCGGCGCCCGCAAGCACAACAAGCCGGGCACCCCCCGGGTGCTCATCAAGGGCCTCGCGATGTTCGGCGGCGTCGTCACCAAGACCAGGGAGATGAACCGCTCGATCGAGAAGTAGTCCCCGCCGGACCGTGACCGCGCGGCCCGCCCCGTCCCGCCGTACCGGACCCCGCCCCTCCCCCTCGGGGCGAGACACGAAGGAAGCCATGGAAGATCCAGTGCGGACCACGTCCCTGCTCCACGTGGCCGAGAGCCTGCGCACCGGTGCCACCGGCGTGCGGGAGCACACGGACGCCACCCTCCGGCGCATCGCCGACGTGGACCGGGCGGTGCGTGCCTTCGTGGACGAGCCGGAGCGGACGGAGCGGTTACGAGCCGCCGCACAGGACGTCACGGACCGACACCCGGCACCGGACGGCCGTCCGGCGCTGTACGGCGTGCCCGTCGGCGTGAAGGACATCCTGCACGTCGACGGGCTGCCCACCCGGGCCGGCTCCACCCTGCCCGCCGAGGAACTCGCCGGCCCGCAGGCCACCGCCGTCTCGCGGCTCCTCGCCGCGGGCGCGCTGATCGCCGGCAAGACGGTGACCGCCGAGTTCGCCGTCGCCGCCCCCGGCCCCACCCGCAACCCGCACCACCTCGACCACACCCCGGGCGGCTCCAGCAGCGGCTCGGCCGCCGCCGTCGCCGCCGGACTCGTCCCGCTGGCCCTCGGCACCCAGACCATCGCCTCGCTCATCCGCCCCGCCGCCTACTGCGGCGTCGTCGGCTACAAGCCCACCCACGGCCGCGTCCCCCTCGACGGCGTCCTCCCGACCTCCCCGTCGTACGACACCGTCGGCACCCTCACCGCCACCGCGGCCGACGCCGCCCTCGCCGCCTCCGTCCTCTGCGACGACTGGCGCCCCGAGCGCGCCGGCGCGGACCGGCCGGTGCTCGCCGTCCCGGAAGGCCCGTACCTCGGCCTCGCCGAACCGGAGGCGCTCACCGCCTTCGACCGCCAGGTGACCGCCCTGCGCGACGCCGGATACGAGATCCGTACGGTCCCCGTCTTCGACGACTTCGAGCAGGACGCCTTCTCCCTCTTCGTCGTCAACCTCTACGAACTGGCCCGCGCCCACGCCGGCCTGTTCGACCGCCATGCCGACCGGTACGACCCCCGCACCGCCGAGGCGATCCTCCAGGGCCGCACCGCCCAGGAGTCCGACTACGCCGACGCCCTCAAGGCCCGCGCCGCCTTCCGCGACCGCCTGGCCGACGCGACCCACCGCCACGACGTGGACCTGTGGATCACGCCCGCCGCCACCGGACCGGCCCCCCGCGGACTCGACAGCGCCGGCGACTCGGTCATGTCCCTGCCCTGGAGCGGCGCCGGCCTGCCGATCGTCTCGGTCCCCGCCGGACGCTCCGCCGCGGGCCTCCCGCTCGGCCTCCAGTGCGCCGGCCGGACCGGCGAGGACGAGCGGCTGCTCCACTGGGCGCGCGACCTCGAAAGCACCCTGAGCGCGCCCACGGCGTGACACCGTGCCGGCGGTTCCGGCGCCCCTGGCCAGACGGGCCGAGCCCGTGACAGACGGAGAAACGAGGGACCGGCAGTGGAGATGGGCATCGTCGCCGTCGGGACGGCGTTCGGCGAACCGTGCGACGTACGGGAGACCGCGGCCGCGTACCTGGCCGACCCCGGTGTCGCCGAGAAGATGGGCTACGACACGTACTACCGGCTGCGCGAGGGCGACACCCCCACCGCCCTGGCCGCGCGCGCCGCACGCGAGGCCCTGGAGGACGCGGACCTCGACGTGGACGACCTGGACCTCCTGATCGTCGGCGTCTCCGACATCCCCGAGTACCTCGGCTGGGACACCTCCGCCGCCGTCGCCCGCGCCCTGGGCGCCCGCACCGTCCCCACCGTCCAGTTCACCCAGTCCTGCGCCGCCTGGTCGCCCGCCCTGGACCACGCCGCGGGCGCCATGGCGCTCTCGCCCGACACGGACACCGTCCTGCTCGTCCTGGTCAACGTGCTCAGCGAGGCGCACGCCAACCGGATGGACTTCAACGCCACGATCGCCAGCGACGGCGCCGTCGCCGCCGTCCTGCGACGCGACCACCCCCGGCTCCGCCGGCTCTCCTCGGCCCACCTCACCAACTCCGCCTACGCCGACCTGTTCCGCATCGAGTACGGCGGCGCCGCCGCGCCCGTCGCGCCCGAGGGCGAGGGCAACCTGGACGTGGACCCGAAGATCGCGGTCTTCCGCCACTTCGACCGCGACCCCGCCCGCTTCGAGGAGTTCGAGCAGGAGATCCGCGCCCGCCTCGCCGGAGTCGTCGACACCGCCCTGGTCCGCGCCGGACGCGAGCGCCACGAGATCGCCCGGCTCGTCTTCATCAACGACAACCAGCGCGCCGTCCAGGAGGCCGGCGAGGCCATCGGACTGCCCGTCGAGCGCACCAACGCCGACCTGGCCCGCGAACTGGGCCACATGGGCGCCGCCGACCAGCTGGTCTGCCTCTGGCGCCACGTCGAGGCCGGCGAACTGGCCAAGGGCGACCTGGTCGCCCTGGCCGGCATCTCGGCACCCGGAATGCACTGGTTCTGCACGCTCATCGAGGTGTGAGGCCGCCACCCCGGCCGGGCCGCCCCGGGCCCGGCCGGCGGGGACCCGCGACAGGAGACACCATGACCACCACCGAGCCCCGCACGCCCCCGGCACAGGCCGGCACCGTCACCGAGGAGGAGATAGCCCGCTTCGTCGTCGCCCGCTTCCTCCCCGGCGTCGACGTCGCCGAACTCGAACCCGACTACGACCTCCTGGCCACCGCCGTCATCGACAGCCTCGGCCTCCTCCGCATCGCCTCCTGGCTGGAGAAGACGCACGGCGTCGTCATCCCCGACCGCGAGCTCACCGGCCCGCGCTTCCGCAGCGTGCGCGCCATCCACGAGACCGCCGCACGGGCCGCCGCCACGGGCACCCGGTCATGAGCCGCACCCTCGCCGAGGCGTTCACCGCCCACGCCGCCGCACGGCCCACCGCGCCGGCCCTCGTCTGGGAGGACCGCCCGGTCGGCTACGGCGAGCTGTACGCCATGGCGGCCCGCGCCCGCGCCCGCGTCGAGGCCCTCCCCGGCCCCGCCGGCCCCGTGGGGCTCCTCGTCCGCAAGTCGCCGCAGGCCGTCGCCCTCGTCCTCGGCTGCCTGCTGGCCGGCCGGAGCTTCCTGCTGCCCTCCCGCGAGCTGCCCGAGGAACCCCTGCGCTCCCTGTACGCGCAGGCCGGCTGCCGCGCGGTCCTGGGCACCGAACCCCACCCGCTCGTCGACCACCCGATGGACCTCACCACCGGCCCCCGCACCGACGCGCCGCCCGCCCCGGTGCCGGAGGACACCGCCGGCTTCCTGCTGACCACCTCGGGATCGACCGGACTGCCCAAGATCGTGCCCGTCCCCACCGGCGCCGTCACCCGCTTCACCGCCTGGGCGGGCGAGTCCTTCCCCCTCGGCCCCGGCGCCCGGGTGCTGAACTACGCCCCGCTCAACTTCGACCTCTGCCTCCTGGACATCTGGAGCACCCTCGCCCACGGCGGCACCGTCGTCCTGGCCGACCCCGACCGCGGCGCCTCCCCCTCGTACCTGCGCGACCTCGTCGCCGACCACGCCGTCACCCTGATCCAGGGCGTCCCGCTCCTCTTCCAGCTGCTCATCGAGGCCACCGCCGACAGCGGCCCCCTGACCACGCCCGAACACATCGTCTTCGCCGGCGAGAGCACCCCCGGCCGGGTCCTGGACGACCTCGCCGCGGTCTTCCCCGACGCCCGCTGGTACAACAACTACGGCTGCACGGAGACGAACAACAGCTTCCTGCACGTCATCGACCGCACCGCCCCCGTCCACGCCCCCCTGCCGATCGGCCGCCCGCTCCCCGGCGTCGACTGGCTCATCACCGACGAGGACGGCAAGCCGGTCACCGGCCAGGGCCGCGGCGAACTCGTCGTCAGCACCCCCTTCCAGACACCCGGCTACCTCAACGCCCCGAACGAGGAACGCTTCGCCCCGCACCCGGACGGCGAACCGGGCCGCGTCTACTACCGCACCGGCGACGTGGTCACCCGCCACGAGGACGGCACCGTCAGCGTCCTCGGACGCGCCGACTTCATGGTGAAGGTACGCGGCTTCCAGATCAGCACCCAGGCCGTCGAGCAGGTCCTCCTGGACCACCCGGACGTCGTCGAGGCCGCGGTGATCGCCCTGCCCGACCCGGCGGCCGGCACCCGCCTGCACGCCGTCCTGCGCGTCACCGCCCCCGGCGCCGTCTCCACCCTCGCCCTGCGCGCCCACTGCGCCCGCCACACGGTCCGCGCCGCCGTCCCGACCGCCTTCGACCTGACCACCGACCCGCTGCCCAAGACCTCCACGGGCAAGGTGGACCGCAACCTGGTCCGCCGCGCCCTCGCACCCGCCGCCGACTGACCCCACCGCGCCGCCCGGGTGGCCTCTGGGCGGCGCGGAGGCGGGTGCGCGAGGATGGCCCCATGGCGAACCGACTGGCCCATGAGACCTCCCCCTACCTGCTCCAGCACGCCGACAACCCGGTGGACTGGTGGCCCTGGTCCGCCGAGGCGTTCGAGGAGGCCCGCCGCCGCGACGTCCCGGTCCTCCTCAGCGTCGGCTACAGCTCCTGCCACTGGTGCCACGTGATGGCCCACGAGTCCTTCGAGGACGACGCCACCGCCGCGCTCGTCAACGAGCACTTCGTCGCCGTCAAGGTCGACCGCGAGGAGCGCCCCGACGTCGACGCCGTCTACATGGAGGCCGTCCAGGCCGCCACCGGCCAGGGCGGCTGGCCCATGACCGTCTTCCTCACCCCCGACGCGGCCCCCTTCTACTTCGGCACCTACTTCCCGCCGGAGCCCCGCCACGGCATGCCGTCCTTCCCCGAGGTCCTCGACGGCGTCCGCGCCGCCTGGGCCGACCGCCGGGGCGAGGTCGCCGAGGTCGCCGACCGCATCGTGAAGGACCTCGCCGGCCGCTCCCTCGCCCACGGCGGCCGCGGACTGCCCGGCGAGGAGGAGTCGGCCACCGCCCTCCTCGGCCTGGTCCGCGAGTACGACGCCACCCGGGGCGGCTTCGGCGGCGCCCCCAAGTTCCCGCCGTCGATGGTCCTGGAGTTCCTGCTCCGCCACCACGCCCGCACCGGCGCCGAGGGCGCCCTCCAGATGGCCGCCGACACCTGCGAGGCGATGGCCCGCGGCGGCATCTACGACCAGCTCGGCGGCGGCTTCGCCCGCTACGCCGTGGACCGCGCCTGGGTCGTCCCGCACTTCGAGAAGATGCTGTACGACAACGCGCTGCTCTGCCGCGTCTACGCCCACCTGTGGAAGGCGACCGGCAGCGACCTCGCCCGCCGGGTCGCCCTGGAGACCGCCGACTTCATGGTCCGCGAGCTCCGCACCCCCGAGGGCGGCTTCGCCTCCGCCCTCGACGCGGACTCGGACGACGGTACGGGCCGGCACGTCGAGGGCGCCTACTACGCCTGGACCCCCGCCCAGCTCGCCGAGGTCCTCGGCGCGGAGGACGCCGCCCTCGCCGCCACCCACTACGGCGTCACCGAGGACGGCACCTTCGAACACGGCGCCTCGGTCCTCCAGCTCCCCCAGGAGGCGGGCCCGGCCGACGCCGGCCGGATCGCCTCCATCCGCACCCGGCTGCACGCCGCCCGCGAGCGGCGCGCGCGCCCCGGCCGCGACGACAAGGTCGTCGCCGCCTGGAACGGCCTCGCGATCGCCGCCCTCGCCGAGACCGGCGCCCTCTTCGACCGCCCGGACCTGGTCGAGCGCGCCACCGAGGCCGCCGACCTGCTGGTCCGCCTCCACCTCGACGACGGCGGCCGGCTCACCCGCACCTCGAAGGACGGGCGGGCCGGCGCCAACGCGGGCGTCCTGGAGGACTACGCCGACGTCGCCGAGGGCTTCCTCGCCCTCGCCGCCGTCACCGGCGAGGGCGCCTGGCTCGACTTCGCCGGCCTCCTCCTGGACCACGTCCTCGACCGCTTCACCGGCGAGGGCGGGGCGCTGTACGACACGGCCCACGACGCCGAGACCCTCATCCGGCGCCCCCAGGACCCCACCGACAACGCCACCCCGTCCGGCTGGACCGCCGCCGCCGGAGCACTGCTCTCGTACGCGGCCCACACCGGATCCGAACCCCACAGGACCGCCGCCGAGGGCGCTCTCGGCGTGGTCAAGGCGCTCGGCCCGCGCGCCCCCCGCTTCATCGGCTGGGGCCTCGCCGTCGCCGAGGCGCTCCTCGACGGCCCGCGCGAGATCGCCGTCGTCGGCGCCGCCGCCGACCCCGCCTTCCAGGAGCTGCGCCGTACGGCCCTGAGGGCGACCACCCCCGGAGCGGTCCTCGCCGCCGGAGCCCCCGACGGCGAGGAGTTCCCGCTCCTGCGGGACCGCCCCCTCGTGGCCGGGTCGCCCGCCGCGTACGTCTGCCGTCACTTCACCTGCGACGCACCCGTCACCGACCCGGAGGCCCTGGCCGGCCGGCTGCGCTGAGGCCCCGAACGGGCACGGCCCCGCCGCCCCTCCGGAGAGGGACGACGGGGCCGCGCCGTGGCCGAGCGGCGGTGCTCAGTGGTTGCCGGCGCCGTTGCCGGAGAGCACGGGGATGTCGCTGAGGATGTGCGACAGCGGCTCGTCGCCCTTGGCCTGGGTCGAGTTCTCGACGCACTGCTGGTTCTGCGGGGAGGACAGGACGTTGATGTCCTGGACCGCGATCGGGATGGCACCGATCAGCGAACCGGCGTTGACCTTGGCCGGGAGACCGATGCACGGCTTGTTCAGGGAACCCTGGACGAGCGCGAACTGCGGGCTCATGTTGCCGTAGGTGGCGGAGTTGCCGAACTCCTGGTGCGCGCCGTTGCCGGAGAGCGAGGTGGTGCCGCCGTCATCGGCGATCGCGAGAGCCGGGCCGGCCGTCACGCCGACGACCGAGGCAGCCACCGCAGCGGTCGCGAGGAGCTTCTTCATGGTTCTGGCCTTTCGGATTGCTGGCCCGAGCTGACTGTCGGGCCGCGCTGATCAACTGGTCACGGGGTCGGAGGTTCCGGCTTGTCCACCGGACGGCCTACGGGCAGATGAGCGAAGAACCCCTGGCGGGGGCGTAGTCGGCGACGGAGATCTCGCTCGGGGCGACGGCGTCGCCGGGCGGCAGCGGGCGGTCGGCGCGCAGCCGCGCGAAGACCTCGGCGGCCCCCTCCGCGTCCCAGCCCACCGTGGACCCGGCGCCCTCGACGGGCGGGTTGAAGCCCCGTACGGGCACGGTGGCGAACTCGGTACGGGAGAGGGGGACGGCCCTCAGCCGGGCGGCGAGCGACAGCAGTTCGGCCGGCGAGCTCCCGCGCTCGGCGGGCTCCGTCCCCCGCAGGGTCGAGGCGAGTGCCGCCAGCTTCCGCGGCTCCCGGAAGACCCCGCCGGACCGGAGCCGGTCCAGCGCGTTGACGACGAACCGGTGCTGCTTGCGGATGCGGCCGAAGTCCATCTCCCCGTCGGCCTTCCGGGAGCGCACGTACTGCAGCCCCTCGCCGCCGCCCACCCGCTTGGTGCCGACCGGGAGGTCGAGCCCGGTGGACGGGTCCTTCAGCGGTTTGGTGGTGCAGATCGGCACCCCGCCGTCGATCCGGTCGACGGCGTCCATGAACCGGCGGAAGTCGACCTTCAGGTAGCGGTGCACGTCGAGCCCGGTGGCCGCCTCGACGGTCTCGACGGTCAGCAGGGCGCCGCCCTCCGCGTGGGCGGCGTTGATCTTCGCGGGGTGGGAGTCGTGGACGGCGCCGTCGCGCACGTCGGTGTGGGGGCCGGGGAGTTCGGCGAGCGAGTCGCGCGGCAGCGACACCACGCTGATCCGGTCGTTCCGGGCGGAGAGGTGCACGAGCATCATCACGTCGGTGCAGTCGCAGCCCTTGCCGCCGAGCCGGAAACGTTCCTTCTCCGCGGCGGTCACGCGGGCCCGCGAGTCGGTGCCGACCACGAGCAGGTTCAGCCCCCGTGCGGGGGCGGGGAGTTCGACGGGATCGCCGAGGGCGGAGGCGAGGGCTCCGGGGGCGAGCGCGAGAAGCGCCGCCGGCGCGAGCAGGAGCCACCGCGGACGCGGGAATCTCATGTCCGCACGGTATTTCGAAGCCGCTCGCACAGAGTTCCGCGACGCGACATCGAGCGCCTCAATCACTCCGTTGCGAAGCTTGTGTAATGATGCGGGAATAGCAGCGGAAGGAGCGAGGATGGCGCCGCCGGTTCCCGGTAATCCCGGGAAATGGGAACGCATGGCCTTCATTCCGAAGAGCCGGTATGTGAGCGAGCCGACGACCGCCGATCCCCTCCGGTCGACCCGGCAATTCCCCGTCTATTCCGCCCTGGTGACCCAGTGGGCACAGGCGGGCCGGACGGTGCCGGGAATGCCGGACCGGGAATGGGAGCGGCTGATCTCCACCCCCGTCTGGCCGCGCTAGCCGGCCCCGTACGCGCGAAGGGGCCACCCTGGCGGGGCGGCCCCTCGACGCGCGGACATCGCCGCGGAGGCGGAACGTCAGCCGTTGGCCACGCCGTTGCCCGAGAGGATCGGGATGTCCTCCAGCAGGTGCGACAGCGGCTCGTCGCCCTTGGCCTGGGTCGAGTTCTCGACGCACTGCTGGTTCTGCGGGGAGGACAGGACGTTGACGTCCTGGACCGAGATCGGGATCAGACCCGCGATCGATCCGGCGTTCAGCTTCGCCGGCAGGCCCACGCACGGCTTGTTCAGGGAGCCCTGGACGAGCGCGAACTGCGGGCTCATGTGCCCGTGCGTGGCGGAGTTGCCGTACGACTGGTGGGCGAAGTTGCCGCTCGCCGAGGTGGTGCCGCCGTCGTCGGCGATGGCGAGGGCGGGGGTGGCCGCGGCGGCGGATGCGCCGACGATCGAAGCGGCGGCGGCCGCGGTGGCCATGACCTTCTTGATCACGGGAGTTCCCTTCTAGAACCGGCTCCGTGCAGGGAGCCCCCTGATCAACTCGCGCCGGAGCGGCGGGTTCCGCCCTGTCACCCCGTTGGCGGAGCGCACACGGCAGCGCTCGCGGCGGTCCCCAGTCGATCGGGTGAAGCGACGCAACCTCCCTCCGTACCCGCAGGTTGATCCGGTCGCATCAATCAGGTCGATTGGTGGGAACAGAACGGATTCACCGTGATCAAGAAGATGATGACGGCCGCGGCCGTCACCGCTTCGGCCGTGGGCGTCGCCGCCGCGGCCGCCGCCCCCGCGATGGCCATCGCCAACGACGGCGGCACGACCTCCCTCTCCGGGAACGGCGCCCACCAGGCGTTCGGCAACTCCAAGACCGCCGGTGACATGAGCCCGCAGTTCTCCGCCGTCCAGGGCTCGCTGAACAAGCTCTGCCTGGGTGCCCCGGTCAAGGGCAACGTCGGCTCGGTCGTCGGCGTCATCGCCGCGGTCGCCGTCCAGGACGTCAACGTCCTGTCCTCCCCGCAGAACCAGCAGTGCGCGGAGAACTCGACCCAGGCCAAGGGCGACGAGGCGCTGTCGCACATCCTCAGCGACATCCCGGTCCTCTCCGGGAACGGCATCGGCAACGGCTGATCCGCGGCGCGCCGCAGGGCCGGAGGAATTCCTTCCTCCGGCCCTGTGTCGTGCGCGCAACGGAGTGAATGCCGGAGCGGGAGCCGCATCCCCGGTTTCCTCCGAGGGACCTTGTCGTTGTCCCTGTGTGCAGCGGAGGCCGATCTTCCGCCGCGGAAAGGAACCAGACGAAATGAAGTGCAAGAAGGCTGCTGCCGTCATTGCCGGAGTCATCATGGCCATGGGCGCGGCCACGCCCGCCTTCGCCGACGCCGACGCGCACGGTGCCGCCATCGGTTCGCCGGGTGTCCTCTCGGGCAACGTCGTCCAGATCCCGATCCACGTGCCGATCAACGTGTGCGGCAACAGCGTCAACGTCATCGGCGCGCTGAACCCGGCCGCCGGCAACGTCTGCGTCAACGCCTGACCCAGGCCGCCGCGTTCGCGGACGGGCACGGACCGGCCCCGGGGAGAGCATCCGCTCCCCGGGGCCGGTCCGCGTCTACGCCCCCACCGGCGCCGGCCGGCCGCCGCTGCGGGGCCGGCCCACCGCGCCGCCCCGCCCGCCGGCCCGGAGCCGCAGCCGGACCCCCCGCACCAGCCGGCCCGCCGTGTAGCCCGCGCCGAACACGAACCGCATCGCGGGACCGTACGAGGGGGCGGTGAGCAGCCCCGCGAGGAAGAGGCCCGGCCAGGAGGACTCGAAGAGGGCGCCGGTCACCGGGGCCCCGATCGGCCCGGACGTCCGCAGCGCGGACCGCAGCGCCGGGTCCAGGACGCCGGCCCGGTCGAGGGACGGGACGAAGCCGGTGGCCGCGACGACGTGGTCGGTCTCCAGGACGCCGGCCCCGCCGGGCCCCTCGACGTCGAGCCGGACGCGGTCGTCGCCGGTGACCTCCGCCGCGGTGATCCGGTGGCCGAGGCGCACGTCCGTGACGGCCCCGAACCGCTCGCGCAGCCACCAGGCGCCGGCCGGTCCGAGCGCCGAGTCGAAGAGCCGCGCCCGGGTGGCGGAGGGCAGGCGACGGAAGACGCCCGGGGTGTCGGCGTACAGCTTGTTCCGCCAGCCGCAGCCGAGTCCCGTGTGCGGGGCGCGCAGGGTGGGCCACGGGCCGCGGTCGAGGGCGGGCGGCAGGGTGTTCCAGTTCAGCCGGTCCGCGCGGGCGACGATCCGGACGGCGACGGCCCCCGCCTCGGCGAGGAGCGCGGCGGTCTCCAGGGCGGCCTGCCCGGCGCCGACGACGGTGACGTCCCGCCCGGCGAAGCCGCCGAGCTCGCCGTGGTGGCTGGAGTGGGTGGCGTACCGGCGGGGGAGGTGCCGGAGCGGGCCGGGGACCTCCAGGAAGGGGAGCACGCCGACGGCGAGGGCGACCGTGCGGGCCCGCAGAGGCGCGCCGTCCTCGGCGGTGAGGAGGAAGCCCTCCGGCGCGGGCGCCACCGAGGTGATCAGCCGCTCGTCGACGGCGGGGACGGCCTGCCGGGCGAACCAGTCGCCGTAGCCGGCGAAGAAGGACACCGGCAGCGGCACGCCGTGCTCGGCGCGCACGCCCTGGCCGGCCGCGTAGGCGTCGAGCCCGTACGCGCCGGCGGGGTCGGAGAGGTGCGAGGCCCAGGGCTCGGACTTGAGGTACATCCCGGACGGCATGGCGTGCCAGGACTCCATGGGGCGGCCGAAGGTCACCGGATCGAGCCCGTGGGCCGCCGCGTGCGCGGCCACCGAGAGCCCGTACGGACCGGCCCCGACGACCACCAGGTCGTGCACCGGATTCGCCTTCGCCATCGCGTTCGCCATCGTGTCTTCCGTCTTCATCGCTGGGTGAGCTGGGTGGAGGAGCCGCGGCCCGAGGGGCCGGGCAGGGTGGCCGGATGCCGGGGCCGGCCGGCCGCGAGCCGCCGCCGGACCGCCGCGAGCGCCCTGCGCAGCAGATGGGCGGCCCAGGCGCGGCCCATGGCGAGCGCGGGCGCCGGGTCGTCGGCGGCGAACCAGGCCCGCTCGGCGGGCTGCCGGCCGGTGCCGGGCCCGGGGGCGTGCCGGCGGCGCGGGGAGGTGAGCAGGGAGAGCGCCGCGTAGTTCTCCACCACGAACCGGCGGCCGTACGCGGGGGAGTGCGGCGGCACCGGCCGGCCGGTGAGGTCCAGGTGCAGGGCCCGCACCACGTCGAGCCCGGCGTGGTCGGCGAAGAGCCGGAACTGGGCGCCGGGGCGCGGGTTGAAGTCGAGCAGGTGGTACGCGCCGGTGGTCCGGTCGAGCCGGAAGTCGAGGTCGCACACGCCCCGGTAGCCGAGCGCGTCGAGCAGCGCGCGGGCGATCCGGTCCACCTCCGGGTTGGGGGCCCAGCGTCCGACGGCGGTGAGCCCGGCACCGTCCGGCCAGGAGCGCTCCTTGCGGCCGGTGGCCCCGGCGGCGCAGCCCCCGGCGGAGTCCGCGTACCCGTGGAAGAACCAGTCCAGGCCCCGGCCGGGCGGCAGCAGCTCCTGGAGCAGCAGCCGGCTGCCCGCCTGAGGGGTGCGGTCGTACAGCTCCCGCACCTCGGCGAGGGACCGGAGGATGGTGGTACTGCGCAGCCCGGAGCCGGCCGGCAGCAGCCAGGGGCGGCTCCATTTGGCGACCACCGGAAGTCCGAGCGCCCACGCCATGGCGGCCGCCTCGTCCGCGCCGGAGGGGAGCGCGGTACGGGGGTGGGGCAGGCCGAGGCCGGCGCAGGTCGCGGCGAGCGCCGCCTTGTCCGCGACCTTCAGCAGCTGCTCCTCGGTCTGCTCGGGCAGCAGGATCCTGCCCGCGAGGCCGTCGCGGCGGCGGGCCAGCGCGAGGGCGCTGATGTCGTCCAGCGGCACGGCCAGTACGGGATCTGACGGCGCCTCGGTGATCTCCCCGGCCACCCGGAGCAGCAGCGCGGCCAGTTCGGTGGAGGCCGCCGAGGCGGGCCGGGGCCGGGCCGAGCGTACGTACCGCGAGCGGGCGACCGGACTGCCGGCCGCCTCGACGACCGCGTGGACGGGGATCCCGGCCCGGCCGAGGGAGCGGGCCGCGCCCAGGGTTCCGTGATGGAAGGGGTTCCGGTCGAGCCGCACGAGGACTGCGGGTACGCGGGTGTCGAAAGGCGGCACGGGCATTGCACCTTCATCTCGGGTGCCCCAACTGGGCGATGAAATCCTCTAATGGACTACGGAGCGGAGGAAAGCGGCGTTCACGGTCGGCTCATTAGGAATACTTTCGGAACATCGGAATGGCTGATCGTCAAGTGGCATACGTGTGAAGGAGTGGCCGTGGATCCTGTCGGAGGAACAGCGAGAAAACGAAGGAGATGGCTGGGGGTGATCACCGCGGGCCTCCTCGTCTCGGGTTCGGTCGTGCTGTCGGCACCCGCCCACGCCGCCGCATCCCTAACGACGGAGGACCCCGGTCCGACTCTCCCCGTCTCCACCGCCATGGGGGCCTTCCTCGATTCCGGTTCGGTCGGGGTCGCCCGGATCGGCCAGCTGGAGCGGTGGCTCGGCGGCCGCGAGCTCCGCGTCGGCCACACCTACCTGCCCGGCGACCTCTGGTCCAACATCGAGGGCCCGCCCGGCTTCCTCGACGCCTGGGCCGACTGGCGCAACGCCAAGCGGGACCGGCTCTTCGTCCTCAACGTCCCCATGCTGGAACGGAACGAGGCCGGGGTCTCCGACCCCGAGGTCCGCCGCCAGCTCCAGCTCGGCGCCGCCGGCTACTACGACCACCACTTCCGCACGCTCGCCCGCCGCCTCGTCGAGGCCGGGGCCCTGGACACGGTCCTCGTCCTCGGCTGGGAGATGAACGGCACGACGTACACCCACCGCTGCGGTCCCGATCCGACCGCCTGGAAGAAGTACTGGAACCGGATCGTCACGACCATGCGGTCCGTGCCCGGCCAGCGGTTCCGCTTCGACTTCAACCCGAGCCGGGGCCGGGACGCGGTGCCGTGGACCGAGTGCTACCCGGGCGACGACGTCGTCGACATCATCGGCATGGACTCGTACGACCAGCCGCCCGGCTCCGATTTCGACCGGCACGTGAACGAGCCGTACGGGCTCCAGAAACAAGTCGATTTCGCCGCCGAGCACGGAAAGCAGATCTCCTACCCCGAATGGGGGCTCTTCCGGAACGGCGACAACCCGACGTACATGCGGCGGATGCTGGAATGGATCCGCGACCACAAACCGCTGTACCACACGATCACGGACTACTGCCCGCACGGCGTCTGGCAGTGCGACAGCAATCCGCAGTCGTCCCGGGTGTTCCGGGAAATGCTGTACGGGGTGGAGCCTTCGGTGCCGGTGGATCCGGTTGACCCGGTGGATCCCGTCGATCCGGTGGACCCGGTGGATCCGGTCGATCCCGTTGACCCGGTGGACCCGGTGGACCCGGTGGACCCGGTGGATCCCGTGGATCCCGTTGACCCGGTGGATCCGGTCGACCCGGTCGACCCGGTTGACCCGGTGGACCCGGTGGATCCCGTCGACCCGGTTGACCCCGTTGACCCGGTTGACCCCGTCGATCCGGTGGATCCGGTTGACCCGGTCGATCCGACCAAGCCGGAGCCGAAGCCGGAACCCAAGCCCGAGCCCAAGCCGGAACCGAAGCCCGAGCCGAAGCCGGAACCCAAGCCCGAGCCCAAGCCCGAGCCCAAGCCGGAACCCGTGCCTGTGCCCGTGCCCGAGCCTGTCCCCGTTCCCACCCCCGTCCCCGTTCCCACCCCCGTCCCCACCCCCGTTCCCACCCCCGAGCCCAAGCCCGCGCCCGACCCCGACTGCTGGAAGGTCGAGCTCGGGGAGTGGGTGGAGAGCTGGATCGGCGGGCCGGTGTGCGTGGCGAAGCCCGGAACGGCGGACGTCGGCGCGGTGGACCTCGACCCGGCGGACCTCGAGTCGGCGGACGCCGACTGGAAGGACGACCTGAGCGAGGCCCTGAACTGGAAGGAGGCGCTGAACGGCGTCTGGCCCTTCTGACGGTCAGCCGCCGGGCGCGCGGCCGGGCAGGCGGGCGAGGAGCCGGCCGGCCCAGGCCCGCTCCCGCGCCTGCCGGGCCGCCCAGCGCCGCGCGTCGGCCGCGCCGGCGTGGAGCCAGAGCAGCGGGGCCGTACCGCGACCGGTGAGCAGCAGCCGCCGGTTGCGGACCGGCTCGGGGCGCCAGTGCTGCTTGTACGGTTCGCTGCCGCGCAGCATGCTCAGCGTGGCCCGGCCGCCCGCGCTGGTCTCGCGGGCCCCGTGCCGCAGCAGCATCGCGGCGACGTCGACCTTGCGCTCCCGGAGCACCGGGTCGGCGCCGTACAGATAGCCGCCGGCGAGGCGCGGGGACATCAGGGTGAGATCGGCGGCGACGACGTCGCCGCCGAGCCGGAACTCGGTGACCATCGCGTCGCCGCGCTCGACCATCGGCCGGACCGCGCGGGCCAGGTGCTGGGCGAACCGCTCGCTGGTGTGCTCGGCGGTGACCCCGCGCCCCCGCCACTGGAGCTGGTGGAGCGTCAGCAGCCGGTCGAGGGCGGCCGGCACGTCGGGCGCGGTGACCACGTGCGCGTCGATGCCGAGGGCGTCGAGCTTGCGCAGCTTGGCCCGGACCCGCTGGGCCTTCCCGGAGGGGATCCGTTCGAGCAGCCCCTCCATGGGGACGGCGGGCAGCTCCAGGCAGAGCGAGTCGGGGAGCCGGCGGCGCGGTCCGCGCCAGTGCGCGAAGACCCGCTCGGCGGCGGCGCCGGGCCGCACCTCCCGCAGGTCCACGACCGCGCCCCGGGCCGTCCGGGCGACCGCTCCGGCCAGCGCCTCCGCCGCGTCGGGCCGCTCGTCGTCGAGGAGGACGTCGGTGAAGTCGGTGATGGCGCCGCCGAGCTGGGTCAGCACCGGCAGCGGCCCGCGCGCCCGCATCAGGGGCGCCGCCGCCACGAGCGCGCCGGCCCCGTCCCGTACGAGCACCACCCGCAGGGCGCCGGGACGCCCGTACGAGACCCACCAGGAGTGCAGCCAGGAGTGCGACTGGAAGGGGGTCGCCGAGGAGCAGCGCCCGTACAGGGCGGTCCACTCGGCCGCCAGCCGCCCGAAGGCGTCCGTGTCCCGGCAGAGCTCGGTCCGCAGCGTTCTCGGCGAGGTCACACCGCCTCCGGTTCCGGCTGGTGGGCGGCGGGCGCGGGCACGGCGGCCCCGCCGGGCGCGGCGGCCGGGCGGGAGTGGCGGCCCTCGGCGCGTCCGGCGGCCCGCTTCGGCCGGACGAGGAGCGCGAGCCCGCCGAGGAGCCCGCCGGCACAGGCGCCGACCAGCGCGGAGAGCGGCGCGGACGGCGACACGGGGGCGGCCGGCTTGGTCGCGCGGGAGAACTGGACGACCTTGACGCCGGTGCTGGCGGCGACGTGCGAGGAGTTGACGACCAGCGAGCGGGCCACCCCGTCGGCGATGGACACCGCGCGCGAGGGCTTCGTGGCGCGGGCGGTGACGGCGATCATCGGCGCGTCGGGGGAGGTCTCCGCCCGCACGCTGTCCCGGAGGGTGGCGGCGGTGACGCCCGCCCACACCTGGGCGTCGCCGGTCACCGCGATGTCGGTGGCGACCTTCCCGTACGCCTGGGCGAAGCCGAGTGCCGCCGCCGGGTCGGACTTCTCGCCGGGGACGACGATGACGTAGCTGGTGGCCGCGTACTCGGGGGTCTTCAGGACCCCGTAGCCGCCGCCGAGCGCGGCCCCGGCGACCACGGCGGCGGGCAGCACCGCCCAGCGGCCGGGGGAGCGCAGTCGGGCGGGCAGTCGGACGGCGCGGGGTGGGGTGGTGGTCATGACGGGCTCTCTCGCTTCACGGGACGCCGACGGGGACGCCGGAGGGACGGGGCAGGGGTTCAGGGGGTGCGCGCGGGGGCGCGGCGGCCGTGGACGGCCTGGTCGTACAGGGTCATCAGCCGGTCGGCGCTGCGCGCGATGTCGTAGCGGCGGGCGGCGGCCGGCGCGGGCAGGCGTACGGGGCGCGGCCCCTGCGTGGCCCGCAGCTCGCGCAGGGCGCCGATCAGTTCGGGCACCGACTCGCCGACGCGCCGGGCGCCCGGCGCCGCGTCGGCCGGCAGGTCCTCGATCGCCGGGCACGCCACGTACAGCACGGGCAGTCCGGCGGCGAGCGCCTCGACGACGGCGAGGCCGAAGGTCTCGTCCGGCGAGGTGGAGACGAAGACGTCCATCGCGGCGAGGAGTTCGGGGAGCATCGGACCCGCGGGGCCGTCGAGGGGCGGGTCCTCGACGGCGCCGAAGAAGAGGACGCGGCCGGCGGCGCCGCACTCGCGGGCCACCGCCTTCAGCTCCTCCCGCCGCTCCCCGTCGCCGACCAGCAGCAGCCGGGCCTCCGGCACCGAGGCCACGGCCCGGATCAGCCGGTCGAACCGCTTGCCCGGCGCCAGCCGCCCCACGCCGCCGACCACGAACGCGTCCTCGGGGATGCCGAGGACGCCCCGGGTGAGGCGGCGGGCGCGCGGCGCGAAGGCGAAGCGGCCGGTCTCGATGCCGTTCGGCACGACCTCGATCCGTTCCGGCGCCACCCCCCAGTCGGCGAGCCGGCGGGCCACGCTCGCCGACACGGCGACCGTCGAGGTGCCGAGCCGCTCCGAGGCCAGGTAGAGGGCGCGGGTGCCCGCCGACAGCGGGCGGCCCTCGATCTGGGTGGTGCCCAGGGAGTGCTCGGTGGCGATGACCCGGCGGACGCCGCCGAGCCGGGCGGCGAGCCGGCCGTAGACGCACGCCCGGTAGAGATGGGTGTGGACGAGGTCGTAGCCGCCGTCGCGGACCAGCCGGGCCAGCCGGGGCAGCGCCCCGAGGTCCCGGTTCCCGGTCATGCCGAGGTGGGTGACCGGGGTGCCGTCGGCCTCGATGCCGGCCGCGACCGGGCCCGGGTTGGTGAGCGTCACCACCCGCCCCTGGACGGGCAGGTGGCGCAGGAGCAGGCGCAGCTGCTGCTCGGCGCCGCCGATGCCCAGGCCGGTGATGACGTGCAGCACCTTGAGGCCGCTCATCCCAGCACCGCCGCGGCCGGGTTCGCCTGTGCGGGGATCAGCTCGGCGGGGTGGCGGCGGCGCAGCGGGTGCAGGGCCCGCTTCGCGGTGAGCCGCCACGCGGTGTCGTCCTCCCCGATGTGGACCCGGGGCAGGGCGAACGCACTGGTCAGCGCGCCGGGATCGATGCCGCAGGCGTAGCCGTACCCGGCCTTGCGCACGGCCCGGACCACCCGCGGGTCGACCGCCCCGTACGGGTAGCAGAAGCCGTCGACGGGGCCGCCGGTGATCTCCTCCAGGAGGGTCCGGGAGTGCCGGGTCTCGTCGGCGAGGGTGGCGTCGTCGGCCTCCGTCAGCCGTCGGTGGGTCAGGCCGTGCGAGCCGATCTCCATGCCGGCGGCGGCGATCCGCTCGATGCCCTCCTCGCCGAGCAGCCGCTTGCGCGGGCCTCGGTTGTCCCAGTCGTTGGTGCCGCCGAGCCGGCCCGGCAGGACGTACACGGTGGCGGTGAAGCCGTGCCGGCGCAGCAGCGGCAGCGCGGAGTCGAGGAAGTCGGCGTAGCCGTCGTCGAAGGTGAGGCCGACGAGCCCCTTCGCCCGTCCCTCCGCGGTGGCCGCGAGCAGCTCCCGCACCGAGACCCCGCGCAGCCCCCGGTCGCCCAGCCAGTGGAGCTGCCGGGCGAAGCGCACGGGGGAGACGGTCACCCGGTACGGATCGTCAGCGGTGTCCGTGATCGAGTGGTACATCGCCACCCACAGGGGCGGCTTCGCCCACAGGGGTGGCTTCGGCAGCAGACGGCGCAGCGCGGTGGGGGCGGGCATGGGCGGTCCTTCGGCGTCGGAGGGAGCGGTGGGGGAGCGGAGGGATCTGCGGCGCCTTGGCGGCGCAGGCGATGAAGAGCAGGAAGACGGCGGCGACGACCAGGCAGGTCACGGCGAGCGCGAGCGCGGCCGGGCGGATCGCCAGGGAGCAGAGCCAGCCCGCGCCGACCGCCCAGGCGGCGGCGGTGGCGAGCCGCAGCAGGCCCTCGCCGAGCCGGTCCGCGCGCACCGGAACGGTCTGCCGGTGGGCGCCGCGCAGCAGCAGGACGGCGGTCAGGGTGATGCCGAGCGCGTTGGCGGCGGCGATGCCGACGGCGCCCCAGGCGCGGGCGCCCGGCACCCCGGCGACGGCGGTGGCGGCGAGCCCGGCGGCCATCGCGGCGGCCGGGTACCAGAGGGGGCGGGCGGCGGAGAAGTAGCAGCGGACGAGGGCGCCGACCATGGTCTGGCCGAGCAGCCCGAGCGCGTAGACGCGCATCACGGCGGCGGTGGCGACCGTGTCCGTACGGTCGAACTCACCCCGCTGGAACAGCAGTTCGACGATCTGAGGGGCGGCGGCGATCACCACGGAAGCGCCCGTCAGGACCACCACCGCCGCCAGCAGCAGATCCCGCTCGACCCGCCGCCGCGCCCCCTCCGGATCACCCGCGGCCAGCGCCCGCGCGACCACGGGGAAGCTGACCGTGCACAGCATCAGCGACAGGATCATCGGCATCTGCGCGATCTTCTGCGCGTAGTTCAGGTGCGAGATCGCCCCGGACGGCAGCGGCGCGGCCAGGAACCGCTCGATCAGCGTCTGCGACTGGCGGATCAGCGAGAAGGCGACCACCGGCGCGATCAGCCCCAGCACGATCAGCCGCCCGTCCCCGGCCGCCCCCGGAGCGAGCGCCTCGGGCTCCCGCGACGGCACCGGCCGCGCCCGCAGCTCCCTCAGCAGCGCCGGCGCCTGCACCAGCACCATCAGCACCCCGCCGACCGCGACCCCCGCCGCCGCCGACCGCACCCCCCACGGCTCGCGCAGCAGCACCATCGTGCCGATGATGCCGACGTTGTACGCCACGTAGATCGCGGCCGGCGGCAGGAAGACGTGGTGCGCCCGCAGCGCCGCCGAGCAGTAGCCGACCAGCGCGAAGGTCAGCACACAGGTCGACGTCAGCCGGGTGCAGTCCACCGCGAGCCCCGGGTCGGACAGCCCCGGCGCGAGGACCCCGACGACCGCCGGGGCCGCCACGATCAGCGCGGCGGCGACGAGCCCCACCCCGAGCACCAGCCGCGGCAGCGTTCCCCGCACCAGCTCCCGCACCGGATCCCCGAACAGCGACCCCGAACGGCGGGCGAGCGCCCGCGAGAACGCCGGCACCAGGATCAGCGCCATCGCGTCCTCGATGAGCAGCGTCGACGCGAACTCCGGCACCGTCCACGCCACCAGGAACGCGTCCGTCTCCGCGCCCGCCCCGAAGTACCCGGCGAGGATCTGGTCCCGGACGAGCCCGAGCACCGCCCCGACCGCCGTGAGCGCCGCCGTCACCGCCGCCGCCCTGGCCAGGAACCCGCGCCCCTGACCGCCCGGTGCCGGCGCCTTCACCCGCGCGTGCGCCCGCCGCCCCGCCCGCGGAGCCGCAGGCCGGGCCGTCAGCGTGCCGCCCGCTCCCGCACCGGCCCCCGGCAGCACGGCGGCCCCCGGGCCGCACGGGGAGTCCGTGGCGCCCGGGGGCATGGGGGACCAGGGGTCGGTCAGCGGTTCGCGACGCGGCGGACACGGCGGACACGGCGGTACGGCGCCGGGACCGCCGGGCCCCGGGGGCGCGACGGACGCGTCCGTGGGATCCGGCGGACCGGCCCACGGGTCACGCACCGCGCACCTCCACCGCGCCCTCCGGGCCGGGCGCCAGCGCCCACCAGGCCGCGAGGCCGAACACCACCGACATCAGCACCGTCGACGGGCCGCCGATGTCCGCGTAGAAGAAGTCGATCAGCTGCCAGGCGAGCAGCCCGCTCGCCACCAGCGCGCAGTCCGCGCCCGACCGGCGCCGCCGCAGCGCCCCCACCAGCAGCGCCAGCCAGCTGCCCGCCAGCGCGAGCAGCCCGATCAGACCCTGCTCGCTGAGGACCAGCAGGTACATGTTGTGCGGGGACAGCAGCGGCTGCTTCCGGAAACCCGCGCCCGCGCCGGCCGTGTCGCTGCCGGAGGAGAGCGCCACCGAGGCGTGCGAGTCCCGGTACTGCGGGAAACCCTTCAGCCCCACCCCGGTCAGCGGCTCCGCGCTCCACATCCGCCCCGCCGCCGCCCACATCGTGTACCGGTCCGTCACCGACTGGTCCGGCGCCGCCGTCACCCGCGTGATGCTGGCCACCCGCTCCTTCACCATCGAGGAACCGATCCCCAGACCGCCGACGAGCACCACCGCGAGCGCCCCCACCGCCAGCGTCACCCGCACCGCCCGCCGCACCCCGCCGAGCAGCAGCTGGATCCCGCAGGCCAGCACGGTCGCGATCCACGCGCCCCGGCTGAACGACAGCACCAGCGGCACCACCAGCAGACCCGCGCAGACCAGCGCCGCCGTCCGCGTCCGCCCGGCCGGGGAGCCCAGCGCGATCCCGGTGACGATCACCAGGCCGTACGCCACCACCGTCGCCATGCCCATCACGTCGGTCGCCCCGAAGGTGCCCACCGCCCGGATGTCCTCGCCCTGGTACGAGGCACCCGTCCCCGTCAGGTACTGCGTCACGCCCACCGCGCCCTGGAGCAGCGCCAGCGCCACCAGGCCCCACGCCACCACCGCGAAGTCCCGCCGGTCCCGGATCATCAGCAGCACCGCCGCCGGGACCAGCACGAAGACCTGCACGTACCGGGCCACCCCCGGCAGGCTCGACGCCGGGTCGTTCGAGGTGACCGCCGCCAGACAGACCCCCAGCACCGGCAGCCCCAGCACCACCGCGGCCGTCCGGGTCAGCGGCCGGTGGCCCCCGCGCAGGACCCGCACCAGGCAGATCAGCACCAGCAGCCCGGAGGCCGCGTCGGCGACCGTGCCGGTCCCGCCCGTCCCGCCCTGCGCCCCGCCGCCGCCCGGCACCAGGAGCAGCGCGATCACCGCGAGGACCGGGGAGAGCACCCCGGCCCGGCGCGCCCACTCCCGGGCGTCCGGCGCCCCCGCGAGGACCGGCACCGTCGTCACGGCCGTGGCCATCCTCAGCTCCCCGTCGGTCGGACGAGACCGGCCGCGGTGCGGACCAGGATGCAGACGTCCTGCCAGAGCGACCAGTGGTCGATGTAGTGGTTGTCGAAGCGGCAGCGGTCCTCGATCGAGGTGTCCCCGCGCAGACCGTTCACCTGCGCCAGACCGGTGAGCCCGACCGGCATCCGGTGGCGCGCCGCGTACCCCGCGTGGATCTTGCTGAACTGGGCGACGAAGTAAGGGCGTTCGGGACGCGGACCGACCAGGCTCATATCGCCGCGGAGCACGTTCCACAGCTGCGGCAGCTCGTCCAGCGACGACTTCCGCAGGAAACCGCCTGCCGCGCTCATCCGCCGGTCCCCGGCCACGTTCCACCGGGTCGCGGACTCCGTCTCGTCGGACGGCCGCAGCGTACGGAACTTCAGCAGCGTGAAGTGGCGCCCGTGCTGGCCCACCCGCTCCTGCCGGAACAGCACCCCCGGCCCGTCCGAGAGCCGCACCGCCAGCGCGCACACCGCGAGCACCGGCAGCGCCAGCGCCAGCGCAGGACCGGCGAGCGCGATGTCCAGCGCCCGCTTGGCCCACGCCCCGCGCCGCTCGGTCAGCGGGACCAGCCGGCGGCGGGCGTACCCCCACACGTGCTCGCCCATCGGCCCCTCGTACCGCTCCCCGCCGACCCGCCAGGTCACACAGCCGTAGTGCTGGAAGAGCGTCACCAGCTCCGGCTCGTCGCCCAGGAACACCGCCTCGCGGACCGTGTTCTGGATGACCGCCCGGCGGATCTCCTCCGCCGTCGTCAGCAGCGGGAGCCCCGGCTCCACCGGCCGCTGCTCCCCGACCGTCCCGTCCGGCACCCCCACCACGCCGACCGGCCGCATCCCGTACTCGGGGTGCTGGAGCGCCGCCGCCGCGAACCGGCGCGCCGCCGCCGGCGGGCCGACGACCAGCGCGGACCGCGGCCGCTCGCGGGCGATCCGCCGCCCGCGCGCCAGCAGCACCGCCCGCAGCACGGCCGCCACCCCGACGTGCACGGCGTACGCCCCGCACAGCCGCAGCGGTCCGATCGCGAGCTCGTGCGACCAGGCGGCGGACGCCGCCGCGGCCACGCACCACACCACCCCGGCCCGGGAGGCCAGCGCGGGCAGCTCGTCGAGCAGCCGGACGTGCGCCGCCGGGCGGTACAGACCGCCGCGCCCGTCCAGGACGAGCAGCAGCGCGAGGACCGGCAGCAGCAGCCGCGGATCCTGATGGGCGGGGCCCAGCAGCGCGGCGCCGGCGAACACGGCCAGGCAGTCGACGGCCCGCAGCACCGTCGCACCGGGAACCGGCTCCGCCGCCGTCCGGAGGCGCGGCAGCGCCAGCCGGCCGGACAGCCCCCGCCGGGGGGCGAGCACGGCGGGCCCGAACGCCGGGCCGGCGACCGGCCAGGGGCCGGGTGAGGAAGGAACGCTGGTACTTTCCGTGGTCACTGCGCAATCGGCTCTCTGTGTTCGGTGCCCCGCACTCCGGCCAGCTCGCGGTAGATCTCCGCGACGGCCGCGCCGGTGCGCCGCACATCGAAACTGCTGAGGACGTGCTCGTGGGCCTCTCGGCCCAGGCGGTGCCGCAACTCCGGCCGGCCGAGGAGGCGGCCGAGAGCGGCGGCGAGGGCGGCCGGGTCCTCGGACGGGACCAGACACGGGTCTTCATGACCGGGCGGCAGGCTCTCGCGGGCCCCGTCGACGTCGGTGACGACGACCGGCCGGCCCGCCGCCATCGCCTCAAGGGGAGCCAGCGCCATGCCCTCCCAGCGGGACGGCAGCACGACGACGTCCGCCGCCCGGTACCAGGGCACGGTGTCGCCGACGGCACCGGTGAACCGCACCGAGGGGCCGGCGGCGGCCCGCAGCCGCTCACCGTCCGGCCCGTCGCCGACCAGCACCAGACGCGCGTCCGGCACCTCGGCGAGGACGGCGGGCCAGGCGGCGAGCAGCACGTCCTGGCCCTTCTGCCGGCAGAGCCGGCCGACGCAGACCACGGTCGGCGCCGGGTTCCCGGCGGGCCCGTCGGTCGCGAACCGCGCCACGTCCACCCCGTTGTGCACCACCGACCAGGCCGCCTCGACCCCGGCGGCCTCGCCGGTACGCCGCTCCGCCCCGCTGACACACAGGATCCGGTCGGTCCAGCGGGCCCCGAACCGCTCCCAGCGGCGGGCCAGTTCGGCGGTGGTGCCGGTGACGGCCTCGAAGGACCAGGCGTGCGGCTGGTACACGGTCGGGATCCGGCCCCGCACGGCGAGCCGGGCGCACAGCCCCGCCTTCGCCGAGTGGGCGTGGACGAGCCCGGGCCGCACGGCCCGGACCACCCGCGCCAGGTCACGGGTCTCCCGGAGCAGCGCGGGGCCGGGGTCGCGGCCGGCCCGCCAGTCGTGGACCTCGGCGCCCTCGGCGCGCAGTTCCGCGGCGAGGGCGGTACCGGGCGGACAGGCGGTCACGGGACGCAGCCCGGCGGCGCGCTGGGCGCGCACCAGGTCGACGACGACCCGGGCGACCCCGCCGTCGCCGGGCTGGACCGCGTGCAGGACGGTGACGGACCCCGGGTCCGCCTCGACAGTGCCCACGTCAGCGCCGTACGTCCGCCTGCAGGAAGAGCGCGCCGAGCCAGACGGTGTCCTCGCGGCTGCCGAGCCGGACGTGGACACGGTCGGCACCTTGGCGCAGCGCTCCCCGCAGATCGAAGACGTCGGAGTCGTACCCCAGGGTGTTCCCGGCTGCCGGGAAGCGCGCGGTCCCCGACTCCCCGAATTCGGTGATGCTGGAGTTCAGCACATCGTTCACGGAATTGGCGGAATCACCGATCGGCGTGCTCTTCCGAGGGCTCGTCCGTACCTGGAGGTAATCCCCGGAAGTTCCCCGGTCGCCGTCATAGGCGACGACTCCGAGGCGCCCCTGGACGCCCTTCGGATAACGGTGCCGGTCGAGTGCGACGCGCAGCTCGCCGGAGCGCGGGCCGATCGTCTCGAAGCCGTCCCAGACGCTCAGCCGGCGCAGCGGTTCGTCCGCCTTCTCGTACGCGGCCACCAGCGTCCAGCCGCCCCAGCCGCCCACCGCGCTGCGGCCCATGGCGACGTTGACCTGGGCGACCGTCCACTGTCCCGGCTCGGCCCACCGGACCAGCTCGGTGACGTCGGCGCTGGCCTGGAAGGCGTCGGCGCCGTCGCCGGTGCGGTGCCCGACGAGGGTGTCGGCGAGGACCGCCTTGTACTGCCCGCCGGGCTCCGCGACGAGCACCCGCCCGTTGTCCTTCGGCGGCTTCTGCTCGCCCACCCGCAGGTTCCCGCCCCAGTACAGCCGGGCCCAGGCGATCCGGGCGCCGTCCGGGACCCGCAGCTCGGCACGGCTGGAGTTGTACGTGTTCGGGTCGTCGTCCACGTCGGTGTAGCCGATCGCCGCCCCGTCGTTGACCCTCTCGGTGCCCTCGCCGCCCTTCGCCGAGACGTTGGCCGCGCGCACGATCCCGCCGTGCAGTTCGGCCTGGTAGCGCGCGGCGAAGGGGACGTGTGCCGCCTCCCCCGGCGCGGGCGCGGGCGCGGCCGCGGAGGCGAGCGCCGGCGCGGCGGCCAGCACCGCGCACGACAGGGCGCCCGACACGCCGCGACGCACAGCAAGAACCGCTGAATTCCGCATACAGGTTCTCCGCTTTGATGAGAGAAGGAAGGGAAGACCCGCGAAGACCGGGGGAGGGGAAGGTGTCGTCCGCACGAAATGGGTGAACGCGCGGCGGGCCCGGAAGCAACGTTCGGGAACGTTATAACCCCGGCGCGGAGCGATAGTAAGCATTAGATGCTCGGAAACGCTAACTCCCGTATCCGTGCGGCAGGTTCCTCGTTGAGCGTGTTGCGCCATTCCCAGGGCCGTCGCCCGAATGGCCCCTCGGCAACCCAAAGATCGGTTGAACGTCACCCGTTCGGGAGAGCAACCGATGGAAATCCGGAGCGTTGTTGAGGGAGCCGGGCCGAACAGTCCGCGCAGTCCGAGTTGGAATTCGATCGAGGAGAACTTCTCCATGTCCCGTATCGCGAAGGCCGTTGTCCTGACCGTGGGTGCCGCCGCCGCGGTCGCCGGTGCCGCCGGTGCCGCCGCCGCCGACTCCATCGCCGAGGGCGCCGCCGTGAAGTCCCCCGGTGTCGGCTCCGGCAACGTCGTGCAGGTCCCGGTCCACGTGCCGGTCAACGTCTGCGGCAACACCGTGAGCGTCATCGGCGCGCTGAACCCGACCTTCGGCAACGCCTGCGTCAACGCCTGATCTCGCACGTCGGATCGGTCCTTCCGAAGCCGGTGCGCCCACCCCGTCGGGGTGGGCGCACCGGCTTTTCCCTTGTGTCCACTGGGTCGGTACTCGTTCGGACGCACCCCCGTGTGCGCCGCCCGGTGCAACGGCGTACGCCCCTCGGAGGGGCAGGCCGGCGCGGGGATTCACTCGAACGGAGGCGTGGCGCTCAGTAGTTCTGCGGTTGCGGAGGGCTATACCCGCAGGCACGGTGGGAGAGCAGTTGTCCGACGCATAAGGAAAAGGAACACATATGCGTCCCCTGGCTTCACGCCGTCTTACCGCCCTGGCGATATCCGCCGCCCTCTCCCTCGGCATGGCGGGACCCGCCGTCGCCGACCAGCTCCACCCGTCCGCCGCGGCCGACCGTGCCGCTCACGCCCCGCTCCCCGACGCGGCCGCCCTGCTGGCCCAGACCAAGGCCCTCGGTGACGTCGGGGGCGTGACGACCCCCGTGACCGAACTCGTCACCGCGGCCCTAAAGGCCGACGACGGCCAGGTCCCCGCGGCCGATGCCATGGCCCTCAAGGCGAAGATCGAGACCGCCGTCGAGCAGGCGAAGGCGACCGCCCCCGCCCCGCTGCCGGAAACCCCGGCCGCCCCGGAGGCCCCGATCGTCCCGCCGGCCGCGGAGGCACCGGTCACCCCGCCGGCCGTGGAGGCACCGGTCACCCCGCCGGCCGTGGAGGCACCGGTCACCCCGCCGGTCGGGGAGACCCCGGTCACCCCGCCGGCCGCGGAGACCCCGGTCACCCCGCCCGCCGTGGAGGCGCCGGTCACTCCTCCCGCCGTGGAGGTCCCGGCCGAGCTCCCCGTGACGCCTCCCGTCGCCCTGCCCGTCGCGGCCGGGGCCAGGGCCACGCAGGCCGCGCCCGCCGATCTGGTGGACGACGCCCTCGCCTCCGTGGAGAAGGCCGTCGCGGATCTGGTCGCCGCCGCCACCTCCGGGGACGCCGCCGGAGTCGTCCCGCAGGTCACGGCCGCGCTGACCTCGCTGGTCAACCTCGCCGTCGCCACCGTCCTCGGCAGCGGTCTGCCCGCGCCGGACCTGGCCGGGCTGCCCGCGCTGCCCTCGCTCCCGGTGGAGGCGCCCGAGCTGCCCGTGGAACCGCCGGCCGAGGTACCCGCGCTCCCCGAGCTGCCCGTGACGACGCCGCTGCCGGTCCGCTGACGCGGGACCGCACCCCCGACCCGTACCGGTCCGGCCTCCCGCCGGGCCGGTACGGGCATGCGCGTGCACGGTCATCCGGAAATCACACCGGTCCCCTTCGATCGGGTGCAGTGTCGAGAAATCCTTCCTTCTGGAGTTTCCGGGCGGCGCACCTCTCGTTACAGAAGGCAGAAGAGACGTACAGGAATTCCCCAAGAACCCTGTACGGAACGCGAGTTGAAAGTACAGAGGAAGGATTCTCCTGATGAAGCCCACCAAGGTCGCCGCGGTCGTCGCCGGTTCGCTCATGGCCCTCGGAGCCGCCGCCCCCGCCATGGCCGCCGAGGCGATGACCCCGACCAGCCTCAATGGAGGTCTGGAGGCGATCGCCGCCAACGGGCTGAAGTCGGACGTGCTCAGCAGCACCACCGACGGTTCCCCGGTCAAGACCGTCACCGACACCGCCACCCAGCTGAACCAGACCGGCAAGGGCCTCCCGCTGATCGGCGGCCTGCCGGCCAGCCCGCTGGGCGGCTGATCGAATGATTTTCTGACCGGTCGCCGTGTGGCCTCGACTCCACACGGTGCGCCGCTCCCTACTCTCTGGACCGTCCCCACGCGAACGTCGGCGGGGACGCGGCCGGACGGAGCGAGGGGGGATCCTCGCCGGTCTCTCCCTTTCTCCCGAGGAAGAGCGGAATGCGGTCCATCATCAGCAGAAAAGTACTCACCGCGGCGGCGGCGACCGGCATCCTGTCGCTGACCGGCGGCTTCGCACTGGCCGCGGCCGCGCATCCCGGTACGGGCGATTCCCCGGGACCGGGCAACGGGCAGGCCCACGCCCCCCTCCCGCCGGAACTCTGCGGCAAGGGCATGGACTTGGGCGGATACGTGGCGTCGGCCGTCGGAGACCTCTGCGCCCACTCGGCGGAGGACCCCGACGGCGGCTACGGCGAGGAGCCCACCCCGACACACCCGCCCACCAAGCCCCCCACCAAACCGCCGACGAAGCCTCCGACGCACCCGCCGACGAAGCCGCCGACGACTCCGCCGACGAAGCCGCCGACGACTCCGCCCACGAAGCCGCCGACGACCCCTCCGACGAAGCCGCCGACGACCCCTCCGACGAAGCCGCCGACGACTCCGCCCACGAAGCCGCCGACGACTCCACCGACGAAGCCGCCGACGACTCCGCCCACGAAGCCGCCGACGACTCCTCCGACGAAGCCGCCGACGACTCCGCCCACGAAGCCGCCGACGACTCCACCGACCAAGCCTCCGACGAAGCCTCCGACGAAGCCTCCGACGCACCCGCCCACCAAGCCGCCCACCACGTCTCCGCCCACCACCCCGCCGGGGGAGTGCGAGGAGCCGAAGCCGGGCTGTGAGCCCACCACTCCGCCCAGCAAGCCGCCGCACGGTCCCGGCGGCAAGCCCGAACTCCCCGACACGGGCAGCGATCCCGCCCTCTGGGGAGCGGCCGCCGTCAGCGCGGCCCTCATCATCGGCGGCACCGTCGTCCAGCTCCGCGGCGGACGCCTCGTCCGCAACCGTCGCCACTGACGTACGCGACGGACGTACGCCCCTGACGGGGCGACGGACCGACGTGACGTCAACCAAGGCCCCCGCCCTCACCGGCGGGGGCCTGCGGCGTTGCTGCACATGGGGGAACCCGGCGCGACGTTTCGGCCAAGAGACTCGTTCACACGGCATGACTCTGCGCTCCCAGGCCGGCATGGGCCTCCTCATGACCGCGCTCGCCTCCGCCGCCATGGCCGTCCCGGCCGCCGCCGTCGAGGCCCCGGTGGTCGTCCCCCTCCAGGGCCTCGAACCGGTCCTGCCGATGGACGCGCCCACCGTCGCCACCGGCGTTCCGGTACCGGTGCCCGGCGCCCCCACCGGCTTCCAGAAGGGCCTCGGCGCGCTGCCCGACGTGACCCTGCCGAGCGTCCCGCTCACCGGCACCCTCCCCGAGACCGTCGTGGACGCCCCGCTCCCCGAGCTCCTCGAGGGCAGCGAGCCCGGTAGGGCGCTCCTCGCCTCCCCGCACTCCGAGATGCGGGCCGCCACCCCCGGCGCCGTCGTCGGCAACCCCGTCGAGGCCCCCCGCGGCAACGGCCTCGCCGGACTGCCGGACCTCGCCCCGCCCCAGCTCGGCCTGATCTCCCCCACGCTCAGCGGCGCCCTCGACTCCCAGCTCGGTCTCGCCCCGGGCCGCGACTGACCACCCCAGCAAGCCCCGCAAGCCCCGCAAGCCCCGAAAACGCCGAAAGCCTCACCCCCCTCATTTCGAAATTCCGTACGACAGCGGTCCGCGCGGGTGAAGACACGATTCTTCCCCGCTACCGCAAGGGTCTTCCGTCGTTGCACCGGAAGGCTTGTCGCATGGCCGCGGCCCGCGGTCCGGTGTGCCGCCGTCGTATCCGACGGCGGCCGGCCATCGGACCGCGGGCCATTTCTCCGCCCGTCTCCGCGGACTTTTCCGATGTTCCTTCTCCCGTTCGGCCCAAGAACCGTGACCCCGCCCGTGGTACGGCGTTGAACGGAAGTGACGGCCGTGATCCCTGCGGTCGCTCGACCACCCAAGGAGTTCTGATGTCTCGCATCGCCAAGGCCGCCGCCGTTCTGGCCGGCTCCGGTGCCGTCGCCCTCACCGGAGCCGGCCTGGCCGTCGCCGACTCGGGCGCCGAGGCCGTCGCCGCCCACTCGCCCGGTGTCGCCTCCGGCAACGTCGTCCAGGTCCCGGTCCACGTGCCGGTCAACCTCTGCGGCAACACCGTCAACGTCATCGGCCTGCTGAACCCGGCCTTCGGCAACAGCTGCGCCAACGTCGACGCCCCGCACGACCACGGCGGCTACGGCGGCTGAACCCGCCCCGCTTCTCCACGGACGTCCCCCCGGCCCCACCAGGGCCGGGGGGACGCCCGCGTCCGGGGCCGTCCCGCCCCTCAGGCGTACCGGTAGATCCGGGAGTGGTCGAACAGCTCCGCCGGCGTCACGCCCCACGGAGCCATCGGCTGGTGCCGCGCCACCACCTTCCGGTATTGCGCGTCACCCGGCGGCGGCGGCTCCGCCGGCAGATACGCGGCCCCCGGATTGCGCTGCTGCCACCGCGACCACACCAGGTCCACGAAGGAGTGGTGCAGCCAGAACACCGGATCGTTCACCGAGCCGCCGCCCAGCATCAGACCGCCCACCCAGCGGTGCACCCGGTTGTGGATCCGGAACCGCTCGTTGCCCGAGCCCGGCGCCCACCCCTCCAGACGGTTGCGGAACCCCGACGGGCTCGTCGAGTTCCAGGGCGCGGTGTCGTACGCCCGCTCCCGCATCACCTCGTCCAGCTGGGCCGCCGTCGGCAGCGTCACCGGATCGCGCGGACGCCCGAAATCCCTGGTCAGATACGAGATCTCGGTCATCGCGTGCCGCACCGTCCACTTCCCCTTGGCGTACGCGAAGGGGCCGGTGGTCACCTGGAGGTCCGAGCGGCGGCCGTTGCCGCCCATGAAGTCCTCCGCCCAGATCGACGCCGCCGGCGAGGCGTCCCGGGTCCAGTCCCAGTACGGGACCGTCACCGTCGCGTCGATCAGGCGCAGCGCCCGCTCGAACTCCAGCAGGAACTTCCGGTGCCAGGGCAGGAAGCTCGGCGCCATGTGCGCGGTCCGCAGCCGCCCCGCGCCGTCCGCCGTGTAGTGGTCGATGTGCATGCGGACGAACTCGTCGTACGTCCCCCGGCGCTTCAGTTCGAGCACCGCGGCCACGAACCGGCGGCGCTCGGACGCCGTCAGGTCGCGCTGGTTCTTACGCGTGTACACCACGAGGGTTCCCTCCCGTCGGGTCGGAGTGCAGGCCGTGCCCCGCCGCGTACCGGGAGAGCGGGGCCGTGCCCGCGGCGTCGACGGCCGCGCGGACGGCGGCCACCGGGGTCGGGCAGGACGCGTAGTGGTCGAGCGGGGTCACCCAGCCGCCGTCGGCGCACCGCATCAGATGCAGCGGCCGGCCGTCGACCAGCGCCACCGGCTCACCACCCGGGCCGGTGAGGCCGCGGATCCGCCGGCCCCCGTACATCTCGTCGAAGAGGTACGGGCCGGCTTCCGTGGAGCGGGCGGCGATCCGGCCGAGGGCGCCGCCGGTGGCGGCGGTGACGGCCAGCGCGAACAGGGACCGGAGGACGGCACGGCGCGGGAAGGGCATCGGCGATCTCCTGGCGTCGACAAGGGGGCCTCAGGGCACAACGATGAAAACCCGTGTTCGTTGCGGCCGGGAGTTCGAGCGGGGGAATGTCGGCCGGATGAGTGAATTCGGTACGGGGAAAGGGTGGTTGCCCCACTAGCATCCCCTTCCATGACCACTCCCCACGTCCTTTCCGAGGCGCGCAGCGTCTCTCCGCTGGGCACGCTCACGGTGATTCCGTGGTCCAGCGAAGTCACCGAAGACTCCGCCGGCACGCCTTTCCTCATGGCGTATTCGCTCGGTGACGGCCGCGACGGGCCGGAGGCCGGTCAGCAGGCGATGCGCGCGGCCCTGGAGTCCATGGGCCTCTCCGTCGGCGACCGGCTCTTCGACCTGGAGAAGGACGGCGGGATCAGCGCCACCCTGCTCGTCGAGGCCGGCACCGCCGTCCTCACCCTGCCCTTCCTGAAGGTGCAGTGCCCGGTGCCCGACGAGTGGCAGGCCGCCGCCCGCGAGGCCGGCAAGGTCTACTTCCTGTGCTCGGTGCGCCCCTGGGCCGAGGGCGTCCCCGGACAGCCGGTGGACGAGGACCGGCTGCGCGCCTTCGTCGCCGACGAGGAGACGCTCGCGGACTGCGCCCACGTCCTGCTGCCCGTCCGGCGCGTGCAGGGCTGAGCGGAAGGGGCGGCGCCATGACGACGCTCGGGGTGCGGGACGGTGTGCCAGGACAGCGGCGGGAGGACGGGCCGGCGGAGGACGGACGGCGGGCGGACGGGACGGTCGGCGCGAGCCGGGCGCTCGGCTGGCTGCTGATCGTCACCGGCGCCGCCGGGATCCTGGCCGCGTGGGTGATCACGATCGACAAGTTCAAGCTCCTGGAGGACCCGGGCTTCCAGCCGGGGTGCAGCCTGAACCCGGTCGTGTCCTGCGGGAACATCATGAAGAGCGAGCAGGCGGCGGTCTTCGGCTTCCCCAACCCGATGCTCGGGCTCGTCACGTACGGCGTCGTCGTCGCCGTCGGCGCCGGGCTCCTCGCGGGGGCCCGGTACCGGGGCTGGTTCTGGCTCGGGCTCAACGGCGGGACGCTCTTCGGCGTCGGCTTCTGCACCTGGCTGATGCAGCAGTCGCTGTACGAGATCAACGCGCTCTGCCTGTGGTGCTGCCTCGCCTGGGCGGCGACCATCACCATGTTCTGGTACGTCACCGCGCACAACGTCAGGACCGGGGTGCTGCCCGCCCCGGCGGCCGTGCGCGGCTTCCTCGGCGACTTCGCCTTCGCCCTGCCCGTCCTGCACATCGGGATCATCGGGATGCTGATCCTGACCCGCTGGTGGGACTTCTGGACCGGATGACGTGACCCGGTCCCCGACGTGGCCGCGGGCCGCACTCCTGGTGCTGCTCGCGGCCGTTCTCGCGCTTCTGCTGGTGCCGGAGCGGCTCGCGCCCGGCGAGCGGCACACCGGCGGCCGGGCCGCGCCCGATCCCGTACCGCTGCCGGACGTGCCGTCCGGCTTCTTCACCGGCTCCGACGAGGAGGGGGTGCGGCGGATCTCCAGGGCGGAGGCGTGGCTCGGCGGCGAGCTGCGGGTCGGGCACACCTATCTGCCGGGCGACCACTGGTCCAACATCGAGGGGCATCCGGCGCTCTTCGCGCCCTGGGCGCGGTGGAAGGCCGAGCGGCCCGGGCGGCTCTTCGTGCTGAACGTGCCGATGATGGACCGCAACGAGGCCGGGCTCACCGACGCCGAGGTCCGCGGCGGGCTGCGGCGCGGCGCGGCCGGCGACTTCGACGGACACTTCAGGACGCTGGGCGAGCGGCTGGTGGAGCACGGGCTCGGGGACGCGGTCCTGGTGCTCGGCTGGGAGATGAACGGCACCACGTACGGGCACCGCTGCGGTCCCGACCCGACGGCCTGGAAGGCGTACTGGCGATCGGCGGTCGGCGCGCTGCGCGGGGTGGCGGGGCATCGGTTCCGCTTCGACTTCACGCCGAGCCGCGGCCGGGACGCGGTGCCGTGGCCCGAGTGCTACCCGGGGGACGACGTCGTCGACATCATCGGGATGGACGCCTACGACCAGCCCGAGGGGGTCACCTTCGAGGAGCAGGTGAGCGAGGAGTACGGGCTCGCGCACCACGTGGCCTTCGCCCGGGCGCACGGTAAGCCCGTCTCGTACCCGGAGTGGGGGCTGTTCAGGAACGGGGACAACCCGGCGTACGTGCGGGGGATGCTCGACTGGTTCGCCGCCTACCGGCCGGTCTACCAGACGGTGACCGACTACTGCCCGCACGGCGTGTGGGGGTGCGCGGACAATCCGCGCTCGGCCGAGGTGGTCAGGGGCGCGCTGGGAGCGCCGGCCCGGCCTTGAGGGTGTCGACGGTGCGGTGCAGCAGCGCCATCAGGTCCTCGGTGAGGCCGCGCTCGGCCCAGTAGAGGGTGGCCTCGCGGAGCGCGCCGAGGACGGCCGCGGTGAAGACCCGTACCTCCAGGTCGTCGGGGGCGCGGCCGGTGCGGTCGGCGAGGGCGCGGGCGAGCCGGCGGCCGGTCTCGGCGGTGGTCTCGGTGAGCCGGGCGCGGACGGCGGGGGTGCCGGCCATCAGGCGGGCGCGGAGCCGGATCTCCTCGGGGTCGGCCTCCAGGGCGGTGCCGATCGCCTCGGTGAGGACCGCGCGGAGCGATTCGAGCGGCTCCTCGCCGGCGGGGCGGGCGCGCAGCAGGGCTTCCAGCTCGTCGTCGCGGTCGTCGGTGAGGACGATGTCCTCGCGGACGGGGAAGTAGCGGACGACGGTGGAGGGGGAGACCTCCGCCTCGGCGGCGATGCGCTCGATGGTGGCCGCCTCCCAGCCCCGCGAGGCGGCGATGCCGCGCGCGGCCCGGCGGATCGCCGCGCGGGTCCGCTCCTTCTTCCGTTCCCTCAGCCCCTTCGACATGGGGCCATTCTGCCTGGTCAGGACTGGTAGGCGACGAGCGAGATGCCGACGTAGTGGACGATGAACGCGGCCAGGGTGAGCGAGTGGAAGACCTCGTGGAAGCCGAAGTAGCGCGGCGACGGGTTCGGGCGCTTCATGCCGTAGATGATGCCGCCGGCGCTGTAGAGCAGGCCGCCGACGATGACGAGGACCAGGACGGCGATGCCGCCGGTCCGCATGAAGTCGGGGAGGAAGAAGACGGCGGCCCAGCCCATCGCGATGTAGCAGGGGGTGTACAGCCAGCGGGGGGCGCCGACCCAGAAGACGCGGAAGGCGATGCCGGCGAGCGCGGCGGCCCAGACCGCCCACATGAGCGGCTTCGCGGTGGAGTCCGGGAGCAGCAGCAGGGTCAGCGGGGTGTAGGTGCCCGCGATGATCAGGAAGATGTTGGCGTGGTCGAGGCGGCGCAGGACGGCCTCGCCGCGCGGGCCCCAGTTGCCCCGGTGGTACAGCGCGCTGATGCCGAAGAGCAGGCAGGCGGTGAGGACGTAGATCCCGCAGGCGATGCGGGCGCGGGGGGAGTCCGCGAGGGCGACCAGGACGAGGCCCGCGACGATCACGGCGGGGAACATGCCCGCGTGCAGCCAGCCTCTGAGCCGTGGCTTGATCGGCAGGGCCGGGGCCAGGACGGAAGGAACGGGCTCGACCGGGGCGGCTTCCGGCGTGGCAGCAGTCATGACACCGAATCGTACCTACGGCCCCGTAGGTCCTCGATATGAGTGGCGATGCTCACGTGTGCACCCCCCTGGACATATGGGCGTTTCCAGCGGATGATCAAATGAGTGCGGTCGGCACCGGATGAGCAGCTACGACGCATCCGGGTCGCAGCCCCCACGGGGCATACAGCGAACACACCCCTCTACAAGGAGCAATCGTGGCGCGCGACAACGCGGCTCCCCTTCCCACCCAGCACCAGGAGCTCGTCTCCTGGGTGAACGAGATCGCCGAGATCACCCAGCCGGACAGCATCGTCTGGTGCGACGGCTCCGAGGCCGAGTACGAGCGCCTGTGCGAGGAGCTCGTCGCCAAGGGAACGTTCACGAAGCTCGACCCGGTGAAGCGCCCGAACTCGTACTACGCCGCCTCCGACCCGACCGACGTCGCGCGCGTCGAGGACCGGACCTTCATCTGCTCCGAGAAGGAGGAGGACGCGGGCCCGACCAACCACTGGAAGGCCCCGGCCGAGATGAAGGAGCTCTTCGCGGGCTCCGAGGGCATTTTCCGCGGCTCCATGAAGGGCCGCACCATGTACGTGGTCCCCTTCTGCATGGGCCCGGTCGGCTCCCCGCTCTCCGCCATCGGCGTCGAGATCACCGACTCCGCGTACGTCGCGGTCTCCATGCGCACCATGACCCGCATGGGCCAGGCCGTCCTCGACGAGCTCGGCACCGACGGCTTCTTCGTCAAGGCCGTCCACACCCTCGGCGCCCCCCTCGCGGAGGGCCAGGAGGACGTGCCGTGGCCCTGCAACTCCACCAAGTACATCTCGCACTTCCCGGAGACCCGCGAGATCTGGTCGTACGGCTCCGGCTACGGCGGCAACGCGCTCCTCGGCAAGAAGTGCTACGCCCTGCGCATCGCCTCCGTCATGGCCCGTGACGAGGGCTGGCTCGCCGAGCACATGCTCATCCTCAAGCTCACCCCGCCGCAGGGCGAGGCGAAGTACGTCGCCGCCGCCTTCCCGTCCGCGTGCGGCAAGACGAACCTCGCCATGCTGGAGCCGACCATCCCCGGCTGGACCGTGGAGACCATCGGCGACGACATCGCCTGGATGCGCTTCGGCGAGGACGGCCGCCTCTACGCGATCAACCCCGAGGCCGGCTTCTTCGGCGTCGCCCCCGGCACCGGCGAGCACACCAACGCCAACGCCATGAAGACCCTCTGGGGCAACTCCGTCTTCACCAACGTCGCGCTCACCGACGACGGCGACGTGTGGTGGGAGGGCATGACCGAGGACGAGCCCAAGCACCTCACGGACTGGAAGGGCAACGACTGGACGCCGGAGTCCGGCACCCCGGCCGCCCACCCGAACGCCCGCTTCACCGTCCCGGCCGCCCAGTGCCCGACGATCGCCCCCGAGTGGGAGGACCCCAAGGGCGTCCCGATCTCCGCGATCCTCTTCGGCGGCCGCCGCGCCTCCGCCGTGCCGCTGGTCACCGAGTCCTTCGACTGGAACCACGGCGTCTTCCTCGGCGCCAACGTGGCCTCCGAGAAGACCGCCGCCGCCGAGGGCAAGGTCGGCGAGCTGCGCCGCGACCCCTTCGCCATGCTGCCGTTCTGCGGCTACAACATGGGCGACTACATGGCCCACTGGGTCAAGGTCGGCGCCTCCGCGGACGCCGCCAAGCTGCCGAAGATCTACTACGTCAACTGGTTCCGCAAGAACGACGCCGGCCAGTTCGTGTGGCCCGGCTTCGGCGAGAACAGCCGCGTCCTCAAGTGGATCGTCGAGCGCCTCGACGGCAAGGCCGAGGGCGTCGAGACCCCCATCGGCGTCCTGCCGACGAAGGACTCCCTCGACACCGACGGCCTGGACCTGGCCGATGAGGACCTGGAGTTCCTGCTCACCGTCGACAAGGACGTGTGGCGCGAGGAGGCCGGCCTGGTCCCCGCCCACCTGGAGACCTTCGGCGAGCACACCCCGAAGGAGCTGTGGGACGAGTACAAGGCGCTGGTCGCGCGCCTGGGCTGATCCCGTAGCAGTATCGAGACTCGTGGTGGGCTGCCCCGACATTCCGCCCTGACCAGTGGGGTCACGACGGTCCATCACGACGCATCCGGCCCCGGAGCCCCCTCAGGCTCCGGGGCCGGCGCATCTTTCCGGGCGCCGCGAGCCCGGCGGGAAGCGGAAGGGACGGCCTACGCGCCCCGGTCCTCCAGATAGCGGGTGTGCGCCCGCTGGCGGAGCTCCTCCGCCTCCTGGAGCGCCGCCGCGATCAGGCCGGCCTCCTCCCGCAGGGCGGCCAGCTGCCGCTCCAGATGGCGGTCGGGCGGCTCGGAGCCCGGGTTCACCCGGGACCACCAGCGGGTCCGTACGAAGGCGTCGACCGCCTCCGGCACGTCCTGCCGCACCGCGCGGGCCAGCACGTGCAGGTGCTCCGGGTCGCTGACCCAGCCCGGTTCGAGCAGCGCCTCGAAGAGCGCGTCCAGCTCGTCGAGCCGCTCCCGCGCCGCCTCCGGCAGCTCCACCTCCGCCAGGTACTCCCGCAGGGTGGCGTGGTCCGCCCGCAGCGACTCCAGCTGCTCGTCCGCGCTCGGGAAGTCCGGCGCGTCCGGCCGCTCCGGCGGGGCGATCAGCGCGCCCGCCGTGTACAGGCCGAGCACCACCAGCGGCCACAGCCCGCCGGCCGCGCCGGTGAGACCGATGCCGAGGCCGGCCAGGCCGCAGACGCAGCCCGTGAGGTTCTTGCGGGACTCCGCGTAGCGGAGCACCGGGTTACTGGTAGCCACGGATCTCCTCGAAAGCGCCGTTCAGCGAGCCTTCCGCCGCCTCGAACAGCTTGCCGCCGGTCAGGTCCGCGATGTGCTCCAGTTCCGCCCGGTCGGAGTCGCCGAAGAGGATCGGGAAGACCGGGGTGCGCCGCTGCTCGGCGGGCAGGGCGGCGTAGAACGCGTCGAAGTCGCCCGCGCCCACCCCGTCGGTGTTCTCCCCGTCGGTCATGAGCACGACCGAGGTGAAGGTGTCGCGGGGGGCCTCGCCCAGGCTCCGGTACGCCTCGGTGAGGCTGGAGTAGATCGCGGTGCCGCCGGACGCGCTCAGCTTCCCCGCGTCGGCCCGGATCGCGTCCCGCGCCCGCGCCGGGTCCTTCGGATCGACCGTGTACGTGCGCACCTCGCCGGTCTTCACGGAGGAGCCGAAGGGCATCAGGGTGACCTCCTCGCGGTCCCGGAAGTCCCCGGTCAGCTCGGTCAGCGCCGCCTTCAGCCGGTCGAGCCGCTCCCCGCCCATCGACCCGGAGGTGTCCAGGACGTAGACCGTGCGGGAGGGCCGGCGGAGCGTGTTGTCGTACGCGTCGAGCAGGCCGTCCGCGACGGACCGGCTGCCCGGGAACGGCAGCTCGCGCCGCAGGTCGCGGTCGAGCCGGGGCGACGGCGCCACCCCGGCGACCACGGGCCGGCGCAGCGTGGTCTCGGTGATCCGGCGCTGCGCCTCCGGGGTGCGGAGGTAGGTGGTGAGCCGCTGGGCGGACTCCTTCGCCCCGGCGGAGGCGGCGGTGAGCAGGGTGAGCGGGTAGTCGGCGGTGACCACGCCGTCGGAGGGGCGGATCACGGTGAGCTCGCCGGGGGCGGAGAGCAGCACCGACTCGTAGTTGACGAGCGCGTCGACGTCCTCGCGCCGGTCGTAGGCGGTGGCGAGCCAGCCGGAGGACCCGGAGGTGAGCTTCTGGCCGGTGAAGAACTCGCGGAGCTTCGGCGTCGCCTTCCGCACGTCCGCGTCGCTGAGCGCGGACTGGGCGCCGGAGAGCCCGGAGGCCACCGAGACCAGCGCGGAGAAACCGGAGTTGGAGCGCTTCGGGTCGGTCATGCCGTACGTCAGCTTCCCGGCGGCGACCGCCTGGTGCAGCTGCGACCAGGTGACCTTCTTCGGGTTCCAGCCGAGCCGGGCGACGACCTCGGGCCGGACGCCGAGCGCCACCGGAGAGGTCATCACCGGCGTCTCGTTGGTGATCCGGCGGGAGGTGTCGGGGCGGAGCCTGAGGTAGTCGTTGGAGGAGAGCCAGACGGCGTCGTACTCCTTCTCGGCCCGGCCGGAGGCGATCTGCTCGACGGCGTCGAGGGTGCCCGCGTAGGTGGTGCGGACGGTGACGCCGGTGGCCTTTCGGGCGTCCTCCAGGACCGGGGCCATGTCGGCGAGTTCGGAGGAGGCGAGGACCCGCAGGGTGCCGGGGGCGGCGGGGGTGGTGTCCCTCTTGTCGAACTGTTCGCCGGTGCCGCCCGCCGAGTTGTCGATCGTGCCGCAGGAGCCGGCGGTGGTCGTGAGGAGCAGGGTGAGGGCGAGGCCCGTCAGGAGACGGGGGAGCGTGCGGGGTCTCATGCGGAGGGGCCGCCTTCCAGTGCGTTCGCGCGCCGGCTGCGGTCCAGGTGGGCGCCGGCTTCCCGGAGTTCGCCGGTGAGGGAGGAGACCGTCGCCGCCATCGCCTCGGTCGCCTGGACCTTGTACGTGTCGATGGCGTCGAGGGTCCGGTAGATCTGCTGGAAGGCGCCGCGCAGGGTCTCGGCGCCGACCGCCGGGTCGGCGGCGATCCGCTGGATCTCCCCGGCCTGGGTGGACAGCATCTCGGCGTTGCCCCGGATCAGGTCCTCGGTGGTGGAGCGGAGGACGTTCACCTGCTCGGTGACCTTGCGCTGGTTCTCCAGGGCGGAGGCGAGCATGACCGCGATCCGCAGCGCCGACAGGGTCGTCGTCGCGGCCCGGTCCACGCCCTTGATCAGCTCGTCGTTGTTCCGCCGGACCACGTCCATCGCCAGGTAGCCCTGGGCGCAGACGGCGAGCTGGGTGAGCAGGTCCTGGTGCTTCTGGCGGATCGGGAAGAGGACGTCGGCGCGGAGCGCGTCGGCCTGCGCCGGGTCGCCGGTGGCCGCGATCCGCTGCTCCACGGCCGCGTCGAGGGCCTCGGTGAGGACGGCGAACTCCTGGAGCTTGCCCATGGTCTCCCAGAGGCGGGCCCGCTCGGTCTGCAACGCGGCGTTGTCGCGCCGGAGTTCGTCCTGGCCGCCGCGGAGCGAGCCGACGATCCGGTGGAGGGTGGCCTGCGAGGAGGCGTACTTGGCGACGTGGTCGCGGAACCTGTTGCCGCCGGGCAGCTTCGCCAGGAGGCGCCGGGCGCCCTTGCCGGGCGCGTCGCGCGGGTCGAGGTCCTCGACGGTGCGGCGCAGCTCCACCAGGGAGGTGCCGACGCGGGCCGAGGCGTCGCCGCCGCCCTGGCCGAGGGAGCGGACGGTGCGGTCCAGCATCCGGTTGGACTGCTGGGCGGCGGCCCGCATCTCGCCGGTGCCGAGCGCGGCGATCTCGCCGATGCGGCCGGCGAACTCCGGGGAGCGCGGGTCGAGTCCGGAGAGCGAGCCGACGTACTCCTCGGCCCTGCGGGTCATCTCCCCGCGCACCGAGTCGTCCAGCGGCACCAGGCCGGCGGCCTGCTCGGCGCGGACCGCGGGGGCCGGCGCGGGCGGGGTGAGGACGAGCGGGGTGTCGTGCTCGGGCGGGGTGAGGACGAAGGTGGACTCCGGCGGACCCGCGTACGGGTTGCGGGGCTGCCCGCCGGCGCGCGGGTCGGTGTGCTCGGTCATGCGGTGGCCCCCTGGTCACGGGCCCGCCGCGCCATGTCGCGCAGCACCGCGCCGGTGGGCACGGGCGCCTGGCGGACCCCGGTCAGTGTCTGGTTGAGGTATTCGCCGTGCTTGCCGGTGGCCTCGGTGAACTCGGGCGAGGCGCCCTGCGGCCGGAAGCCGTGCCGGACGGCGAGGCGGCGCAGCTCCGGGTCCTCGGCGAGCAGCCGGCCCAGCTCCTTGCCGCCCTCGGTGAGCGGGACGAGCGTGTGGTCGCTGTTGACCGTGGTGTCCGGGTAGAGCACGACGAGGTCGCCCATGGGCCGGCCGGCGATGAGCTGGGCGGCGACCTGGGACTCGTACACGAGCACCAGCGGGTTGCCGACGCCGCTCACGAAGTCCCGGAAGGGGGCGTCGGAGCTGGTCTGCTGGGCGCCCTGCACCTGGGTCAGCTTGCGCAGCAGCGGGGCGGTGCGGCCGACGGCCTCCTTGCCGTCGGCGACCCGGCCGCCGTCGGCGACGTAGCTCGCGGCGGCGAGGTAGAGCGCGCCGGAGTTGGAGGCCACCGGGTCGGTGGAGGTGATGAAGAGGGTGCCGCTGAGCTCGGCGTGCCGGTCGGCGCCCTTGAGCTGCTGCCAGCTGCGGTCGGCGCGGACGGCGGCCAGATAGGCGTCCATCTTCAGGATGCCGCTGGTGCCGCGGGTGCCGAGGGTGGCCAGGCCGTTGCCGGCGAGGATCCGGGCGGCGTTGCTGTGCGCGACGACCACCAGCGGCGAGTAGAAGGGGCGCAGGGGTGCGGCGGCGGCCTTGTCGGTGGCCTTGGCGCGCAGTTCGTCGGCCGGTCCCTTCGAGGACGGGAACGCGAAGTCGTACCCCTCAAGGGGGAGTTGCTCCATGTCCCAGGACCCTGAGGTCTCGGTCCGCACGGTGAGGCCCTTGGCGTGCAGGGCCTTCACGACGTCGGGGTCGGCGAAGAACTCGCTCTTCTCCGAGCCGATGACTCCTCGCACGGTCTTCGTTGCCGTGCCCTTGTCCTGATCGCCGCCCGTCACGAGGACGACGGCCACGCCGCCGAGGAGCAGGACGGCCAGGACGATTCCCAGAATGCGTCTCACGCGGGCAGAGTGCTCGCGGAAACCCACATTCCAGGGGGAGTTGGGTGGACGGGCGGTGAAGGACCGATCCCGGTAGGGAACCGGAGGGAGACCGGCCGGAACGGCCCGGTGGCGTCCGGGTGGAGCGGCCCCGTGGCGTCCGGGGCGAACGGCCCGGTGGTGTCCGGGTGGTGGGCGCCCGGGCCGCGCGGTTCGTGCCGCGCGGCCCGGGGCCGTCTAGGGGGCGGGGACCAGGGGGTCCCCGGCCAGCGCCGCGGTGTGCGCGTCCATCCGCCCGGCCGCGAGGATCGCCGCGGCGGTGTCCGCGCGGGAGGCGGCGACGACCAGGGCGCGGCCCGCGAGCGCGTGCGCCTTGCGGTGCAGGGCCTCGGGGGAGGCGCCGCTCAGCCCGGCGTGGCGGGCGGGCGGCGCGCCGCGGAGGCGGGCCACCTCCCGGGCGATCAGCTCGCCGCCTTCGCCGTCGCCGAGCTCGTCGGTCACGGCGAGCAGGGCGGAGAGGTGGCCGGCGAGCTGGATGTCCAGCTCCTCCTCGCGGGAGCGGTGCGGGTACGCACCAGGGTCGCCGGCCGTCGTGTGGACCGACTTGGTGCGGATCGGTTCGTACATGGGGACGGCCTCCTGACTGCTCGGAGACCAGCCTAGCTTAGAATCCGTCTAAAGTTGATTCGGGTCCGGTTCAAGGGCGGGTCAAGACCGGAGAGGGAGGGGCCGGCGCCTCAGGGCTGGCTGTAGCCGTCCAGGAAGCGCCCGATCCGCGTCACCGCGTCCGTGAGGTCCGCCACCGACGGCAGCGTCACGATCCGGAAGTGGTCCGGCTCGTGCCAGTTGAAGCCCGTCCCGTGCACCACCATGATCTTCTCGGCCCGCAGCAGGTCCAGGACCATCTGCCGGTCGTCCTTGACCTTGTAGACGTTCGGGTCGAGGCGCGGGAAGAGGTACAGCGCGCCCTTCGGCTTCACACAGGTCACGCCCGGGATCGAGGTCAGCAGCTCGTACGCCGTGTTCCGCTGCTCCAGGAGCCGGCCGCCCGGCAGGACCAGGTCCTCGATCGACTGCCGCCCCTGGAGCGCGGCGGCCACCGCGTGCTGGGCCGGCATGTTCGCGCAGAGACGCATGTTGGCGAGGATCGTCAGCCCCTCGATGTACGAGGACGCGTGGTGCTTCGGGCCGCACACCGCGAGCCAGCCGGAGCGGAACCCGGCCACCCGGTAATTCTTGCTCATCCCGTTGAAGGTGAGGCAGAGCAGGTCGGGGGCGATCGCGGCGGTCGGGGTGTGGGTCGCCCCGTCGTAGAGGATCTTGTCGTAGATCTCGTCCGAGCAGACGACCAGGCTGTGCCGGCGGGCGATCTCGGTGAGCGCGCGGAGCGTCTCGTCGTCGTAGACGGCGCCCGTCGGGTTGTTCGGGTTGATGATCACGATCGCCTTGGTGCGGTCGGTGATCTTCCGCTCGATGTCGGCGAGGTCCGGCATCCAGTCCGACTGCTCGTCGCAGCGGTAGTGCACCGCCGTACCGCCCGCGAGGGAGACCGAGGCGGTCCACAGCGGGTAGTCCGGGGCCGGGACGAGGACCTCGTCGCCGTCGTCGAGCAGCGCCTGCATCGACATCTGGATGAGCTCCGAGACGCCGTTGCCGAGATAGATGTCCTCGACGGAGAGGTGGATGCCCTTCGTCTCGTAGTGGCTCATCACCGCGCGGCGGGCCGACAGCAGGCCCTTCGCGTCGCCGTAGCCGTGCGCCTCGGAGAGGTTCCGGAGGACGTCCTCCAGGATCGCGGGCGGGCACTCGAAGCCGAAGGCGGCGGGGTTGCCGGTGTTCAGCTTGAGGATGCGATGACCCGCGGCTTCGAGCCGCATCGCCTCTTCGAGCACCGGGCCGCGGATTTCGTAACAGACGTTGGCGAGCTTCGTGGACTGGATCACCTGCATGACGAGAGCTTACGGCGGGCGCGCGGCGCACGCCTCGTGTTCTGGGACACGTCGGGCGCCGCGCCCCCGCCCCCGGGGCCCGCTCCCGTGCGGGAGGCGGCCGGGACGCCAGGTAGGTTGGCTGGTCATGTGGGTGGTGAGTGCTTCCGGATGCCGGTGGCTGGGAGCGGCGGGGTCGCTCGCCGTGGCCGTGGGCGGGTACGCGGCCGGTGCGCTGCCCGTGCTCGGCGGCGGGTCCCTGTGGGCCCCGCGGAGCGGCGGCGCCGAGACGGCCGGAGCCGTCGTCGCGGCGCTCGGACTGACGGTCCTGGTCGCCGCCTGGTGGCGCTTCGGCGTGCTCCTCGCGCGCGGCGCCGCCGGGGGAGCCCTCGGGACGCTCGCCGCGTGGACCGCGCCGCTGCTGCTCGCCCCGCCGCTGCACAGCGCCGACGTGTACAGCTACATCGCGCAGGGCGCGATGGTCCTGGAGGGGTACGACGTCTACGGCGCCGGGCCCTCCGCGCTGGGGCCGGACCAGCTCGGCGCGGACGCGGCGGCGAGCGTCGGCGGGAACTGGACCGACACCCCCGCCCCGTACGGCCCCGTCTTCCTCCTGCTCGCCGAGGCGGTCGTCAAGCTGACCGGCGGCGCCGTCGTCCCGGCCGTCCTGCTGTTCCGGCTGGTCGCCGTCGGCGCCCTGGCGCTCGTCGTGTGGTCCGTGCGCGGGTTCGGGCGCGGCGACGGGGCCCTGTGGCTCGCCGCGCTCAACCCGCTGTTCCTCGTCCACGTCGTCGGCGGCGCGCACAACGACAGCCTCATGATCGGCCTCATGCTCGCCGGCGTGCTGCTCGCCGTGCGCGGGCGGTGGGTCCTCGGCAGCGTGCTCGTCGGCTGCGCCGTGATGGTGAAGTCGCCGGCGGCCGTCGCGCTCCTCTTCGTCGGGGTGATCGTCGCCCGGCGGAGCGGGCTCCTGAAGGGGCTGGTGCTGCCCCCGGCCGTCGCCGGCGCGGTGGCCGCCGGGGCGAGCCTGCTCTCCGGCACCGGCTTCGGATGGCTGGGGACGCAGTCCGTCGCCGGCGCCATCCACACCCCGCTCTCGCTCACCAGCGACCTCGGCCTCGCGCTCGGCACGCTCGTCGCGGACGGCCCCCAGCCGGTGAAGGGCGTGGTGCAGCAGCTGGGGCTGCTCGCCGCCGTCGCGATCATCGCGGTGCTGGCGTGGCGCGCCTACCGGGGCCGGATCGACCCCGTCCTCGGGCTGGGGTACGGGCTCGTCGCGCTCGTCGCGCTCTCGCCGATGGTGCAGCCCTGGTACCTGCTGTGGGGCACGGCCGTCGTCGCGGCCGTCGCCTGGCACAGCCGGGCCGGGCAGGTGCTCGCCGTGCTCTCGGCGGCGCTGGTGTACGAGACCCAGCCCGCCGGCCACACCCCCTGGTACGGCTTCGTCGCCGCCGGGCTCGTCCTCGCGCTCGGCCTCCTCTGGCTCCGGCGGGAGCGGTGGCCCTCGACCGCCGTCCCGCCGGCACCGCTGCCGGCGCGGGCCGGCTAGGGCCTGTCCGGCGGATCATGGCCGGGCCCTAGAGCGGCGTCCGCCGGATCGCCCGCCCCGCGAGGACGCCCGTGCGCCGCCCGTCCTCGATCACGAAACGCCCGCCGACGAGCACGTGCGGGATGCCGGTCGGCGGTGTGCGCGGGGCGTCGTACGTGGCTCCCGCCGCGACCGTCGCCGGGTCGAAGAGCACCAGGTCCGCCACGTACCCCTCCCGCACCAGACCCCGGTCGGGCAGCCGCAGCCGGGCGGCGGGACGCGAGGTCAGATGGGCCACGCACTCCTCCAGGGAGAGCACGCCCTCCTCGCGCACATAGCGGCCCAGGTACTCGGGGAAGGTGCCGTACGCGCGCGGATGCGGCTTGGCGCCCTGGAGGATGCCGTCCGAGCCGCCGGTGTGCGCCCGGTGGCGCATGATCGCCCGGACGTTCTCCTCGTGGCCGACGTGCTGGAGGATCGTCGAACCGAGCCGGTCGGCGAGCAGCAGCTCGCGCGCCTGGGCCCAGGAGCCGAGGCGCCGTCCCACCCACTGAGCCAGGGACGGGTCGGAGACCCCCGAGATCTCGATCGTCGACCAGTCGGCCGGCACGCCGTGGCAGCCGTCCGAGCCGGTCACCTCCAGGTCGTGCCGGATCCGCTCCGCCGCCGTCCCGTCCGCGAGCCGCCCGAGGACCGCCTCCGGGCCGCCCTCCTGCGCCCACGACGGCAGCAGCGCGAGCAGGGTCGTACAGCCGGGGGTGTACGGGTACGTGTCGAGGCTGAGGTCGCAGCCCGCGTCCAGCGCCCGGTCGAGCAGGGCCAGCAGCTCCGGCGCCCGGCCCTCGTTCTCCCCGAAGTTCAGGGTGGCGTGCGCGAGGTGGAGCGCGCAGCCCGCCTCCCGGGCGAGCGCGATCATCTCCTCGTACGCGCGCAGCGCCCCCGCCCCGTAACTGCGGTGGTGCGGGCAGTAGTAGCCGCCGTACGCGGCCACCACCCGGCACAGCTCGGTGAGCTCGGCGTCGGGGGCGTACATGCCGGGGGTGTACGTCAGTCCGGAGGACATCCCGACCGCGCCCTGCTCCAGGCCCTCGGCGACCAGCCGGCGCATCCGGTCCAGCTCGGCGGGGGTCGCCTCCCGGTCGGCCCAGCCCATCGCGTACATCCGGACGGTGCCCTGCGGGACGAGGTAGGCGGCGTTCACCGCGATGCCCTCGCCGCCGTGGGCGCCGTCGAGCCGGTCGAGGTACTCGCCGACCGTCCGCCAGTCCAGGTCGACGCTGGTGTCGCCGGGGCCGCCGCCGTTCCAGCCGGCGATCGCCCGCCGGACCTCCTCCCGGGTGCGCTCGTCCACGGGCGCGTACGACAGGCCGTCCTGGCCCAGCACTTCGAGGGTCACGCCCTGCGCGGCCTTCGCGCTGTGGTCCGGGTCGCGGAGCAGCGCGAGGTCGCTGTGGGCGTGCATGTCGACGAAGCCGGGGGCCAGGACCAGGCCCTCCGCGTCGACGATCCGGGTGCCCGTCGGCCGCTGGCAGCCGGCCGCCGCGGCCTCCTTCACGATCGAGACGATCCTGCCGCCCGCGACCGCCACGTCGGCCCGGTAGGAGGGCGCGCCGGAACCGTCGACGACCTCGGCGTCCCGGAAGACCAGATCCGTCATCCCGGCCCGCTCAGAAGAAGGTGCGGACGTAGTCGACGACCGTGCCGTCCGCCTCGACCAGCGGGATCAGCTGCCACTTGTCGAAGGAGGTGCACGGATGCGACAGGCCCATGCCCACCCAGTCCCCGACCTCCACGTCCGCGCCGTCCTCGGTGCGCAGCCAGGCGTGCTGGTCGGACAGGGCGGTCACGGTCACCCCGTCGGCCGGGCGGATCTCGCCCGTCCGGGCGTCCCGCACCACCTGCGCCTCCGGCAGGTGGAGGTCGTGCGCCGCGTCCCGCTTGCCCGCGTTGGTGAACGCCTGCCCGGCGGACGGCCGCGACACCACCTGCGACCAGAGGCGGAAGGCCGGCTGGAGGACGCCCTCCTCGGGGATCCGGTTGAACGGCGTCTTCTCCCGGTACTGGCCGTCGTCGTGCGAGACGTACGCGCCCGAGCGCAGCAGCTTCAGGACGGGCAGGGAGAGCGCGGGGATCTCCGCGAAGACGTCGGCGACCGCGTCGAACCAGGCGCTGCCGCCCGCGCTCACCACGATCTCGCCCGCCTCGGCGGCGAACCTGCCGTCCTTGTCGAAGGCGGCGGCGAGCCCGGTCAGCCGGCGCAGCCAGCCGCGGACCGAGTCGCCGTCGGCGCCGGGCACCTCGGCCTCGTAGCCAGCGACGCCGACCAGGCGGAGGGTCGTGGTCGCGGCGATCGCGTCGGCGACCGCCACGCACTCCGCCTCGGTACGCGCCCCGGTACGGGCCCCGTCGCCGGCGCCCAGCTCCACCACCACGTCCAGCGGCCGGCGGGCCCCGGCCGCGCGCAGCGCCTCGTCCATCAGCTCGACGCCGCGCACCGAGTCGGCGTAGCAGACGAGCCGGAACTCCGGGTGCGCGTCCAGCTCGGCGGAGAGCCAGCGCAGGGCCACCGGGTCGACGACCTCGTTGGCCAGGAAGATCCGGTCGACGCCGTGGGCGCGGTAGACCCGGACCTGGTGGGGGACGGCGGCGGTGATGCCCCAGGCGCCGTGCTCGATCTGGCGGCGGAAGAGGACAGGCGCCATGGAGGTCTTGCCGTGCGGGGCGAAGGCGAGGCCGTGCCGCTCCGCGTACTCCTCCAGGGCGCGCAGGTTGTGCTCGACGGACTCGGCGGAGAGCGCGAGGACCGGGGTGGTGAAGCCGCCGGTGAAGAGGGAGCGGCGCTGGGCGGCCAACTCGCCGACGGTCAGGCCGTCCGCGTCCGGCGGCAGGCCCTTGAACCGGTGGTCGACGCGCTCGCCCGACAGGTCGGTCGGCATGATCCCTCCTCCATGGCGTTGCGTTGTGTGCAACGCTCATTGCGTATATCGCTCACGGCTGTCTAACATCCGGGCCGAGGCCGGGTCAATGGACCGAAGCCGTGACCAGTAGACCCGCAGACCGCAGACCGCAGACCCGCAGCCCCTTAGACCCGCAGACCCGTGGATCCGCAGACCCGTGGATCTCCCAGACCCGCAGACCCGCAGGAGCGTGACCGTGGCCGGACCACCCCCCGAGGTCGTCTGCGTCGGCGAGTCCATGGTGACCTTCCTGCCCTCCCGGCCGGGCCGCCTCGCCGACGTCCCCGCCTTCACCCGCGCCGTCGGCGGAGCCGAGTCCAACGTCGCCTGCGCCCTCGCCGCCGCCGGCCACCGCGCCCGCTGGGTCGGCCGGGTCGGCACCGACGGCTTCGGCGACCACCTGCTCGACACCATCGCAGCGTACGGAGTCGACGTCCGCTCCGTCCGCCGCGACCCGCACCGGCCCACCGGCGTCTACTTCCGCACCGACGCCGACCGCGCCACCGACGCCCACGAGGTCGTCTACTACCGGGCCGGCTCCGCCGCCTCCGCGATGGACCCCGCCTCCGTCCCGTACGGCACCGTCGCCGGCGGGCGGATCCTCCACCTCACCGGCATCACCGCCGCGCTCTCGCCCGGCTGCCGCGCCCTGCTGTACGAGCTGACCGCGCCCCGCGCAGGCCGCCCGCTGGTCTCCTTCGACGTCAACCACCGGCCCGCGCTCTGGCGCGACGGCGGCGCCCCGGAGGTCCTGCTCGACCTCGCGAACCGCGCCGACCTCGTCTTCGTCGGCGCGGACGAGGCCGGACGCCTCTGGAACACCCCCGGCCCCGGCGCCGTCCGCGCCCTCCTCCCGGCACCCCGGCTCCTGGTGGTCAAGAGCGGCGACGGCCCCGCCCTCGCCCACGAGCGGCCCGCGGACGGGGCGGCCGACACGGTCACCGCCGTCCCCGCCCCCCGCGTCGACGTCGTCTCCACCGTCGGCGCCGGCGACGCCTTCGCCGCAGGATTCCTCTCCGCCACCCTCCGCGGCCTGCCCGCGCGCGACCGCCTCCGCCACGGACACCTCGCCGCCGCCGCGGCCCTCACCGTCCCCGGAGACCTCGCCGCCCCGCCCCGGCGCGCCCACGCGGACCGCCTCGCCGCACTCGACGCCGCCGCCTGGGGGAGACTGCACCTCGGCCCCGGGTGGACGACCGCCGGCACGGAGGCCGACGAGGAGGTACGTACCGGATGAGCCAGACCGTCGACCGCGCGCTCAGCATCCTGCCGCTGCTCGCGCAGGGCCCCGCCGACCTGGGCCAGGTCGCCGACCGCCTCGGCGTGCACAAGTCGACCGCCCTGCGGCTGCTGCGCACCCTCCACGAGCACGGCCTCGTCTACCGGCAGCAGGACCAGCGCTACCGCCTCGGCGCCCGCCTCTTCGCCCTCGCCCAGGAGGCCGTCGAGAACCTCGACGTCCGCGAGATCGCCCACCCGCACCTCGCCGCCCTCAACGAGCGCACCGGCCACACCGTCCACCTCGCCGTCCACGAGGACGGCGAGGTCCTCTACATCGACAAGGTCGAGAGCCGCTACCCCGTCCGCATGTACTCGCGGATCGGCAAGCCCGTCGCGATCACCGTCGCCGCCGTCGCCAAGCTCCTCCTCGCGGACCTGCCCGAGCCCGAGCGGCGCGCGCTCGCCGCCAAGCTCGACTACCCCCGCTACACGCCCCGCTCGACCCCCGACGCCGCCGCCTTCCTCCAGGAGCTGGCGACCGTGCGCGAGCAGGGCTGGGCCACCGACCTCGGCGGCCACGAGGAGTCCATCAACTGCGTCGCCGCCCCCGTCCGGGGCGGCGACGGGCGGGTCGTCGCGGCCATGTCGGTCTCCGCGCCCAACGTCGTCGTCACCGCCGAGGAACTGCTCGCCCTGCTCCCGCTGGTGCGCCGCACGGCGGAGGCGATCAGCCGCGACTACTCCGGCACCACCCCACCGAAGGAAGCAGAGGCATCCGCTGATGAGTGAGAAGACCGCGATCACCCCGGCCACCCACACCGCCCCGCCCGCGAAGTTCTCGCACGGCGTCCGCAAGGGCAACATCCTCCAGGTCGCCGGCCAGGTCGGCTTCCTGCCGGCCGTCGAGGGGCAGCCGCCGACGCCGGCCGGCCCGACCCTGCGCGAGCAGACCCTCCAGACCTTCGCCAACGTCAAGGCCATCCTGGAGGAGGGCGGCGCGAGCTGGGACGACGTGATGATGATGCGCGTCTACCTCACGGACGTGGACCACTTCGCCGAGATGAACGCGCTCTACAACCAGTACTTCGAGGAGCAGGACCTCAAGGCCCCGCCGGCCGCCCGCACCACGGTCTACGTCGGCCTGCCCAAGGGACTCCTCATCGAGATCGACGCGCTCGCCGTCCTCGACTGAGCCCGCTTGCCCCGCTCACAGGGGCGTCGGCCATACTGCCGCCGTGGAGCAGAGCAACGGACCCATACAGCAGCCCCTGCGCGCCGCTTCGGCCGACCCGGGCTTCATCCCCGGCCTCACGGGAGCGGCGAGCCCCTTCAAGGACGCCGTGCCCGGGCGCCCGGTGCAGGACGCGCCCGAGGAGACGGTGCGGGACGCCGTCCCCGAGACCGAGGCCGAGACCGAAGTCGAGGCCGCAGCCGAAGTCGAGGCTGAGGCGGAGGCCGACGCCGAGGACGTGGCGCGGCCCGCGCCGGGTGACGGGCCCTCGTTCGAGGCCGCCGACCGGCGCGGGCGGATCGTCGCCGACGCCGAGGGCGTGCGGCTGAGCTACGACGAGGAGGCGTGCGAGTTCCGCTGGGACGAGCTCGCCGCCGTCGAGAGCGAGAAGGGGCGGTTCGGCAAGCGGTTCACCGTCACCGTGCACACCCCTGACCGGCGCTGGTACCCGATCGAGATCATCGCGCCGGACAGGGGGCACATCGCGGGCTGGGAGGCCGAGCTCGACGCCGTCCTCGACGCCTACTTCGACGAGGCGTCCTGACGTCGGGTCAGCTCGCGCAGTACTGCGCCTGCTTGCCGATCGACCGGTACATGCAGTCCGCGTTCTCCAGGAGCTGGAGCACCGCGTCCCGGTTGCGGCTCGTCTCGCGCTCGATCACCTCGTCCGGCGGGTAGAAGCCGCCGTTCCAGGACGAGGCCGGGTACATCTCGAAGGTGTACCCGAAGATCTTGTGCGCGCCCCAGAGGTAGTCGTCGATCGACCCGTCGGTGATGTAGAGGTCGCTCGACTGCTCGGCGGTGTAGCCGTTGCTCGCCGCCATGCTCCGGCCGACCGCGGCGAAGGCGTCGCGGTCGTCCTGGGTCATGCCCGGCGCGGTGTCCGCGTACGTCCAGCCGAACGGCCACAGCACCAGCTCGCTGTACGTGTGGAAGTCGACGCCGGCCTTGATCTGCTGCTTGCCGCCGACGACCCGGGAGCGGACGAAGTCGGCGACGACCTTCACCTCGGGGGCGGACTCGGGGGCGGCGCCCCGGTAGGTGTCGGAGCCCTTGGAGCCGGAGGAGCCGCCGCAGCAGCCCCACTTGTAGTCCCAGTTCCGGTTCATGTCGGTGCCGATGGCGGAGGAGCCGGCGTTGGGCTGCCGGTTCTTGCGCCAGCTGCGGTAGGAGCCGGTGGCGATGTCGTACTCGCCGCCGTCCGGGTTGAGGTCCGGCACGATCCAGATCTCGCGCCCGTTCACGGCGTTGGTGACCCGGGAGTCGGAGCCGTACCCCGCGCCCAGCTCGCGCAGCAGGTAGAGCGCCATCTCGACGGTGAGGTGCTCACGGGCGTGCTGGTGGTGGGTGAAGAGGACCTCCGGCTCGTTCTCGTCCACGGCCACGTTGTCGCTGATCTTGATGGCGACGATGTCGCGGCCCTGGTAGCTCTTGCCGATGACCCGCTTGCTCATGATCGACGGGTACGCGGCGAGCCGCTGGTCGATCTCCGCCGTCATCTCGGCGTAGTTGTGGTACCTCGCGTCGGCGGAGGGGAAGTCGAGCGGGCCGAGGGAGGACCGGGCGGGCTCGCCCCGGTCCGGCGGGGCCGGGAGGGCAACGTACTTGTAGCCGAGGGCCTTGAGCCGCTCCAGCTGGGGGCCGTCGGCGCTGACCACGACCGAACGGGCGTCGACCTCGTCGATCGAGACGCCGGTGGCGGCGAGCGCGGTGCGGGCGGCGGGGGTGGAGGGCCCGGCGATCTCGTACTGCCGGATCACCTCCTCGCCGCCGCGGCGGGGGGTCGGCGCGTCGGCGCCGGCGGAGGGGGCGAGGGCGGAGAGGGGCGCCGCGAGGGCGAGCGCCACGAGGGCCGCGAGGGTGGCGGACCTTCTGCCGCGTCGGGGACGTCGCATGGTGTCTCCTGGGTGGGGAGTGTGGGGGAGTGCGACAACAGGTGCGGGTGTCCGGGGCACATGGTGAGGCCATGTCATGGACGGGTCAAGGTAGGGGGTTCGGCCATGATCGGGCCGGGACGGGGGGCCCGGCCATGATCGGCCCACGCTAGGCGACCGCCCCCGGGGACGCGGCGAGGCGCCGCCGGAAGACCGGCGACGCCTCGCGGGAAGGGTCCGTCAGGGTGACGGGCCCGTGGGGGGAACCGTCCGGGTCATGGAGCCCGTACCGGGTCACGGAGCCCGTACCGGGGTACGGGATCCGCTCGGGTACGGGCTCCGCTCGGGTGCGGGCTCCGCCGGGGTTACGGCAGGCCGTGGACGTGCGGGCCGACCGCGTTCGACCAGGCGTTGCCGGCCGTCGCGTCCCAGTTGGTCGACCAGGTCATCGCGCCCCGCAGGGTCGGCCACGCCTGGGCGGGCTTGAAGGTGCCGCAGCCGGTCAGCTTCGTCAGGCAGTCGAGCGCGTTGTTCACGACCGAGGGGGCGACGTAGCCGCTGCCCGCGCCCCGCGTGGAGGCGGGCACGCCCAGGCCGACCTGGGACGGGTCGAGGCCGCCCTGGATCTGGATGCAGGCGAGCGCGGTGAGGAAGTCCACCGAGCCCTGGCTGTACACCTTGCCGTCGCAGCCCAGCATCGAACCGCTGTTGTAGTACTGGGTGTTGACGACCGTGAGGATGTCCTTCACGGCGAGCGCGGTCTTGAAGTACTCCGTGCCCGTGTTCTGCATGTCGATGGTCTGCGGCGCCATCGTCAGGACCATCTTCGGGCCCGCCAGGGCGGACAGCTGGCGCAGCGCCTTGGTCAGGTAGGTGGAGTTGATGCCGTGTTCGAGGTCGATGTCGATCCCGTTGAAGCCGTACTCCTGGAAGAGCGCGTAGGCGCTGTTCGCGAAGGCGGTGGCGCTGGCGTCACTGTTGATCGTGACGTTGCCCTTCTCGCCGCCGACCGAGATGACCACCGACTTGCCGGCCGCCTTCTTGGCCGCGATGTCGGCCTTGAAGTCGGCGACCGAGGTGTAGCCGACGGCGGGGTCGAGGTTGAAGACGATCTGGCCCGGGGTGGCCGTCGAGTCGGCGAACGAGACCGCGATGATGTCGTACGCGGCCTGGACGTCCCGCAGCTTCTGCTTGGCGGCGCCGTTGTCGAAGTTCTGCCAGTAGCCGGTGACCGCGTGCTTCGGGACGGCCGGGTTGTCCCCGCCGCCCCCGCCGGTCTTCGCCGTACGGGCGCTCACCGCGGCCGACTTGGCGGACTCGCCGGCCGTGTTGGTGGCCGAGACCTGGAAGGAGTACGCGGTGTCGGCGGTGAGGCCGGTGACGGTCGTGGCGGTGCCGCTGACGGTCGCCGCGAGGGCGCCGTCCCGGTACACCTTGTAGCCGGTCGCGCCGGAGACCGCGTTCCAGCTCAGCGGGACGGCCGTGGTGGTGGGGGTGCCGGCGGCGAGCCCGGCCGGGGTCGCGGGGACGACCGGGTCGGGGTCCTGGCCGCCGCCCCCGTCCGGCCCGAAGACGCTCACGTCGTCCACGAAGTAGGCGGCGGTGCCGTACCACCCGTGGGTGAAGATCTCGACCGAGGTGGTCGAGGCGCCGGTGGTGAAGGTGGTGGTCAGCTGCTTCCAGGACGGCGAGTCGGGCGTCCACGTGGAGACCGAGCCGGTGCCGGTCCCGGTGCCGCTCGCGCCGAGGTAGGCGTACCCGCCCTGCACCCAGGCGCTCAGCGTGTAGGTGGAGTTCGGCTTCACGGTCACGGTCTGCACGCACTTGGCGTTGTCGAGACCGGCGGGGAGCGCCTTGAGGGCGCCGGCGCCGGTGCGGGCCGGGGTGGCGACGGCGGTGCCGCTGCCGGCCGAGCAGGCCCAGTTGGCCAGGCCGTTCTCGAAGCCGGCGTTGCGAGCGTTGTTCACGTCGGCGGCGAGCGCGGTGCCGGTGCCGCCGACCAGGGCGAGCCCGGATCCGACGGCGAGAGCGAGCGCTCCGCCGAGCCAGCGACGCGCGGCCGGGCGGGTGGTGGTGCGGTCCACGTGCATCCTCCGGTGGGGGAGTCGGGAGCTGGAGGTGCCGTACGTCGTCGTACGGGGGAACTGCGGTCAGGGAATGGGGATCGGGAGGTGGCCACCACCGTCGTCGCACCAAGTTGGTCCAGACCAATTGTGTTGTCAAGACCTCTGACACAGACCGCCGCCCGGCGGAGCCCCGCACTCCGGTGACAGGAAAGGGGGGGGGGAGTTGACGGATTGTGTGTTCAGAACCCCGGTCCGCGTGGATAAGGTGCAGAACAGTCGTGATGTACGGCCCCCGGGGCCCGCGGGCCGCGAGGCCGGCCGGGCCGGGAAAGCCGGAGGGGGACGGGAAGGCGGGGGACCACCACGTGCCGACAGCGATCGCGGTCACCGGGGCCGATCTCGTACTCCCGCCCGCCGACCCGCAGACACCCAACGCCGCCGTCCTCGCCGACCCCGCGGCCCGCGGCCTCGACGACTCCGTCACCGAACTCCGGCGGCTCGTCGACCGCTTCGGCCACGTCCTCGTCGTCTGCCCCGCCGCCGCCCCGCCCGCCGTCGCCCACCGCCTCCACACCGTCCGCGGGCTCCTGGAGAGCGACCGCATCGCCCTGGTCAGGACCGACCTGCCGCCGCTCGGCACCGCCGTCCTCGTCCGCCAGCTCCGCCAGCTCTCCGCCTGCGACTTCAGCCCCGGCGTCCTCGCCTCCGCCGCCCGGCTCCTTGCCCACTACATCTACGCGGGCGCCGTCCTCGGCTCCGTCTCCCGCCTCGACCGCGTCCCCGTCACCCTCGGCTCCCACCTCAAGAGCTGGCTCCCCGGCGCCCACTTCGCCGTCCTCGCCGGACCCACCCCCCGGATCGTCCGCGTCGGCGCCGACGAGACCGCCTTCACGGGACCCGAGTTCACCACCCGCCTCCTGATCGCCCGCGGCCAGCTCGCCACCGAGTGGCCCGCCACCGCCCTCGCCCCCCGCTGGTCCGTCGCGGGCCCCGTCGAGGAGACCGCCCTGCCCGCCGGATCCCCCGCCTGGTGGGGCACCCCCAAGCTCGTCGAGTTCGCCGCGTACCTCCCCGACCTGCCCGTCCTCCACCAGCTCGTCGCCTCGGTGCGCCGCGAGACCTGCCACTGGTGCGGCATGGAACTCATCGGCGACCGCTGCGGCTTCTGCGCGGCCCCGCTCGCCGCCCCGCTCCCGGCCCCGCTCCCCGCCCAGGCCGGACCCGCCCGATGACGGCCGCCTCCGACCGCCGACGACCTCCGACGACCTCGGGCGCCCCGACGAACCCGCACCCGCCCACGCACGCGCCCGCCCACCCGCACCCGCCCACGCCCCCGACCCAGGAAGACCGGCCATGAACTCCCGCCAGCGCCGCGGCGTCATCCTGCTGCTGCTCTCCGTCCTCTGCGCCCTCGGCGCCTTCGCCGGCGTCCTCGCGGTCATCAGCGACGTGAACGCCAAGGTCGGGCCGGAGACCACCGCGTACCGGGTCAAGAAGGACGTCAGGCCCTACGAGCGGCTCGCGGCGAGCTCCTTCGAGAAGATCACCATGCCCGAGCGCTGGCTCTCCGGCACCGCCGTCACCGACCTCGCCCAGATCGACGGGAAGATCGCCGTCACCACTCTCAAGAAGGGCTCGCTCCTCCAGCAGGACATGATCGTCCCCCGGCCCGAACTCCGCCCCGGCGAGCAGGAGATCGCGATCATGATCGACGCCGCCACCGGCGTCGCCGGCAAGATCACCCCCGGTGCCACCGTCAACATCTACGCCACCTTCGACGGCGACAAGAAGGACGAACCCAGCCAGTCCCGGCTCCTCGTCGCCGCCGCCCGCGTCATCGACGTCGGCAAGCTGACCTCCATCAACGCCACCGGCACCGCACGCGCCACCCGCGCCACCGAGGCCGTCCCCATCACCTTCGCCCTCTCCGCCCAGGACACCCAGCGCGTCGCCTACGCCGAGTCCTTCGCGGAGCACGTACGCCTCGCCCTCGTCGCCCCCAGCGCCGACGGCGCCCCCGCCCAGCCCGCCCCCGGCGACCGCACCTACACGCTCGACAAGGACAAGTGAGGCCCGGCCATGCCCACCAGGATCCTGCCGGCCGTCGGCGACCCCGACGCCGCCCGGGCCGTCGCCACCCTCCTCGGCCAGCTCCCCGACGCCGAGCCCGCCCCGCCCGTCCCCGACTCCACCCAGCTCGTCGACGTCCTCGCCCGGCTCGCCGCCGAATCCCTCGACGCGCTCCCCGAGGTCGTCCTCGTCCACGAACGGATCGGCCCCGTCCCCGCCCTCGACCTCGTCCGCGAGGTCGCCCTCCGCTTCCCCGCCGTCGGCGTCGTCCTCATCACCTCCGACTCCGGCCCCGGCCTGCTCTCCGCCGCCATGGACGCCGGCGCCCGCGGCCTCGTCCCCCTCCCGCTCGGCTACGAGGAACTGGCCGTCCGCGTCCAGGCCGCCGCCCAGTGGTCCGCCGGCTTCCGCCGCCACCTCGGCGGCGGCGCCGCCGAACTCACCGCGGGCCCGGGCGGCACCCTCGTCACCGTCAGCGGCGCCAAGGGCGGCGTCGGCACCACTCTCACCGCCGTCCAGCTCGCCCTCGCCGCCCGTGCCGCCGGCCGCACCGTCGCCCTCGTCGACCTCGACCTCCAGAGCGGCGACATCGCCTCCTACCTCGACGTGCAGTTCCGCCGCTCCGCCGCCGACCTCGCCACCATCGCCGACATCTCGCCCCGCGTCCTCCAGGACGCCGTCTACGTCCACGAGACCGGCCTCTCCCTCCTCCTCGCCCCGGCCGAGGGCGAACGCGGCGAGGAGGTCACCGACCGCGCCGCCCGCCAGATCGTCAGCGCCCTGCGCGCCCGGCACGAGGTCGTCGTCGTCGACTGCGGCGCCCGCCTCGACAGCGCCAACGCCGCCGCCGTCGAGATGGCCGACACCGCCCTCCTCGTCACCACCCCCGACGTCATCGCCGTCCGCGCCGCCAAACGGACCGTCCGCATGTGGGAACGGCTCCAGGTCCGCAAGGCCGAGGCGAGCGTCGCGGTGGTGAACCGGCACGCCCGCTCCTCCGAGATCCAGCCCGCCCTCGTCCAGAAGATCACCGGCACCCGCATCGCCGGCGTCACCGTCCCCGCCGCCTTCAAGGAACTCCAGGCCGTCGTCGACGCCGGCCGCCTCCACGAACTCGACGCCCGCTCCACCGTCAAGCAGGCCCTCTGGGCCCTCGCCGGCGAACTCGGCCTCACCGGCCCCCCGGCCGCCCCCGCCCCCGGCCGCCAGCTCGCCCGCGCCGGCGACCGCGGCTCGCTGGGGCTGCGGCGGCGCGGCGGAGGACGCTGAGCCATGGACGGGCAGCGGGGACGCGGCGACCGGGGCCAGGTGGCGGTGGAGTTCACCGGCATGGTTCCGGTGATCCTGCTGACCCTCGCGCTGCTGTGGCAGGTCGTGCTCGTCGGGTACACCTTCACCCTGGCGGGGAACGCGGCGGACGAGGCGGCGCGCGCCGCCGCCGTGGACGGCGACTGCGACGGCGCCGCCCGCAGGCACCTCGACGGGGCGTGGGCGGGGGCCGCCGTGCACTGCCCGGGGGCGGCGTCCGGCGGCATGGTCACCGTGACGGTCGAGGTCCCCGTCCCCGTCCTCTTCCCCGGCCTGGGCTCCTTCGGCGCGATCCCGGCCACGGCCGGCGCCGTCCACGAGGGGTCGGTGGAGACGCCGTGAACCGGAAGAGGGTGGGGCGGGCCGCCGCGCGGCCGGGCGGTACGGGCCTGCCGGGCGACGCCCCTCGGAGCCGTACCGCGTCTTGTCCTTCCCGCCGGGACCGGGGCCAGGCGGCCATCGAGTACCTCGGCTTCCTGCCCCTCCTGCTGATCGTCGGGCTCGCCGGACTCCAGCTCGGACTGGCCGCCTACGCGGCGCAGCAGGCGGGGACGGCGGCGCGGGCCGCCGCCAGGGCGGCGACCAGGGACGTGGCGCCGGGGAAGGACCCGCTCGATCCGGAGGCGGCGGCGGAAGCGGCCGTGTCCGGATGGATCGACCTCAGCGTCACCGGTGGCGAAGGCGGCGGCGAGTACACCGCGACCGCCGAGGTCCGCGTCCCCCAGGTCGTCCCCTTCTGGACCTTCGGCCCGGTCAAGAAGACCGCCACCATGCCCCTGCCCCAGACCCCGGAGGAGGACGAGGTCCCATGAGCCTGCGCGCCCGCATCCACCACGCCGGTGACGACCCGCGCGCCCTCGGCCCCGGCGGGGGCCGGGAGGACGGCCACCTCGTCGCGTCCTTCCGGGCCAAGCTCCTGGAGGAGATCGACCTCACCGAGATGTCCGCGCTCGCGGCGGCCGAGCGCCGGGCCCGGCTCGAACGCGTCCTCGGGCACATCATCAGCCGCGAGGGCCCGGTCCTCTCCACCGCCGAACGCGGCCGGCTGATCCGCCGGGTCGTCGACGAGGCCCTCGGCCTCGGCGTCCTCGAACCGCTCCTCGAAGACGCCTCCATCACCGAGATCATGGTCAACGGCCCCGACCAGATCTACATCGAGCGCGGCGGCCGGGTCGAACTCCTCCCGCTCCGCTTCGCCTCCCACGAGCAGCTGATGCAGACCATCGAGCGGATCGTCTCCACCGTCAACCGCCGCGTGGACGAGTCGAACCCGATGGTCGACGCCCGCCTCCCGTCCGGCGAACGCGTCAACGTGATCATCCCGCCGCTCTCCCTCACCGGCGCCACGCTCACCATCCGCCGCTTCCCCCGCGCCTACACCCTCCACGAGATGATCGGCCTCGGCTCGCTCGACGAGCAGATGCTGATGCTCCTGTCCGGCCTGGTCCAGGCGAAGTTCAACATCATCGTGTCCGGCGCCACCGGCACCGGCAAGACGACCCTCCTCAACGCCCTCTCCGGCCTCGTCCCCGAGGGCGAGCGGATCATCACCATCGAGGACTCCGCCGAGCTCCAGCTCCAGCAGTCCCACGTCATCCGCCTCGAAGCGCGCCCCCCGAACATCGAGGGCCGCGGCCAGGTCACCATCCGCGACCTCGTCCGCAACTCGCTTCGGATGCGCCCCGACCGGATCATCGTCGGCGAGGTCCGCGGCGGCGAGACCCTCGACATGCTCCAGGCCATGTCCACCGGCCACGACGGCTCCCTCGCCACCGTCCACGCCAACGCGGCCGAGGACGCCCTCATGCGCCTCCAGACCCTCGCCTCGATGTCCGAGGTCAAGGTCCCCTTCGAGGCGCTGCGCGACCAGATCAACAGCGCCGTCGACGTCCTCGTGCAGCTCACCCGGCACCCCGACGGCACCCGCCGCGTCACCGAGATCGCCATCCTCGCCTCGCACGGCCGGGAACGCTTCCTCCTCGCCACCGTCTGCCACTTCCAGGCCGAACCCCTCTCCGCCGACGGGCGCGTCCACGGCCGGTACGTCCACCACCCGCTCCCGCGCCGCGTCGCCGAACGCCTCTACATGGCCGGTCAGCCCATACCGCCCGCCTTCGGCGTGGCCGCCGACGAGGGTGCGCTCGCCACCCGGGAAGCGAACTAGGAGCGCCCGATGACCGACCCCTTCTGGCTGACGGCCGGCGCGGCACTGCTCGCCTGCGTCCTCGGCGTCGCCGGCGTCCAGGTGTACGCGAACGGGGCGCGGCGCCACGCGGCGCTCGTCGCCCGCCTCGACGACACCGCCGCGCCCGAGGCGACCGGCAGGCGGCGGCGCCGCTTCCCCGCCCTGGACCGGCGGGTCCGGGCCACCGCCCTCGGCCGCAACCTGGAGCGCCGGATCGCCGCGACGGGACTCGACGTGACGCCGGGCGAGTTCACGGTCGCGCTCGGGGCGTCGGTGGCCGTCCTCTGGACCATCGGCCAGGCCGCGCTCTCCCCCTTCTTCGGCCCGATCTGCGGCCTGCTGGGGATATGGATGGCGCTCGGCTACCTCGGCTGGCAGCGGCAGAAGCGCATCGAGCGGTTCATCAACCAGCTGCCGGAACTCTCCCGCATCCTGGCCAACGCCACCCAGGCCGGGCTCGCCCTCCGCATGGCGATCAGCCTGGCGGCGGACGAGATGGAGTCCCCGGCCGGCGACGAACTGGAGAAGGTGGCCCAGCAACTGGCCGTCGGCACCTCCCTGGACGACGCCCTCGCCGAACTGGCCGAACGGCTCCCGTCCCGCGAGCTCGTCGTCCTGGTGACGACCCTGGTCCTCGCCAACCGGGCCGGCGGCACCGTCGTCTCCTCGCTCCGCAACCTCACCGACACGCTGGAGCAGCGCAAGGAGACCCGGCGCGAGGTCCGCACCCAGCTCTCCCAGGTGAGCATGACGGCGTACGCGGTCCCGGTCATCGGCTTCGGCTCGCTGCTGCTCATCGACAACATGCAGCCGGGCGCGCTGGACCGGATGACCGGTTCGCCGCTCGGGCAGGGCGCGGTCGTGATCGCCTGCGCGCTGTACGTCCTCGGCTTCGCCGTCATCCGCCGCTTCTCGAAGATCGACGTGTAGGGACTGGTACGGATGCTGGAACTGGCCCTCGCCCTCCTGGCCGGCCTCTCGGTCGCCGGCTTCGCGTACGGGCTCCGCCTCTACCGCGCCGACGCCCGGCTCCCCGACGACCTCCGCCTCGCCCTGGAGGTCGGCGCGACCCGCACCGGGGCGGTCGACTCCGCCGTGGACCGCCTCGGGATGCGCTGGTCCCCGGCGGTCCTGCGCTGGATGGGCCCGAAGCGGGTCGGCGCGGTCCGCCGCCGCATCGACCTGGCGGGCAACCCCGGGGGCCTCACGATCGACCGCTACGGCGCGCGGCGCGCGGTCTACGGCTTCCTGGGCGCCCTCGGCGGCCTCCTGATGCTCACCCGGGGCTCGTACGTCACGGCGGCGCTGCTCTTCGCGTTCGGGGCGTTCTGGACGGAGGTCGGCATCTGGTCGGCGGTCCGCATCCGCAAGGACCAGATCGAGCGCACCCTCCCCGACTTCCTCGACGTCCTCGCGGTCGTCGTCTCGGCGGGCCTCGGCTTCCGCCAGGCGCTGGAGCGGGTCGCGGACAAGTACGCGGGCCCGTGGTCAGACGAACTCCGCATCACCCTGCGCCAGATGGACATGGGCGTCACGCGCCGCCAGGCGTTCGACGAACTCCGCCGCCGCAACGACTCGGAGCAGGTGGCGCAGTTCGTGACCGCGCTCCAGCAGGGCGAGGAGCTGGGCGCGCCGATCGTCGACACGCTCATCCAGATCGCCGAGGACATGCGCCGCACGGACGCGCAGAACGCCCGCCGCAAGGCGGCGAAGGCGGTGCCCAAGGCGACGATGGTCATCACGACGCTGATGGTCCCGGCGACGATGATCCTCCTCGGCGCGGGCCTCTTCCTGGGCACGGGGACGGACCTCGGCTCGATCGCCGGCGAGTGAGGCGGCCCCCGATGTCACTTCCCCCAACTCTCCCCGAGACCCGCACTCCAGGCCATACCCTGCCGGAGTACAAGGTCCCGCCCATGCCACGATCTGACGAACGACCCCAGGGACCCTGTGCACCACGGGAACCACGGGCGTACCGTGCGACTGCGCAAGCGTCAGACCGCGGAGGGGACCACGATGAACGACGCGCTGCTGAAAGCCCTGACAAAGGCCCGACTCCACTGGTCGACCCGGGGGGACCGGGGCCAGACGGCGGTGGAGTATTTGGGGATCATTGTGGTGGTGGTGGCGATTGTGGTGGCGATCACCGGGACGGATATCGGGCAGTCGATCCTGACAGCGATCAAGCAGAAGATCGGCGACTTGACCGGTGGTGGCGGAGAGTAGCTGTATCCCTTTCGCCTATCGATCGTGGTCAGGCATTTCCCGCCTACATCGCCGTGATCGCGGGGGTGTTGTTCTTGGCGCTTGTCTATTTCGCAGTGGGTCAGGCTGCAGTCCTGCGCAACGCGGCGCAGACGGCAGCGGATGCGGCGGCATTGGGGGCAGCTTATGACGCTCGGGATCAGCTACGCGATGGCTGGGTCGGCGTGATCAGCGATCCAGATCAGTGGCAACTGTTCGTTGAAGGCAAAGCGTTGGTTGACGGCGACGTAGCTTGCCAGAGGGCGGTCGATCTCGCTGCTGACAACGATGCTGACGTCGATGAATGCTCGCTGGCGGGCCTCGGATTCCAGGTAGCGGTACACACCAGAGAAACCGTGGGCGAGTCGGTTGTTCCGGACACGGCGACGCACCAGGCCATCGCCACTGCACAGGCTGTGATCGAGCCGCGTTGCTCGTTCAGTCCCCCTGAGCCTCCAGCGGACCCTGAGCCTACGACGGAGCCGAGCCCGACATCGTCTGCCGAGCCCGAGCCCGAGCCCGAGCCCGAGCCCGAGACTGAGCCGATTCTGGGCCTTGTGTGTGATGGAGAGGCCCTGGCCATCGATCCGGAAGAGCCCGTCCTGCCTGAGGCGGATCTCCTGTTCCACGTTCGACTGACCGGCGACAACCAGTGAAGGAAGCGGACTCGATGATCATTGCACGTGGGAGAGGAGGGTTCATCGCCCTGGCGGTGATGGCAACCTTGGCCGTTGCCGGCTGTGGCGCCGATACGGAACCCCATGCATCGCAGAAGCCGACTGCGTCGGCGCAACCGTCCCAGCAACCGACGTCCACTCAGGACGAGCTGCCCAGGGAGGAGCCGTCAGAGCCACTGCTGGTCGCCAAGGGGCAGAAGGGGCTCGAAATCGAAGTCACAGAAGCAGAGCGTGACGCGGGAGGCTTTCTCACGATCAAGGGGCGCTTGAAGAACACCTCCGACGGGGTGAGCGCAATCCCGGCTCAGACCAGCGGCAACGAAACCGAGGTCGTAAAGCACGGGCAGTCGCTTGGCGGTGCCACACTTGTGGACTCACTCGGCAAGAAGCGCTACTACGTCCTGCGCGACACGGACGGTCGCCCGTTGACCACGGCAGGTTTCTCAACGCTCGGCCCCGGCAAGTCCACCGCCGTCTTCATGCAATTCCCCGCACCCCCCGCCTCCACCACCGAAGTCTCCTTCCAGCTGCCCACCTTCGAGCCCGCCACGCTGAAACTGTCCTGAGGTGACGTCATGACTAGGACGACGACTACAGGGCGACGACGCAGAATGGCCGTGGTGGCGACCGTGGTGGTCGTCACGGTGTGGGGCGCTGGGGGAGGGGTCGCGAGCGCCGACGATCCGCCCGGCAGCACCACTTCCTCCGCGCCGCCCGCCATCGACTCCAACTCGCCGGGGCTCATGCTGCCCGACGGCGCGACGCTCGCGGCGGCCAAGGTGCTCGACATCAAGCAGATCGTCGAGGAGGAGGGCGGCGAGCAGCGGCGCGAGGACACGAACGTGGACGTGACGTTCGCGCTTCAGGCCGAGGTGCTGTTCGCGAAGAACAGCGCCAAGCTCAGCCCCGACGCCACCGCCCGCATCCGGGCCATCGCGGGCGAGGTGCGGACGCAGGGGTCCGGGCGGGTGCGGGTGTTCGGGTTCACCGACAACCTGGGGACGTACGAGCACGGGCTGAGGCTCTCCAAGGAGCGGGCCGTCGCCGTGCAGCAGGTGCTCGCGCGGGAGCTGGACCCGGGGACCTCGTACGACATCCGCGGTTACAGCGAGGACTACCCGATCGCCGACAACCGCACCGAGGAGGGGCGGAAGAAGAACCGTCGCGTGGAGATCTCGTTCCCGCGGACCGTTCCGCCTCCCGCCGCTCCCTGAGCGAGGGAAGGGCCGCCCGCCGGCGCAACCGGCAGGCGGCCCTTCGCGCGTCAGGCGCCGAGCGCCGCCAGCAGTGCCTGGACCGCCGCCACGACCGGGCCGCCCACCGTGCCCACGAGCGCCGCGATGCCGGCGATGCGGGTGAGCGGACCCTCCAGCTCGGCACGGGTGGCGCCGGGGTCGAGGTCCGCCGCGGCCGCGTCGAGTTCCGCGCGGCGCGTGTCGTCGAGGTGGGTGCGGAGTCCTTCGATGGCCGCGAGGAGGTCGTCGAGGGCCGTCGCCGGGGCGGCCGACGCGGCGTTGACCGTCTTGCCGCCGGCCACGATGTCGCCGGAGCCGGAGTGGTTCGCGCTGCCGATGCTGCCCGCGCCGTACTGGTGGATCTGATCGCTGCTCATCGTCACCCTGCCTGGATGTTGCCGTGGCCGTAGTGGTTGGCCTGTCCGATGCTGTTGGCGCCGTACTGCTGGATGATGTCCCCGTGGTGCACGGCGTGCTGGACGTAGAAGACCTTCTGGGCGTCGTCGGGCTTGCCGATCGCCTTGGTGATCTCCAGGACCAGGTGGTCGATCTCGCTCTTCTCGGTGCTCCAGACGGTGTCCCGCTGGGTGCCGGCCGTGTTCACGATCAGGCCGTACAGGACCGGGAGGTCCGGCTGCCGCACCTTGACGACGAGCCGCCAGATCATCAGGCCGACGACGACGGCGACCAGCAGGTACAGCGCGTCGTTCTTGAGGCCGCTCGCGACGGCCGTGCCGATGACGGCGACGAGCCAGATCCGGGCGATGCCGACGATCAGGTCCTTGGTGATCTTCTTCTTCACGGGCACGAGGCGGCGCTGTCCCACATGGGAGATGTTCCGCAGGGGGTAGGCGTCACCGCCGACCCATAAAGACCCGGTGTGGATCTGTACCTCTACCGGGCTGTGACGTGCCATGCGCGTCCCCTTCCCCTTCCCCAGTCAAAACCGGTGGTTCACTCTAGCGGAGCAAGGACCGGTTTCTGTTGGCTCAAATGCGGCGGAGGGAGCGGGCGTTGGGCCTCATCGGTCGAGGTCCGCCAGCGCCGCCCGTACCGCCGCCGTCATCCGGTCCGGGCGCGTGAAGACCTCCCGGGCGGTGAAGCGCAGCACCCTGCGGACCTCCGGGCAGGACTGGAGCGCGTTGAAGCGGGCGACGTCCCGCTCGTGCGCCCGGCGCGTGCCGTGGTACGCGTAGCCCTCCACCTCCACCGCGAGGCCCACCGTCCGGAAGAGGAAGTCCGGGTGGAGGACCCGGCCCTCGGGCGTCCGCAGCGGCGGCTGGCACTCGGGGACGAGACCGGTGTCGGCCATCCGCAGGCGCGCGACCGTCTCCGCGGGGGAGCCCGCGGCGGGGTCGGTCAGCGGCAGCCACGCGCGGGCGCGCGGAGCGCCCGGCCGACGGACGGACAGCTGCGCGACCAGCTCCTCGTACCGGACCAGCGGGTCTCTGCGTACGCCGTCGACGACCCGGCGGGACAGCGCCGAGTCCGCCGCCACCACCGCCTCCTCCCTGCTCCCGCACGTCCGTATCAGGTCGGCGACCGTCCGCGCGGCCGTCGTCGTCCGCAGGCCCCGGCGCAGGCAGACGTCCTCCGGCGGGAGCGACGCCCGGGAGCGGGCCGGCGCGGCCGACCCGGCGGGCGCGGCCGACCCGGCGGGCGTGGCCGGGGCGGTCAGGAGCTCGATCCGGTGGAGGCGGGCCGCCGTGCCGTGGCCGGCGACCCGCCGCGGGCGCAGCAGCTGGAGCGCCGTCTCCCGGACCCGCCAGTCCGTCTCCTTGCCGGGTACCGCCCACGCTCCCCGGCAGATCCGCTGCCAGCCGTCCCGCCGCAGACGCGCGGCGAGCCGGCCCGGCGGCCAGCCCGCCGCGAGCGCCCAGACCGTCAGGAGCACCCCGCCCCGGGCGAGGATCGCCAACTCGTACATACGCGCAACGATGCACGGAAGACCGATACTTCGCCCACGCCTGTGGAAAACCCATCGAAAGTTGTCCCCAGGAAAACGTAAAAGTGTCAGGACGGCAGGCCGGGGGAGGAGCATTCTGGACCGAAACACCACAACGTTCCCGGGGCAGGGCCGCGATGCAGCACACCAGTCCTCAGACCACGACCGACAGACCCGTCACCACGCCGGGCGTGCAGCTCGTCCACGATCTCGTCGTCCACGTCCCCGGCTTCCGGGGCGCGTACGACAGCCACGTCTTCCGGCAGGGCGGGGTCCTGCCGCACGTCTTCTTCTGGGACGTCGTCCAGGGCACGGTCCACTCCTATCTGGCGGAAGGGGCGGAGCCCGACTGGCGGCGCACCCTCGACTTCCTGGAGGAGCGGTGCGGGCGCGGTGACACCGGCGTCGACGAGGTGATCGTCACCTCCTTCCTCGGCGACCTGCCGTCCCCGCAGGAGCCCGGTCACGGCATCGTCGGGCATCTCGGCCCCGTCCTCGCGGCGAGGTTCGGGCGCATGAGGCCCCAGGGCTGACGGCCGGCAGGAACCCCGCGCCTCCGAACCCGCTCCGAGCCCGCCGCCGCGCACGCGCCGAGCAGGCCGAGCACGCGCCGAGCCCCCGCGCGCACGGGCCCGGCACCTCTCCCCAGGGCCCGCCGACCCCCTCGGGATAATCGACGCATGCCCAGGCCCGCCCCCGTACCCACCCCCACCCCTGCCCCCGCACCGGCACCCGCCCCCGCACCCACCTCCCCCTCCCCGCTCCTCCTCGCCCTCGGCGGCTACGCCGTCACCCGGCTGCTCGGGCTCGCCGCGCTCGCCGTGGCCGCCGCCGTGACCGGCAAGGACGGCTTCCACCGGCTGAGCGGGCGGTGGGACGCGGTCTGGTACGCGCGGATCGCCGAGCACGGGTACGGGTACCAGGTCACGCTGCCGAACGGGGACGTCCACTCCGACCTGGCGTTCTTCCCGCTCCTCCCCGCCCTCGAACGGATCCTCTCCGCGGTCCTTCCGCTCGACGCCCCCGGCGCCGGGCTTCTGGTGTCCTGGACCGCCTCGATCGCCGCGGCGTGGGGGATCTTCCGCTGCGGCGAGCACGTCGTCTCGGCGCGGGCCGGGGTCCTGCTGGCGGTGCTGTGGGGCGTGTACCCGACCGCGTTCGTGCAGTCGATGGCGTACACGGAGACGCTGTTCACCGCGCTCGCCGCCTGGTCGCTGTACGCGGTGCTGCGCGGCCGGTGGATCCTCGCCGGGCTGCTCTGCGCGCTCGCGGGGCTGACCCGGCCGACGGCCGCCGCGCTGATCGCGGCCCTCGCCGTCACCGCCGCCGTGGCCCTGGTCCGGGACCGGCGGCTGCCGTGGCGGACGGTCGCCGGGGTGCTGCTCGCGCCGCTGGGCTGGCTCGGGTACGTCGTGTACGTCGGCGTCCGCGAGTCCAGCGCCACCGCGTACTTCGACGTCCAGGCGGCCTGGGGCAACTCCATCGACGGCGGGGTCGCCCTCGCCCGCTTCATCGCCTCCCTGCCGTGGCCCGCCGCGCTCGGCCTGTGCGCCGCGCTCGCGCTCCTGGCGTGGCTGGTGGTGCTCTGCGCGCGGCAGCGGCAGCCGCTGCCGCTGCTCGTGTACACGGTCGGGGTGGTCGTGGTGTCGCTGGTGGGGGCCGCGTACTTCGGCTCCCGGCCGCGCCTGATGATGCCCGCCTTCGGGCTGCTGCTGCCGCCCGCCGCCGCGCTCGCCCGGCTCAGGGCCGGTACGGCGGGCACGGTCCTCGCCGTCCTCGCGGTGGCCTCCGCGGTCTACGGCGCCCTCACCCTGCTGGGCTCCGGTCCGCCCTGACCGCCCCGCCCCCGCCGGCCCCCGGCGTGACCGTCACCCGTACGCCCGGCCGCAGCCCCCACCCCGCCATCGCGCCCGCCTCGGCCTCCAGGACGTGGCGGGCACGGAGCCGGAGCGCCCCGAGCCGGCCGGGGGGCATGGTGACCACCGCGAGGACCCGCAGCTCCCGGTCCAGGTGGGCGACGTCGATCGGGAAGCGCATGCCGAAGGTGTGGACGCTGCTCGCCGGGGTGAGGAGCATCGCCCCCGCGATCCCGTCCCGCCCGAGCAGCCCGCGCCGCCGCGCCCGGAGGGAAGCCGCGATCTCCACCGGCACGACCGGGCCGCCCGGTACCGCCATCGTCCCCGCGCCGTCGCGCCAACTCCGCCCCATGCGCCCGACCTTAACGCCCGGGAAGGGCCTAAGGTCGGCCCCGTGTACGCCTCGCTGATCGCTCTCGCCGCCCTCTGGGGCGCCGCCGTCGGGCTGCTCGTGCCGCGGGCCGCGTACCGGCTGTCCGTGGAGCCCGAGGAGTCCTGGCGCGAGCTGTGCCCGGCGGGGCACCGGCTCGCCGGGCCCGCCCGCGGGTGGCTCGGCGGGCCGGGGCGGGACGCCTGCGCGACGACGCCGGCGCCGTACGCGGTGCCGGTGCTGACCGCGCTGGTCTGCGCGCTGCTCGCCGCCGCCACCGGCGGGCCCCGGCCGGAGCTCGCCGTCTGGCTGCTGGCCGCGCCGTTCGGGGTGCTGCTCGCCTGCGTCGACGTGCGGGTGCAGCGGCTGCCGGACGGGCTGACGCTGCCGCTCGCGCTCGCCGTGCCGCTGCTCCTGGGAGCCGCCGAGCTCGCCCCGTACGACGCCGGGTCCTGGTCCCTCGCCCTGCTCGGGGCGCTCGGGCTCGGCGGCGGCTATCTCGCGCTGCACCTGATCAGCCCGCACGGCCTCGGCTTCGGCGACGTGAAACTGGCGCTGCCGCTGGGCGCGGCCCTGGGCTGGTACGGCTGGGGCGTGCTCTTCACCGGCGCCTTCCTGGGCTTCCTGCTCGGCGCGGGGTACGGCTTCGGGCGCGTCCTGCTCGGCCGCGCGGCGCGCTCCTCGGCGATCCCCTTCGGCCCCTTCATGCTCTCCGGCGCCCTCCTGGGCCTCGCCCTCGGCGCCTTCACCGCCGCTCCCTGAGCCGCGGGGGCCGCGTCGCGCGGGTGGTTCCGCAGTGCCACCGGGCGGTCGCGGAGCGCCACTCCACCCGCGTCCACCAGCCCGGCGTCAACGCGGGGCGGGCGCGGCGCGTTCCCCCGTCGGAGGGACGGAACTCCGCCGCCACGCCAGGGCGCAAACCCGCCACAGAGGGCCGGAGCCCTTGTGCCGCCTGGGATCCGGGGAAATCCGTCGGCTTCGTTCGCCGCACGTGGCGCGCGGCCCGACTAATGAAGGGTTATGGTGGAACCCCCCCCTCGGGCCGGTCCGTATCCCCCCCACGGACCGGCCCGTTTTCTTTCCGGCACCCGGCACCCGGCACCCGGCACCCGGCCCCCGGTGGCCCGGTGGGGTTCAGCCCCGCCCGGCCCAGATGTTGGTGCCCGCGGTGTCGACGGCGAAGGAGTCGATCTCCTTCAGCTCCGCGTCCGTCAGCGGCGCGGAGGCCAGCGCGGCCACGTTCTCCTCCAGCTGCCCGACGCTCGACGCGCCGATCAGGGCCGAGGTCATGCGCGGGTCGCGCAGCACCCACGTCAGCGCCAGCTGGGCCAGCGACTGCCCGCGCCGCTCGGCGATCTCGGCGAGGCCGCGCAGCCGGCGCAGGACCTCGTCGGAGAGCAGGTTCGGGTCGAGGGACTTGCCCTGGGTGGCGCGCGAGCCGGCCGGGACGCCCTTCAGGTACTTGCCGGTGAGCAGGCCCTGGGCGAGCGGCACGAAGGAGATGCAGCCCATGCCGGCCGTCTCCAGGGTGTCGAGCAGCCGGTCCTCCTCGGTCCAGCGGTTGATCATCGAGTACGAGGGCTGGTGGATCAGGGCCGGGACGCCCATCTCCTTCAGCAGGCGGGCGGCCTCGGCGGTCTGCTCCGCGTTGTACGAGGAGACGCCGACGTACAGCGCCTTGCCCTGCCGGACCGCGGAGGCGAGCGCCCCCATGGTCTCCTCCAGCGGGGTCTCCGGGTCGAAGCGGTGCGAGTAGAAGATGTCGACGTAGTCGAGGCCCATCCGGCTCAGGGAGGCGTCGAGCGAGGACAGCAGGTACTTGCGGGAGCCCCACTCGCCGTACGGCCCCGGGTGCATCAGGTAGCCGGCCTTCGTCGAGACGATCAGCTCGTCGCGGTAGGGCGCGAAGTCCTGGGCGAAGATCTTGCCGAAGTTCAGCTCGGCGGAGCCGGGCGGCGGACCGTAGTTGTTCGCCAGGTCGAAATGGGTGACGCCGAGGTCGAAGGCGCGGCGCAGGATCGCCCGCTGCGAGTCGAGGGTGCGGTCGTCGCCGAAGTTGTGCCAGAGGCCCAGGGAGATGGCGGGGAGCTTCAGCCCGCTGAGGCCCGAGCGGCGGTACTCCATGGAGTCGTAGCGCTCCGCGGCGGCGCGGTAGAGGGGGGAATCAGTCACGTATCTCTGCTTATCACGGACTTGTGACACTCCCGTAGGGACTTGTGACACGCCCGGACTGGGACGCTTCATCCGACCGCAGTAGTGTGGCGGCTTGCGAACCGCCCGCCCATGGAGGGGTAAAGAACAGTGAACCTGCGCGACCTGGTGTACGGGCTCTACGCACGCCGGGTGGAAGGCCGTCTCGACCACGATCAGGTGCCCAAGCACATCGGGGTCATCCTCGACGGCAACCGGCGCTGGGCGAAGGCGTCCGGCGGCACGCCCGAGCAGGGGCACAAGGCCGGCGCGGACAAGATCCGGGAGCTGCTCGGCTGGTGCGCCGAGACGGACGTCGAGGTCGTCACGCTCTGGATGCTCTCCACGGACAACCTGAGCCGCCCCGAGGAGCAGCTGGTTCCGCTGCTCGGGATCATCGAGGGCGCGGTGAAGGCGCTCGCCTCGGACGGGCGCTGGCGGGTGCACCACGTGGGCACCATGGACCTGCTGCCCGCCCGGACCCAGACGGTCCTCAAGGAGGCCGAGGAGTCCACCCGGGGCAACGCCGGGATACTCGTCAACGTCGCCGTCGGCTACGGTGGCCGGCAGGAGATCGCGGACGCCGTCCGTTCGCTGCTCCTGGACCACGCCGAGCGGGGCACCAGCTTCGAGGAGCTGGCCGAGACCGTCTCCATCGACCTCATCTCGGAGCACCTGTACACGCGCGGGCAGCCCGATCCGGACCTGGTCATCCGTACCAGCGGCGAGCAGCGTCTGTCCGGTTTCATGCTGTGGCAGAGCGCGCACTCCGAGTACTACTTCTGCGAGGTCCACTGGCCGGCCTTCCGCAAGGTCGACTTCCTGCGGGCGCTGCGCGACTACGCCGCCCGGCACCGCCGCTACGGAGCCTGAGCCACCCTCCCCCTTTCCCCGCGTACGGGCCCCGGGGGCGTCACCGCGCGTTCACGCACACGCCGTCATATGCCCTGGCATGGCCGGGAGTGTTCGAGGGCATAACCCTGGTGAAGTGAGCGGCACGGAGACCGCCACCCGGGAGGCCCCTTGCACCAGGACGACCGTGCGGGACACGCACGGGAGAAGCGGAGGGCCGGAGTTCGGCCCGCGCTGGGCGGTCCGATCCCGGTCCCATCCCGCAGCGACAACGGTGATTCCGTCGCACCCCGGCCTTTTTCGGGTCTTCAGAGGGGGTCTGTCCTTCCGTGGTGACCAGCACGAAGCGCCGCCTTTCCGACCGGCGCACCTATGTTCTCGACACCAGCGTCCTGCTCGCCGACCCCAAGGCGATGTCCCGCTTCGAGGAGCACGAGGTCGTGCTCCCCATCGTGGTGGTGACCGAGCTGGAGGCGAAGAGGCATCACCCCGAACTCGGCTACTTCGCCCGCCAGGCGCTGCGCCTGCTGGACGACTTCCGGGTCAGGTACGGACGCCTGGACGCCCCGCTCCCCGTAGGGGACCTCGGCGGCACGCTGCGGGTCGAGCTCAACCACTCCGACCCCGGCATCCTCCCGGCCGGCTACCGGCTGGGCGACAACGATTCCCGGATCCTCGCGGTCGCGCGGAACCTCCAGGCGGAGGGGTACGACGTCACCGTCGTCTCCAAGGACCTGCCGCTGCGCATCAAGGCGTCCTCGGTGGGCCTGCTCGCCGAGGAGTACCGCGCGGAGCTCGCCATCACGGACACCAACGGGTGGACCGGCATGTCCGAGCTGAGCCTGTCGGCCGAGCAGATCGACCTCCTGTACGACCAGGAGCGGCTGTACGTGCCGGAAGCGTCCGAGCTGCCCGTGCACACGGGCCTGGTGCTCCAGTCGGAGCGCGGCAAGGCGCTCGGCCGGGTCGGCGCCGACGGGAACGTGCGGCTCGTCCGCGGCGACCGGGAGGCGTTCGGGATCCGGGGCCGCAGCGCCGAGCAGCGGATCGCGCTCGACCTGCTCCTCGACCCGGAGGTCGGGATCATCTCGATGGGCGGCCGGGCCGGCACCGGCAAGTCCGCGCTCGCGCTCTGCGCGGGCCTGGAGGCCGTCCTGGAGCGCCGGCAGCACCAGAAGGTGATGGTCTTCCGGCCGCTGTACGCGGTCGGCGGCCAGGACCTCGGCTATCTGCCGGGCAGCGAGTCGGAGAAGATGAGCCCCTGGGCCCAGGCGGTCTTCGACACGCTCTCGTCCGTCGCCGGCCGCGAGGTGATCGAGGAGGTGCTGTCCCGGGGGATGCTGGAGGTCCTGCCGCTCACCCACATCCGGGGCCGTTCGCTCCACGACGCCTTCGTCATCGTGGACGAGGCGCAGTCCCTGGAGCGGAACGTCCTGCTGACCGTTCTGTCCCGTATCGGGGCGAACTCGCGGGTGGTCCTCACCCACGACGTGGCGCAGCGGGACAACCTGCGGGTGGGGCGGTACGACGGAGTCGTCGCCGTGGTCGAGAAGCTGAAGGGGCATCCGCTCTTCGCGCACGTCACGCTGACCCGCTCGGAGCGGTCCCAGATCGCGGCCCTGGTCACCGAGATGCTGGAGGACGGACACCTGTAAGGAGCAGGCGTCCGATTCGTACCCTTTAGCTCCCGTACGGGAGTTGGTGCCGCCCGGCGAAGCGCAGGAGCTTAGCCGGGCGGCGCCCCCGTGTCCGCAACATCCGTCAAAACACCTGCGCCCGCCGGGGTGTGAGCTTTCACACGCAACACAGAATTGCCTTGCGGCGTCCGCGTCCGGCAGAGTCTTGCTTCCGTCAGGCCCCGCATACGGCACCCGTGCACCCTCGACCGTTCGAAGGCGCGCACCACAGCACCGCACAACTCCACAATCGACGCCGTATGCCGCCCACAGCACCACGGGCCCGTGTCTTCTGTGACCCGGTACGACGAAGACCAGCGCGAGGGGCACGATTTCGCCCGCGTGGTCACCGCTGCGGGGGATGCTGGAAGGAAACCGTGTGAGCCGGATCTCGGTCCGGGGATTCGCGGTGGCGTCTGCCACTGCGGTCACCACCGTCGGCGCCGTCGTCGGAGTTGCCACGGGCAACGCCGCCCAGGCCACCTCTGACGACAACTTCGAGGCCGCCGCGGCCGACAGCACGCTGCTCGCGGACATCCCCGCCGGCGCGCAGGCCCAGGTACAGGTCGCCTCCCTCGCGGAGCAGGCCGACGTCCAGGCCGCCGCCGCGGACGCCACCGCCCGCAAGGACGCCGAGGAGGCCGCCCGCTTCAAGGCCGCCAAGGACGCCGAGGCCAAGAAGAAGGCCGCGGACGAGAAGGCCGAGCAGGAGAAGAAGGAAGCCGAGGAGCGCGCGGAGCGCGAGGCCCGGGAGAAGGAGGCGGCCGAGCGCGCCAGCCGCGACAGCGTCCGCGACGCGTCGAGCTTCTCCGCCCAGGGCTCGTACTCCATCTCCGAGGTCAAGGCGATCGCCCGCCAGATGATCCCGGCCTCGCAGTTCCAGTGCTTCAGCAACATCGTGGACCACGAGTCCGGCTGGAACTACCGGGCGCAGAACCCGTCCTCCGGCGCCTACGGACTCGTCCAGGCGCTGCCGGGCACCAAGATGTCCTCGGCCGGCGCCGACTGGCAGACCAACCCCGCCACCCAGATCAAGTGGGGCCTCAGCTACATGGACGGCCGCTACGGCAGCCCCTGCGGCGCCTGGTCGTTCTGGCAGGCCAACCGCTGGTACTAGACCGGCGCGTGCTCAACCTCGGGAAGCCCCGCACCGTCCTACGGTGCGGGGCTTCCTGCGTGTAGGTTGCCAGGGACCGGACGGGGGGAAGAGGAACGAGATGTCGAGACTGCCAGGATGGCTGAGCCGGCTCGGCGAGGGCATCAGCCGCATCGGTACCGAGCTGGACGCCCGGCGCCACGAGGCCGACGGCGCCGAGGGGGCCGGACCGCGGGAGGAACGCCCGCCGGCGGCACCCGCCCCCGAGCGGGCCGCCGAGCCGGCCGGGGAGACCACCGTCACGGAGACCCACGCGGAAGAGCGTGCCGTCGTCCCCGCGCCCCCGGCCTACGCCCCCGCCGTCCCCGCCCGGCCCGACCCGGTCTCCGCCATCCCGTGGGGCCTGCGCGTCGCCGGCGAGGCCGGCTGGCGGCTGCTCGTCCTCGCCGGCACGGTCTGGGTCCTGATGCGGGTCATCAGCTCCGTCCAGCTCGTCGTCCTCGCCTTCGTCGCCGCGCTCCTCGTCACCGCGCTGCTCCAGCCGACCGTCGCCCGGCTGCGGACCATGGGCGTGCCGCGCGGGCTCGCCACCGCCATCACCGCCATCTCCGGCTTCGTCGTGATGGGCCTGGTCGGCTGGTTCGTGGTCTGGCAGGTGATGGACAACGTCGACACCCTCACCGACCGGGTCAGGGACGGCATCGAGGAGCTCAAGCGCTGGCTCCTGGACAGCCCCTTCCACGTGACCGAGCGCCAGATCAACGACATCGCCAAGAACCTCAGCGACACCATCGGTGCCAACGCCGAACAGATCACCTCCTTCGGCCTCCAGGGCGTGACCGTCGTCGTCGAGACCATGACCGGCATCCTGCTCGCCATGTTCTCCACCCTCTTCCTGCTCTACGACGGGAAGAAGGTCTGGGAGTGGACGCTCAAGCTCGTCCCGGCACAGGCCCGGCCCGGCGTCGCCGGCGCCGGACCGCGCGCCTGGCGCACCCTCACCGCCTATGTGCGCGGCACCGTCCTGGTCGCCCTCATCGACGCCGTCTTCATCGGCCTCGGGCTCTACTTCCTCGACGTGCCGATGGCGGTCCCGCTCGCCGTCTTCATCTTCCTCTTCGCCTTCATCCCGCTCGTCGGCGCCGTCATCTCCGGCGCCCTCGCGGTCCTGGTCGCCCTCGTCACCAACGGCGTGTTCACCGCGCTGATGGTGCTCGTGGTGGTCCTCGCCGTGCAGCAGATCGAGGGCCACGTCCTCCAGCCGTTCATCCTCGGCCGGGCCGTCCGCGTCCACCCGCTCGCGGTGGTCCTCGCGGTCGCCGCGGGCGGTCTGACCGCCGGCATCGGCGGCGCCGTCGTCGCCGTCCCGCTCGTCGCGGTCACCAACACCGTGGTCGGCTACCTGAAGGCGTGGAGCCAGGAACCGGCGCTGCTCACCTCCCCCGAGCCGCGCGGCGCGACCGCCTACGAGGTGGCGCCCACCCCGGCGCCCGGATCGCGGGAACGGAAGGGCAAGGCGTGATATCCGAACCCGAGCTGGTGGGCGGCGCCCCCTTCGAGACGGCCGAGGTGCTGACGGAGGACCGGGAGCCGCGCCCGCCGCGGGGTCGCGGGCCCTCCTGGGCGTGGGCGCTCGGCGGCGCGCTGGTCGCCTCCGCCCTGTGGGGCGCGGGGCTGTACGCGTACGGCCTCGGGCAGCGGGACGAGGGGGTGGACCTGGGCGGGTACAAGCCGGTCGAGGAGCTGTGCGAGAAGGCCGAGCTGAAGGGCCTCGCCATGGTCCTCGGCGAGCGGGCGATGTCGGGCCCCGGCCCGTTCCTCGACGAGCCCGCCCTGAGCGAGAGCTCCTGCCACGTCAACTTCGGCGAGGGCGAGCGCGAGCAGAGCGCCAGCGTCACGTACACCCTGCACAAGGAGACCGACCCCGGCGTCGAGTTCGCCGCGCACGCGAAGTACCGCGAGCTCATCCTGCCGGTCGCCGGCGTCGGCGAGCAGGCGTTCTTCGGCGACCGCGGCGAGGACGGCGGCTCGCTGTGGGTGCTCGACGGGCAGGCGGTCGTGCAGATCGAGGTCCACCGCAACTACTACGCGGACGAGAACGGCGAGCCCCTCGACGGCGCCCCCGACCTCTCCGGCATCGACGTCCCCCTGACCCAGGACGTCCTCGCGCTGCTCGCGGAGCTCAAGAAGTAGCGGGAGCACGGAGAAGGGCCCCGGAGCGGTGATCCGCTCCGGGGCCCTTCCCTTCGTACGCCTCCGCCGGCTACTCGGCGAGGACGGCCTCCGCGTCCAGGGTGACGGCGACCGCCTGGATCACCGCGGCGATCTTGAACGCCTCCTGGATCGTCTCGCGGTCGACGCCGGCCTTGCGCAGGACCTGCTCGTGCGAGTCCAGGCACTGGCCGCAGCCGTTGATCGCGGAGACGGCGAGCGACCAGAGCTCGAAGTCGACCTTCTCGACGCCCGGGTTGCCGATGACGTTCATCCGCAGACCGGCCCGCATCGTCCCGTACTCGGGGTCCGACAGCAGGTGCCGGGTCCGGTAGAAGACGTTGTTCATCGCCATGATCGCGGCGGCGGACTTGGCGGCCTGGTACGCCTCGGGCTTCAGGTTCGCCTGCGCCTCGGGCTCCAGCTCCCTCAGCACCTTCGGCGAGCGCGAGGCGATCGCGCAGGCCAGCACGGTGCCCCACAGCTGCTGCTGCGGGAGCTCGCTGTTGCCGATGACCGAGCCGAGGTTCAGTTTCAGGTCCTTGGCGAAGTCCGGTACGGCGGACTTGAGCTCATCGAGGGCCATGCTCACTCACCGGCCAGGAGCTTGCCGGCGTCCAGGGTGTCCTCGCCCTTGTTCCAGTTGCACGGGCAGAGCTCGTCGGTCTGCAGGGCGTCGAGGACCCGCAGGACCTCCTTGGGGTTACGGCCCACGGAACCGGCGGTCACCATGGTGAACTGGATCTCGTTGTTCGGGTCCACGATGAAGACGGCACGCTGGGCGAAGCCGTCCTCGCCGCGCACGCCGCAGTCGCTCATGAGCTCGTGCTTCGAGTCGGCGAGCATCGGGAAGGGCAGGTCACGCAGGTCGGCGTGGTCCTTGCGCCAGGCGTGGTGGACGAACTCGGAGTCACCGGAGACGCCGAGGATCTGGGCGTCGCGGTCGGCGAACTCGTCGTTCAGCTTGCCGAAGGCGGCGATCTCGGTCGGGCAGACGAAGGTGAAGTCCTTCGGCCAGAAGAACACCACGCGCCACTTGCCCTCGTAGGACTTGTGGTCGATCTGCGCGAACTCCTTGCCGCTCTCCAGCGACACGCAGGCGGTCAGGTCGTAGGTGGGGAACTGGTCACCGACAGTGAGCACGCGCTCTCCTTGCAGTCTGGAAGGGACCCTTTTGGGGGCTTCCATGAGGGGTTGGACGGATCACAGCATGGCACGCAGTGCATTGATCAGTGAAATAGCTAGAGTGGGTCGTGTTGATCGAAGGTGGTTATCAGTGGCATCCCCGTACGTCCCCCAGCACTCCTCCCAGCGGGCCAAACAGCCCAGCCTCTCCCAGCTCAGGGCCTTCGCGGCGGTCGCCGAGCACCTGCACTTCCGGGACGCGGCGGCCGCCATCGGCATGAGCCAGCCCGCGCTCTCGGGCGCGGTTTCGGCACTCGAAGAGGCACTCGGTGTCCAGCTCCTGGAGCGGACCACCCGCAAGGTGCTCCTCTCGCCCGCCGGCGAACGGCTCGCGGCCCGCGCCCGCGCGGTCCTCGACGCCGTCGCCGCGCTGATGGAGGAGGCCGAGGGCGCCCGCGCCCCCTTCACGGGGGTCCTCCGGCTCGGCGTCATCCCGACCGTCGCCCCCTATCTGCTGCCGGCCGTGCTGCGCCTGACCCACCGCCGCTACCCGGAGCTCGACCTCCAGGTGCACGAGGAGCAGACGTCCTCCCTCCTGGAGGGCCTCGCCGCGGGCCGCCTCGACCTGCTGCTCCTGGCCGTGCCGCTGGGGGCGCCCGGCGTCACCGAGCTCCCGCTCTTCGACGAGGACTTCGTGCTGGTCACCTCGGAGGGGCACCCGCTCGCCGGGCGGGAGGACATCCCCCGCGAGACCCTCAAGGAGCTCCGGCTGCTCCTGCTCGACGAGGGGCACTGCCTGCGCGACCAGGCCCTCGACGTCTGCCGGGAGGCCGGCCGCGAGGACGGCGCCGAGGTCACCACCACCGCCGCGGGTCTCTCGACCCTGGTCCAGCTGGTCGCCGGCGGCCTCGGGGTGACCCTGCTGCCCCGCACCGCCGTCACCGTCGAGACCGCCCGCAACCCCGCCCTGTGCACGGGCCTCTTCGCCGCCCCCGCGCCCACCCGCCGGGTGGCCCTCGCGATGCGGTCCGGGGCCGCCCGGCAGGACGAGTTCGAGGAGCTCGCCGGGGCGCTGCGCGAAGAGCTGGAGTCGCTTCCGGTGCGGGTGCTCGCCGGGACCTGACCCCCGGGGCCGCCCGCGCCCTCCGTCTCGTACATCCGCCCGGCGGGTTATTCGGTGCGCAGCCCGTCCGCGCGCATCAGCCGCCAGAGCAGCGGCAGGCTGAGCAGGGTCACCGCGGCGATCAGGGCCGCGCCGACGCCGACGACCGGCAGGAAGACCCACCAGTCCCGCACCGGCTGGTCCGTCATCGCCAGCAGGACCGAGCCGAGACCCAGGCCGCCCGCCACCGCGAGGGCCAGGCCGACGGCGATCGGCACCGCCGTCTGCCACAGCACCGACCAGCTCAGGGTGGTGCGGCGGGTGCCGAAGGCGACCAGGGCGGACAGCAGCCGCTTGCGGTCGCGCAGCTGCTCCAGGGTCGCCACCAGCAGCGAGGCCGCCACCAGCAGCATGGTGAGCGTCGAGCCGACGAGGATGCCGGTGCGGACGCTGACGAAGCGGGAGCTCTGCTCGGTGTCGCTCAGCCCGCGGACGGTGGCGGTCGGGTCGATCGCCAGGGCCGCGTTCCGTACCAGCTCCGGGGCGTCGGGGACGGCCGGGTCGAACCGGACCATCACCTCGGCCTGCGGGTCGTCGAGGCGGGCCGCGTCGATCGCCCCCGGGGTGGTGAGCAGACCGTAGAAGTGCATGCCGGCCGGGTCGCGGCGGGCGGCCACGGTCGGGGCGTCGGCGGGGACCCGCCACAGCGGCACGGTGCCCTTGTGCTCGCCGGGGTCGCGGAGCGCCACCTGCGCGCCGGCGCGGGCGGTCTTCCGGATCCAGTCGGCGTCGGGGGCGTCGGTGGCGCCCTTCGGCGGCATCACCACGAACGCGTCGCCGTCCTCGCAGGAGGGCAGCGTGGCGAACTCGCGCAGCGAGGCGCAGTCGCCGACGGCGAGCGGGGTGATCGGCGCGAAGTCCTCGCCGGGCTTCAGCGGGCCGGGCCGGAAGACGTGCGAGGTGGTCGTGCCGATCGTGCCGGTGACGCCGTCGACGGCGGCGAGCCGGTCGATGGTCCGCCGCGCCTCGTCGCCGGTCCGGGCGTCCAGCGTGGTCTCCAGCTGGGCGCGGGTGGTGTCGTGGCCGGTGGAGGAGGTGAAATCGTGCTCCATCGCCTGGAAGAGCATCTGGAGGGCGATCGCCCCGGCCGCCGCCACGACGATTCCGCTGACCGCGCGGGCGGCGGTGCCGCTGGAGAGCTGGAGCCGCCGGACGGCGAGCTGCCAGGACACCGGCCCGCCGCTCATCCGCTTCACCGCCGCCTCGACGAGCCACGGCAGCACACCGGTGAGGCCGATGAGCACGAGGACGGTACCGCCGCCGATGGTGACGGTGTCGATGGCCGTGTCGTCCATCCGGATGCCGCCGATCGTCGGGGCGAGCAGCGCGGCCCCGGCGGCGAGGATCAGCAGCCGCCACCAGAGCCGGCGGCGGCGCGGGGTGGCCGTGCGCACCACGCCCAGCGGTTCGATCGCCACCCCGCGCAGGGCGGCGAGGGTGACCACGACGGAGGCCACCGGCACCACGGCGAGGACCAGCAGGGCGAGCGCCGTGTGCGGGACCACGTCGGACGGGAAGGCGTTGACGTCCCAGATCTCGAAGGCGCCGGCGAACTGCCGGGCGACCAGGAAGAGTCCGGCGCCGACGACCAGTCCGAGCAGCGCCCCGGCCAGCGATTCGCCGGCCGCGATCCGCCGCGTGGTGGCGTTGTCCGCGCCGACGAGCCGGAGCGCGGCGAGCCGGCGGTCGCGCTGCTCGCCGCCGAAGCGGGCCGCGGTCGCGATGAAGACCAGGACCGGCAGCAGCAGCACCACGTACGCGATGACGACGAGGAGCAGCAGGAAGGCGTTCATCGGCTCCTCGGGCACCGACCAGCCGTAGCGCTCGGCGCGCCCGTCGTAGTTCTCGGTGGTGAGGAAGCCGGCGTGGGCGACGTACCGCAGTTCGTTCGGGCCGATGAGCCCGGCCTCGCCGATCGTGCCCACGGCCTTGTAGGGGAGCCGTTCCCTGAGGAGGGCGCCGTCGGGGGAGCCGAGCAGCTCGGCGAGGGCGGGGGAGACCAGCATCTCGCCCTCGGCGGGCACGCCCGCGGTGCCGGGCGGCACCGGGGCCTTCGGGCCCTCCGGATTCAGCAGCAGCCCGGTGAGGCCGGCGCTCCGGAAGGAGCTGTGCTGGGTGTAGTGGAGGAACGTGTCCGGGCGGGGGCTGGTGACCTCGTGGGACGCGTCGGGGGCGCGGGCCGCCTCCCGCACCTCGCGCTGGAAGAGCATGCTCGGCAGCGAGGAGGCGAGCAGGAGCAGGGCGACGCCGAGGCCGACGCCGGCCGCGGTGAGCAGCGTACGGAGCAGTCCGGAGCGGCCGCCGGTGACGGCGAAGCGGGCGCCGAGGGTCAGGTCGCGGGCCCAGCCGGCCGGGCTCACGCGGCCCACTCCGTGTCCCGGACCGAGCCGTCGCGGACGACGACCTCGCGGTCGGACCAGGCGGCGACGCGGGCCTCGTGGGTGACGAGGACGACGGCGGCGCCAGTGTCCCGGGACGCTTCGGTGAGCAGCCGCATGACCCGCTCGCCGTTGAGGGAGTCCAGGGCGCCGGTCGGTTCGTCGGCGAAGATCACGCGCGGGGCGGTGACGAGGGCGCGGGCGACGGCGACCCGCTGGCCCTGGCCTCCGGATATCTCGCCGGGGCGCTTGCCCGCGGTGTCGTCGACCTCCAGGCGGGCGAGCCATTCGACGGCCCCCGCCTCGGCGGCCTTCCGCTTCTCGCCGTTCAGCCGGAGCGGCAGCGCCACGTTCTCCGCGCAGGTCAGCTCGGGGACGAGCTGGCCGAACTGGAAGACGAAGCCGAAGTCGGTACGGCGCAGGGCGCTGCGCGCGCTGTCGGAGAGGGCGGTGAGGTCGCGCCCGTCGTAGGTGAGGGTGCCCGCGTCGGGGCGGACGATGCCGGCGAGGCAGTGCAGCAGGGTGGACTTGCCGGAGCCGGAGGGGCCCATGACGGCGACGACCTCCCCGGCACGCAGGGCGAAGTCCGCCCCGGAGAGCGCCGGGGTGGGGCCGTACGCCTTGGAGAGCCCGGTGGCGCGCAGGAGCGGGGAGCCGGTCATCGGCGGACCTCCTCGGCGAGCCGGTCGAGGCGGGCGGCGGTCAGCTCCAGCCAGCGCAGGTCCGCCTCCAGGTGGAAGAGGGCGTGGTCGCAGATGAGCTGGTCGGCGAGGTCGCCGTCCCTCTTGCGGCGGGTGAGCTCGCGCATCAGGCGCAGGTGCTCGGCCCGCTGGGTGTCGAGCAGTTCGGCGGCCCCGCGGCCGGTCAGCAGGGCGAGGACGACCTTGGTGTAGAGCGTGGACTGGAGGTACGGCTCCGGCTTCTCGGGGGTCGCGAGCCACTCGGCGACGTCGGTGATGCCGGCGTCGGTGATCGCGTACCGCTTGCGCTCGGGGCCGCCGCCGGGTTCGACGCCGTCGACGACGACGAGGCCGTTCTTCAGGAGGCGGGACATCGTCGAGTAGACCTGGCCGTAGTGGAGCGGCCGGTCGTGGCCGAACCGCTCGTCGAAGGCGCGCTTGAGGTCGTAGCCGTGGCGCGGGCCCGTTTCGAGGAGTCCGAGAAGGGTGTGACCGATGGACATGGCGTCACTGTACACGGCGTGTATACGCACGTTGTATAGCCGGGTGGGGTGGGGGTGGAGGCCGGGCGGGGTGGAGGCGGAGGCCGCGTGGGGTGAGGGCGGCGGGGGGCGTGCGGCGAGGACGGCGAGGGGCGCGCGGCGGAGGCGGCGGGGGGCGCGGGGCGAAGGCGGCGGGGGGCGCGTACGAAAACGGAACCGATCCTTCACGCAACCATCACCTCCTCCCGGGCGTCGGTTCCCCTGGGGGTGGGTGCTGATTCTCACGTCCTGAAAAGGCGTGATCGGTTGCCCTATGTCCGCACTGTCGGTGTTAGCTTGCTGAGCTGATCCGGCGGCGCGCCGGGCCAGGGGCGACGGGACACACGACGAGCGGAGCGACGCGACACATGGGCCGACCGGACAAGAAGGCGAAGAAACGGGGCATACGCCGCCTCTTCACCTGGAAGAAGATGCTGGGCACCTTCCTCCTGCTCTGCCTGATCGGTGTCGGCGGCCTCTACACGGTCTACCTGCTGGTCCCCGTGCCCACGGCCAACGCCGAGGCGACCATGCAGAGCAACATCTACAAGTACTCCAACGGCACGATCCTCGCCCGCACCGGCGAGATCAACCGCGAGATCGTCGGCCTGGACAAGATCCCGCTCCCCGTCCAGCAGGCTTTCGTCGCCGCCGAGAACAAGACCTTCTACAAGGACAACGGCGTCGACATCAAGGGCACCACCCGCGCCGCCTGGAGCACCCTCACCGGCCAGGGCAAGCAGGGCGGATCCACGATCACCCAGCAGTACGTCAAGAACTTCTACCTGAGCCAGGACCAGACGGCGACCCGCAAGCTCAAGGAGATGGTCATCGCCGTCAAGGTCGACCAGGAGATGGAGAAGAGCGAGATCCTCGCCGGCTACATCAACACCAGCTACTACGGTCGCTCCTCGTACGGCATCCAGGCCGCCGCCCGCGCCTACTACGGCACCGACGCCTCCAAGCTCACCACCGCCCAGGGCGCCTACCTCGCCTCGCTGCTCCAGGCCCCGAACCAGTACGACTGGACCTCGGCCAGCGCCACCGGCCGCAAGCTCGTCGAGGAGCGCTGGAACTACGTCCTCGACAACATGGTCGAGATGGGCTGGCTCCCCGCCGCCGAGCGCGCCGGCCTGAAGTTCCCCGTCCCGCGCGAGCCCAAGCCGCTCCCCGGCATGGAAGGCCAGACCGGCTACATCGTCGAGGCGGCGAACCAGGAGCTGATGCGCCAGGGCGTCAGCGAGGAGGACATCAAGGCCGGCGGCTGGACCATCACCCTCAACATCGACGAGCAGAAGCAGAAGGACCTCGTCGCCGCCGTCGACAAGCAGCTCGAAGCCAAGATCGACCGCAAGGGCGACAAGAAGGCCGCCACCGTGCAGGCCGGCGCCACCTCCGTCGACCCGAAGACCGGCGGGGTCGTCGCGATGTACGGCGGCGTCGGCGCCACCGAGCACTGGATGTCCAACGCCACCCGGCGCGACTTCCAGCCCGCCTCCACCTTCAAGCCGATCGTCCTCGCCACCGCCCTCGACAACGGCGCCGAGACCCAGGACGGGCGCGAGATCGGCCTGAACACGGTCTACGACGGCACCAGCCAGAGGAAGGTCGTCGGCAGCCCGATCCCCTTCGCCCCCGAGAACCAGGGCGACGTCTCGCACGGCCCCGTCAGCGTCCAGCGCGCCACCGACAAGTCGATCAACTCGGTCTACGCCCAGATGATCGTCGACGTCGGCATCGAGGAGACCAAGAAGACCGCCCTCGCCCTCGGCATGAAGGACGGCCAGGACTTCGGCGAGACCCCCGCCATGTCGCTCGGCACCATGGGAGCCTCCACCCTCGACATGGCCGGCGTGTACGCCACCCTGGACAACCACGGCAAGAAGGTCACCCCCGCGCTGGTCAAGAACGCCCAGCACCACGACCGCCGGGTGGACCCCGTCAAGCAGACCGGCGAGCAGGTCATCAGCCGCAAGGCCGCCGACACCGTCACCCAGGCCATGGCCGGTGTGGTCCGCAACGGCTCCGGCTTCCGCGCCGCCGGCGACTACGACGCCGCCGGCAAGACCGGTACCTCCGAGAACAACCGGTCCGCCTGGTTCGTCGGCTACACGCCCGAACTGGTCACCGCCGTCGCCCTGTTCGGCGAGGACACCTCCGGCAAGATCGCCAAGCAGGTCACCCTCACCGACTCCATCGAGCCCGGCCGCGCCAACGGCGGCAACTACCCCGCCAGGATCTGGGGCGCCTATACCGAGCGCGCCCTGAACGGCGGCTCGGACGCCACGTTCGACCTGGAGACCGAGGAGAACACCGGCGGTTACGACCGGCCGGACTGGTCCGGCAGCCCGACCGCCACCCAGGAGCCGACCGAGGAGCCGACGGAGCAGCCGACGACCGAGGCGCCCCCCACCACCGCCACCACGCCGCCGCCCACGACCGGTACGACGACCCCGCCCCCGACGACCCCCACCCAGGGCACCACCACCCCGCCCCCGCCGACCCAGGAGCCCACCGAGCCCACCAACACGGCCACGGTCCAGCCGCCCGACACCGGACGCCCGGGCGGCGGCGACGCCGGAAGCGGCGGAAGCGGTGGCGGGGGTGACAGCGGCAGCGGCGGCAGCGGAGGCAACGGCGGAAGCGGTGGCGGCAGCGGCGGCGCGACGACGCCGAGCCTCTCCACGCAGCAGCCGGGCTGACGCGCTCCGCGAGCGGTGAAAGAAGGCCGGCCCTCAGGAGGGGCCGGCCTTCGTCGCGTACGGACATCGGATCCAACATCCTGGATCCAACATCCTGGATCCAACATCCTGGATCCAAGATGTCGGATCCACGGCCGTCGGATCCCGGATCCCGGATCTTGGATCCAGGATGTCGGATCCAAGGGCATCGGATCCGGGATGCTGGATCCTGTATCCAATATCCGGGATGTTGGATCTCGGATATTGGATACAGGATCAGACGCGGGTCGCCAGCTCGAACCAGACCACCTTGCCGCCCGACAACCGGGTCGCCCCCCACCGCCGCGCCAGCCGGTTGACCAGGAACAGGCCCCGCCCGCCCTCGTCCGTCTCGCGCGCCCGCCGCTGCCGGGGCAGCTGCGGGGAGTCGTCGCCGACCTCGCAGCGCAGGACGTCGGTCTTGAGGAGCCGCAGGGTCACGGGCCGCTCCGCGTACCGCACCGCGTTGGTCACGACCTCGCTGATCAGCAGCTCGACCGAGTCGGTCAGTTCCTCCAGGTCCCAGCGGGCCAGCGCCCGGCGGGCGAGCCGGCGGGCGCGGCCCGGGGCCGCGTCCTCCGGTTCGAGGAACCAGTACGCCACGTCGCTCGGCGCGATCCCGTCGAAACGGGCCGCGAGCAGCGCGATGTCGTCGTCGCGGTCGCCAGGACCCAGCATGTCGAGCACGTCGTCGCAGAGCGCTTCGAGCGGCGGCGCGTGATCGGGCCCGGTCAGCTGGGCCGCGGCCGCGAGCCGTTCCCGCAGCTGCTCGATCCCGGTCCAGACGTCCCGCAGCCGGGACTCCACCAGGCCGTCCGTGTAGAGCAGCAGCGTCGCGCCCGCGGGGGCGTCCAGCTCGACCGCCTCGAAGTCCACGCCGCCGACGCCGATCGGGGCGCCCGCGGGCACGCGCAGCACCTCGGCGCGGCCGTCGAGGTGGAGCAGTATCGGCGGCGGATGACCGGCGTTGGCGACCGTGATCCGGTGCGAGACCGGGTCGTACACCGCGTACATGCAGGTCGCCATCCGGTCCTGGCCGAGCCGCTGGGCCTGCTCGTCGAGGTGGTGCAGCACCTCCTGCGGCGGCAGGTCGAGCCCGGCCAGGGTCTGCGCGGTGGTGCGCAGCTGGCCCATGATCGCGGCCGAGGTCATGGAGTGGCCCATGACGTCGCCGACGACGAGGGCGACCCGGCTGCCGGGCAGCGGGATCGCGTCGTACCAGTCGCCGCCCACCCGGGCGGTCTCGGCGGCGGGGAGGTAGCGGGAGGCGAGCTTGACGCCGGTCGGCTGGGGCAGCGAGTCCGGCAGCATGGTGCGCTGGAGCTCATCCGCGATGTACGCCTCCCGGCCGTACAGCACCGCCTTGTCGATGCCGAGCGCGGTGTGGGTGGCCAGCTGGGCGGCGACGAGGAGGTCGTCCGGCTCGAAGGCGGGCTGTTCGGCCCGGCGCAGCAGGACGGCGGCGCCGATCACCCGGCGGCGGCCGCGCAGCGGCGCCAGTATCGCCCGCAGGCCGCGGGGGAGCGGATGGTCGGCGCCGAGGAGTTCGCCGAGGGCGGTCCGGGCGGCGGCGGAGTCGCCGAAGACCGGCCGGACCCCGCGGAGCACCTCGGCGAGGGCGCTGCCGGAGCGCACTTCGCACAGCTCGGCGGCCGGGGTCGGGTCGGGATCGGGTACGAGGACGAGCTCGTCGCCCTCCAGGTCCGGAGTTAACCGCAGCCGGTCGGTGCGGCGCAGGCGCAGCACGAAGGGGGCCACCGGCCGCTCGTCGCCCACCGGCAGCGGATCGCGGAGGTAGACCAGGATCTCGTCGGAGAAGGCCGGCACGGTGGCGCGGCACAGGCCGAGCACGATCTCGTCCAGGTCGAGGCCGCGGGCGATCCGCCGGGTCGCGGCGCCGACGAACCGCAGCCGGTCGCCCTCGCGGCGCCCGGCCGGGGTCGTACCGGGGGAGACGGAGACGGCGACCGCGGGAGCGGAGGGCCCGGACAGTCCGGACGGCGGTGGCGCGGGCGCGGTCTGCGGTGCCGCCGCTCCCGCCGGTGCGGGGGGTTCCGGTGCCTGCGCCGGGGCCGAGGGCTGCGCGGGGATGTCGGAGGGCAGGCCGGCGGGCGCGGCCTCCTGGCGGGGTCGCGTCTGCTCCTGGGGCCGGTCGGCCAGGGGCTGCCGGCCTTCGTGGGAGGTGGGATGCTCCGTCACGCGTGGGATTCCGTCCGTCCGGGCCGGTGGTGCGATGCACTCGCTCTTCTCGCCGATGCCGCGCCTTCGCCGGGGATAAACCCCTCGGAAGAGGTGTTCGCGGGGGACGCGGACGCTCCGCGGGCGGCGGCGGGGGCGGGGGGCACGCCACCCGGGCACAGCTGCGGCACTGCTCTCCCCCTCATCGATGACGTGCGGTGACGTGTGGTCAGTTGCTGTGCTGCGTTCGGTCGGTGACGTCGTGTCCGCCCGGTGTCGGCCGTGCGGAGGACGATCCTACGTTTGGACCCCGGGGGCGCATCAAGGGTCTCATGGCGCCGTGTGCGCCGGAGTGCGATCCCAGTCGGCCGGAAGGGCGGGAACGGTCCAGGCGGGATCGGGCCGCCACTCCTCCCAGCCGTCGCGGAAGGGGGCGCCCCACTTCTCGACGAGTTCCACGGCGGCCGCGCCCGCGGCCCGTACCCGGTCGGCCTGGTCGGTGCTCATCAGCCCGGCCCGCTGGGCCTGGGCGAACTCGTCCTCGTCGCGCCACAGCCAGCTGCGGTCGGGGTAGACGGAGATGTCGAGGAAGTGGTCCTCGGAGTCGACGCCGCCGGACCAGCGGCGGCGCGGTTCCTCCAGGTTCACGTACCAGCTGCGGAAGCGCCAGCCGCGCTCCCAGAACAGCCAGACCGACCAGGGTTCCCCGGGGCGGGCGAGCTTGAGGACGCCGCTGCCGGACCAGTGGGCGCGCTCGGTGGTCCGGGGCGCGGTGTAGCGGGTGGCGAGCGGCTCGTCGTGGACGGCGGTGCCGTCGGCCAGCACCGGCCGGACGCACTCGGTGCCGGGTGCCATCCACACGGCCAGCAGATCGGGGGTGTCGCGCACGACGGTCACCGGCCGGCAGATGTGCACGTCGCCGGTGCCGTTGCCGCGGTAGCGCCAGAGGATGTGGTCCCCCGGCGCCCAGTGCTGGATGTCGCCCGATCCGTCCGATCCTGTCATGCGCAGATCTTAGGGGCGCGCTCCCACCGGCGCTGCGGTGCGCGTCACGCTTGAGTCACGCGGCCGCCGGCCGTGCCGCGCCGGCCGGCGGCCCCGTGGGTCACGGCCGGGTCATGCGCAGGACGTCGAGGGCCTCGTCGAGCTGTTCGAGGGTGAGGTCGCCGCGGTCCACGTAGCCGGACTCCAGGACGACCTCGCGGATGGTCTTCCGTTCGGCGAGGGACCTCTTGGCGACCTTGGCGGCCTCCTCGTAGCCGATGTACTTGTTCAGCGGGGTGACGACGGAGGGCGAGGACTCGGCGTACTCGCGGGCGCGTTCCGCGTTGGCGGTGATGCCGTCGACGGTGCGGTCGGCGAGCAGCCGGGAGGCGTTGGCGAGGAGCCGTACGGACTCCAGCAGGTTCTTGGCCATCACCGGGAGCATCACGTTGAGCTCGAAGTTCCCGGCGGCGCCGGCCACCGCGACCGTGGTGTCGTTGCCGGTGACCTGCGCGGCGACCATGAGGACGGCCTCGGGGATCACCGGGTTGACCTTGCCGGGCATGATCGAGGAGCCGGGCTGGAGGTCGGGGAGGTTGATCTCGGCCAGTCCGGTGCGGGGGCCGCTGGCCATCCAGCGCAGATCGTTGGCGATCTTGGTGAGCGAGACGGCGATGGTCCTGAGCTGCCCGGACGTCTCCACCAGGCCGTCGCGGGAGCCCTGGGCCTCGAAGTGGTCGCGGGCCTCGGTGAAGGGCAGGCCGGTGGCGCGGGCGACCTCGGCGATGACGGCGGCGGAGAAGCCGGGCGGGGTGTTGATCCCGGTGCCCACCGCGGTGCCGCCGAGCGGGAGTTCGGCGAGCCGGGGGAGGGCGGAGCGGAGCCGTTCGACGCCGTACCCGACCTGGGCCGCGTAGCCGCCGAACTCCTGCCCCAGGGTGACCGGGGTGGCGTCCATGAGATGCGTACGGCCGGACTTCACGACCGTCGCGAATTCGGCCGATTTTCGCTCCAGGGCGGCGGCCAGGTGGTCGAGCGCGGGGATCAGGTCGCGGGTGACGGCGGCGGTGGCGGCGATGTGGATGGAGGAGGGGAAGACGTCGTTGGACGACTGCGAGGCGTTGACGTGGTCGTTGGGGTGGACGGCCCGGTCGGCCGGGAGCCGCTCGCCGGCGAGGGTGGCCAGGACCTCGTTGGTGTTCATGTTGGAGGAGGTGCCGGAGCCGGTCTGGAAGACGTCGACCGGGAACTGGTCGTCCCAGCGGCCCTCCGCGACCTCCCCCGCGGCGGCGGCGATCGCCTCCGCCCGGTCCCGGTCGATCACGCCGAGCTCGGCGTTGACCTTCGCGGCGGCGGCCTTGATCCGGGCCAGTGCCTCGATGTGGGCGCGCTCCAGGCGCTGCCCGGAGACGGGGAAGTTCTCCACCGCCCGCTGGGTCTGCGCCCGCCACTTGGCGTGCGCGGGGACCCGTACCTCGCCCATCGAGTCGCGCTCGATCCGGTGTCCGGCGCCGTTCCTCATGCTCTCGGTCATCACTCAACCTCCATAAAAAGATGAGCACTTGTCTTGTTCGATGTATTCCCAAGGCGTGTACCGGCCAGTAAAAACCGTGGGTAACCCCACTTCCAGGAGGCGCAATGACGCGCACCAGGTACAGACTCCGGTGGCCCATCGCCGCCGTCGCGGCAGCCGCCGCCGCACTAGGCTCCCTCACCGCCGCCCCCGCCGGAGCGGCCGAGACCGGTACGAAGGCCGCCGTCGCCTCCGTACCCCTGCCGCCCGCCCTGGAGGCGATCCGGGCGGCCGAGGCCACCAAGATCTACGGCAGCCCGGAGGAACGCCCCCTCGACCAGCGGAAGACCGGCCTGATCTCGCTCGGCGACAGCGAGATCTCCGGGGAGGGCGTCGGCAGCTACGAGCCGCCCACCAACGGCCCCAGCAACTGGTGCCACCGCTCGCCCGACGCGGCCATCCACCGCACCGGCATCGCCGCCGACCTGACCTTCAACGTGTCCTGCTCCGGCGCCTACACGGGCAACATCCGGATCGGCGGCGGCAAGCAGTACGCCGACGAGCTGGTCCAGAGCGACAACCTCGCCGTCAAGGCCCGCAACACCCGGATCAAGATGGTGCTGCTCGTCGCCGGCGCCAACGACGACCTCCAGTTCGGCCCCGTCATGACCGACTGCGTCACCCGGTTCGTCCTCAGCCAGGGTGCCTGCGAGCCCAAGTACGCCCCCGGCTGGCAGGCCCGCGTCGACGCCCTCGTCCCCAAGGTCGAGCAGACCGTCCGCGACCTGAAGACCGTGATGCGGGACGCCGGGTACGCCGACGGCGACTACAAGCTCGTCGTCATGGGCTACCCCAGCCCCATCGGCCCCGACTTCCGCGACAACCCGAACTTCCCCGGCAAACTCGCCTGCGGCGGCATGGGATACGACTCCGACACCGTCTGGGGCCGCAACACCGCCGTCCCCGCCTTCGAGCGCGGCATGCGGAAGGTCGCCGCCTCCACCGGCGCCGTCTACCTCGACAACTCGCGGCTCTTCCACGGCCACGAGGTCTGCATGGAGGACACCTGGGCCCGGGGCCTGTACATCGACCTCTCCAAGCCCGGAGGCATCGACGAGAACTCCACCCGCCAGTCCTTCCACCCCAACAAGAGCGGCCACGCCGCCTTCGCCTCCTGCCTGACCCAGCTCTACGCCTCGGGTCTGCGCGAGGCGAGCTGCGCCGACGTCAACTCCTCCGGCACCCCGACGCTCTTCCCGCTCGCCTGGGACGACGTCTACAAGCCGCTCCGTAACGAGGCGACCGGCAACTGCCTCGACGTCGACGCCGCCCGCTCCGCCAACGGCACCGCCGTCCTCGGCTGGGACTGCCACGGCGGCCGCAACCAGGGCTGGTGGTACGACTCCGCACGCCGGACGGTCCACACCGAACTCACCCAGGACCGCTGCCTGGACGTGCCCGGAGCCGCCTACCAGGCCGGCAAGGCGCTCATCGTCTGGAACTGCAGCGGCGCCGCCAACCAGACCTTCGTCCGCGACGGCGCCACGATCCGGCCCGCCGCCGCGACCAACCTCTGCCTGACCCAGGGGGCGGCGAAGGAGGCCGTACGGCTCCAGACCTGCGACGGCTCGGCGCACCAGAAGTTCGCGTAGCCCCAGAGCGGCCGTGGCCCCCCGTTCGGTGCGGGACGGGGGGCCACGGCCTTGTCACGACACCGTGAGCCCTCCGTCCGGTGCGGGACGGGGGGCCACGGCCTCGTCACGACACCGTGATGCCGGCCTTCACCCGTTCGTACGCGGCGACCATCTCGTCCTCCTCGGAGTCGAGGCCGCCGAGCTCCACCACGAGCACGCCCTTCGCCGTCGTCACCGCGAAGGCGCGCTGCTTCCGCCACTCCTCCGTGAGCTCGCTGTACACGGAGTAGCGGGCCTCCACGCCGGGCACTCCGCCCGCCCCGCCGACCCTGAGGTCCGTCAGGGCGATCCCCTTGCTCTTGTCGGCCTTCACGAAGGCGTCCAGCGTGGGCCGGAGCGGGCCCTTCGGCGCGGTCCACACCCGCAGGAAGCCGATGTGCGGGGTCCCCTCCGCCTTCGCCTCGCACACGACCGTCGCCGGGCCCTGCTTCAGGAGGTCGGCGAAGTCGGGGTCCGCGAGCGGCTCGATCCTCTTCGGTTCCCAGTCCTCCGTGAGGGAGAAGGAGACGGGGAGGGCGCACGCGGTGCCGGCGCCGCCGAGGGCCCGCGTGGCGCTCGGGGAGGGCGCCGCCGCCGACTCCGTGGCGGGCGTGGTGGCCGTGGCGGAGGAGGCGGGCGCGGCGGTCGTGTCCGGCTCCGGAGCCGTACCGCAGGCGGTCAGCAGCGCCGCCGCGAGCAGGGCGGTGACGGGCAAGGGGGATCTGGCTGGCATGGCCCCATCATCTCCGACCGGGGTGCGTCACCCGGACGGCGGTCGCACAATGTGAGGACGGCCCGGAGGGGGGAGGATCCGTACCCCGCCAGGGAGGCAGCCCATGACCCGCACCTTCAGGAGGATCGGCGCGCTCGGCGCCGCGACGGTCGCCGCCGTCGCCTTCTCGGCCGCCGCACCGGTGGCCGCGGCGCCCGCGGCCAACGGGTTCGAGTTCACGCTCTACGCCAAGGAGGTCCCGACGGACCAGGGCGGGGAGGAGACCGGCCAGGCCCCCGAGCTCGGCGACTCCTTCGCCTTCGCCGAGGACCTCTCCCGCACCAAGGGCGGCGAGACGGTCGGCCGGGACGGCGTCGGCTGCACCGTGGTGCGCGCGGCGAACCCGGCCGACCTGCTCTGCGTCGGCACCTACGTCCTGAACGGCGGCCCCGGCGGCCAGATCACCGGGCAGACGCTGCTCTCGGTCGACCCCACGGACGAGGCGCCGGCCGCGTTCGACATCGCGGTCACCGGTGGCACCGGCGACTTCAAGGACGCCCGCGGCTGGATCCGCTCCACCCCCGACGGGGACTATTCGAGGCTGGAGTTCCACCTCAGCCGGTGACCGGACGGCCGGTCGGGACCGGGTGGCCCGTGAGGACCGTACGGACCGTCAGGACAGCTTGCCGTAGTCCGGCAGCTTGAAGGCGCGCTCGGCGTGACCGCCGACGATGTCGGTCGTGTTGTTCCCGATGTTCGCGATGATCGTGTAGCCCTTGGCCTCGATCTCGGCGCGCTTCTCGGTCTTGTACGCGCTGACCTCGGCGAACAGGTCGGGCAGCGAGCGCACGTACAGGCCGTCCACCGGGTAGCCGACCTTCTTCAGGTTCCACTCGGTGAGGGAGTGGATGATCCCGGGGCGGGCGGTCACGAAGAAGACCTTCACCCCGCGCGCGTGCGCGTCCCGTACGAGGGAGTGGATCTCGGGGATCGCCGGGGTCGGCAGCTCCCAGAACGGGTGGAAGTCCGTCTCCAGGGAGCTGTTGTCGATGTCGAGGACGATCGCCTGCTTCTCGGTGGCGGCGTCCTCGGCGCGCTCCTCGATGTAGGGGCGGGCCTCGGCGACGACGGCGGCCACGTCACGGCGCCAGGTCGTGTAGTCCACGCCCTCGATCGCGGCGGCGGAGGTGAGGTGGCCGTCCGGGTCGGCGGCGGAGGCGGCGGGCGCGGGCCCGACGACGAGGAGGGCGGTGAGGCCGAGGAGGCCGGTGGCGGTGGCTGCGGACTTGGCGGAGGGCATGGGGGGCTCCCGAGTGGTCGACCGTCTCAGTGGTTGACATGCTCGCGTCCCATACTGACCAGTAAGTGTCCGGCTGACTACCGGTCGGTAGCGACTTTCGGAGCGGGATGTGACGGCGCCCCCGGTCCGTCCGCGCGGACCGGGGGCGCCGAAGTGCTACTCCGGGTTACGACAGCTGGGAGCCCTGGCGCACCGGGATGTGCGAGAACGTCGGCTCCGGCGCCGGGTTCTGGAAGAAGTCGTTGCCCTTGTCGTCGACGACGACGAAGGCCGGGAAGTCCTCGACCTCGATCTTCCAGACGGCCTCCATGCCGTCCTCCTCGTTGTCCAGGACCTCGATCTTCTTGATGCAGTCCTGGGCGAGACGGGCGGCCGGGCCGCCGATGGAACCGAGGTAGAAGCCGCCGTGCGTGCCGCACGCGGCGGTGACCTGCTGCGAGCGGTTGCCCTTGGCGAGCATCACCATGGAGCCGCCCGCCGCCTGGAACTGCTCCACGTAGCTGTCCATCCGGCCGGCCGTCGTCGGGCCGAAGGAGCCGGAGGCGTACCCCTCAGGGGTCTTCGCCGGGCCCGCGTAGTAGACCGGGTGGTCCTTCATGTACTGCGGCATGCCCTCGCCGGCGTCGAGCCGCGCCTTGATCTTGGCGTGCGCGATGTCGCGGGCGACGACCAGCGGACCGGTCAGCGACAGGCGGGTCTTGACCGGGTACTTGGTCAGCTCGGCCAGGACCTCGTCCATCGGCCGGCTGAGGTCGATCTTCACGACCTCGCCCGCGTCCAGGTGGGCGTCCTCGGTCTCCGGCAGGAAGCGCGCCGGGTCGGTCTCCAGCTGCTCCAGGAAGACGCCCTCGGCGGTGATCTTCGCGACGGCCTGGCGGTCGGCCGAGCAGGAGACGGCGATGGCCACGGGCAGCGAGGCGCCGTGCCGGGGGAGGCGGACCACGCGCACGTCGTGGCAGAAGTACTTGCCGCCGAACTGCGCGCCGATGCCGATCTTCTGCGTCAGCTCGAAGACCTTCTCCTCCAGCTCCTTGTCGCGGAAGCCGTGGCCGGTGGCGGCGTCGCCCTCCGTGGGCAGCTCGTCCAGGTAGTGCGCGGAGGCGTACTTCGCGGTCTTCAGCGCGAACTCGGCGGAGGTGCCGCCGACGACGATCGCCAGGTGGTATGGCGGGCAGGCCGCCGTGCCGAGCGAGCGGATCTTCTCCTCCAGGAACTTCATCATGCTCGCCTCGTTGAGGACGGCCTTCGTCTCCTGGTAGAGGAAGGACTTGTTGGCCGAGCCGCCGCCCTTGGCCATGAAGAGGAACTTGTAGGCGCCGCCGTCGGTCGCGTACAGCTCGATCTGCGCGGGCAGGTTCGAGCCGGTGTTTTTCTCCTCCCACATGGTGACCGGGGCCATCTGCGAGTAGCGGAGGTTCAGCTTGGTGTACGCGTCGTAGACGCCCTTCGACAGGGCCTCCTCGTCGCGGCCGGAGGTCAGCACGTTCTGCCCGCGCTTGCCCATGACGATCGCGGTGCCGGTGTCCTGGCACATGGGCAGGACGCCCGCGGCGGCGATGTTCGCGTTCTTCAGCAGGTCGAGCGCGACGAACTTGTCGTTGCCCGACGCCTCCGGGTCGTCGATGATCTTCCGCAGCTGGGCGAGGTGCGCCGGGCGCAGGTAGTGCTGGATGTCGTGGATCGCCTCGGCGGCCAGCTTGCGCAGCGCCTCCGGCTCGACCTTGAGGAACGTACGGCCGTCGGCCTCGAAGGTGGAGACGCCCTCGGCGGTCACCAGGCGGTAGGGCGTGGTGTCCTCTCCCAGGGGGAGCAGATCGGAGTACGCAAACTCTGGCATGACGGCAGCCATTCCTCACTCGGCAGACAGCAGCGCGCCGCCTCCGTTGGCGGGCGCGCCCTCCAGCGTAGAACGAGGGCGCGGCCCCGATCCTGTGAGGTAAGGCTCACCCGGGTCCGGGACCGCGCCGATGTGGAGTGTTACGCGGGGGGTGGGGCCGTGCTCGCGTCGGGATGGGCGTGCCTGACCCCCCGTCATGTCCGGCCGGCGTCCCTTAGGGGAGAGATGGGGGACCGGAGCCCTGGTCGCGATCTATCGCGTGTGTCAGGGTGGACACGTGGACCTCGAAAAGCAGCCCGACCCCGCGCAGTCCCCCGCCTCCACCCCGCCCGAGGCGCCGGCCTCGCCTGAGGCACCGGCCTCGCCCGAGGCGCCGGCCCCACCGGCGGCGTCGGCGCCCCCCGCCGCCTCCACGCTTCCCACGCCCCCCACCGCTCCCACGCCCCCGGTCGCCCCCGCGCCGCCCGCCGTCCCGGCGCCGCCCGCCGTCCCGGCGCCTCCGGCGGCCCCCGTGCCCCCGGCCGCTCCCGCGTACGCGGATCCGCAGGGCGCGCTCCGGGCCTCGGACGCCGACCGGGACCGGATCGCGGACATCCTGGCGGAGGCCCTGGCGGAGGGCCGGCTGGACGCGGAGGAGCACGCGGAGCGGGTCGACGCGGTCTACCGGGCGAAGACCGTGGGCGAGCTGGAGCCGATCGTGCGGGACCTGCCGGCCGCCGGCGGGGCCCCGTCCGCGCCGCGCGCGGAGCCCGCCCCGGCGACGTACGGCCCGGAGGACGTGGAGGGGAACGCGGACCAGCTGCTCGCCGTCTTCTCCAGCACCACCCGCAAGGGCCGCTGGCGGGTCGCCCGCCGCACCAACGCCTTCGCGATCTTCGGGAACATCGAGATCGACCTGACCGAGGCGATCTTCGCCCAGCCGCTCACCACGATCAACGCCACCTCGATCTTCGGGAACGTCGAGATCCGCGTCCCGGAGAACATCAGCCTGCGCGGCTCCGGCACCGGCATCCTCGGGAACTTCGAGGTCACCACCCTGGAAGGGGTGGACCCGCAGGCGCCGCTGGTCGTGGTCAACGGCTACGCCCTGCTGGGGAACGTGGAGGCGAGACCGAAGCGCGGCAAGTGGGTCGTCGACCTCCAGACCAAGATCCGCAAGCACCTGGGGCACTGACGTCCGGTGGGGCGCCGACTTCCGGAAATCCGCACGGGATTCGGCCAGGATTTGACCGGAATACGTCGACGGGGCTCCGGACTCCGGATGGGGGCCGCACGCAGTGCATAGGCGCGCGCACAGCGGGTAGGGCTCGTGCATCGCTGCTCGCTCGCGAAGCCGTCGTCAGGAGTAGACCGTGCTGCAACTGCCGCATCAGCCCCTCCCGGTAGCCGCCGTGCCGCCCCAGCGCGCTCCCGCGCGGGAGGACGAGGCCGGCCCCTGGCACGCGGAGGCGGTGTGCCGCCGGGACGAGGCCGGGCTCTTCTTCGCCCCCTCCAAGGAGCCGACCGCCGCGCGGCTGGCCCGCGAGGAGGCGGCCAAGCGGGTCTGCGCGCGCTGTCCCGTGATGGTCGACTGCCGGGAGCACGCGCTGCTGCAACCCGAGCCGTACGGCGTGTGGGGCGGGCTCACCGCGGCCGAGCGCCGGGTGGTCCTCGCCCGTCGCAGGCGCCGCGAGGTGGAGCTGCGCAAGGCGGCCGCGGCCGAGCGGATCGCCCAGGCCGGCTGACGGGCCGCGCCCGGTCACGTACGAGGAGGGGCGCCCCCACCGCACATGGGGGCGCCCCTCTTCGCTGCCGTCGTCGGACCGGGTCAGTTCGCCCGGTCGAAGTCGATCTCGCTGTACGCGCGCAGCTTCGAGAGCCGGTGCGTGGAGTCGATCTGGCGGATCGTGCCGGACTTCGAGCGCATGACCAGCGACTGGGTGGTCGCCGTCTCGGAGCGGTAGCGCACCCCGCGCAGCAGCTCGCCGTCGGTGATGCCGGTGGCGACGAAGAAGACGTTGTCGCCGCGGACCAGGTCGGTCGTGGTGAGGACCCGGTCCAGGTCGTGGCCGGCGTCGAGGGCCTTCTGGCGCTCGGCGTCGTCCTTCGGCCACAGCTTGCCCTGGATGACACCGCCCAGGCACTTGATGGCACAGGCCGAGATGATGCCCTCGGGCGTGCCGCCGATGCCCATCAGCAGGTCGACGCCGGTGCCCTCGCGGGCGGCCATGATCGAGCCGGCCACGTCGCCGTCGGAGATGAACTTGATCCGGGCGCCGGTCTCGCGGATCTCCTTGACCATGCCCTCGTGGCGGGGGCGGTCCAGGATGACCACGGTGACGTCCTCGGCCTGCATGCCCTTGGCCTTGGCGACCCGGCGGATGTTGACCGACACGGGCGCGTTGATGTCGACGAAGTCGGCGGCCTCGGGGCCGGTGACCAGCTTGTCCATGTAGAAGACCGCGGACGGGTCGAACATGGAGCCGCGGTCGGCGGCGGCGAGTACCGCGATGGCGTTCGGCATGCCCTTGGCGTTCAGGGTGGTGCCGTCGATCGGGTCCACGGCGATGTCGACCTCGGCGCCGGTGCCGTCGCCGACCCGCTCGCCGTTGAAGAGCATCGGCGCCTCGTCCTTCTCGCCCTCGCCGATGACGACGACGCCGTTCATCGAGACGGTCGAGATGAGGGTCCGCATCGCGTTGACCGCGGCGCCGTCCGCGCCGATCTTGTCGCCGCGGCCGACCCAGCGGCCGGCGGCCATGGCGGCGGCCTCGGTCACGCGGACCAGTTCGAGGGCGAGGTTGCGGTCGGGGGCCTCGGGAGAGACCTCAAGCTCGGGGGGCAGGTGGTGCTCGGTCATCGGAGCGCACCTTTCTGTACGACGACGGCCGGAAAAAAGGAGGGTGCTGCGACTCTATCGCCAGGTCGACAAATTGAGCAGAGGGGCCCACGTATGAGCGCGGGACCGTGATGCGACCATATGGGGCGTGGCAGCTAAGCGAGGCAGGCAGACGGTACGCGGGATGTTCCAGTCCCTCGGGGTGATCATGGTCGCCGCGGGGGTCATGTATCTCTTCATCCCGCACGACGAGGACGCGGAGCCGGTGAAGGCGAAGGACTACCGCGTCGAGCTGATCACGGCGCAGCGCGCGGCGCCCTATCCGGTGCTGGCGCCCGAGGGCCTGGGCGACGGCTGGAAGGCGACGGTCGTCTCGTACAAGCGCGAGCAGGGCAACGCCTGGCAGCTCGGCTTCCTGTCGCCGGACACCCAGTACGTCTCGGTGAACCAGTCGACCGCGGAGCCGGAGAAGTACGTGCCGAAGGTCACCCACCAGGCGAAGAACACCGGGAAGACGCAGACGGTGGCCGGTCAGGTCTGGCAGCGCTGGGAGGGCCCCAAGTACGACGCGCTCGTGCGGACCGACGGCAAGGCGACCACGGTCGTGACCGGGACCGGGTCCTTCGAGACGCTCGCGCAGATGGCGGGCGCGCTCCGGTCGAAGCAGGTCTGATCCCCCAGGGTGCGGAAGAGCCCCCCGGCGCAGGGCGCCGGGGGGCTCTCTCGTGGGCGGTTCAGGCTCAGACGGTGGTGATGACGTCGTCGTAGGCCAGGCGCGGGGAGCGGGGGAACCAGGCGTCGTCGCCGGGCTTGCCGATGTTGACGACCATCAGCGGGGTGTGGTCGTCGTCCAGGAACTCCTTCTGGACGCCGGCGAAGTCGAGGCCGGTCATCGGGCCGGCGGCCAGGCCGGCGGCGCGGACGCCGACGATGAAGTACGCGGCCTGGAGGGCGGCGTTCAGCAGGGCGGAGCCCTCGCGGACCGGGCGCTCGGCGAAGAAGAGGTCCTTGGCCTGCGGGAAGTGCGGGAGCAGGGCCGGGAGCTCCTCGTGGAACTCGTTGTCGGCGGAGAGGATCGCGACGAGCGGGGCCGCGGCGGTCTTGGCCTGGTTGCCCTCGGCCATGTGCCGGACCAGGCGCTCGCGGGCCTCGGGGGAGCGGACCAGGGTGACGCGCAGCGGGGACTGGTTGAAGGCGGTGGGGCCGAACTTCACCAGGTCGTAGATCGCCTGCACCTGCTCGTCGGTCACCGGCTCGTCGGTGAACGTGTTGGCGGTGCGGGCCTCGCGGAAGAGGAGGTCTTGGGCGGCGGGGTCGAGAACGAGGGACATGCTGCGTACCTTCCGGACTGCAAGGGGGCCGCCCGGTGGGGAATCCCGGGCGCTGTCACGACAGTACGCCCAAGATTGGTGAACTTTCAACTAATGGATCCGGATAGTGATCCGCTTCACTCGCTCCAGTCTAACCGGCCCCGCCCCGGCCCTGACTGGTCCCTCCCCGGCCCTGACTGGTCCCGCCCCTGGCCGGTCCCTCCCTGGCCCTGACTGGCCGCCCCTGGCCGGTCCCGCCCTGGCCCTGACTGGCCCCGCCCCGGCCCCGAGCGGCCCCGCCCCGGCCCTGGCCGGTCCCGCCCCTGGCCGGCCCCGCCCTGACCGGACCCACCCTGGCCCCGACCGGACCCGCCCCCGCCCTCCCGCGCCCTCCGCGGGCGCTCTCAGTCCCCGGCGGACTCCTCCTCCGCGCGCTCCGCCGCCAGCGAGGCGTCGAGCCGGGCCCGGGCGCCCTCCAGCCAGCGCCGGCAGACCTTCGCCAGCTCCTCGCCCCGCTCCCAGAGCGCCAGCGACTCCTCCAGCGTCGTGCCACCGGCCTCCAGCCGCCGGACGACCTCGATCAGCTCGTCGCGGGCCTCCTCGTAGCCGAGCGCCGCCGCCGTCTCCGTACCGCTTGCCATGCCTTCTCCGTCTCCGTCTCCGTGACTCATGCCGACTTCTCCGGTTCCGCGGGCGGCTGGACGCGCACCGTGAACGCGCCGTCCGCCACCCGGGCCCGCAGCTCCTCGCCCTCCGCGACCTCCTCCGCCGCGCGGACCACCGCCCCGTCCGCCCGCTGGAGCACCGCGTACCCGCGCTCCAGCGTCGCCGCCGGGGACAGCGCCCGCACGCGCGCGCGGGTGTGCGCCAGCTCCGAGTCCGCCCGGTCCAGCAGATGCCCGAGGACCCGCCGGCTCCGCGCGAGCAGCGCGTCCAGCTCGTCCTCCCGGACCTCCACCATCCGCTGCGGGTGCTCCATCACCGGCCGGGCCAGCGCGTGCGCGAGACCCCGCTCCTCGCGGTCGAGGAGCCCCCGGACGGTCCGCAGCGCCCGGTCCCGCAGCCCGCGCACCCGCTCCAGCTCCTCGCCCACGTCCGGCACGACCTTCTTCGCCGCGTCGGTCGGCGTGGACGCCCGCAGGTCCGCGACCAGGTCGAGCAGCGGGGAGTCCGGCTCGTGCCCGATCGCCGACACCACCGGCGTCCGGCACGCGGCCACCGCGCGGATCAGCTGCTCGTCCGAGAAGGGCAGCAGGTCCTCGACGCTGCCGCCGCCCCGGGCGACCACGATCACGTCCACCTCCTCGTGCGCGTCGAGCTCCCGGACCGCCTGGATCACCTGCGGCACCGCCTTCACGCCCTGCACCGGGACGTTCCGCACCTCGAAGCGGACGGCGGGCCATCGGCGCCGGGCGTTCTCCAGGACGTCCCGCTCGGCCGCCGACGCCCGGCCGCAGACCAGGCCGATCAGTCCCGGCAGGAACGGCAGCGGCTTCTTCCGGTCGAGTGCGAACAGCCCCTCGGCCGCCAGCCCCCGCTTCAGCTGCTCCAGGCGGGCCAGCAGCTCCCCGATCCCGACCGGCTTGATCTCCACCGCCCGCAGCGACAGCTGCCCGCGCGGCGCGTACCACTCCGGCTTGGCGTGCACGACGACCCGGGCGCCCTCCGACACCACGTCGGCCACCGCGTCGAAGACCTGCCGGTAGCAGGTCACCCCGATGGAGATGTCGTACGAGGGATCCCGCAGCGTCAGGAAGACGACCCCGGCACCGGGGCGTCGCGAGAGCTGCGTGATCTGCCCCTCGACCCAGATCGCCCCCAGCCGGTCGATCCACCCCCCGATCATCCGGGAGACCTCACCCACGGGCAGCGGCGCTTCGGCGGACGTAGTCAGACCCATGCACCGAGCGTAACCGCGCCCTCCGACAACGTCAGCGCCGCGCGGGACGGAACGTCAGATCGCCCCCGTCCCGGCGGGCCGCCCTCACCCCATGACCGCCCCCGCCCCCGCCTCGGCGGGCCGCCCTCACCCCCCGACCGACCCCGCCACCGCCCCCGTCCCGGCGCGGCGCCCTCACCCCCCGACCGGCCCCCGCCCCGCCCCCTGGACCGCCAGCACCACCAACCCCACGCCCAGCCAGATCACGCCCACCACCTGGGCCGCCACCGACGCCTCCACGATCACCGCGACCAGGATCGCCGCGCCCACCACCGGCATCACCACATGCCGCAGCCAGTGCGGCTCGCCCTCCGCCCGCCGGACCGCGAACCAGCCCACCACGCTCGCGTGCAGCAGCACGAAGGCCGTCAGCGCGCCGACGTCCACCACCGACACCAGGTGGTCCAGGCCGTCGTCGCGGCGGGCCGCCCACACCGCCGCGATCATCGTCACCGTCGCCGACACCAGCAGCGCCACCCGGGGCACGCCCGAGTCGGTCCGCGCCAGCGCGTGCGGCAGCCGGCCCTCGCGGCCCATCGCGAACAGCAGCCGGGAGCCCGCCGCCTGCCCGGCCAGCGCCGCGAACGCCGCGCCGATCGCCTTCGACACGGCCACCAGATCGTGCAGCCACCCGCCGACCGAGACGTCCACCGCGTCGTAGAAGGCGGAGCCCTGCTTCCCCGGATCGGCCGCCAGCTCCGCCGACGAGACCGGTTCGAGCAGCGCCACCAGCCACGTCTGCGCGACGAACAGGACACCGGCCAGGACCAGGCAGAAGAGCAGCGCCCGCGCCACCTTCGCCGAGCCCCCGGTGACCTCCTCCGCGAAGGTCGCGATCGCGTCGAAGCCGAGGTACGACAGGACCGCCACCGACACGGCGCCGACCACCGCCGCGAGCGAGAAGGTCCCGTCGCCGGTGAGCGGCGACCACCAGTCGCGCTGCGCCCCGTCCCGTACGAGCACCACCACCGCCGACACCACGAAGACCAGCAGCACCACGATCTCCATCGCCAGCACCGCGAAGCCGACCCGGGCCGCGGCCCGCACCCCCCACAGGTTGAGCAGCGTGGTCACCACGACCGCGATCCCCGTCCACACCCAGCGGTGCACCTCCGGCACCAGCGCCTCCATCGCGATCCCCGCGAAGAGATAGGCGACGGCCGGGATGAGCAGGTAGTCGAGCATCGCCATCCAGCCGGCGATGAAGCCGGGGCCCTCGCCGAGCCCCTTGCGCGCGTACGCGAAGACCGACCCGGCCAGCGGGGCGACCCGGACCATCTGCGCGTAGCTGAAGGCCGTGAACGCCATGGCCACCGTCGCCACGACGTACACCAGTGCGACCGCGCCGTGGGACTTCGCGTCGAGCGTGCCGAAGACGCCGACCGGGGCCATGGGGGCGATGAACAGCAGCCCGTAGACCACCAGGTCCCGGAATCCGAGACTCCGGCGGAGACCCTCGTGGTCCGGCGACCCCGCCGGTTCCCCATCCACCTGCGCTTTCTCAGCCATGGCGTCAGTTTCGGCCACGGCCGCGCTCCAACCGCTGACCGACGCGGCCTTACGATGGGACGCATGACTGCAACGCCCGCGCCGACGCCCGAGTCCGCCCCCGCGGCCCCGACCGCGACCGACCGTCCGAAGCGTGTCCTGCTCGCCGCGCCCCGCGGCTACTGCGCGGGCGTGGACCGGGCCGTGATCGCCGTCGAGAAGGCCCTGGAGCAGTACGGGGCGCCCGTCTACGTCCGCCACGAGATCGTCCACAACAAGTACGTGGTGCAGACGCTGGAGCGGAAGGGCGCGATCTTCGTCGACCAGGCCACCGAGGTCCCGCCGGGCAACATCGTGATGTTCTCCGCGCACGGCGTCGCCCCGACCGTCCACGAGGAGGCCCGCCAGGGCCGGCTCGCGACGATCGACGCGACCTGCCCGCTGGTCACCAAGGTCCACAAGGAGGCCATCCGGTACGCCAAGGAGGACTTCGACATCCTCCTCATCGGCCACGAGGGCCACGAGGAGGTCATCGGCACCTCCGGCGAGGCCCCCGACCACATCCAGCTGGTCGACGGCCCCGAGGACGTGGCCAACGTCGAGGTCCGCGACCCCTCCCGGGTCGTCTGGCTCTCCCAGACCACCCTCTCGGTCGACGAGACCATGGAGACGGTCGACGCCCTCAAGGACAAGTTCCCGCAGCTGATCTCCCCGCCGTCGGACGACATCTGCTACGCCACGCAGAACCGCCAGACCGCGATCAAGGAGCTCGCCGGCCAGGCCGAGCTCGTCATCGTCGTCGGCTCCAAGAACTCCTCGAACTCGATCCGCATGGTCGAGGTCGCCAAGCAGGCAGGCGTCCCCGCCGCCTACCTGGTGGACTTCGCGAGCGAGATCGACGAGGCGTGGCTGGAGGGCGTGACCTCGGTCGGCCTCTCCTCCGGCGCCTCCGTCCCCGACGTGCTGGTCCAGGAGGTCCTGGAGTGGCTGTCGCAGCGCGGCTACGCCGACGTGGAGCTGGTCAAGACCGCCGACGAGACCCTCACCTTCTCGCTCCCGAAGGAGCTCCGCCGCGACCTGCGCGCCGAGGCCGCCGAGCTCGTCAAGGAGTAGGACCCGGCCCGCCCGGTTAGCTTGATTCCATGAACGTCTTCGGAGTGGACATCGGCGGCTCGGGCATCAAGGGCGCCCCCGTGGACCTGGGGCGCGGCGCCCTCGCCGAGGAGCGGTACAAGGTCCTCACCCCGCACCCCGCGACACCGGGCGATGTTGCGGGGAGCGTCGCGGAGGTCGTCGCGCACTTCGGCTGGACCGGCCCGATCGGCGTCACCTTCCCCGGCGTCGTCACCGGCAGCACGGTCCGTACCGCCGCCAACGTCGACCCGTCCTGGATCGACACCGACGCCGGCGCGCTCATCGGCGAGGCCGTCGGGGGGCTGCCCGTCACCGTCCTCAACGACGCCGACGCGGCCGGCGTCGCCGAGATGACCTTCGGCGCCGGCCGGGGCCGCACCGGCACGGTGATCCTGCTGACCCTCGGCACCGGCATCGGCTCCGCCGTCTTCACCGACGGCCGCCTGGTCCCCAACACCGAGCTGGGCCACCTGGAGCTCAAGGGCCACGACGCGGAGAAGCGCGCCTCCTCCAAGGCGCGCGAGGACGAGGAGCTGACCTGGGAGCACTGGGCCTCCAAGCGGCTCCGCAAGTACCTGGCCCACGTCGAGATGCTCTTCTCGCCCGAGCTCTTCATCATCGGCGGCGGAGTCAGCCGCAAGGCCGACAAGTTCTTGCCGTACCTCGAAGGCATCCGCGCCGAGATCGTCCCCGCCGAGCTGAGGAACGACGCGGGCATCGTCGGCGCGGCGATGACGGCGGCGGGCCGCTGACGCGGTTCCCGGGCGGGCGGGGCGAGTCGGGCGGGGTGGGTACGCCTCCGGTGGTGGCACGCCTGCGGGGCGGAGGCACGCGCGCGTACGTGAGGGGCGGGTACGGCTCCGGGGCTCCGCCTGCGGCGTGGAGCACGCGTGCGCGTACGTCAGGGGGTACGGCTCCGGGGGCTGGTACGGGCTCCGGGCGGGTACGGCTCCGGGACGGGGGCTGTCGCCGGGCTACGGCGGGCCTGTCGCCGGGCTACGGTGGGCCTGCCGGGGCACAGCGCGGGGCCAGCGCGCGGCTAGCGCGGGGCGCGGCCTCGGGGCGGGGGTTCGCGGCGGGCCGGACGGGGGCGCGGGGCGGGGCGGGGGGCCGCAGGACGGCGCCGGCGGCGGGTCATGTCGCGGGCCTTGCGCACGCTCGCGATGAGGCCGGCGATCAGCGTTCCCCCGTACAGCCAGCCGGCGTGCACGGCGAGGGCGGTGACCACGGCCATCGCCTGCCCGCCGAAGCCGCCGGTGCCGCCGGAGATCGGCACGACGCCGACGGCGAAGGCGATCGGTACGGCGATCGGCGCGGCCACCAGGTCGGCCGTCCGGACCCAGAGCGCGGTCAGCGCGCTGACCGGCAGGAACAGCAGCCCGAAGGCCAGCGGGGAGCCGTCCAGGAGCAGCCAGTCCAGGAACCCGACGACGAGCATCGCCGCCGCGGCGAACAGCCCCGCGCCGAGCCCGGTGAGACGGGGTGCGGGCAGCCGCCGCAGGGCCTGCACGACGGGCGCGGGCCGCCGCCCGGCCACCGGGGCGGTCCCGACCCGGTAGACGGTGGCCGCCCCGGTGGCGGTCCCCGTCGCGGTCCCGGCCCCGCCCCCCTCCACCTCCACGAGCGCGCCGGGAGGCGTGAGAGGGGTTTGCGGCCGTCGGCGGCCTTGCGGCTGACTTGTCCTGTGCTGCTCCACCTCACCAACGTAGGTCGGGAGGCGACGGGACGTGCCCGGGACACGCCCTTTGGGTGACCTCCGGCCGCAGTTCGGCCGAAGTCGGCCGGAGCCCGCCCCCGGCGGCCGGTGAGGGCCGCGCCGGACCCCCCGTAAACTGGGGGATCGACCCATCATCCGTATCTAGGGAAGTCGCCACCGTGTCGCTCACGATCGGAATCGTCGGCCTGCCGAATGTCGGCAAGTCGACCCTGTTCAACGCCCTGACCAAGAACGACGTGCTGGCGGCCAACTACCCGTTCGCCACGATCGAGCCCAACGTCGGCGTCGTCGGCGTCCCCGACGCCCGGCTGACCAAGCTCGCCGAGATCTTCTCCTCGCAGCGTGTCCTTCCGGCCACCGTCGACTTCGTCGACATCGCCGGCATCGTGCGCGGCGCGAGCGAGGGCGAGGGCCTGGGCAACAAGTTCCTGGCGAACATCCGCGAGTCCGACGCGATCTGCCAGGTCATCCGTGCCTTCAAGGACGAGAACGTCGTGCACGTCGACGGCAAGGTCTCGCCGAAGGACGACATCGAGACGATCAACACCGAGCTGATCCTCGCCGACCTCCAGACCATCGAGAAGGTCCTCCCGCGCCTGGCGAAGGAGGCCCGCATCAAGAAGGACGTGGCCCCCAAGGTCGCCGCCGTCGAGGCCGCCCAGGCGATCCTGGAGAAGGGCGACACGCTCTTCTCCCAGGGCATCGTCCAGGGCTCGGAGAAGGCGGAGCTCCTCCACGACCTCCACCTCCTCACCACCAAGCCCTTCCTCTACGTCTTCAACGTCGACGAGGACGAGCTCACCGACGACGCCTTCAAGGCCGAGCAGAGCGCGCTGGTCGCCCCGGCCGAGGCGATCTTCCTCAACGCCAAGCTGGAGCAGGACCTCGCCGAGCTCGACGAGGAGGACGCCATGGAGCTCCTCCAGTCCGTCGGCGCCGAGGAGCCCGGCCTCGCCACCCTCGCCCGCGTCGGCTTCGACACCCTCGGCCTCCAGACCTACCTCACGGCGGGCCCGAAGGAGTCCCGCGCCTGGACGATCAAGAAGGGCGCCACGGCCCCCGAGGCGGCCGGTGTCATCCACACCGACTTCCAGAAGGGCTTCATCAAGGCCGAGGTCATCTCCTTCGCCGACCTCGTCGCCACCGGCTCGGTAGCCGACGCCCGCGCCGCCGGCAAGGCCCGCATGGAGGGCAAGGAGTACGTCATGCAGGACGGCGACGTGGTGGAGTTCCGCTTCAACGTCTAGCGGTCGCTCGCGTACCTGGCGGAGGGGGTCGGTTCCCAGGGGGACGGGCCCCTTTCGTGTTTTCGGGGATTCGTGGGGGTGGGGAACCGGCGGGTGTGGATGGGGCGTGTTCGGGGAAGGCGCGTGACCGCTGTTCAGGTCTGGGTGTAGGTGTAGGTGCAAGTGTCGGATTCGGGTTCGGGCTTCGGGGGAGGCGGCGGAGTGGGTGAGGGGAGTGCGCTCGTCGGGCGGATCGCCGAGCGGCGGGCCGGGGCGGGTGATCCGCGGGCGCTGCTCGGGGAGCTGAGGCGGGCCAGGCTGCTCGTGCCGCTGGAGCGGGGCGGGCTGTGGACGGGGCACTTCGGCGGGGTGCGCTGGGTGTTCGCGTTCACCGGCGAGGAGGCCCTCGCGCGGTTCGCGCGGGAGGCCGGGGACCCGGGGCGGAGCTGGGAGTTCGCCGAGCTGCTCGGGGCCCGGCTGCTCGACGAGATCGTGCCGGCCATGGGCGTGCCCGCCGGGATCGCGGTCGACGTCGCGGACCCGGACGGGTCCATGCTCTTCCCGCCGGCCGAGGGCATCGTCCCGGACGCGGCGGCCGTCGAGGGGACCGCGGGGGGTGGCGTCTGATGGGTGACGGGGCGAAGGACCTCGGGATCGACCAGTACACCGTCCGGCGGCTCACCCAGGGCATCCGGAACGCGGTCGGCGAGCTGAAGGAGATCGGGACGGGCACCGGCGCGGTGCTCGGCAAGGGCTTCTCCGAGCTGGCCATGACCGGCATGGAGGCCGGGCACCACGGGCTGTCCACCGACTTCGAGGACTTCTGCGAGCGCTGGGAGTGGGGTGTCAGGGCGCAGGTCCAGGACGCCAACGCGATCGCGGCGAAGCTCGGCCTGGCCGCGGGCGTGCTGTGGGAGGAGGACCAGTACGTCGAGAGCTCGCTGAAGTTCGGCGTGAACGCGATCGCGGGCGGCAGCCCGTACGCCTCCGAGGAGGACATCGCCAAGCAGGACTGGGGCGACGTCTTCACCCCGGACGCGCTGAACCCGGACTGGAGCCGGGAGTCCTGGGATCGCGCCGGCGACGACATGGCCCAGACCTGGAAGGACACCGGGCGCTCGCTGCTCACCGAGGGGCAGGGCGGGGAGCGGTCGCGGATGCTCAACGACGCCCTCGGCATCGACCAGGAGCAGTTCGACCGGGCCGTCGACGACACGTTCGGGCCGTCGCCCGAGGAGCGCGCCCAGAACGGGGGGGAGTGATCCGTGGGTATCGGGGATCTTGTCAGCGACATCACGCCGGACGTCATCGAGGACGCCGTCGAGGACGGTGTCGAGTGGGCCGGCAACCGGGTCGAGGACGTCGGCAACTGGACCGCCGACCGGCTCGACGACGTCGGCTGGGAGTCCGGGGCCGACTGGGTGCGCGAGCAGTCCCGTTCGCTCGCGAACCGGATGGGCGCCGAGGTCGACGAGATGGATCTCGGGCAGACCGAGGACAAGACCAAGCTGATCTACGGCTCGCCCGGCAAGCTCCGCTCCACCGCCGCCCACCTGCGTGACTTCTCGGCCGCCTTCAACGACGTCGGCCTCGGGCTCGAAGGGCTCGACTCCGAGTCCCTCCAGGGACAGGCGGCCGACGCCTTCCGCCGGACGGTGAAGCTGGAGCCGCCCAAGTGGTTCAAGGGCGCGGACGCCTTCGAGGAGGCGGCGAAGGCGCTGGACTCGTTCGAGTCGACGGTCACCTGGGCGCAGGGCCGGGCCCAGGCCGCGATCGACCTGTGGAAGGCGGGCACGAAGGCGTCGGAGGACGCCCTCGACGCCCACAAGAAGAAGGTCGACGGCTTCAACGACGCCGTCGACAAGTACAACGCGACGCCCGCCGACAAGCGGGACCCCGCCACCCTGCCGCCCCGGCCCGGGGAGTTCTCCGACCCCGGCAAGGACCGGATGAAGGAGGCGCAGGACATGCTCGCCGAGGCGCGCCGGCAGCGGAACTCCGCCGCCGAGGCCGCCCGGGCGGCGGTGCGCAAGGCCCGCGACGCGGCTCCGCCCAAGCCCTCGTACGGCGAGCAGCTGAAGGACGGGCTCGACGAGCTCGAACTGATGAAGACCCACTTCGCCATGGGCGCGATCAAGGGCACCGCCGGCATCGTGAACTTCGTCCGGGGCGTCAACCCGCTGGACCCGTACAACATCACGCACCCGGCCGAGTACGTCACCAACCTCAACAGCACCGTCGCCGGGCTCGTCCGGGTCGCCAACGACCCCTGGGGCACCGGCAAGCAGATGCTGGACGACTTCATGAAGGACCCGGCGGAGGGGCTCGGCACGCTGGTGCCGGACGCGGTCCTCACCGTCGCGACGGGCGGCGCCGGCGCCGGCGTCAAGGGCGTGCGGCTCGCCGACGAGCTCGCGGACGCCGCCAAGGCCCGCCGCGCCGACGACCTCAGGGAGACCGTCCGCAGGCCCGACGGCAAGCGGTGCGGGCGCGAGCCCGTCGACTTCGCCACCGGCCGCATGTTCCTGCCGCAGGAGGACGTGCTGCTGCCGGGCAGCCTGCCGCTGGTGTTCCGCCGGGACTTCGAGTCCTCCTACCGGGCCGGCCGCTGGTTCGGCGACAGCTGGTCGTCCACGATCGACCAGCGGCTGACCGTCGACCCGATCGGCGTCGTCCTGCACGGCGAGGACAACCTCCTCGTCCCCTACCCGCACCCCGCCCCCGGCGCCCCGGTGCTCCCCGAGGCCGGGCCGCACTGGCCGCTGGAGCGGCACGCCGACGGCAGCTACACCCTCACCGACCCGGAGACCGGCACCGTCCGGCACTTCCTGGCCCCGGCCGGCGCCGAGCCGGGCGGCGACGGCACCGCCCCGCTCGGCGAGATCGCCGACCGCCACGGGCGCACGATCACCGCCGAGTACGACGAGGACGGCGCGCCGCTCGCCCTCGTCCACTCCGGCGGCTACCGCGTCGGCTTCACCACGGAGAACCGCCGGATCACCTCGCTGAGCGTCGGCGGCACCGAGGTCGTCCGGTACGGGTACGACGAGGAGGGCCGCCTCACCGGGGTCACCGGGTCCGGCGGCGTCCCGACCCGCTTCGCGTACGACACCGAGGACCGGATCTCCTCCTGGACCGACACCAACGGCTCGCGCTACGACTTCGTCTACGACGAGCGGGACCGCTGCGTCTCCCAGTCCGGCGCCGAGGGGCACCTGCGCTCGGAGTTCCACTACGGCGACCCGCACCCCGACACCGGCCTGTCCACCACCACGGTCACCGACTCCCTCGGCCACACCTGGCGCTACGCGGTCAACCGCCACCTCCAGGTCGTCGCCGAGACCTGGCCGACCGGCGCGACCGTCCGCTTCTCCTACGACCGCGACGACCGGCTGCTGTCCCGCACCGAGCCGGGCGCGGACGGCGGTCCCGGCGCCCGCACCGAGTTCCGCTGGGACGAGGAGGGCCGGCTCGTCGAGACCCTCCACCCCGACGGCGGCGTCTCGACGGCCGCCCACGACGCCGCCGGCCGGCCCGTCGAACTGGCCCTGCCCGGCGGGCAGCGCTGGCGGCAGGAGTTCGACGAGCACGGCAACCGGATCGCCGTCACCAACCCGGCCGGGCACACCACCCGCTACACCCACGACGCGCGCGGCCACCTCACCTCCGTCACCGACCCCCTCGGCGCGACCACCCTGATGCGCCACGACGCCACCGGCATGCTCCTGGAGCAGACGGCCCCGGACGGCGGCACCACCACGTACGTACGGGACGCCTTCGGCCGGATCACCGCCCGCACCGAGCCCTCCGGCGGCACCGCCCGCTACGTCTGGACCCCCGAGGGCCGGCTCGCGCGGTTCACCGGGCCCGACGGCGCCGTGGAGTCGTGGACGTACGACGGCGAGGGCAACTGCCTGACCCACACCGACCCCCAGGGCCGCACCACGGCCTTCGAGTACACCCACTTCGACCTGCTCGCCGCCCGCACCGACCCCGACGGTGCCCGCCACGAGTTCGTCCACGACACCGAGCTGCGCCTCACCGAGGTCCGCAACCCGCTCGGCCTGAGCTGGAGTTACTCCTACGACCCGGTGGGCCACCTGGTCGCCGAGACGGACTTCGACGGCCGCACCGTCGGCTACGACGTCGATCCGCTCGGCCGGGTGCTGACCCGGACCGGTCCGCTCGGCACGGCCGTCCGCTACGAGCGGGACGCCCTCGGCCGGGTCGTCCGCAAGGACGCCGGCGGCGCCGTGACGACCTTCGAGTACGACCCCGCGGGCCGGCTGCTGCGGGCCCTGGGGCCCGACGCGGAGCTGACGTACGCCTACGACCGCCGGGGCCACGTCAAGACCGAACTGACCGACGGGCAGGCCCTGTCGTTCTCGTACGACGCGGCCGGGCGCCGCACCCGGCGCGTCACCCCGGGCGGCCACGTCACCACGTACACCCACGACGCGGCGGGCCGGTCCGCCGAGCTGACCGCCGCCGGCCGCGCCGTCGTCTTCACCCGGGACGCGGCCGGGCGCGAACGGAGCCGCACCGTCGGGGAGTCGCTGACGCTGACGTCCGACTGGGACGCGGCCGGCCGGCTCACCGCCCAGGAGCTCGCGCGCGGCGGCCGGCGGCTGAACCTGCGGACGTACGCGTACCGCGAGGACGGCCATCTCGTCGCGTCCGAGGACACCCTGCGCGGCCCCCGCCGCTACGGCCTGGACGCGACCGGCCGGGTCACCGCCGTCACCGCCGACGGCTGGAGCGAGTCCTACGCCTACGACGGCGGCGGCCACCCCGTCTCCGCCGGCTGGCCGGACCGCCTCGCCGCCGGCGACGCCCGCGGCGGACGCGCCTACACCGGCACCCGGGTGACCGAGGCCGGCGCCAACCGGTACGCGTACGACGACGCCGGCCGGCTGGTCCGCCGGACCAAGACCCGGCTGTCGCGGAAGCCCGACGTGTGGACGTACGCCTACGACGCCGAGGACCGGCTCACCGAGGTCACCACCCCGGACGGCACCCGGTGGCGCTACCGCTACGACCCCCTGGGCCGGCGCGTCGCCAAGGAGCGGCTGGCCGCCGACGGCGTGACCGTCGCCGAACGCACCCGCTTCGTCTGGGACGGCCCGCTGCTCGCCGAGCAGACCACCGAGCCGTCCGCCGCGCTGCCCCACCCCACCACGCTCAGCTGGGACCACGAGGGACTGACCCCGGTCGCCCAGACCGAGCGGCTGCACGACGCGGCCACCCGGCGGGAGATCGACGCGCGGTTCTTCGCCATCGCCACCGACCTCATCGGCACCCCGACCGAACTCGTCGACGAGACCGGACACATCGCCTGGCAGAGCCGCACCACCCTGTGGGGCGTGACGACGTGGAACGCCGACGCGTCCGCGTACACCCCGCTGCGCTTCCCCGGCCAGTACTACGACCCCGAGACCGGGCTCCACTACAACCACCACCGCTACTACGACCCGCGGACCGCCCGCTACACCACCCCCGACCCGCTCGGCCTCGCCCCCGCGCCCGACCCGGCCGGCTACGTGCGCAACCCGCTGCGGTTCAGCGACCCGCTGGGCCTCGCCCCGTACGAGGACAACGGCGGGCTCGGCGACCTCATCGAGGTCACCAAGCCCGACGCCGACGCGGACAAGCTGGCCGAGAAGCTCGGCGGCGAGCCCCGCCGGCGCTTCGCCAACGACCCGGACGGCCGCGAGTTCGACGCCATCAGCGACGAGTACGTGGCCCAGGCCAAGCCCGCGGACTTCACCCTGAACAAGAAGTTCCGCAAGCAGGCGCAGGCCACCTTCGAGGCGGCCCTCCAGAGCGGCCGCACACCGTACTTCCAGTTCGACGGACCGCCCGGTCCCGGCGTGGTCGATAAGCTCCAGGAATACGGGCGACGGTACGGCGTCGAGCCGGTGATCGACACGACTCCGCTGGAGTGAGGGCATGTACGAGTTCCATGGCTGGTTCGGCATCTCCGAGGACCCGTACGAGGACGACCTGCCCTCGCTGCGGGCCGGCGTCGAGGAGCTGCGCGCCCGCATCGACTCCGTCGACTGGTCCTCCAGCTGCCGGGTCACCCTCGACGTCCTCAACGGTCTGCCCGTCGTCACCGCCGCCGGACAGACCAACCACCTCGGCCGGGAGGCCGAGGAGCTGGACGCGCTGGTGGCGTACATCGCCCGCCGCTTCCCCGGCTCGTGGGGCCTGCTCCACGACCGCTCCGACGAGGGCGACCTCCCCCACGCCGACAACGCCTTCCGGGTGCGCGTCCTGCGCCGGGGACTCGTCGAGGAGCGCCTGGACCCGTTCCTCTCCCCGTGCAATCCGGTGATCGAGGACTGATCCCCGGCCCCCGCCGCGCCGGTTTCGGCCGAATACCCGCCCCGTGGTGGGATCGGTGCAGGTCGGGGGAGTGGGGCCGCGTATCCTCGGCTGCCGGGGGCAGCGGGGAGATCGGACGCGGAGGTACGGGTGGAGTTCCGGCTGCTCGGATCCGTCGCGGTGGTGACGGAGGGCGGCGACGTCGCCCCGGGGCCGGCGAAGCGGACCAGTCTGCTGGCCGCGCTGCTGCTGCGCCCCAACACGGCCGTGCACGTGACGGGGCTGATGGACGCGCTGTGGGAGGACGAGCCCCCGACGCACGCCAAGACGGTGCTCCAGGGGCACGTCTCGCGGCTGCGGGCGCTGCTCGCCGCGCACGGGGCGGAGGCGTACGGCGTCGAGCTCACCACGCAGGGCTCGGCCTATCTGCTGCGGATGCCGGAGTCGCTGGTCGACGCGCACCGGTTCGAGGAGCTGGTGGGCCTCGCGGGCGCGCAGCGGCACGCCGCCGACACCGTACGGATGCTGCGCGAGGCGCTGTCGTACTGGCAGGGGCCCGCGCTCACCGGCACCGTGCCCAGCGGACCCCTCGACGCCGCCGCCACCGCCCTGGAGGAGCTGCGGCTCTCCTCGGTGGAGGCGCTGGCGGAGGCGTACGGGAAGCTGGGCGAGCACGGCAGGGCCGCCGCCGTGCTGCGGACCGAGGCCGTCGCGCACCCGCTGCGCGAGTCGCTGGCCGCCGCGCTCATGACGGCGCTGGCCCGGGCGGGCCGCCGCTCGGACGCGCTCGACTGGTACCACCGCACCCGCCGGCTGCTCGCCGAGGAGCTGGGCGTCGACCCGGGCGGGGCGCTGAGCGAGACGTACGCGGGGCTGCTGCGCGACCAGGGGGCGGCCCTCGCCCCGGTGCCCGACGCGCCCGAGCCGTCGTCGCCGGGGCCGTCCGCCGTGGGCGAGCCGTCCCCGCAGGGGTCCTCCGCCGTGCCCGAGCTGCTGCCGCGGGTGCCCCGCGGGTTCACCGGACGGGAGACCGAGATCCGGCTGCTCGACCGGGCGGCCGGCGCGGGCGAGGGGCCCGTCTGCCTGGTGACGGGACCGGCCGGGGTCGGCAAGACGGCCTTCGCCGTGCACTGGGCGCACCGTCGGCGGGACGCCTTCCCCGACGGGCGGCTCTTCGCCGACCTGCGCGGCTTCAGCGACACCCCCGCGCCCGAGCCGGGGGTCGTGCTGCGGGAGTTCCTGCTCGCGCTCGGCGTGCCGCAGCAGCGGGTGCCGGAGACCGCGGTGGGGCGCGGGGCGCTCTTCCGCAGCCTGACCGCGGGCCGCCGGATGCTCGTCGTCCTCGACAACGCCCGCTCCTCGGAGCAGGTCAGGCCGCTGCTGCCGGGCGGTGAGGCGTGCGTGACCGTGGTGACCAGCCGGGACCGGCTCGGCGGCCTCGTCGCCTCCGACGCGGCCCGTCCGGTGCCGCTCGGCCAGCTGCCGCCGGACGCGGCGACGGCACTCCTCGCGAGCGTGCTCGGGGAGGCGCGGGTCGCCGCGGAGCCGGAAGCGGCGGCCCGCCTCGCGGGGCTCTGCGACGGACTGCCGCTCGCGCTGCGGGTGACCGCCGCCCGGCTCGCCGAGCGCCCGGGCCGCCTCCTGGGCGCGATGGTCGGCGAACTCGCCGACGAACAGGGCCGGCTGGCCCTCCTCGACGTCGAGGACGTCGGCGTGTCCGCCGCCCTGCGGCTCACCGTGCAGCAGCTCCCCGAGTCCGCCGCCCGCGCCTTCCGCGCGCTCGGCCTGCACACCGGCTCCGACCTGGACCACTTCGCCGCCGCCGCGCTCACCGGCACCACCCCGGCGCGCGCCACGGCCGACCTGGAGCGGCTCGCCGCCGCGCACCTGCTGACGGAGGCGGTGCCCGGCCGCTGGACCCCGCACGACCTCGTACGCCTCTACGCCCGGGGGCTCGCCCCGCAGGCCGACCCGGAGGGGCTGCGCCGGCTCCTCGACCACTACCTGTACGCCGGGCTCGCGGCCGACGCGGCGGCCGAACCCGGCTCACAGCCCTGCTACGCGCTGCCCGCCGACGCGCGGCGGCCCGCCGCGATCCCCGAGTTCGAGGGGCGTTCGGCCGCGCTCGACTGGTACGTGGCCGAACGCCCCGCCCTGGAAGGGGCGGTGGCCGCATCCGCCGCCCTCGGACTGCACGACCGGGCCTGGCGGCTGGCGCTCGTGGCCTGGCCGCTGATGCTGATGCGGCTCCAGGACGGCTGGACCCCGCTCCTGGAGGCGGGGCTCGCCTCGGCGGTGGCGGCCGGCGACCCCGACGCGGAGTCCCGGACGCGGGCGCTGCTCGGCTGGATCCTGCACGAGGAGGGGCGGCACACGGAGGCGCTCGTCCACCTGGAGCGGGCGCCGGCCCTGGCCGCGCTGGCCGGGGATCCGATCAGCGAGGCGATCGCCGTGGTGAACCACGCCGCCGTGCTGGACGCCACGGGGGATTCCGCGAGGGCCCGCGTCCTGATGACGGAGGCGGTCGCGCTCGCCGACCGGACCGGGCACCCGTCGACGCAGGTGCTGACCCTCCAGCACCTGGCGGCCCACTGTCTGGGCGCGGAGGAGTACGAGCAGGCGCTGGAGCACGTCCTTCGCGCCGGGGAACTCGTCGCCCCCGACGCCGTGGTCGTCCAGGCCCAGCTGCGGATCGTGCGGGGTGAGGCGCTGGCCGGCATCGGGCGCGTCGAGGAGGCGGCCCACCAGCTGGAACGGGCCGCCGCCGACGCCGAGGCGGCCGGCTTCACGGAGGGCTCGGCGCGCGCGGCGGAGCGGCTCTCGCGGCTGGCGGCGGGGCGTTAGCGATACGCAAGCGGGACGGCAGCGCGGGGCCGGAGTCTGTACTCGGCTACGACCGGCCACATCTCGTCCGACGCTTCACGCTTCGGCTTCACGCTTCCACGGGGGATCACCGCATGCGTACGACACACCGCACCGCTCACCGCACCGCTCACCGCACCGCCAGGACCGCGCTGCTCGTGGCCGCGCTCGCCGCGGCCTCGCTCTCGCTGACGGCCTGCGGGGGAGGGGACACGGGGGCGAAGGACGCCGGCAGCGCGAGGAGCACGGCCTCCTCCGCGACGCCGTCGGCGACCTCCGCCGGGACCCCGTCCGCGACCTCCTCCACGGCCCCCACGGCCTCCTCCGGGCCGTCGTCCGCCGCCCCCGCCGCCGCGAAGGGCGACGGAGCGGAGGGCTCGGAGACGGCCTCCGGGTCCGGCTCGGGGACCGCCTCCGGGTCCGGCTCGGGGTCCGCATCCGGGACCGCCTCGGGAACGGGCAGCATCACCGACGCCAAGGCCCCGGTCTGCGCCTACGGCGACGTGACGATCACCGCGGCCAAGGCCGACGAGGTGCCCACCGAGCACATCGTCCTGACCGCCACCAACACCTCCGGCCGCGCCTGCCGTCTCCTCGGCCACCCGCTGATCGCCTTCGGCGCGATCCAGACGGCGAAGGACGTGCCGCCGGTCGCCAAGAGCAAGCCGGCCGCCCCCGTGGTTCTGGACCCGGGCGCGCCCGCCTACGCCAACGTGCGGGTCTCGCGCGGCGGTGTCCACGAGGACAACAAGGTGGTCAAGGAGTTCAACGTGAACCTCTTCGCCGCCGCAGGACCGGCCGAGGGCAGCGTCGTGGTGGCCGCCCCGGCCGGCGGTGTCGCCGTGGACGAGGCGGTCGCCGTGACCGGGTACTGGACGCCCGAACTCCGCTCCGGCGCCGACGAGTTCTGAGCCGTGTCGGCGGGTTCGTCTCCCGGGGGATCGGGGACGGGCCCGCCCCCGGGTGTTTCGGCGCGGTGAATTCACGGGCGGCGGGCGGGAGTCGGGGTCGCGCCGCCCGGCGGGGAACCGCGCAGGTGAGCGCCGGGAAACGGTTCCGCCGGAAGTGACGATCAATCATGTCTGGTGTATGGCAAGGGTGTTGCCGTCGTGCGGGTGCCCTTGTGGGATTCCTATGGATCGGTCAATCTTTCGGTCGACGGCAGGGCGGCCGGAAGCCGCGGGGGTCGTGTCGTACCCCGTGCATTCTTGTCATGCCCCTGCCGTGAGTGAAGGTCACTCGGGCTCCATCCCCACGGGAGCACCCCCCACGAGGAGGACACCTCACATGTCAGTGACGCATGACTCGCGCCGCAGAATCTCCACCGCCGCGGCCATAGCCGTCGCCGCCGTCGCCCTCGGCTCGCTCTCCACCCTTCCCGCCGTGGCCGCACCGCCGGCCCCGGAGGGCGTCATCCAGAACGCCGGGGCCGAAGGCGCCATCGCGGGCAGCTACATCGTCACCCTGGAGGACTCGGCGCCGGCCGAGACCGCCGAGGGACGCGCGGTCGCCGCCGAGTACGGCGCGAAGATCAAGAAGACGTACACCTCCGCCCTCAACGGCTACAGCGTCGAGCTCTCCGAGGCGCAGGCCAAGAAGCTCGCGGCCGACCCCGCCGTGAAGTCCGTGGCGCAGAACCGCGTCTTCAGCATCAACGCGACCCAGCCGAACCCGCCGTCCTGGGGCCTGGACCGGATCGACCAGCGGGCCCTCCCGCTGAACCAGAGCTACACCTACCCGGACACCGCCGGTCAGGGCGTCACCGCGTACATCATCGACACCGGCGTCCGCATCAGCCACAGCGACTTCGGCGGGCGCGCCTTCAACGGCTTCGACGCCGTGGACAACGACAACGTCTCCCAGGACGGCAACGGTCACGGCACCCACGTGGCCGGTACGGTCGCGGGCTCCGCCTACGGCGTGGCCAAGAAGGCCAAGATCGTCGGCGTCCGGGTGCTCGACAACAACGGTTCCGGCACCACCGCCGGCGTCGTCGCGGGCATCGACTGGGTGACCCGCAACGCCGTCAAGCCGGCCGTCGCCAACATGAGCCTCGGCGGCGGTGCCGACGCGACCCTCGACGCGGCCGTCCGCAACTCGATCGCGTCCGGCGTCACCTACGCCGTCGCCGCCGGCAACAGCAACGCCAACGCGTCGAACTACTCCCCGGCCCGCGTGTCGGAGGCCCTCACGGTCGGCTCCACGACCAGCACGGACGCCCGCTCCAGCTTCTCGAACTACGGCTCCGTCGTGGACATCTTCGCTCCGGGCTCCTCCATCACGTCGGCCTGGCACACCGGTGACAGCGCGACCAACACGATCTCCGGCACGTCGATGGCGTCCCCGCACGTCGCCGGCGCCGCCGCGCTCTACCTCGGCGACAACCCGACGGCCACCCCGGCCCAGGTCGGGACCGCCCTGGTGAACGCCGCCACGCCCAACGTGGTGACCAACCCGGGCAGCGGCTCCCCGAACCGGCTGCTGTACGTCGGTGGCGGCGGCACCACCCCGCCGCCCGGGAAGAAGTTCGAGAACACCGCCGACTACGCCATCAACGACAACGCGACCGTCGAGTCCCCGGTCACCGTCAGCGGCGTCGCCGGCAACGCCCCGTCCGCCCTCCAGGTCCCGGTGAGCATCGTCCACACCTACATCGGCGACCTCCAGGTCCAGCTGATCGCCCCCGACGGCACCGCCTACACGCTGAAGGGCTTCGGCACCGGCGGCAGCTCGGACAACATCAACACCACCTACACCGTGAACGCCTCCTCCGAGGTCGCCAACGGCACGTGGAAGCTGCGCGTCACCGACAACGCGAACGCGGACACCGGCAAGATCGACTCCTGGGCGCTCCAGTTCTGACCCGAGCCTGACGCCCCGAACGACCTGAACGCCCGAGGGGCGGCCACCACCCGGTGGCCGCCCCTTCGCCGTGCCCCGCGTCGCGGCCGCCCCGGCCCGACCGCGTACGATGCGCGCGCCCGATCGTCTGTTCGTCCCGCCCCAACAGGAGCACGTGTCCGTGGAGCCGACCCCGCCGCCCCAGCCGCCCGAGCCGGTGACGCCCGGCACCCCCGCGCCGGGCGCGTACCCCGCCGCGGGCCCGTACGCGGCCCCCGGCCCGTACACCTCGCCCGGCATGCCCTACGCCGGCCTCCCCGGCCCCTACGGGCCGTACGGGCGGCCTCCGGTGACCACCAACGGCCTCGCGATCGGCTCGCTCGTCAGCGGCATCGTCTGCTGCCTCCCGCCGCTCGGCCTCGTCCTCGGCGTCTTCTCGCTGCGGCAGATCAAGAAGCGGGGGCAGGGCGGCAAGGGGCTCGCCGTCGCCGGCATCGCGCTCTCCTCGGTCAGCACCCTGCTCGTCCTCGTCGGCCTGCTCACCGGGCAGGTGCAGGAGGCGTTCCAGGGCTTCAGGGACGGCGTGCGGGACGCCGCCTCGGCCCGCCTGCCCATGGAGCTGCGCACCGGCGAGTGCTTCCTGGACGACGCGAAGGAGGGCGAGTACACCCTCGGCGTCGAGGTCGTCGACTGCGCCGCGTCCCACGACGGCGAGATCACCGGCCGGTTCGAGGTCACCGGCTTCGACCGCTGGCCGGGCGAGAAGGAACTGGAGCGGATAGGGGAGGAGCGGTGCGAGACCATGGCCACCGCGTACGCCCTGGACACCTGGACGCTGGGCGAGGACACCTGGAGCCTCTACTACTTCCCGGACCGGCGGTCGTGGCTGGAGGGGGAGCACCGGATCGCCTGCGGCCTCGGCGGCGAGGAGCCGACGAAGGGCTCGCTGCGCTCCGACCGCACCACGCTCACCTCCGACCAGCTCGCCTTCCTGACGCACGCCAACCCCGTCGAGGACGCCGTCTTCGCGGAGCCGGACACCGACCCCGAGGACGACGTCGAGGCGAACCGCGTCTGGGCCGCCGACGTGCGCGCGGCGATCGACCAGGCCCGCTCCGGCCTGCGGGACCGGACCTGGCCGCAGTCGGCGCGGGCGCCCATGGGGGCGTACGTGAAGAGCCTGGACGCGGCGTCGAAGCAGTGGGCGAAGCTGGCCGGGGCGAAGGACGCGGAGGCGTTCTGGAGCGCGTACGACCGGGCGTGGGAGCTGCTGCCGGAGAACGGCAGCGCCGGCGTCCGCAAGGCCCTGGGCCTCACGGTCACGCCTCCGCAGGCCCCGGGCGACCACGGCTCCGCCTGACCTGGAGCGCCGACCGGGTGATCACGGCTCCGCCCGACCCGGAGCGCCGACCGGGCGACCACGGCTCCGCCTGACCGGGGCGCGCACCGGGCGCGTACGGGAAAGGTCCTGCGCGTACGCGGACGGGGCCGGGTCTCCGCGCGAGAGACCCGGCCCCTGTGCGGACCGGCCCGGTGCCGGGCGGCGGCGCCGGGGCGGGGACGGCGGCCCGTGACCAGCCGCCGTCCCGTGCCCCGGTGACGTCGTCACCAGCGGACCGGTCCGCGGCCCCGCGGGAGCCGCCGGAGGGCGGTCCCGGGGGAGCGGGGGTGGTTCAGCGGCGGGTGAGGCCGCGGTCGATGGCGCTGATCAGCTCGCCGTCGGCGGTGTCGCCGTCCAGGGACCAGATCATCGCGCCGCCGAGCCCGTGCGAGCGGACCCAGCCGGCCTTGGTGCGCAGCACGGAGGGGTCGTCGTAGGTCCACAGGGTGGTGCCGTCGAAGAGCCAGGCGTGCCCGTTGCGGTACCCCCGGTGGAGCTTGTACGTCCCCGACTCCGCCAGCTTCTTGAGGTTCTTGTAGTCCTCGGAGCCGGGCGCCCAGGTCGCGGGTGCGGGGCCCGCGGCGGGCTGGCCGAGGCCGTCGCCGCCGCCGGTCACGCCGGTCCAGCCCTGGCCGTAGAACGGCATGCCGACCACCAGCTTGTGCGCCGGGGCGCCGCGCCGCAGCCAGGACGTGACGGTCCCCTCGACGCTCCAGTCGTTCCGGGCGAAGAGCGCGGACTGCTGGTTGGCGGTCGCCTCGCCGGAGACGTGGAAGTCGTAGCCCTGGAGGTTCACGAAGTCGAAGTCCCGCATGATCTTGGAGACTTCGAAGCCCGCGTCGATCTTGGCGGGGGCGGTGGGCACGTACGCGCTGAGCTCGTAGTGCTTGCGCTTCGGCAGTGAACGCCCGTACGTGTCCAGCTGCTTGCGGAACTCCCGCACCACCGCCGTGAAGTTGACCTTGTCCTCGGGCCGGATGATGTTGCCCGGGTTGCCCTCGGAGCCCGGCCACTCCCAGTCGAGGTCGATGCCGTCGAAGAGGCCGGCGGCCGCTCCGGCGCCACCGCGGGCGCCGTCCTGCGGGAGGTTGCCCTTGATGTACAGGTCGATGCAGGAGGACACCAGGGCCTTGCGCGAGGCGGGGGTGCGCACGGCGTCGGAGAAGTACGCCGATCCGCTCCAGCCGCCCAGCGAGATCATGACCTTGAGGTTCGGGTGCTTCGCCTTCAGCTCGCGCAGCTCGTTGAAGTTGCCGGCGAGCGGCTGCTCGGCGGTGTCGGCGACGCCGTCCACGGAGGTGGCCGCGTCGACCGGGCGCACGTAGTCGGCCCAGGGGTCGGAGCCGGGCACCGGTCCGATGACGCACTTGCCGGCCTTGTCGACGATGCCGAAGGCGTAGTTGATGTGGCTGAGCTTGGCCGCGGTGCCGCTCGTGTCCAGGTCCTTGACCTGGAAGTTCCGCCCGTAGATGCCCCATTGGGTGAAGTAGCCGATCCGCTTGAGGGCGTGTTCGGCGGCGGGCGGCCGGGGGGTGGGGTGGTGCGGGTGGGCGCCCGCGGCGGGGGCCAGGGTGGCGAGGAGGCCGAGGGCGGCGGCCGCGGCCGTGCCGAGGGTCAGCTTGGTCAGAACTCTGGGACGCATGGGCTCGTTCCTGTGCGAGGCGGGATGGAGCGTGGACGCGCAGCACGGAAGTTATTGGTCCAGACCAATAGGGGTCAAGGGGTCGGAGGGAGGCGATTCGCCTTCATCACTTCGAGTGAAACTCTGGCCCATGCTTGCGGATGGCCACATTCGGTTGTCAGGCTGTAGCTGTCCGTCAACCTGAGGGGAGTGTCCAGTGACGTTCGGTGAGCAGCCCGCCTATTTGCGCGTGGCGAGCGATCTGCGGCAGAAGATCGCGAACGGCTCGCTCCCGCCGCATACCCGTCTCCCCTCGCAGGCACGCATCCGCGAGGAGTACGGGGTGTCGGACACCGTCGCGCTGGAGGCCCGCAAGGTGCTCATGGCCGAGGGGCTCGTCGAGGGCCGGTCCGGCTCGGGGACGTATGTGCGGGAGCGCCCGGTGCCCCGCCGCGTCGCCCGCTCCGGCTACCGCCCCGCCTCCGGCGCGACCCCCTTCCGGCAGGAGCAGGCCGTCGACGGCGCCCGCGGCACCTGGGACGCGAGCAGCGAGCAGGAGGAGGCCGGCCGGGAGATCGCCGCCCGCCTCGCCATCGAGCCCGGCGACCGGGTGATGCGCACCCGGTACGTCTACCGGGACGGCGGCGAGGCCATGATGATCGCCACCTCCTGGGAGCCGCTCGCCGTCACCGGCCGCACCCCCGTCATGCTCCCCGAGGAGGGGCCGCTCGGCGGCTGCGGCGTGGTCGAGCGGATGGCCGCGATCGACGTCGTCGTGGACAACGTGGTCGAGGAGGTCGGCGCCCGCCCCGGTCTCGCCGAGGAGCTGCTCGTCCTCGGCGGGGTGCCCGGCCATGTGGTGATGGTCGTCGAGCGCACCTTCTACGCCTCGGGCCGCGCCGTCGAGACCGCCGACGTCGTCGTCCCCGCCGACCGCTACCGCCTCTCGTACCACCTCCCGGTCCGCTAGGGCCTGTCCGAGGACCCCTCTCCCGCCGCCCCGCCGCCCCCGCCACCGCCCCCGCCGCCCCACCACCCCCGCCGCCCCCGCCGACACCGGCCGGGGCGGCGGTGTGTTGTGCGGGTGCCTCGGCCGCCATGGGGCGGTTCCCGGCCGATCCGTATCTCTTGGTGAAAATCCGTATCCGCTGTGTGAAGGTCAGGCGTAAGCTCAGGCATATGCGGATCGAGGTTTCCTGGAGATCCTTGGTGATGCCTGGCCCGGCGGAGGGAGAAGCCTGATGACCGACAGCGGCGCCGTCCAACCGTGGCTCGTGATACGGCAGGACGACAACGGCAACCGCTACCGGGTGGGGCGGTACGCCACCCAGGACGAAGCCCAGAAGATCGCGGACACGCTCGACTCCCGCGGCCACAAGCAGATCTACTGGGTCGAACGCGTCGCACCCACCCCCTGATGCCCCGGCTACCCTCGCGGGCATGACCGACAGCACCTCACACCACGGCACCGGACCCGAACGCGGGACCGGTGCCGTGGTCGTCGTCGCGGCCGCCCTTTTCGACGGGGGCAGGCTGCTCGCCGCCCGCCGCAGCGCCCCCGCCGACCTCGCCGGCCGCTGGGAGCTGCCCGGCGGCAAGGTGGAGCCGGGCGAGCGCCCGGAGGACGCCCTCGTCCGCGAACTCCGCGAGGAGCTCGGCGTCGAGGCCGAGCCCGGCGAGCGGATCCCCGGCGAATGGCCCCTCAAGCCCGGTTACGTCCTCCGGGTCTGGACCGCCCGGCTCCTCTCCGGCGAGCCCCGCCCCCTGGAGGACCACGACGCGCTCCGGTGGCTCGCCCGCGACGAACTCGACGCCGTGGACTGGCTCGACCAGGACCGCCCCGCGGTCGCGGAAGCGGCGCGCAGGCTCCCGGCCGCGCGCCCCTGATCCCGGCGTACGGCCCGCCGCCTACGCCGTTCGTGCCACCGTGCGCCGGTAGCCGCCCCCAGAGGGATATTTCGCACCTGATTTCGGGTATGTCCCCTTTGGTCCCTCGGGAGAGGGAGATCCTCTTCCTGCTGCACCACGCTTGGGGAAGTGATCGCGTGTGATCGACACCGACGGCGTCCGCGCCGAGTGGAACTTCCCGGCGGAGGCCGACGCCGTGCGCACCGCCCGCCACGCCGTCCGCGAGACGCTCCGCTCCTGGGAGGTCGACGCGGCCGTGGGGGACGTGGCCGTCCTGCTGGTCAGCGAGCTGGTCACCAACTCGCTGCGGTACGCCTCCGGGCCCATCGGGGTGCGGATCCTGAGGGCCGAGGGAGCGACGACCGACCCGCCCCGGCACTCCGCGCTCCTCGTGGAGGTCTCCGATCCGCTTCCGGATCCGCCCACCGAACGGCCCGCGGGCCCCGACGACGAGGGGGGCCGCGGGCTCGGTCTCGTGGCCTGCTCCGCCCGCCGCTGGGGGACGCGGCAGGGCAGCACCGGGAAAACCGTATGGTTCGAGCTCGCTCTCCCTGGTGAGTAAAGAGAGAGGGACGACGATCACCGGAGCGGGTCACGAGCCGACCGAGACCACCCTGTGATCGTGGACGTCGTGCCGCCGGAGCCCGCCGTGCTGAATACTGCGGGCATGGCCGGTCCGGTGCGGTGAGCTGGAGGGGACGGTCGCGTGAGCGAGATATCCGAGACGACGGGCGGCGTCGTGTGGCAGAGCAGCCCGCCCGGTTCGATCTACGACTACATCCGGGTCGCCTCCTTCTCCCTCGGGCCCGACGGACGCGTCGACCAGTGGAGCCGCCGGGCGGCGGAGCTCTTCGGGGTGCCCGCCCAGGAAGCCCGCGGCAAGGACCCCGTCGAGGCGTTCATGCCCGCCGAGCTGCGCGATCGCGGCCACCAGCGGGTCAAGGAGATCCTCGACGGACGCGAATGGACCGGCCTGGTCCCCTTCCGTATCCCCGGCATCCCGGGCCAGGCGGGCGGCCCCGCACCGGGCCGGACCCACGGCATCGCCGAGATGTACGTGATGCCGAGCGAGACCGAGACCGGCGAGCGGGCCGCCCTCTGCATCGTCGTCGACGTCCGGGCGCTGCGGCGGATCGAGACCGACCTCGCCGCTTCCCAGGCCATTTTCGGCCAATCACCCTTCGGCTTCCTCCTCTTCGGCACCGACCTCACCGTCAAGCGCGCCAACCAGCGCTTCGCCGCCGTCTTCGGCGGTGAGGCCGACGACCACCGCGGCCGGAGCGTCCACGACTACCTCGCCAAGCCCGAGGCCGACCGGATGACCGCCGCCCTCCGCCGCGTCCTGGAGACCGGCGAGTCCGTCACCGACCTCCGGATCACCGGCGCCGCCCCCGGAGCCCGGATCCGCCGCCACTGGTCCATCAACCTCTACCGGGTGCACAGCGGCTCCGGCCGCCCCATCGGCGTCGCCGGTCTCGGCATCGACGTCACCCGCCGGCAGAACGCGGCCCGCGAGGCCGCCAGCGCCCGCCGCAACCTCGCCCTCCTCAACGAGGCCGGAGCCCGCATAGGGAACTCCCTCGACCTGGAGGCCACCGCCCGCGAACTCCTCGACGTCGCCGTCCCCGGCTTCTGCGACCTCGCCTCCGTCGACCTCTACCAGGGCCTCCTCACCGGCGACGAGGCCCCGCCCGGCCGCTGGGGCAGCTCCCACGACGTCGGCTACGGCGCCGGCAGCGCCGAACTCCGCCGCGTCGCCTTCGCCAGCGCCGTCTCCGACACCCCGCTCAGAACCGACGAGGGCCACGGACCGGCCGGCGACGGCGGAGCGCCCGTCCCCATCGAGGTCGGCGCCGTCCACCGCTACCCCTTCAACTCCCCGTGCGCCGGAGCGCTGCGCACCGGCCGCGTCCGGACCGTGCCCGGCGGCGAGGGCGACCTCGTCCACTCCACCCTGGTCGTCCCCATGCTCGCCCACGACACCGTCGTCGGCCTCGCCCAGTTCTCCCGCACCAAGGGCAGCGAGCCCTTCGGCGAGCGCGACCGGGCCCTCGCCGTCGAACTCGCCGCCCGCGCCGCCGTCTGCATCGACAACGCCCGCCTCTACCGCCGCGAGCACGAGCGGGCCCTCATCCTCCAGCGCAGCCTCCTCCCGCCCGGCGACCCCGAGGCGGCGGGACTCGACATCGCCTGCCGCTACCTCCCCGGCACCGACGCCACCGAGGTCGGCGGCGACTGGTTCGACGTCATCGAACTCCCCGGCCACCGCACCGCCCTCGTCATCGGCGACGTCATGGGGCGCGGCCTGCGCGCCGCCGTCGCCATGGGCGAACTGCGCACCGCCGTCCGCACCCTCGCCCAGCTCGACCTCGAACCCGCCGAGGTCCTCTCCCACCTCGACGAGATCGCCCGCGGCCTCGGCGCGCCCATCGGAGCCCAGCAGTCCCGCGCCCACAAGAACCGCGGCCCCGAACTCTCCGAGGTCTACCTCGCCACCTGCGTCTACGCCGTCTACGACCCGGTGACCCGGCGCTGCACCTTCGCCAACGCCGGCCACCTCCCGCCCGTGCTCGTCGAACCGGGCGAGGAGGCGCTGCTCCTCGACGTGCCGCCCGGGATGCCGCTGGGCGTCGGCGGCGAGCCCTTCGAGGAGGTCGAGGTCGAACTCCCCGAGGGCTCCCTCCTCGCCCTCTACACCGACGGGCTCGTCGAGTCCCGCGACCACCCCCTCGACGAGGGCCTCAGCGCCTTCCGGCGGGCCCTCACCCACCGGGACCGCCCCCTGGAGGACGTCTGCGACCGGGTCCTCACCACCCTCGACACCGGCCACGGCGAGGACGACATCGCCCTCCTGATGGCCCGGATCCGGGGACTGCCCGCCGAGGCGGTGGGGGACTGGCGGCTGCCCCGCGAGCCCCGCTCCGTCGGCCGGGCCAGAGAACTCGCCCGTACCCAGCTCACCGCCTGGGGCCTCGACGCGCTCGTCGACACCGTCGAACTCCTCGTCAGCGAGCTCGTCACCAACGCGCTGCGGTACGGCGAGGGCGAGATACGGCTCCGGCTGCTGCGCGACCGCACCCTCGTCTGCGAGGTCTGGGACGCCGGGCTCGTCCAGCCGCGCCGCCGCCGGGCCAAGGACACCGACGAGGGCGGCCGCGGCCTCCAGCTCGTCGGACTGCTCTCCGCGTCCTGGGGCGCGCGCCGCACCCCGCGCGGCAAGACCGTCTGGTTCGAGCTGGGCCTGCCCGACGGCGGGCCCACGGCGGAACCCACCGTGGACCAGCTCCTCAGCATGTTCTAGGGCGTGTCAGGCCGCCTTGAGGGCGGCCAGCCGGGCCGCGATCTCCGCCTCGTCCCCGAGCGCGTCCAGCTGCTCGAACTGGGCGTCCAGCGAGGACGCGGCCAGCTCCTGCTGGCCCAGCGCCCGCGCCTCCTCCCGGCGCACCTTCTCCTCGAAGCGGCTCAGCTCGCTCGTCGGGTCCAGCACGTCGACGCTCTTCACCGCGTCCATCATCCTGTTCTGCGCCTGCGCCGAGCGGGAGCGCGCCACCAGCTCGTCCCGCTTGGCCCGGAGCTCGGCCAGCTTGGCCTTCATCTGGTCCAGGCCGGAGGTCAGCTTGCCCACCACCTCGGTCTGCGAGGCGATCGTCGGCTCGGCCGTCCGCGCCTCCTGCTCCGACTGGAGCTGGCGGCCCAGCGCGACCTTCGCCAGGTTGTCGAAGCGGTCCGCCTCCGCCGTCTGCCCGCCGCCCCGCAGCTCGTCCGCCTTCCGGCTGGCCGCCAGCGCCTTCCCGCCCCACTCGGCCGCCGCCGCCACGTCCTCCGCGTGGTCCTGCTCCAGCATCCGCAGATTGCCGATGGTGGTGGCCACGGCCTGCTCGGCCTCCGTGATGTTGCCCGAGTAGTCGCGGATCAGCTGGTCCAGCATCTTCTGCGGGTCCTCCGCCTGATCGAGGAGGGCGTTGATGTTCGCCTTCGCCAGCTGGGTGACACGGCCGAGGACGGTCTGCTTGCTCATGCGCTGCTCCTTGCAGGGTCGTACGGGACGAGATCGCGTGGACGTGGAACTCAGAAGCGGCCGCCGCCGCCCCGCCGGCCGCGCGTGCCGCTGCCGCCGAAGCTGCCCGGCCCGCCGCCGAAACCTCCGCCCCCGAAGCCACCCCCGAAACCGCCCCCACGCCCGCCCCCTCCTCCGCGGGAACCCCCGCCGAACAGCCCGCCGAGGATGATGCCGCCGAGCACCGCCCCGCCCAGCCCGCCGCCACCGCTCCCTCCCCCTCCTGATACACCGCCCAGGCCGTTCGGGTTCCCGTAACGGCGCACGTCCTGCTCCGCGAGCTCCTGCGCGCGCCGGGCGAGCCCGTCCGCCTGCCGCACCTCCGCCAGCGCCGCCTGCGGCTCGTCCGCGGCCAGCGCCCCCGCGCGATCGAGGCGCCGCTGGGCCTCCGCCAGCCGGGTCCTCGCCTCGCTGCCCACCGCGCCGCGATGGGTCTGGACGTAGTCGGAGGCCGCCCCCAGCTCCGCCCGCGCCGTCAGCAGCGCCTGGTCGAGGAGGTCCCGGGCGCGCCGGTCGCCGGACTCCCGCTCCCGCGCGCCCGCCAGCGCCGCGTCGAGCGCCGTGTCGGCCTCCTCGATCCGGCGCAACGCGTCCAGGGGGTCGTACCGCCCCGACTCCATCCCCCGCCGCACCTCCGCCGCCACCGCCTCCGCACGGGCGATCCGGCCGCGCAGGTCACCCGTGGAGGCGCCCCCGGCGGCCCCTTCGAGGCGCCCGCGCGCCTCGGCCAGGTCGGCGTCGGTCTCGGTGAGCGCGCCGGGCAGCCGGCCCGCCGCCTCGGCCAGCTCCCGCGCCCGCCGGTCCACGGCCTCGATCAGCCGGGCCGCCTGGTCGACCGCGCCCTCGGCGGCCCGTACGTGCACGGCGGCCGCGCCGGTGTCGCCGGCGTCGACGGCCTGCCGGGCCTGGTTGACGTGGGTGGTGGCGAAGACCAGCCGGTCCTTGGCCTGCTCGACGTCGCCGGCGACCGGCGAGGCCGCGGGTCCGGCGTACCGCTCGCGCATCTCGGCCAGCGCCGCCTCGGCCCCGGAGACCCTTCCCGTCTGCTCGCGGAAGGCGGCCTCCACCGCGGCCAGCGCCTCGGGCGCGGTCCGCTCCAGCGCCCGCAGCCGGTCGAAGTCCTCGGTCTCCGCGTCCAGCCGGGCGTCGGCGTCGGCGCAGCGGCGCAGGATCTCGTCGAGCATCGCGCGCCGGGTGGCGTCGTCCTCGGGGAAGGAGTCGTCGAGCTGCTGCCGCAGCCGGAAGGAGGCGGTCAGCTGCTCCTTGGCGAAGGCCACCGCCTCCTCGAAGGGACGGGCCGCCTCCTCGCCGAACTGGGCGGTGGCGAAGCCCAGTTCCTCCTGGCTGGTGCGGACGGCGTCGTCGGTGGCGACCAGCGTCCGCCGCGCCTCGCCGTCCAGCTCCTCCAGGGAGGGCGGCGCGGGCGCCCCCCAGCCCTGCCCGCCGCCGGGCGTGGTGCGGGTGGTGACCCGCCGGCGCCGGCGGGCGTACGCGTACACCGCCGCCGCCCCGGCGCCGCCGACGAGCGCCACCGGGAGGATCAGGTCGGTCCCGGAGACGGAGCCGGGGCCGCCCGGGTCGGCCGGTCCCGGGGTGAGCGACGGGACCGGGACGGGCAGGCCGGCGAGGACGGCGGAGTAGCCGTCGGCGGCGCCGATCGCCGCGCCCGCCCAGTCGTTCTCCCGGAGCGCCGGCTCGATCGCCGTCCGGGCCACATCGTCGAGCTGGGCCTGGGTGAGGCGCGAGTCGGGGTCGGCGGAGTAGCCGTACCGCCGGTCGTGGGTGGCGACGGCGAGCAGCACGTCGTCGAGGCCGAGGCCGTTGCGCTCCGCGGTCGCGTCCGCCCAGTCCTGGCCGTCGCGGCCGGAGAAGTCCCGTACGTAGACCACGAAGAGCTGGATCCGCCGGTCGTCGTAGAGCCGGTCGAGGGCCGCCTCGACCTCGGGCCTGCGGTCGCGCAGGGCGCCCACCCGGTCGAGGATCTGCCCGTCGGAGGGGAGGACGACGGGGTCGTCCGCGCGGGCGCCGGCCGCGGCGGGCGCCACGAGCCACCACGCCGCCACCAGCATCGCGAGCAGGGCTCGGGTGGCTATTCGGGTCACAAAAGGGAGGTTATGTACGGGGCTGCCCCCTCGCGACCGGACGTGGGCCCTTCGGAAACCGACCGCGGAGCGAGGGCGTCCTTGTCGGAGCCGATCTTCACGGTGGTCTCCAGCGGGCGGGGAGGCCCGCGACGCTCAGGGGGCACGGATGCAGGCACGACTGAAACGGATGTGGCGCAAGGGGCGCTGGTGGGTGCTGGGGGTGGTGCTGCTGCTGATCGTGCCGCCGCTCTTCGGCGCGCTCGCCCTGCGCGTCAGCTACGCGGGCGACCTCCGCGACGACGCGCGCACGCGCGGCAGGGACGCGTACTGGATCGGGCACGCGTGGGTGGACGGCCGGAAGACGGACGCCGACCTGACGGCGCTCGCCGAACGGCTGAAGGGCACCGGGATCAAGGACCTGTACGTCCACGCCGGCCCGCTCGAACACGACGGCACCCTGCCCGCCGCCAAGCACCCGCGCGCGAAGTGGCTGACCGACGGCATCCACCGGACGCTGCCCGGGATCCGGGTCCAGGCGTGGCTCGGCGACGTCCTCGCCAACGACGGGCCGGTCGGCCTGCGGCTCTCCGACGCCGCCTCCCGCGCGGCGGTCACGGCCTCCGCCGTCCAGGTCCTCGACGCCGGCTTCGACGGGGTCCACTTCGACCTGGAGCCGCTCCAGTCCGGCGACACCGACTACCTGACGCTCCTCGACGACCTGCGGCGCATGACGAAGGCGCGCGAGGCGCTGCTCTCCGTCGCCGCCCACCAGATCGACCCGCTGCCGGGAGCCCACTCCGCGCTGCGCCTCTTCGGCGACGAGGGCAAGTGGTGGTCGCAGGAGTACTTCGGCGAGGTGGCCCGGCGGGTGGACCAGATCGCCGTGATGTCGTACGACACCTGGATGCCGCTGGAGTCCCTGTACGGCGGGTACGTCGCCCAGCAGACGGCGCTCGCCCTGGAGGTGACCCCGGAGTCCACCGACCTGCTCATGGGGCTTCCCTTCTTCCACGAGGACGACCTGGGCCACCACGAGAACGCCGAGACCGTCGCCGCCGGCGTGCGGGGCGTCCGGCTCGGCCTCGGGCGCACCGACCCGGGCCGCGAGCGCTTCGGCGTCGCCCTGTACGTGGACTTCGCGGAGGAGCCGGGCGACTGGGCCGCCTACCGCGCGGGCTGGGCCCGTACGGGCTGACGCGGGCGCAAGACCGTTCGGGGGCGGGTCCGTTGGGCCGCACGAGTGGGTTCGCCGGGCCCCGCCGCCGTGTCGGAGGGGGCGCGACCGCCGGGTGCCGTTCAGTGGGATGAGTAAGAGAGTCTGATCATCTCGCAATGGCACGAAACCGGACGAAGGGGTAAAAGTCATGTCCCAGGTCGGCGCCCCCCGGGGGAGGACATGGGCCGGTCCGTCCAGGAGTCCCCGCTCCCGGACACTCCGCTCCGTCGCCACCCTCACCAGCGCGGTCCTCGCCGTCACCGTCCTCGCCGGGTGCAGCTCCGACGAGGACGACACCGGACCGGCCGCCGCCCAGGACAACGCGCCCACCGCGCGGGCCCTGGTCGACGACGGCGGCACCCTGCGCTGGGCGGTGGACGCCCTGCCCGCCACCTACAACGTCTTCCAGGCCGACGCCGACGCCGCCACCGGCCGCGTCGCGGGCGCCGTCCTGCCCGCGCTCCACACCCTGGACGAGCGCGGCAGGCCCCGGCTCAACCCGGACTACCTGGAGAGCGCCGAGGTCGTCGAGACCGAGCCCCGGCAGGTCGTCCTCTACAAGCTCAACCAGCAGGCCGTGTGGAGCGACGGGCGCGAGCTCGGCGCCGCCGACTTCGTCGCCCAGTGGCGGGCCCTCAGCGGCCGCGACACCGCCTACTGGACGGCCAGGAACGCCGGGTACGAGCGGATCGAGAAGATCGAGAAGGGCAAGAACGACCTGGAGGTACGGGTCACCTTCGCCAAGCCCTACGCCGACTGGCGCTCCCTCTTCACCCCGCTCTACCCGAAGCAGGTGATGGGCTCCCCGAACTCCTTCAACGACGGGGCCCGCACCGCCCTCAAGGCCACCGCGGGACCGTTCCTCCTCGGCAAGGCGGACCGGAAGACCGGCGATCTCACCCTCACCCGCAACCCGCGCTGGTGGGGCCGGACCGCCAAGCTCGACAGCCTCGTCCTGCGGGCCGTGCCCCGCGCCGGCCGCGAGGACGCCCTGGCCTCGGGGAAGCTCGACCTCGCCGAGATCGACCGCTCCACCGCCGAGCGCATCGCCCTCGCCCTCAAGGACGCCGACGCGGGCCGCAGCGGTGCCGAGGCGGCCCTGCTGCACGGCCCCGGCTCCTCGATCGCCCCCGGCAAGGCCCTCAGGTCCTGGGCGCTGGCCCACGGCGAGGACGAGGAGCTGGCCGAGGAGGTCAGGGCCGCCCGCGCCGAGAACAAGGACGCCGCCGCCCGTTACGCCAAGGCCCAGGACACGCTCGCCGGCTATGTCGTCCGCAAGTCCCTGGAGCCCGCCTACACCCAGCTCTCCCTCAACGGCGAGTCCGGGCCGCTCGCCGACGAGCGGGTCCGGCGCGCGGTCGCCCGCGCCATCGACCGCAGGGAGCTGGCCGAATCCGTGCTCAAGCCGCTCGGACTCCCGGCCGAACCGCCCGGCAGCCACCTCGCCCTGTCGGGGCAGGCCGCCTACGCGGACAGCAGCGACGCCCTCGGGGACCAGGACACCAAGGAGGCCCGCGCCCTCCTCGCCGACGCCGGCTGGGTCCCCGGCGGCGCGCAGAAGAAGCCGGCCGGCACCAAGGCGGGCGCCGAGGCCGAGAAGAAGTCCGGCACGAAGGAGGCGGCCGGGGAGAAGACCACGGAGGAGAAGGCGGCCGAGGAGAAGACCGCAGAGGAGAAGGCGACAGAGGAGAAGGCCACCGGGGACAAGGCCGGCGAGGAGAAGGCCACCGGGGACAAGGCCGGCGAGGAGAAGGCCACCGCGGACAAGGCCGGCGAGGACAAAGCCTCCGACGAGGGCCTCTACATCGTCGGCGACGACAAGCCCGGCGAGCTCCCGGCCGCCCCCGAGATCGGCCCCGGCGGCCCCGAGAGCGGCACCCGGGTGCTGGCCCCGGCCCCCGCCGCCGCCCGGGAGAGCGCCGCCCTCCTCGCCCGCGCCGAGGCCCTCGACACCGGCGCCCGCGCCGCCGCGCGGCCCGGCAACACCAAGCCGGACCAGGGCGTCGCCGGCGCCTACGCTCCCATGGGCAGCGCCGCCCCCGCCGCCGTCCCCGCCGCCTCCCAGGCCCTCGGCAAGGACGGCAAGGCCCTCAGCCTCCGTTTCGTCCTGCCCTCGGGGCCCGGCTCCGAGACGCTGCGGGCGGTCGGCGACAAGATCGTCCGGATGCTCGACACGGTCGGGATCCGCACCGTGGTCACCAAGGTCTCCGACGAGAGCTTCTTCAAGGACCACATCGCCTCCGGCGACTACGACCTGGCCCTCTACTCCTGGCCCGCCTCCGCCTACCCGGCGACCGACGCCCGGCCGATCTTCGCCAAGCCCGAGCCCGCCTCGGACGGCTCCCTGCTGGTCGAGCAGAACTACTCGCGCGTCGGCACGGACCGGATCGACCAGCTGTTCGACCAGGCCGCCGGCACCCTCGACGAGGAGGAGGCGGGCGATCTGATCCGCCAGGCCGACGCCCGGATCTGGGCCACGGCCGGCTCCATCCCGCTGTACCAGCGCCCCCAGCTGGTGGCCGCCCGGGAGGATGTGGTGAACGCCGGCGCCTGGGGCTTCGCCGCCCCCCTGTACCAGGACATCGGTTTCAAGAAGAGCGAAACGACCAAGAGTAGCCCGTCCAACCGCTGAAACCACAGGTCACAACCTCAGAAGCAGCTCAAGTTCCTTGCCCGCCGGTGACCCCGGCGGGCAGGATCGCGTCGGCCCCTTGACCCGGGCGGCATGACGTTCCCCACACCCTGAGCCCCACCCTGAAACGTCCCAGTAGACCCTCTCGGATCGATCCGGGGAAGCCCCTTGCACGGCAGCCCCGTACCATAGGACATAGCCGTGGCGCGTCCGCCCGGCGGGCGTAAGAGGAACTGACGCCGATTCCCACGATCCGAGAGAAGCGCAAGCCACCCATGCCCACGCGCCACGACATCCGTAACGTCGCCATCGTCGCCCACGTCGACCACGGCAAGACGACCATCGTCGACGCCATGCTCAAGCAGGCCGGTGCCTTCGCCGCCCACCAGCAGCTCGACGACCGCATGATGGACTCGAACGACCTGGAGCGTGAGAAGGGCATCACGATCCTCGCCAAGAACACGGCGGTGAAGTACCACCCCAAGGACGGCGGGGCCCCGATCACGATCAACATCATCGACACCCCCGGCCACGCCGACTTCGGCGGCGAGGTCGAGCGCGGTCTGTCGATGGTGGACGCCGTCGTCCTCCTGGTGGACGCCTCCGAGGGTCCGCTCCCGCAGACCCGCTTCGTGCTGCGCAAGGCCCTCCAGCAGCGCAAGCCCGTCATCCTCTGCATCAACAAGACGGACCGCCCGGACTCCCGGATCGACGAGGTCGTCAACGAGACCTACGACCTCTTCCTCGACCTGGACGCCGACGAGGACCAGATCGAGTTCCCGATCGTCTACGCCTGCGGCCGCGACGGCATCGCCTCGCTGACCAAGCCGGAGGACGGCACGGTCCCGCAGGACTCCGAGAACCTGGAGCCCTTCTTCTCCACGATCCTGGAGCACGTCCCGGCCCCGGTGTACGACGAGGAGGCCCCCCTCCAGGCCCACGTCACCAACCTGGACGCCGACAACTTCCTCGGCCGCATCGCGCTGCTCCGCGTCGAGCAGGGCGAGCTGCGCAAGGGCCAGACGGTCGCGTGGATCAAGCGGGACGGCTCCGTCTCCAACGTCCGCATCACCGAGCTGATGATGACCGAGGCGCTCACCCGCAAGCCGGCCGAGGTCGCGGGCCCCGGTGACATCTGCGCCGTCGCCGGCATCCCCGACATCATGATCGGCGAGACCCTGGCCGACCCGGAGAACCCGATCGCGCTGCCGCTGATCACCGTCGACCAGCCGGCCATCTCCATGACCATCGGCACCAACACCTCGCCGCTCGTCGGCCGCGGCGGCACCGGCAAGGGCGCCGACGCCAAGGCCGCCGTGAAGGACCGCAAGGTCACCGCCCGCCAGGTCAAGGACCGCCTCGACCGCGAGCTCATCGGCAACGTCTCGCTCCGCGTCCTGGAGACCGAGCGCCCCGACGCCTGGGAGGTCCAGGGCCGCGGCGAGCTCGCGCTCGCCATCCTGGTCGAGCAGATGCGCCGCGAGGGCTTCGAGCTCACCATCGGCAAGCCGCAGGTCGTCACCAAGGAGGTCGACGGCAAGATCCACGAGCCCGTCGAGCGCCTCACGGTCGACGTGCCCGAGGAGCACATGGGCGCCGTCACCCAGCTCATGGGCGTCCGCAAGGGCCGCATGGACAACATGTCGAACCACGGCTCCGGCTGGGTTCGCATGGAGTTCGTCGTCCCGTCCCGCGGCCTCATCGGCTTCCGTACGGAGTTCCTCACCAACACCCGCGGCACCGGCATCGCCCACTCCATCCACGAGGGCCACGAGCCGTGGTTCGGCCAGCTCCAGACCCGTAACAACGGTTCGCTGGTCGCCGACCGCGCGGGTGCCGTCACCGCCTTCGCGATGACCAACCTCCAGGAGCGCGGCGTCCTGTTCACCGACCCCGGCACCGAGGTGTACGAGGGCATGATCGTCGGCGAGAACTCGCGCTCCGACGACATGGACGTGAACATCACCAAGGAGAAGAAGCTCACGAACATGCGGTCCTCCTCGGCCGACTCGTTCGAGGCGATCGTCCCGCCGCGCAAGCTCTCCCTGGAGCAGTCCCTGGAGTTCTGCCGCGACGACGAGTGCGTCGAGGTGACCCCGGAGGCCGTCCGCATCCGCAAGGTCGTCCTGGACCAGAAGGAGCGCAGCCGCTCCGCCTCGCGCGCCAAGAACAGCTGACGCGCCGCCGGTCACTGCCGGTAAGCGGTTTTGAGCCACGGCTGAAAAACGGCTGAGCCGCATCTCACACGAAGGGCCTGGCCACTCGCATCATGTGCGAGTGGCCAGGCCCTTTTCGTCAAACGCATTGCCTCGGACAGGCGTCCGGAATCCGGTCATCGCTCTCCGGTACGTGTGTTAACGGTCCGTTTCGGGGGTGTCTGTCTGTGCTCAGTTTGTCCGGATTTCGGTATCCGGGGCCTTGGTGATGTTGTCAAAACGAGACCACTTAAGTGTGGTTTACGGCCCGGACGTACTTAATAGTTGGCTCCATTGAGCTCGGGTCAATGGGTCACGCACTGTGGGGAGTGCCGACTCACGAGCACACTCGGGGTACCGGGGGATCAGCGCCGTCAGGGGTGTCGGCAGGTCTCGAAGTGCCCTTCTTGTAGTGACAAGTGGACTCATGAGGAGGAAACCCATGCGCGGTGCCAAGAGCGCCAAGTGGGTAACGGGCGCGATCATCGTCGCCCTGGCTGCGACCGCCTGTGGCGGGGGCAAGGACAGCGGCGGCAGCGACGCCAAGGGCAAGGTCGACCCGAACGGCATCTTCTCCATCGAGCTGGGCGAGCCGGAGAAGAACCTGCTCACCGGCGACACGATGGAGTCGAACGGTTCCGCCGTCATGGCCGGCCTGTTCTCGACCCTGGTCGACTACAAGGCCGACGGCTCGCTGGAGATGATCAACGCCGAGTCGGTCACCACGACGGACTCGAAGACGTGGACCGTCAAGCTCAAGAAGGGCTGGACCTTCCACGACGGCACCCCGGTCACCGCCAAGTCCTTCGTGGACGCGTGGAACTGGAACGCCAACGTCGAGAACGCCCAGGGCCTCGCCTCCTGGTTCGCCGACATCAAGGGCTTCGAGAAGGTCCACCCCGAGAAGGAGGGCGCCAAGCCCACCTCCAAGACCCTCGACGGCCTGAAGGTTCTCGACGAGAACTCCTTCACCATCGAGCTCGCGAAGCCGGTTCCGTACTTCGCCCACAAGCTCGCCTACATCGTCTTCGCCCCGCTCCCGGAGTCCTTCTACAAGGACCCGAAGGCCGGCGGCCTGAAGCCGGTCGGCAACGGTCCCTACAAGTTCAAGAGCTGGGACCACAAGAAGAAGATCGAGATCGTCCGGTACGACGACTACAAGGGCCCGAACAAGGCGAAGAACGGCGGTGTGGTCTTCAAGAACTACACCACCCTCGAGGTCGCCTACGAGGACCTGAAGGCCGGCAACGTCGACGTCCTGCGTCAGATCGCCCCGAAGGACCTCCCGGTCTACCGTCAGGACCTCGGCGACCGCGCCGTGGACCAGGCGTACTCCGCGATCCAGACCATCGCCGTCGCCTTCTACGCCGACCAGTGGAAGAAGCCGAAGCAGATCGACCCGCGCGTCATCCAGGGTCTGTCGATGGCGATCGACCGCGCGACCATCACCAAGACGGTGCTCAACGGCACCCGCGAGCCCGCCACCGGCTGGGTCGCCAAGGGTGTCCTCGGCTACCAGCCGGACGCCGTCGAGATCACCAAGTTCGACCCCGCCAAGGCCAAGGAGCTCATCAAGGCCGGCGGCGGCGTCCCGAACAACAAGATCTCCATCCAGTTCAACGCCGACGGTGGCCACAAGGAGTGGGTGGAGGCGGTCTGCAACTCCATCACCCAGGCGACCTCCGTCGAGTGTGTCGGCGACAGCAAGGCGGACTTCCAGGCCGACCTGACCGCTCGTAAGACGAAGCAGGTCAAGTCCCTGTACCGCTCCGGCTGGGTGCTCGACTACCCGGTGAACGCCAACTTCATCTCGGACCTGTTCCGCACGGGTGCGGGCGGCAACCAGGGCGACTTCTCCAACAAGGAGCTGGACGCCAAGATCGCCAAGGCCGACTCCGCCAAGACCCTTGAGGAGTCCGTCAAGGAGTACCAGGCGATCGAGAAGGACCTGGTCAACTACATGCCGTCCATCCCGCTCTGGTACTACAAGGTCAACGCGGGCTACTCGGAGAACGTCTCCGGCGTCGCCTACGGCCAGGACGGCGACCCGATCCTGACCGGCGTCGAGGTCAAGCAGAAGTAATCACCCGAGCGTAGTCCGCATGCCGTCACGGGACTGACGGATCGTCAGTCCCGTCGCGGTGCCTTACGCAGCGGCTGGGGGGCCCTTCCGTGGCATCACGCTGTCCGAAACCGGGCAGCCATGTCGCGGGAGGGCCCGTCGGCTGCGGCCGTCACATCTCAACGGAGGCATGATGGGGCGCTATGTCGCACGACGACTGCTCCAGATGATCCCGGTCTTCTTCGGGACAACCCTGCTGATCTTCCTCATGGTCTACAGCCTGCCCGGCGACCCCGTGGCCGGCCTGTTCGGCGACAAGGGCGCGAGCCCGGCGACCATCGAGGCGATCAAGCACAAGCTCGGTCTCGACCAGCCACTGTGGAAGCAGTACTGGGACTACATGACCGGCATCATCCTGCACTTCGACTTCGGGACGCAGCTGCGCAACGACCGCCCGATCACCGAGGTGCTGGGCGACGCGTTCCCCGTCACGCTCCAACTGGCCGCCATGGCCTTCGCGTTCGAGCTGATCTTCGGTATCGGCCTGGGCATCATCGCCGGTCTCCGCGCCGGCCGTCTGGCCGACAACGCCGTCCTGCTCTTCACCCTGCTGATCATCTCGATCCCGGTCTTCGTGCTCGGCTTCTTCATCAAGCTCGTGTTCGCGGAGCAGCTCGGGTGGATCGCACCAGTGGTCAGCAACGACCAGTTGTGGACCGAGATGATCGCGCCGGCGGTCGTGCTCGGTGGTCTCTCACTCGCCTACGTGGCCCGGCTGACCCGTACCTCGATGGCCGAGAACCTGCGCGCCGACTACATGCGCACCGCCGTCGCCAAGGGCCTGCCGAAGCGCCGCGTCATCGGTGTCCACCTCATGCGCAACTCGATGATCCCGGTCGTCACCTTCCTCGGCACCGACATCGGCGCCCTCATGGGCGGCGCGATCGTCACCGAGAGCATCTTCAACGTGAAGGGCGTCGGCGGCCTCATCGCCGAGTCGATCACGCGGCGCGAGGGCGCGACGCTCGTCGGCCTCGTCACCATCCTGGTGATCGTCTACCTCGTCACCAGCCTGCTCATCGACCTGCTGTACGCGGTCCTGGACCCGAGGATCCGGTATGCCTGACGTGACCAAGACCGCCACCGCCGTCGAAGACACCGTCGCACCCCCCTCGGCGACGGACCCGAAGGGCGCGCAGAAGCAGGAGAAGGCCCGCTCCCTGTGGGGCGACGCCTGGGCCGACCTCCGCCGCAACCCGTACTTCCTCGTGTCGTCGGTGCTGATCGCCTTCCTGCTGCTGATCGCCGCGTGGCCGACCCTCTTCACCAGCGCCTCGCCCACCCGCGGCGACCTGGTGAACCACTTCCTCGGCAAGCCGGAGCTCGGCAGCATCGGCTCGGAGGGCTGGTTCGGTTACGACGGGCAGGGCCGCTCCGTCTACGCCCGCCTGATCCACGGCACCCGTGCCTCGATCATCGTCGGCATCTGCGTCACCATCATCGTCACCGTCGTCGGCGGCCTGATGGGCATGATCGCCGGCTACTTCGGCGGCGCGTGGGACGCGGTCCTCTCCCGGATCACCGACATCTTCTTCGGCATCCCGTTCCTGCTCGGCGCCATGGTCGTCCTGCAGTCCTTCACCGACCGCACCGTCTGGGTCGTCGTCGGCGCCCTGGCCTTCCTCGGCTGGACGCAGATGGCCCGTGTCATGCGCGGTGCCGTGATCACGGTCAAGCAGGCCGACTACGTCCACGCGGCCAAGGCCCTCGGCGCCGGCACGAGCCGGATCCTGTTCCGGCACATCCTGCCGAACGCCATGGCCCCGGTGATCGTCGTCGCGACCATCGCGCTCGGCGGCTACATCTCGGCCGAGGCGACCCTGTCCTACCTCGGTCTCGGCCTCGCCGCCCCGACCGTCTCGTGGGGTGTCGACATCTCCACCGCGGTCGCCCAGATCCGCGTCGCTCCGCATATCCTGCTCTGGCCGTCGATCATGCTGAGTCTCACCGTCCTGGCGTTCATCATGCTCGGCGAAGCCGTTCGCAACGCCCTCGACCCCAAGCTGCGCTGAGGAGGGCGTACAACGTGAGCACCATCGACAAGACCGCGTCCGTCCCGGCGCCGCGCACGAGCGGCGACCACAACGGCCCCCTGCTCGAAGTCAAGGACCTGCACGTCGAGTTCCACACCCGTGACGGTGTGGCCAAGGCGGTCAACGGCGTCAACTACTCGGTGAACGCCGGCGAGACCCTCGCCGTCCTCGGCGAGTCCGGCTCCGGCAAGTCCGTCACCGCCCAGGCCATCATGGGCATCCTCGACATGCCGCCCGGCAAGATCCCGCAGGGCGAGATCCTGTTCCGCGGCGAGGACATGCTCAAGATGTCCGACGAGGAGCGCCGCAAGATCCGCGGCCGGAAGATCGCGATGATCTTCCAGGACGCGCTCTCCTCGCTGAACCCGGTCCTCTCCGTCGGCTACCAGCTCGGCGAGATGTTCCGCGTCCACCAGGGCCTGTCCAAGAAGGACGCCAAGCTCAAGGCCATCGAGCTGATGGACAAGGTCAAGATCCCCGCCGCCAAGGCGCGGGTCAGCGACTACCCGCACATGTTCTCCGGCGGTATGCGCCAGCGCATCATGATCGCCATGGCGCTCGCCCTGGAGCCGGACCTGATCATCGCCGACGAGCCGACCACGGCTCTCGACGTGACGGTCCAGGCCCAGGTCATGGACCTCCTCGCGGAGCTCCAGCGCGAGTACAACATGGGTCTGATCCTGATCACCCACGACCTCGGCGTCGTCGCCGACGTCGCGGACAAGATCGCCGTCATGTACGCCGGGCGGATCGTCGAGCAGGCGCCCGTCCACGAGCTGTACGCGCGCCCCGCGCACCCGTACACCCGGGGTCTGCTCGACTCGATCCCGCGCCTGGACCAGAAGGGCCAGGAGCTCTACGCGATCAAGGGCCTCCCGCCGAACCTGCTCAAGGTCCCGACGGGCTGCGCCTTCAACCCGCGCTGCCCCAAGGCCACCGACCTCTGCCGTACGGAGATCCCGGCCCTGGTGCCGGTCACCGAGCAGGACGGCGCGGATCTGCCGGGCCGCAAGAGCGCCTGCCACTTCTGGAAGGAGACGATCCATGGCTGAGCTCAGCAAGAACGACGAGGCCGTGGCCGCCGCGCTGGACGTCCCCGTCCAGCGGGGGGAGCCGATCCTCCAGGTGCGCAACCTGCAGAAGCACTTCCCGCTGACGCAGGGCATCCTCTTCAAGAAGCAGGTCGGCGCGGTCAAGGCCGTGGACGGGGTCTCCTTCGACCTCTACCAGGGCGAGACCCTCGGCATCGTGGGCGAGTCCGGCTGCGGCAAGTCCACGGTCGCCAAGCTCCTGATGAACCTGGAGCGGGCCACCGCGGGCGAGGTCTTCTACAAGGGCCAGGACATCACCAGGCTGTCCGGACGTGCCCTGAAGGCCGTCCGCCGCAACATCCAGATGGTGTTCCAGGACCCGTACACCTCGCTGAACCCGCGCATGACGGTCGGCGACATCATCGGCGAGACCTTCGAGATCCACCCCGAGGTGGCCCCGAAGGGCGACCGGCGCCGCAAGGTGCAGGAGCTCCTCGACGTCGTCGGTCTGAACCCGGAGTACATCAACCGGTACCCGCACCAGTTCTCCGGCGGTCAGCGCCAGCGCATCGGCATCGCCCGCGGCCTCGCGCTCAACCCGGAGATCATCATCTGCGACGAGCCCGTCTCGGCCCTGGACGTCTCCGTCCAGGCGCAGGTGATCAACCTGATGGAGAAGCTCCAGGACGAGTTCAACCTGTCCTACATCTTCATCGCGCACGACCTGTCGATCGTCCGGCACATCTCGGACCGCGTCGGCGTCATGTACCTCGGCAAGCTCGCCGAGATCGGTACGGACTCCGAGATCTACGACCACCCCACGCACCCGTACACCCAGGCGCTGCTCTCCGCCGTGCCGGTGCCGGACCCGCAGGCGCGTGCCAACCGCGACCGCATCATCCTCACGGGTGACGTGCCCTCGCCGGCCAACCCGCCGTCGGGCTGCCGCTTCCGCACCCGGTGCTGGAAGGCGCAGGAGAAGTGCTCCACCGAGGTGCCGGTCCTGGCGATCCCGGAGCGCTTCCGTGGCCAGGACACCCTCGCGGCCCACGAGTCGGCGTGCCACTTCGCCGAGGAGCGGGACGTGGTCCACGCGGGCTGACCGACCGTGACGGTCCGAAGGACCAGGGCCCCTCGCACCCCCGCCGGGTGCGGGGGGCCCTTCCGCGTACCCGCCCCCTCCCGCGTACCCGCCCCCTTCCGCGTACCCGCCCCCTCCCGCGTACCCGCCCCCTCCCGCGTACTCGCTTCCGCCACGTACCCGCTCGGACGCCCTAAACGTGCATTGCCGTCAATATCGGGTGATATTGGGGCCTAAGTCACGCTCAGGACAAATCGGGAGGCACTCCATGCGCGGAGCCACGCACGCCAAGTGGGCCGCACTGGCCACCGCCGTCGCCCTCGCGGCGACCGCCTGCGGCGGCGGTGACGACAGCGGCGGCGGAGGGGCCGACGGTGTGGTGAGTTCCTCCTGGGGAGACCCGCAGAACCCGCTGGAGCCGGCCAACACCAACGAGGTCCAGGGCGGCAAGGTCCTGTCGATGATCTTCCGCGGTCTCAAGCAGTACGACCCGAAGACCGGCGAGGCCAAGGACATGCTGGCCGAGAGCATCGAGACGACCGACTCGACCAACTTCACCGTCACCGTCAAGGACGGCTGGACCTTCTCCAACGGCGAGGCGGTGACCGCCCAGTCCTTCGTGGACGCCTGGAACTACGGCGCCGCCCTGAAGAACAACCAGAAGAACGCCTACTTCTTCGGCTACATCGAGGGGTACGACAAGGTCCACCCCGACGAGGGCGAGGCCACCGCCGAGACCCTGTCGGGGCTCAAGGTCACCGGCCCGCGGACCTTCACGATCAAGCTCACCCAGAAGTTCTCGACCTTCCCCGACACCCTCGGCTACGCCGCCTACGCACCCCTCCCGAAGGCGTTCTTCGACGACCGCGACGCCTGGCTCTCCAAGCCGGTCGGCAACGGCCCGTACACCATCGACTCGTACGCCAAGGGCTCCCAGATGGAGCTCAAGCGCTGGGACGGGTACCCCGGTGACGACAAGGCGAAGAACGGCGGCATCACCCTCAAGGTCTACACGGACAACAACACCGCGTACACCGACCTGATCGCCGGCAACCTCGACCTGGTCGACGACGTGCCGGCCGCCCAGCTCAAGAACGTCTCCGCCGACCTCGGCGACCGGTACATCAACACCCCGGCCGGCATCATCCAGACCCTCTCCTTCCCCTTCTACGACGACGCGTGGAACAAGCCCGGCCAGGAGAAGCTCCGCCAGGGCCTGTCGATGGCCATCGACCGCCAGCAGATCACCGACACGATCTTCCAGAAGACCCGCACCCCCGCCGTCGACTGGACCTCCCCGGTCCTCGGCGAGGAGGGCGGCTTCAAGGACATCTGCGGCGACTTCTGCAAGTACGACGCCGACGAGGCGAAGAAGCTGGTCGCCGAGGGCGGCGGCATCCCCGGCGGCACCATGCGCATCTCGTACAACGCCGACACCGGGTCCCACAAGGAGTGGGTGGACGCCGTCTGCAACTCCATCAACCGCGCCCTCGGCAACAACACGGCCTGCGTCGGCAACCCCATCGGCACCTTCGCCGACTACCGCAACCAGGTGACCACCCAGAAGCTCACCGGCCCCTTCCGCGCCGGATGGCAGATGGACTACCCCCTGATCCAGAACTTCCTCCAGCCGCTCTACTACACCAACGCCTCGTCCAACGACGGCAAGTACACCAGCGAGGAGTTCGACAACCTCGTCGACCAGGCCAACGCCGAGTCCGACATCCCGAAGGCCGTCGGACTGTTCCAGCAGGCGGAGGAGGTCCTCCGCGACGACATGGGCGCGATCCCGCTCTGGTACCAGAACGGCAGCGCCGGCTACTCCGACCGGATCGAGAACGTCACCCTCAACCCCTTCAGCGTCCCGGTCTACGACCAGATCACGGTCAAGTGACCGGCCGCAGGCCGTAGCAGATCGGCGCCGTACGGCCCGGCCCGCGGACCCCTCCCGCGCCGGGCCGTACGCCTTCCCCCACCCCTTCCCGGAGCCAACCCCCGGAGCCTCGCATGGGTCGATACGTGATCCGGCGGCTGCTGCAGATGATCCCGGTCTTCTTCGGCGCCACGCTGCTGATCTTCCTGATGGTGAACGTGATGGGCGATCCCATCGCCGGACTCTGCGGCGACCGCGCCTGCGACCCGGCGACCGCCGCCCGGCTGAGGCAGGAGTTCGGCCTCGACAAGCCGGTCTGGCAGCAGTACCTGACCTACATGGGCAACGTCTTCACGGGCGACTTCGGCACCGCCTTCAACGGACAGCCCGTCACCGAGCTGATGGCCAACGCCTTCCCGGTCACCATCCGCCTGACCATCGTCGCCATCCTCTTCGAGATCGTCATCGGCATCAGCCTCGGTGTCCTCACCGGCCTCAAGCGCGGCCGGCCCGTCGACACCACCGTCCTGCTGCTGACCCTGGTCGTGCTCTCCGTCCCCACCTTCGTCACCGGTCTGCTCGTGCAGCTGCTGCTCGGCGTCAAGTGGGGCTGGATCGACCCCGCCGTCTCGCCCGCCGCCACCTTCGACGAGCTGATCGTCCCCGGCCTGGTCCTCGCCTCCGTCTCGCTGGCCTACGTCACCCGGCTCACCCGCACCTCGATCGCCGAGAACAAGCGCGCCGACTACGTCCGCACCGCCGTCGCCAAGGGCCTCCCGCGCCGCCGGGTGATCAGCCGCCACCTGCTGCGCAACAGCCTCATCCCGGTGGTGACCTTCATCGGCGCCGACATCGGCGCGCTCATGGGCGGCGCCATCGTCACCGAGCGGATCTTCAACATCCACGGCGTCGGCTACCAGCTCTACCAGGGCATCGTCCGGCAGAACACCCAGACCGTGGTCGGCTTCGTGACGATCCTCGTCCTCATCTTCCTGCTGGCCAACCTGCTGGTGGACCTCCTGTACGCCGTCCTTGACCCGAGGATTCGCTATGCCTGAACCGCTCGAACCGCTGGAAGAGGGCCGCGCGATCGCCGCGACCGGGGCCGGGGGAGCGACCGACCTCGCCATGGCCGAGGGCGAGAGCCTGGAGAAGACGCCCGGCGGTCCACGGGGCGGCGGGCCCGACGGGAAGGCGCGCTCCCTCTGGTCCGACGCCTGGCACGACCTGCGCCGCAACCCGGTCTTCATCGTCTCCGGGCTCGTCATCCTCTTCCTGGTCGTCATCGCGATCTGGCCGTCCCTGATCGCCTCGGGCGACCCGCTCGACTGCGACCTCTCCAAGGCCCAGGAGGGCTCCCAGCCCGGCCACCCCTTCGGCTTCAACGGGCAGGGCTGCGACGTCTACACCCGGACCGTCTACGGAGCCAGGGCCTCCATCCAGGTCGGCGTCTTCGCCACCCTCGGCGTGACGCTCCTCGGCTCCGTCCTCGGCGGCCTCGCCGGCTTCTACGGCGGCCTGTGGGACGGACTCCTCTCCCGGATCACCGACATCTTCTTCGCCATCCCGGTCATCCTCGGCGGCCTCGTCCTGCTCTCCGTCGTCAGCAACAACACCGTCTGGCCCGTGATCGGCTTCATGGTGCTGCTCGGCTGGCCGCAGCTCTCCCGCATCGCCCGCGGCTCGGTGATCACCGCCAAACAGAACGACTACGTGCAGGCCGCCCGCGCGCTCGGCGCATCCAACTCCCGGATGCTGCTCCGGCACATCACGCCCAACGCCGTCGCGCCCGTCATCGTCGTCGCCACCATCGCGCTCGGCACCTACATCGCCCTGGAGGCGACGCTCTCCTTCCTCGGCGTCGGCCTCAAGCCCCCCACGGTCTCCTGGGGCATCGACATCTCCTCGGCCTCGCCGTACATCCGCAACGCCCCGCACATGCTGCTCTGGCCCTCCGGCGCGCTCGCGATCACCGTGCTCGCCTTCATCATGCTCGGCGACGCCGTCCGCGACGCCCTCGACCCGAAGCTGAGGTAGGGACACCCATGCTGCTCGAAGTGCGCGACCTGCACGTGGAGTTCCACACCCGGGACGGGGTGGCCAAGGCGGTCAACGGCGTGAACTACTCGGTCGACGCGGGGGAGACCCTCGCCGTCCTCGGCGAGTCCGGCTCGGGCAAGTCCGTCACCGCCCAGGCCGTCATGGGCATCCTCGACATGCCCCCGGGGAAGATCACCGGCGGCGAGATCCTCTTCCAGGGCCAGGACCTCCTGAAGCTCAAGGAGGAGGAGCGGCGGAAGGTCCGCGGCGCCAGGATGGCGATGATCTTCCAGGACGCCCTCTCCTCCCTCAACCCCGTCATCAGCGTCGGCGAACAGCTCGGCGAGATGTTCGTCGTCCACCGGGGCGCGAGCAAGAAGGACGCCCGCGCCAAGGCCGTCGAGCTGATGGACCGGGTCCGCATCCCCGCCGCCAAGGAACGCGTCGGCCAGTACCCCCACCAGTTCTCCGGCGGCATGCGCCAGCGCATCATGATCGCCATGGCGCTCGCCCTGGAGCCCGAGCTGATCATCGCGGACGAGCCGACCACGGCCCTCGACGTCACCGTCCAGGCCCAGGTCATGGACCTCCTCGCGGAGCTCCAGCGCGAACTCAACATGGGCCTCATCCTCATCACCCACGACCTCGGCGTCGTCGCCGACGTCGCCGACAAGATCGCCGTCATGTACGCCGGCCGGATCGTCGAGCACGCCCCCGTCCACGAGATCTACAAGGCGCCCGCCCACCCCTACACCCGCGGCCTCCTCGACTCGATCCCGCGCCTCGACCAGAAGGGCCAGGAGCTCTACGCGATCAAGGGCCTGCCGCCCAACCTGCTCGCCATCCCGCCCGGCTGCGCCTTCAACCCGCGCTGCCCGATGGCCCAGGACGTCTGCCGCACCGACGTGCCCCCGCTGTACGAGGTCACCGAATCGCCCGTCCCGCGCTCCAGCGCCTGCCACTTCTGGAAGGAGTGCCTCCATGGCTGAGGCGATTCTCGAGGTCAGGGACCTGCACAAGCACTACCCGCTGACACAGGGCATCCTCTTCAAGAAGCAGGTCGGCGCGGTCAGGGCGGTCGACGGCGTCGACTTCGACCTCGCCGCCGGCGAGACCCTCGGCATCGTCGGCGAGTCCGGCTGCGGCAAGTCCACCGTCGCGAAGATGCTGGTCAACCTGGAGAAGCCGACCTCGGGCACGATCAGGTACAAGGGCGAGGACCTCACCAAGCTCTCCCCGCGCGCCCTCAAGGCCGTCCGCCGCAACATCCAGATGGTCTTCCAGGACCCGTACACCTCGCTCAACCCGCGGATGACGGTCGGCGACATCATCGGCGAGCCGTACGAGATCCACCCCGAGGTCGCGCCGAAGGGCGACCGGCGCCGCAAGGTCCAGGACCTGCTCGACGTCGTCGGCCTCAACCCCGAGTACATCAACCGCTACCCGCACCAGTTCTCCGGCGGCCAGCGGCAGCGCATCGGCATCGCCCGCGGCCTCGCCCTCCAGCCCGAGATCATCGTCGCCGACGAGCCGGTCTCCGCCCTCGACGTCTCCGTCCAGGCGCAGGTCGTCAACCTGCTCGACCGGCTCCAGTCCGAGTTCTCCCTGTCGTACGTCTTCATCGCCCACGACCTCTCGATCGTGCGGCACATCTCGGACCGGGTCGGCGTCATGTACCTCGGCCGGATCGTGGAGATCGGCACCGACGCCCAGATCTACGACCACCCCACCCACCCCTACACCCAGGCGCTGCTCTCCGCCGTGCCCGTGCCCGACCCGCAGGCGCGCGCCCACCGCGAGCGGATCATCCTCACCGGCGACGTCCCCTCCCCGGCGAACATCCCCTCCGGCTGCCGCTTCCGCACCCGCTGCTGGAAGGCGCAGGAGCGGTGCGCGCTGGAGGTCCCGCTGCTCGCCGTCCCCGCCGTCTTCCGCCTCACCGACAGCCCCGCCAAGCACGACTCCGCCTGCCACTTCGCCGAGGAGAAGACGGTCGTCCCGCCGGAGGAGTCGCTCGCCCACGCCGAACCGCTGGAGGAGGGCCCCGCCCCGGCTGAGGCCGCCGCGGCGGCGGAGGAGGAGCCGGGCCCGTTGGGCGAGCCGGGCCCGCCGGAGGAGCCGGGCCCGCCGGAGGAGCCGGGGAGTCCGAAGACCCTGTAACGCCCCGGCAACCGCCAGGAATTGGATCCGATATCCGAATATTGGATCCTGTCGGACATGCGGCCATGCGGGTGCCGTCGGCCGGCGGGGGCACCTCGGAGCCCCCGCCGGCCGTACTCCGTCACCTCCACCCCGGCCATCCGCCGGAACCGCTTGTTTCGGCCGCCCCTGACCGTGAGTATCGGCCGCGTGACTGTGACTCGACCGGCACGTCTCACCGGGGCCGCGCTCGCCGCCGGACTCGCCCTCGTCCCCTTCGTCTGGATCCTGGGCGACCTCGCCGCCCTCGGCTCGCCCGAGGACCTGTTCTGGTACTGGGCGGGCGACCGGTTCCGGCTCTCCCGCGCCCGGGCGGCCACCACCCTGCTCGACCCGGTCCTCTGCCTCGCCGCCGCCGGCACCGCCCTCGCGGCCCTCCGCTCCCGGCACGCCGCCGCCGCGCTCACCGCCACCGGCGCCGTCACCTTCGCCGTCCGCCTCCCCGGCCTCTGGACCCACGGCACAGGACCGCTCGTCACCGCCCTGTCCGAACTCGTCCTCGCCGCCGGGCTCCTCGTCACCGCCCTCGCCGGCCGCCGTCCGTCCCGAGGCCCCGACGAGCCCGTCCCCACCCGGCCCCGCCCCGGACCGGCCGTCGCCGCCGGACTCCTGCTCGCCGTCGCCGCCCTCGTCCTGATCGCCCAGGAGGGCCACCGCGCCGCCCGGATCGACCCCCGCCACCTCGTCGACCGCTTCACCGGCGGCCGCTCCGTCCTCGACGCCGCCCTCGGCGTCCCGCCCGGCTGGCTCGCCGCCGTCCTCGCCGCCCTGTACCTGACGGCCGCCGTCTCCGCCCTCACCGCCGCCCGGCACACCCGCCCCCTCGGCGTCCTCGCCGGCGGCGTCCTGCTCGCCGGCGGCCTCGCCGAACTCGCCCGGATCGCCCGCCTCCACCTCCACCACGACGTCCACTACGTCATGGCCCCCGAGGTCGACCTCCCCGGTCTCGCCGCCGCCGGCTACGGAGCGCTCGCGGGGGCCGCCGTCCTCGCCCTCCTCGCCGGGCGAGGCGTCCCCGACGCCGCCCCCGTCCCCCCGCTCCCGGCGGCGGTCCCGCCGCCGCCCTACCCGCGCCCGCCCGGCTGGTGACCGGGGAAGCCCCCCAGCGAGCGCTTCAGGAAGTCGACCTGGAGCAGCAGCAGGTTCTCCGCCACCCGCTCCTGCGGGGTCATGTGCGTCACCCCCGACAGCGGCAGCACCTCGTGCGGCCGGCCCGCCGCCAGCAGCGCCGACGACAGCCGCAGCGCGTGCGCCACCACCACGTTGTCGTCCGCGAGGCCGTGCACGAGCATCATCGGGCGGGCCGGCTCCTCCGGCGCCGACAGGCCGTCGTCGGTGAGCAGCGACTGCGCCGCGTACACCTCCGGATCCGCCTCCGGGGTGCCCAGGTACCGCTCGGTGTAGTGGGTGTCGTACAGCCGCCAGTCGGTCACCGGCGCCCCCACCACCGCCGCGTGGAAGACATCGGGCCGGCGCAGCACCGCGAGCCCCGCCAGATAGCCGCCGAACGACCAGCCCCGCACCGCCACCCTGCCCAGGTCCAGCGGGAACCGCTCCGCCAGCGCCCGCACCGCCGCCACCTGGTCCTCCAGGGCCACCGTGAAGTCCCGCAGCATCGCCTTCTCCCAGGCCGGCGACCGGCCGGGCGTCCCCCGGCCGTCCGCCACCACCACCGCGAAGCCCTGCTCGGCGAACCACTGCGAGGTCAGGTGCGCGTTGTGCGCGGCCACCACCCGCGGCCCGTGCGGCCCGCCGTACGGATCCATCAGCACCGGCAGCGGCCCGTGCCCCTCCTCGTACCAGGACGGCAGCAGCACCGCGCACGGGATCCGGCGCTCACCCGCCTCCGTGAGGACCGGCCGGACCCGCAGCGGCGGCTCCGCCGCGTACGAGCCCACCACCGCCACCGGCCGCCCGTCGCGCAGCACCCGCGCCACCGCGCCCGGCGCGTCCGGCCGCGTCGACACCAGCACGGTCACCGCCCCGCAGCGCACCGCGCCGTGCCAGCCCGCGCCCTCCGAGACCCGCTCCACGCCCCGCTCCGACACCCGGTACACATGCGTCTCACCGGTCTCCGGATCCGGCGCCGCCGCGCCCGCCGAGGCCGACACCAGCAGGTCGTCCTCGCCCACGTCGAGCACCGCCCGCACGTGCAGCGACGCGTCCGTCAGCCGCTCCTCGCCCACGCTCAGCGCCCGGACCCCGCCCTCGTCGCCGATCCGCGCGAGCCGCCCGTCCGGCGTCCAGCACGGCACCCCGGGCAGCAGTTCCAGCCAGGCCGGATCCTGCTCCTCCCGCACGGTCGCCGTCGTGCCCGCCGCCGTGTCCACCGCGAGGACCCGCCCGCTCCGCTGGTCCCGCGCCTGCACCAGCAGCAGCGGCGCCCCCGCCGGCGACCAGTGCACGCGCGCGAGGTACGGGAACCGCTCCCGGTCCCACACCACCTCGGTGCGCGAGCCGTCGAGGCCGTACAGGAAGAGCCGCACCTCGGCGTTGGGCGTCCCCGCCGCCGGGTACCCCACCCGCTGCGGCTCGCGCTCCGGACGCGCCGGGTCCGCGATGAACCAGCGGCGCACCGCCCCGTCGTCGGCCCGGGCCACCAGGAGCCGGTCCGAGGCGGGCGACCACCAGAATCCCCGGTCCCGTCCCATCTCCTCCGAGGCGATGAATTCGGCCAATCCGTAGGTGGTGCTCCCCTCCTCCGGAGCCGCCAGTTCCACATCACCGGAACCGTCGGCTCCGACCACCCGCAGCGCGCCCCCCGACACGTACGCCACCCGGCGCCCGTCCGGCGAGGGCCGGGGGTCGATCACCGGCCCCGGCACCGGCAGCTCCCGCGCCGTCCCGGCCCGCAGCTCGGCCGTGAACAGGCGTCCGGACAGGGCGAACGCCGCCAGCTCCACCGCTCCGTCCACCGCGTAGCCGACGATCCCGGCCGACCCCTCCCGGCTCCGCTCCCGCCGCGCCCGCTCCTGCGCGGAGAGCTCCTCGTCGGCCCCCGCGAGCAGCGCCGACGGCTCCGCCGCGACCCGTTCCGACGGCTTCCCGCCGTCCGCCGGCAGGTCGAGCACCCACAGCGCGTGCGTGCGGTCGGTCCCCGATCCGGAGCGGACGAAGACGACCCGCTCCCCGTCCGGGGAGACCGAGAAGCCGCGCGGGACCCCGAGACCGAACCGCTGGGTGCGCGCGTGCAGACGCGGGAAGGACAGCGCCACGGATGGGGCGGGCGAGGACTGCTGAGGCATGGTCATACGGCTGAAAGTAGCGTTGTACGCCCCCTGTGTGCGCCCGTACGCCGATCGATGCGAGGGCACGGATAGTTATGATCCGTAGCGCTTGGTGGATGCCCGCCCGTGGGTATGCACATGTGGGCGAGCGCCGGGCACATGCCCGACGGTTCGACCACCGGCACGTCCGTACGCGTCCCGCTCGACTCCGTGCTCGCATATCCGACCGAAGGTGGAGGTGAACCGCCGTGGCACTCTCGATCTCCGTGGTGGTGCTGCTGGCGATCGTCGTCTTCCTGCTGATCCGGAAATCCGGGCTCAAAGCCGGACACGCGGCGATCTGCGCGCTCCTGGGCTTCTACCTGGCCAGCTCCTCCCTCTCCGACTCCATCACCACCCTCACCACCAACGTGGCGAGCATGATCTCCGGCCTCAAGTTCTGACCGGGGCGGTCACCCGCGGCCCCGCCTCGTAGGGTGGGGCCATGACCGATCTCCCCGCCCGTCGTCTGCTCCTCGTGCACGCGCACCCCGACGACGAGTCGATCAACAACGGCGCCACCATGGCCCGGTACGCGGCCGAAGGCGCCCTTGTCACCCTGGTCACCTGCACCCTGGGCGAGGAGGGTGAGGTCATCCCGCCCGAGCTCGCCCACCTGGCCCCCGACCGCGAGGACCGGCTCGGCCCCCACCGCGTCGGCGAACTCGCCGCCGCCATGGCCGCCCTCGGCGTCACCGACCACCGCTTCCTCGGCGGCGAGGGACGCTTCCGCGACTCCGGGATGATGGGCGTCCCCCAGAACGAGCGCGAGAACGCCTTCTGGAACACCGCCGTGGACACCGCCGCCGCCCCCCTGGTCGAGGTGATCCGCGAGGTCCGCCCCCAGGTCCTCGTCACCTACGACCCGGACGGCGGCTACGGCCACCCCGACCACATCCAGACCCACCGGGTCGCCATGCGGGCCGCGGACCTCGCCGCCGACCCCGGCCACCGCCCCGACCTCGGCCCGGCCCACACCATCGCCAAGATCTACTGGAACCGGGTGCCCCGCCCGGTCGCCGAGGCCGGCTTCGCCCGCCTGGCCGCCGAGGGCTCCGCCTTCCCCAAGGACGCCGTGGTCGACGACGTCCCCGGTGTCGTCGACGAGGACCGGATCACCACCGAGATCGACGGCGGCGACCTCACCGCCGGCGACTCGTACGCGGCCCGCAAGAGCGCCGCCATGGCCGCCCACGCCACCCAGGTCGCCGTCGACGGACCCTGGTTCGCCCTCTCCAACGACCTCGGCCAGCCGCTCTTCACCACCGAGTACTACGAACTCGTCCGCGGCACCTCCGGCGCCCCCGCCGGAGCGCGCGAGACCGACCTCTTCGCGGGTCTCCCCGCGGGCGACGGCGCCGGGGAGGTGGCGGGCCGATGACCGCCCCCGCCGTCCGGTACGCCGCCTACGCGGCCCTCTTCGTCCTCGGAGCCCTCGTCGGCACCACGGGCGCCCTCGTCCAGGCCGCCTGGTTCCCCCTCGGGCTGCTCCTCGCCCTGCTCGCCACCGCCGCCCTGTTCTACGGGGGCATGCGCGCCACCGGTAACCAGGCCGGTCTCGCCGCCGCCGGCGGCGGCTGGCTCCTCGCCGTCATCGTGCTCAGCTTCGGCCGCCCCGAGGGCGACGGGCTCTTCGGCGGTGGCATCGGCGAGCTGCTCTTCCTCTTCGGCGGCATGGGCGCGGCCGTGCTCTGCGCCACCGTCAGCAGGTTGCCGCAGACCACCCCGTAGACCACCGCGTAGACCACCGCGCGGGACCACGTGTGAGGGACCGGACTTCGCACCGGGCGGATAACCCGGGGCGCCGGACAGTATGGTGGTGCGCGCCGCCGAACCGCCCGGGACAGTACGAGCATCAGCAAGAGCGGGCGGCGGAGCCAACCGGGAGATCCTGCTTTGAGTCGTGAAACTGGTCGAGAGACCGACAGTTCGTCCTCCGGCGCCCAGGGGCGTGGCGGGGCCGCCTACCCGTCGGGAACCCAGCCGTACGGGTCCCGCCAGTATCCGTCGCTCCACCCGCCGCAGGACGCGCCGGGGGAGACCTCCGCCGCGTCCGCGCCACCGGAGGAGCCGAAGACCGAGACCACCCTGACCACCCGGATCCGCATCAACATTCCGGGTTCGCGGCCGATCCCGCCCGTCGTGGTCCGCAAGCCCGTCGCGGGCGCCTCCGCCGACGACGCCCCGGCCGCACCGCCGGCCGCGGAGCCGGAGCGGCCCGCTCCCGCTCCCGCGCCCGCCCCGGAGCCCGAGCCGGAACCGGCTCCCGCCCCGGCGGCGCCCGAGGCGCCGCAGGCCAAGGAGACCAGCGACTGGTTCGCGCCCCGCAAGAACGCGGGCCCGGCCCCCGCGGGCGCCCCCGCCGCGCCGACGGCCCCCGCGGGCGCACCCGCGCCCGCACCCGCGCCGAAGGCCCTCGGCGGCTCGCAGACCCCCGGCACCGGTTTCGCGGGCTCCGCGACCGCCGGCGTCCCCGCGGTCGGCAGCGCGCCCTCCAGCCGCCCCGTCAGCAACCCGCTGTACGACACCGGCACCCTGCCCGGCTACGACGGCACCCCCGCCGCCGGCGTCCCCCTCTACGACGGCCCCCACCCCGGCACCCCGGCGGGCGGCACGCGCGCGTACGACGGGACCCCGGCGGGCGGTACGCCGCAGTACGACGGGACCCCTGCCGGCGGCACGTCGCAGTACGACGGCACTCCGGCCGGCGGTACGCCGCTGTACGACGGCACCCCCGCGGCCGGTACGCCCCGCTACGACGGTCAGCCGACCGGCCCGACCACGGGCCCGGTCAGCGGCATCGCCGACCTCGGCGGCGGCGGCGCGCCCCCGCGCCCCGCGATGCCCCGGCGCCCCGGCGCCGGCGGTGCCCCGCCGGCCGGCGGACCGGTGCCCGGCGGTCCCGGCCCGTACGGCCCCGCCGGCGCGCCCCGCATGTCGGACGACACCGCGATCCTGACGCCGCAGCAGCCCGCGCCCGCGCCGGGCGCCGGACGGCCGGGCCAGGGCGGTCCCGGCGGCGGCCAGGTCTCCGGGGACACCCTGACCAGCGGCATCCCGGTGGTGCCCCCGGCCGCCGGCCGCCCCGGTCCCGACGGACGCCCGGCGCCCGCCCCCCGGCCGGCCCGCCAGGAGCGGGCCCAGGCGCCCGCACCGGCCCCCAAGCCCGCGCCGAAGCCCGCCGCCCCGGCGAAGAAGGGCCGCTCCAAGCTGGTCCTCCTCGCCGTCGGCGTCGTCGGCATCGCCGGCGTCGCCTACGGCGCCGGGCTCCTCCTCAACCACTCCGACGTCCCCAAGGGCACCACTGTCCTCGGCGTCGACATCGGCGGCGGGACGAAGGACGAGGCCGTCAACAAGCTGGAGGCGAGCCTCGGCAAGCGCGCCGCGACCCCGCTCCAGCTCTCCGTCGGCGGCAAGAAGGTCCAGCTCGCCCCCGACAAGGCCGGTCTGACCCTGGACAGCCAGCAGACCGTCCGCGACGCCGCCGGCAGCGACTACAACCCCGTCTCGGTGATCGGCTCCCTCTTCGGCGGCGAGCGCGTCGCCAAGCCGGTCTTCCCGGTCGACTCGGAGAAGCTCGCCGTCGCCCTCCAGGACCTCGCGGGCTCCTCCTCGTCGGCGACCGAGGCGACGATCCTGTTCGCCCCGAACAAGGTCACCGCCGTCGAGGGCAAGCCCGGCCAGGGCATCGACGTCCAGCGCGCGATGATCTCCGTCAAGGACGCCTTCCGCGCCCAGGTCGAGACGGGCCGGAGCAACCTCGTCGAACTCCCCGCCAGCGTCCGCAAGCCCACGGTCACCAAGGCCGAACTGGACCGGGCGATGAAGGAGTTCGCCGAGCCCGCCATGTCCGGCCGGATCACCATCAAGGCCGGCGGCAGGGAGATCGACTTCGGCCCGGCCCGCTCGCTGCCGCAGATCCTCTCGATGAAGGCCGTCGACGGGCACCTGGTGGAGGTCTACGACAAGAAGGCGATCACCCGCCTCCTCGAAGGCACCTTCAAGGGCGTCATGATCACCAAGGGTGACGGCTCGAAGCACGAGGTCTCCGCCGACGACGTCGCCTTCGTCATGCGGGACGCGCTGCGCGGCAAGACCAAGGCCGAGCGCACCGCGACGATCGACCTCACCGGCAAGGGCTGACCGCCCGCCGCCCGACCCGACACCCCCCCCGCCGGCCCGCCCGGCGGGGGGTGCCGCGCGTTCCGGAGCCGAATCCCGGCGCGCCGAACGCCCCACCCGCGCCGCACCGCAGTCGCCGCTCGCCCCGCGTCGTACCGCCGTCCCCGCCCGCCCCGCGCCCACAATGGGCGCATGCCGCTGACCGCCGACATCCTCGTCGCCCTCATCGCGCTCCTGCACCTCTACATCCTCGTGATGGAGATGTTCCTGTGGGAGAAGGAGACCGGCCGCCGCTTCTCCGGCTTCGACGCCCGGCTCGCCCGCGAGACCGCCGCCATGGCCGCCAACCAGGGCCTCTACAACGGCTTCCTCGCCGCCGGGCTCGTCTGGGGCCTCGTCGCCGGGGACCCCACCGGTTTCGCGGTGCGGGTCTTCTTCCTCTCCTGCGTGGTCGTCGCGGGCCTGTACGGGGCCGCCACCGCCAACCGGCGCATCCTCTACGCCCAGGCCCTCCCCGGCGCGCTGGCCCTCTCCGCCGTCCTCGTCGCCGGCTGACCCCGCCCCTGACGGGAGCTCACCACCGGCCACCCGTAACCCGTTTGACCTCGCCGGACGACGCTTCCTAGACTCGGCCACCTGGGAGCGGGGTCGTAGCACAGAGGTAATGCGCCGCGATGGCATCTCGGAGGACGCCGGTTCGAATCCGGTCGCCCCGCTCCCTCCTCCACCCCGCCACGCGCGCGTACCCTCGCTCCATGATCCACCAGGAGCTCTCCGACACCGAGGTCGCCGCGGCCGCCGCCACCGCCGGAGCCGAGGTCGTCCGCGGCCTCCACGGCCGGGAACTCGACCGCGTCGACAAGGGCGCGGGCGACTTCGCCACCACCGCGGACCTGGAGGCCGAGCGGGCCATCCTCGACGTTCTGCGCACCGCCCGGCCCGACGACGCCGTCCTCGGCGAGGAGGGCGGCCGGCAGGGCGCGGCGGGCGCCCGCCGCGAGTGGCTGGTCGACCCCCTCTGCGGCACCCTCAACTACGCCGTCGGGAACAAGCTCGTCGCCGTCAACGTGGCCCTGCGCGGGGGCGCGGCGGCCGTGGCCGACCCCTTCGGGGGCGAGGCCGGCGAGGTGTTCCGCACCGACGGCACGCGCGCGTGGGGACCCGACGGCCGCCCCCTCGTCCCCACCGCCGCCACCGGTCTCGTCGACGTCAACCTGGACCCGCCCTTCCCCGGCGCCCCCGGCTTCCGCGCCGTCGACCTCCTCGCCCACCCCGGCTTCGCCGCCGCCTTCCGCCCCCGCGTGGTCTCCACGTCGCTCGCCCTGGCCTGGGTCGCGGCCGGGAAGCGGGCCGCCTACGTCACCGACGGCGGCGACCTCTCCGGCAGCGTCCACTTCGCCGCCGGCATCGCCCTCTGCCGCGCGGCCGGCTGCGTCGTCACCGGCATCGACGGCACCCCCGTCGGGGAGGGCCCCGCGCGCGGCCTCGTCGCCGCCGCCGACGCCGGCACGCACGCCCGGCTCATGGAACTCGTCCGCGCGCGGCGGACCTAGGGCCTGTCCGGCGGATCATGGCCGTGGCCTACCCGACCCTGATCCGTTGGACAGGGCCTAGTTGAGCCGCGCGCGGGCCGCCTGGGCCTGGTGGCGGATCGCGGCGGCGGCGGCCGGGTCGACCGCGTCCATGATCTGCGCGTACGCCTCCATCTCCGCCGCGCCGGTGAGGAAGTCGCCGCGCTGGACGAGGAGTTCCGCCCGCTCGTAGCGGAGGCGGGCCGGGTGGGAGGGGAGCAGCAGCGCCAGCTCCACCGCCCACAGGGCCACGTCGGAGCGCTCGGGCCGGGGGGCCGCCCAGGCGCGGATGTTGCCGAGGATCCGGAGCACGACGGCGCCCGGCTCGGCCGGCCGCAGCATGGAGCGGTCCAGGGCCTCGCCGGTCGCGCTCGCCACCAGCAGCTCGGCGTCCTCCGCCGTCATCGGCCGGCCGCCCGAGAAGGGGTCGGCCAGGTCGAGCTCGGCCGGGTCGCCGAAGCCGACGACGAAGTGTCCCGGCAGCCCGAGCCCGTACACCGGCGCACCGGCCCGCCGGGCCACCTCCATCCACACCACGGACAGCAGGATCGGCAGGCCCCGGCGCCGCCGCAGGACCTCGTGCAGGAGCGAGGACTCCAGGCGCTGGTAGTCGGCGGGGACGCCCACGAAGCCCTCCCGGCCGCCGAGGAGGGCCGCCAGCTCCGCCTTCCAGGCGCCGGTGCGGCGGGTGGCGTACGGGACGAGACCGGCGAGCCGGTCCAGTTCGACGTCCGCCTCGACCAGGTCGTGCTCGGTGACGGCGGGGTCCGCCACGGCGCAGATCAGCAGGCAGAGCCGGGCGAGGTCGGGCCGCTCGGCCCGCGCCTCCTCCGCGAATTCCCGCCGCCGGTCGGGCGGCCGGCCGGACGGCGGCTTCAGGGGGTCCTCCGCGCTCACGCCGCGCTCACGCCTCCGGCTGCCGGTAGTGGTGGTAGTGGTGGTGCACCGCGAAGTCCATCCCCTCGTACAGCGCCCGCGCGCCGTCGTTGTCGCTCTCGACCTGGAGCCAGGCCGCCGACGCGCCCTCGTCGAGGGCCTGCCGGGCCAGCGCGGCCATGATCGCGGTGGCGAGGCCCCGGCGGCGCTGCTCCGGGTCGACCTCCACCGCCAGGAACCCGGCCCAGCGTCCGTCGACGACACAGCGGCCGATGGCCGCCGGCACCTCTCCCGTGCCCGCCACGGACGCGAACCACACACTCGGGCCGGAGGTGAGCACCTGCCGCCACACCGCCTGCTCCCCGCCGGTGAACCGCCGGTAGCGGCGCAGCCACGGCTCGTCGAGCGTCCGGGACAGCCGTACGGCCCCGGGGCCGGTCGCCGGGCCCGCCTCCAGGTCGGCGAGCGGCGCGAGGGCGGCGATCCGCAGCTCGGCGGTGATCTCGCGCTCCCAGCCGAGCCGTTCCAGCTCGGCGCAGAGCAGCTCCTGGGTGCCCTCGGCGCCGGTCGCGGTCTGCACGTACGCGGGCAGCTTCCGGGCCTCGTACCACTTCCGTACGGCCTCCAGGGCCTCGGCGACGGGCCGCCCCGGATCGCCCGCCGGAAGCACCGAGTTGGCCCGCCGGGTGAACCCGCCGGCCGCCCTCAGGGTCCACTCGCCGAGCTGTTCGCTCTCGACCGGCTGCCACGCGCGCGCGGCGGCCCGGGAGAGCTCGGGGAAGGTGGCGGCGGGGCCGCGCCTGCGCGCCGGCGCGGGGGGCGCGATCTTGCCCGCGACCAGGCGGAGTTCCGGGATCCGGACGGTCTCGCCGCTCTTTCGTGTGATCGTGAGCACACCGGCGTCCCAGGATGTGAGCACCCCGACGGCGTCGGTGAACCGCGCGCCCGCCTCGGGGGAGTCCGTCACGTACCGAACGGAGACACGTTTTCCCACGTCAGCACTGGTGACACGGACCTCAAGCAGTCCTCCGCCGGTGATTTCCACAGCTTCTCCGCCCCTCTTGTTCGGATCGCCCCCAAGAACGGAGATACTAGGTGCGGGCATCGACGACACCGCGCTCCCGCGCAGACCAGCCCTACCGAGGAGGAACGACAGCGTGACCTACGTCATCGCGCAGCCTTGTGTCGACGTCAAGGACAAGGCTTGCATCGAGGAGTGCCCCGTCGACTGCATCTACGAGGGCAAGCGATCTCTCTACATCCACCCGGACGAGTGCGTCGACTGTGGAGCCTGCGAGCCGGTCTGCCCGGTCGAGGCGATCTTCTACGAGGACGACACCCCGGAGGAGTGGAAGGACTACTACAAGGCGAACGTCGAGTTCTTCGACGACCTGGGTTCGCCCGGTGGTGCCTCCAAGCTCGGCGAGATCGAGCGTGACCACCCCTTCATCGCCGCTCTGCCGCCGCAGAACGGCTGATCTTTCGTTGCACCCGCTCTCGGTCCCGTACGGCTCCGCCGCCGTACGGGACCGACGCGTATCGCGTACGTACTGAGGAAGTGAGCCAACCCGTGAGCGCAGTCTCTTCGCGCCTGCCCGTCTTCCCCTGGGACAAGCTGGAGCCGTACAAGAAGACGGCCCTGTCCCACCCGGACGGGATCGTGGACCTGTCGGTCGGCACGCCGGTCGACCCGGTCCCCGCGCTGATCCAGGAGGCCCTGGTGGCCGCGGCGGACTCGCCCGGCTATCCCACGGTCTGGGGCACGCCGGCGCTGCGCGACGCGCTCACCGGCTGGTGCGAGCGGCGCCTCGGCGCGACCGGCTTCGCCCACGAGAACGTGCTGCCGGTGGTCGGCTCCAAGGAGCTCGTCGCCTGGCTGCCGACCCAGCTGGGCCTCGGCCCCGGCGACCGGGTCGCCTACCCGCGGCTCGCCTACCCGACGTACGAGGTCGGCGCCCGGCTCTGCGGCGCGGAGGCCGTCGTCTACGACGACCCGACGGCCCTCGACCCGGCCGGCCTGAAGCTGCTCTGGCTCAACTCCCCGTCCAACCCGACCGGCGAGGTCCTCGCGAAGGAGGAGCTGGCCCGGATCGTGGCCTGGGCCCGCGAGCACGGCGTCCTCGTCTTCTCCGACGAGTGCTACCTCGAACTGGGCTGGGAGGCCGACCCGGTGTCGGTGCTGCACCCGGACGTCTCCGGCGGTTCGTACGAGGGGATCGTCGCCGTCCACTCGCTCTCCAAGCGCTCCAACCTGGCGGGCTACCGCGCGGCGTTCGTCGCCGGCGACGCGGCCGTCCTCGGCGAGCTGCTCCAGATCCGCAAGCACGGCGGCATGATGACCGCGGCGCCCGTCCAGGCCGCCACCGTCGCCGCCCTCGGCGACGACGCGCACGTCGCCGAGCAGCGCGGGCGGTACGCGGCCCGGCGCGCCGCCCTGAAGGCCGCCCTGGAGGCCCACGGCTTCCGCATCGAGCACTCCGAGGCCAGCCTCTACCTGTGGGCGACCCGTGACGAGCCCTGCTGGGACACGGTCGCGTACCTGGCCGAGAAGGGCGTCCTGGTCGCCCCCGGCGACTTCTACGGCGAGGCGGGCGCCCGCTTCGTCCGGGTGGCCTTCACGGCGACGGACGAGCGGGTCGAGGCGGCGGTCAAGCGCCTCGGCTGACGACGGGGCCGCGGTACGCGGAAGGGCCCGGGCGCGTGTGCGACCCGGGCCCTTCCGCGTACCTGCCGCCGGCGTCAGCCGACGGGCAGGCCGCCCAGCATCTGGCCGGCCGGGGCGCCGCCCAGCGCGCCGCCCGCGGGGGCGCTGCCGGCGGCGGCGCCGGCCGTCTCGCCCAGCGCGGTGCCCGCGCTGCCGGCGGTCTCGCCCGCGATCTTCTGGGCGGCCGGGGTGGCCGTCTTGCTCGCGCCGCCCACGGCCTTGCCGGCCGCCGGGACGGCCGAGCCGACCGCCTGGCCGCCGGCGGCACCGGCGACGTTGGTGGTGGTCTGCGCGGCGCCGTCCACGGCCGAACCCGCGTTCGCCGCGTCGAGGGCGGTCAGGCCGCCGAGGGCGCCGGCCGGCGCGAGGCTGTGGTCCAGCGCGCTCGCGGAGCCGGCCGCGCCGACCACGGGGGCCGCGCCGGCGGCGACGATCAGGGCGGCGCGGGCGATCCGGCGGGTCAGGGGGAGGGACATGGTGCTCCTTCGGCGAAGAGACGGTGGGGATGTTTGCGTTTGCGGGCTGCACAACCGAGCCGGGGGCGGGGGAGGTTGCGGGGGCCGAAGGTAAAGGCTGGGTAATGGGTCGTATTGTCGGGTGGGGAGGAAAGCGGACGAACGCGACGCTGCTGGGCGCGCTGCCGAACCGTCTCTCCCCTTGCCCCCCAAGCCCCCCGCGCCCCTCGGCCCCCGGCGGCCCCACTCCCCCCTCCCTCCTCCGCCGATCCCCACCCCGAGCGACCCCTCGCACACGAGTCCACCCCTACCGCGCCCCCCGTTCCACTGCGGCCCGCGCCGCCGCGCCGCCGTTTCGTTGCGGCCCGCGCCGCCGCTCCGTTGCTGGCTGCGCCCGCGCCGCTGTTCCGTTGTGTGCGCGGGCGTGCCGCGCCGCTGTTCCGTTGTGGGCAATCGTTCCGCTGGGGCGGAACGGGTGGGCACAACGGAACGGCACCTTCTGCGGGTGCTTCCGCTTCCGTGCCTGGACCCGCACCCGTACGGCGCCGTGCAGCAGGTGCGGGTTCAGGCGCGGAAGCCTGGGCGCGGCTGAGCGCGCCGTCCCGTGTGCCCACCCGTCCCGCCCTGCGGGACGCCTGCCCACACGGGGGGTGCGGCACAGCGCCCCGCCCCGCACGGCGCGCGTCGGCCCGCGCGGGGCCAGCAAAGGCGCGCGCCGCCGCGCGCGGCGTAAGGCGCGGGCCCATGCCGGGGGCGGGGTCAGCGGGTGAGGCGGAGGTGGACCGTGGGGGTCCGGGGGGTGGACGTCGCGGCCCAGCCGCCACCGGAGTCGTCCGCCCGCCACACCTTGCCCCCGTACGACACCTCCGCGACCCGCAGCGCGTCCGCCCGCGCCACCGCCCACTGCGCCAGCTCCCACCCGCGCCGCTCCGTGCCGCCGGGCACCGGCACGACGAGGACGGCGGGCTCCGCCGCGGAGCGCCCCGCGCTGGCGCCGCCGGAGACGGAGGTGGGCGCCGCGGTCTTGCCGAAGGCCCGTACCAGCTCCGTACGGACGAGGGCGGGGTCGCCGGGGCGGCCCTCCTTCAGGTCCGCCGTGCAGGACAGGGAGGCCGGCGCGCGCCCCGTCAGCGCCGCCGACAGCAGCGTCGCGTCCGGCTCGTGCTTGGCGTACGCCTGCGGGAAGCCGCTCTTCTGCACCTTCTGCGCCGCCACCGTCAGCGGCATCCGCGAGTAGCCGGGGACCTTCTCCAGGCCCTCGTAGAACTTCGACGCCGAGTAGACCGGGTCCATGATCTGCTCAGGGGTGCCCCAGCCCATGGACGGGCGCTGCTGGAAGAGGCCGAGGGAGTCCCGGTCGCCGTGGTCGATGTTGCGCAGCGCCGACTCCTGGAGCGCCGTCGCCAGCGCGATCGTCACGGCCCGCTCCGGCAGCCCCCGCGAGGTGCCGACCGCCGCGATCGTGGCCGCGTTCGACGCCTGCTCGGGGGTGAACTCGTACCGGCCCTCCCCACTGCCCAGCGCGCACCGGGGCGCGCCCTTGCTGCCGGTCACCTGGTGGACGGCGATGTACGACGCGAGGCCGCACAGGACGGCGAGGGCGGCGGCCGAACGGGCGAGACGGCCGCGGCGGGCGGGGCGGGGGGAGTCGGACACGGGGCCCACCGTACTGGAGGCCGGGTTAGGGTCGGCATATGGCTGACATCACCCCGCAGGAGACTGCTCAGGAGACCCCGCTCGACCTCACCCGGGACGGGGCCGCGCTCACCGCCGACCTCGTCGACTTCGCCTCCGTCAGCGGGACCGAGAAGCCGCTCGCCGACGCGATCGAGACCGCCCTGCGCGCCCTGCCGCACCTGCGCGTCGACCGCTACGGCAACAACGTCGTGGCCCGGACGGACCTCGGCCGCGCCGAGCGGGTCGTCCTCGCCGGCCACATCGACACGGTGCCGATCGCCGACAACGTGCCGTCCCGGCTCGACGCGGACGGCGTCCTGTGGGGCTGCGGCACCTCCGACATGAAGTCCGGCGTCGCCGTCCAGCTGCGGATCGCCGCGACCGTCCCCGCGCCCAACCGCGACCTCACCTTCGTCTTCTACGACAACGAGGAGGTCGCCGCCGACCTCAACGGCCTCGGGAAGATCGCCGCCGCCCACCCGGAGTGGCTGGAGGGCGACTTCGCGGTCCTCCTCGAACCCTCCGACGGACAGGTCGAGGGCGGCTGCCAGGGCACGCTCCGCGTCATCCTGCACACGGCCGGCGAGCGCGCCCACTCCGCCCGCTCCTGGATGGGCTCCAACGCCATCCACTCCGCCGCGCCGATCCTGGCCCGCCTCGCCGCGTACGAGCCGCGCAGGCCGGTCATCGACGGCCTGGAGTACCACGAGGGCCTCAACGCGGTCGCGATCCAGGGCGGGGTCGCCACCAACGTCATCCCCGACGCCTGCACGGTGACGGTCAACTACCGGTACGCCCCCGACCGCTCCCCGGCCGAGGCGCTGGCCCACGTCCGCGAGGTCTTCGCGGACTGCGACATCGCCGAGTTCGTCGTCGACGACGAGAGCCCCGGCGCGCTGCCCGGCCTCTCCCACCCGGCGGCCGAGGCGTTCATGAAGGCGGTCGGCGGCACCGCGATGCCCAAGTTCGGCTGGACCGACGTCTCCCGCTTCAGCGCGCTCGGCGTGCCCGCGGTCAACTACGGCCCCGGCGACCCGATCTACGCGCACAAGCGGGACGAGCACGTGCACGTGGACCGGATCCACCACTGCGAGGCACGGCTCCACGACTGGCTGACCGCCCGTCTCCCGTAATTTCGCGTTTCGTCACCTCTCTGGTCCTACGCTGACCCAACAGCAAAGATCGTGGATCGGCGGAGGGAGCAGGCCATGGGCATTCCCGAAGGAATGGCGAAGCCGGAGGAGCAGCGGCTCGGTCCGGTGCTGAGGCGGAGGGACCAGGTCCAGCCGGGCACCACGGACCAGCGGCTGCTCGACACCGAGGGCGACTCGGAGTGGGTGCACACCGACCCCTGGCGGGTCATGCGGATCCAGTCCGAGTTCGTCGAGGGCTTCGGCGCCCTCGCCGAACTGCCGAGCGCCATCAGCGTCTTCGGCTCGGCCCGTACGAAGCCGGACTCGCCCGAGTACGAGGCGGGGGTCCGGATCGGCCGGGCGCTCGTCGAGGCGGGCTTCGCGGTGATCACGGGCGGTGGCCCGGGCGCCATGGAGGCGGCCAACAAGGGCGCCCGGGAGGCGAAGGGCGTCTCGGTCGGCCTCGGCATCGAGCTGCCCTTCGAGCAGGGGCTCAACCCGCACGTCGACATCGGCGTGAACTTCCGGTACTTCTTCGTCCGCAAGACGATGTTCGTGAAGTACGCGCAGGGCTTCGTCGTCCTGCCCGGCGGCCTCGGCACCCTCGACGAGCTCTTCGAGGCGCTGACGCTGGTGCAGACCCGCAAGGTGACCCGCTTCCCGATCGTGCTGTTCGGCAGCGCGTACTGGAAGGGGCTCGTCGACTGGCTGAAGGACACGGTCGTCGCGGGCGGCAAGGCGTCCGAGCGCGACCTGCTCCTCTTCCACGTCACGGACGACGTGGAGGAGGCGGTCGCGCTCGTCACCAAGGAGGTCGGCCGGTAGGGGCCCGGGCAGCCGCCTCGCCCCACGGGGGCGAGGCGGTCCGCCGGGTCAGTACCGGACGGAGACGCTCGCTCCGGTGAAGCCCTCCCGGGCGTGCAGGCTGATGTAGACGTACCCGGCGGGCGGGTTCTCGACGGTCAGGGTCTCGGCGCTGCCGGACCGGACGGAGCGGCTGGTCCAGGCGCTCGTGGTGGCCCAGGCGGAGGCGTTGTAGTACAGGTCGGCCTCGCCGTTCGCGCCGGTGGTGGTGACGGTCAGCCGCGGGGTGCCGGCGGGCACGTACAGGTAGTGGTACGCGTAGTTGCCGGTGGTCGCGGAGACGTTGCTGCGGGCGCAGTCCCGGTCGAGCCGGCGGGTGTCGGCGCCGGTGCACTCGGGCAGGGACGGGCCGGGGCCCGGGTCCGGGACGGTGGCGCAGGCACCGGCGGCGCAGGCGGTCAGCCAGGTGTCGAAGTCCGCGTCGTAGCGGGTGCCGATGGTGGTCTTCAGCAGGGTGCGGGCGCCGTTCCAGTCGCCGGCCCGGTACTTGGCGAGGACGGCGTCCACGTCGCCGCGGTGCTTCTCCAGCATGTAGCGCACGGCCAGGTAGCCCCAGCGGTAGGTGCGCTCGGTGTCGGAGTTCTCGTAGGTGGTGTCGAAGAGGGTGCTCAGCTTGTGGGTGTGCCGGCCCGCGGCGGCGGCCGCCGCGTCGTACGGCAGCTTCCGGTAGGAGTACGAGACGTACTCGGCGAAGCCCTCGATCCACCAGATGGTGGGCGTGGAGACGCCGGCGGTGAAGTCGCCGTGCATGTTGAAGCGGCCGTCGAGGTAGTGGGTGTACTCGTGGTTCAGGTTCCACACGTCGAAGGCGGGCAGCGCGCGGGTGTTCTCGTAGGCGAGGAAGCGGGGCAGGTTGCCCGGGACGGACGGGTCGCCCTCCAGGTACATGCCGCCGTTGTCGGTGTTGATGCCGTAGATCGCGGCGGCGAACACCTGGTAGTCGAACGGCCGGTTGAAGACGACGACCTCCAGGGTGGTGTTGTGGTCGTCGGCGACCGGGCCCGGGTCACGGGCGACGGCGTGGAAGAACGCGTCCTGCTTGAGCAGGCTGTCGCAGGCGGTGGCCAGGTCGGACGGGGTCACCTGCTGGGCGAGGACCCGGACGGACGGGCTGCACGCGTGGCTGGTGACGAGGATGCCGGCGCGCAGGCGGGCCGCCGCGTCGAGGGTGCCGTAGTCGGCGGCCCGGCCGGCGTCGTACGCCTCGACCATCTCGGCGACGGCGGCGAACAGGTACGCGGTGTTCCCGCTCGGGGCGCTCTCGTCGGCGAGACCGCGCAGCAGCGGCTGGAGCTTGCCGCGCAGCGCCGGGTACTGGAGGAAGCGGCCGAGCTCGCGGGCGGTGTTGTACGGCAGGTAGCCGTGGTCGCCGCCGAGGAGCGCCTTGTTGCGGGAGGTGAAGGCGGCCAGGGTGTCGAGCAGGCTCGGGTCGGCCTGGACGGCGCCGAGGAAGCCCTCGGTCTGGTGGCCCCGGAAGAGCACGGTGTTGACGTTGTTGACGGCCGGGGTCATGCCGGCGACGGCGTTGTACGTCCCGGCGTCGTAGTCGGTCAGGAGGCGCTTGACGACCGGGAGGTACCGGACGTTCTCCTGGGCGCTGTCGATCAGGGTGACCGTCTCGCCGAGGATGCCGGCGTTGGCGGTGGTGACGTCCCGGGAGCGGGCGCTGCCGAAGAAGCCGTCGAGGGCGCCCCTGATCGCGGTGGTGAGGGCCGGTCCATAGTCGCCGACGTCCCCGGAGTTGTACCACTGGACGTAGTAGCCGGCGCGGAGGAAGTAGACCAGCTGGTAGGTGGAGGTGCTGTTGTCGCCGGGGTACGCGGCGGAGTTCGCGCGCAGCGCGTCGGCGACGGTCACCATCTGGGCCTCGCGGAAGGCGCCGCGGGCGTCGCCGCCGGTGAGCAGGAAGAGGTCGTTGACGCAGTTCGGGTCGGCGGCCTTGACGGCCTCGACCAGGGCGCTGCCGGTGCGGGTGGTGAAGTCGGTGACGTCGCAGGCGGCGGCGGTCGTGGCGCGCGCGGCGGAGGGCTTCGCGGCGGCGGCCAGGTCCTGGGCGGCGAGGACCGGGGGCCGTCCGGAGGCGGGCACTCTCCCTTCGGCGCGGTCGGCCTCCAGGGTCTCCGGGGCGGGGACGCTCGCGGGCTGCGGGGCGGCGCCGGCGGGCGCGGGGGCGGGGACGGGAGCGGGGGAGGGGGCGGCGGCGGCCTGGCCTGCCGGGGCGAGGACCCCGAGCGCCAGACACGACGCCAGCGTGGCGGTCAGAAGCCGTAGGCGGTACGGCAGTCCCGTTATTCGGGCGGTTGTCACTGGGCCTCCTGGCCTTGCGCGGCCGCATGACCGGCCGGACACGTGGGGGAGTGATTGACGGCGCTCCGTCAAAGACCTCGGAGCGGACGTACAATTTCACACGTCACATGGCCACGGGAAGGGGCGTGACAGAAACCGTCGCGTCACTCTCCCGCCATCCCCGGTACGCACGACGCCGCCCCCGGTCCCGTCGCGTACGGGGCCGGGGGCGGCGTCGTGGCAGCCCTGGGGGCAGGCGGCTAGGGCCTAGGCCAGGCCGCGCCTGGTCACGGACGGCTCGCGCCGCCCCGCGATCGTCGCCACCATGTCGAGCACCTGGCGGGTCTCCGCGACCTCGTGGACCCGGTACACCTGGGCGCCGAGCCACGCCGACACGGCGGTCGTCGCCAGCGTCCCGATCACCCGCTCCTTCACCGGCCGGTCCAGGGTCTCGCCGACGAAGTCCTTGTTGGAGAGCGACACGAGCACCGGCCAGCCGGTCTCCGTCATCTCGCCGAGGCGGCGGGTCGCCTCCAGGCTGTGCCGGGTGTTCTTCCCGAAGTCGTGGCCCGGGTCGATCATGATCCCGTCCCGCCGGACGCCCAGCGCGACGGCCCGCTCGGCCAGCCCCACCGTCACCCGCAGGATGTCGGCCATCACGTCCTCGTACTCCACCCGGTGCGGCCGGGTACGCGGCTCCGCGCCGCCCGCGTGGGTGCAGACCAGGCCCGCCCCGTACCGCGCGGCGACCTCCGCGAGCCGCGGGTCCACCCCGCCCCACGCGTCGTTGAGCACGTCCGCTCCGGCCTCGCAGACCGCCTCGCCCACGTCCGCCCGCCAGGTGTCCACGCTGATCACCACGTCGGGGTGGCGGCGCCGGACCTCCGCGACGAAGCCCACCGTGCGGCGGGCCTCCTCCTCCGCGCTGACCTCCTCGCCGGGGCCCGCCTTCACCCCGCCGATGTCGATGATCGCGGCGCCCTCGGCCACCGCCTGCTCGACGCGGGTCAGCGCCGGCTCGTCGAGGAACGTCGCGCCCTGGTCGTAGAAGGAGTCCGGGGTCCGGTTCACGATCGCCATGATCACCGGCTCGTGCGGCCCGAACTCACGCCGTCCCAAGCGCAGCATCCCTTATGTCCTCCCTCGTGACCCTTCGGCGGCGTCCTCCGCGCCGACTGTGACCCTAACCGCCGGTGGCGCATGGCACGATCGGCACGGGACGTTTTCCATTCCGGGAGAGGCGCGCTGGTGTTCTGGTTTCTGCTCATCACGATGGTCGTGGTCGTCGCGGCCGTGACCCTCGCCGTGGTCGGCGGCGGCGACAGCGAGGTGCTGCCCGACGCGGCCCCCGAGCAGCTGGTGGACCCGCTGCCGCTGAGCCGCCCCGTGGACCGCGCGGACGTCGAGGCGCTGCGCCTCCCGGTCGCCGCCCGCGGCTACCGCATGGAGGACGTCGACGACGTCCTGGACCGGCTCGCCGCCGAACTCGCCGAGCGCGACGCCCGGATCGCCGAGCTTGAGGCGGCCCTCGCGGGCGCGCCGTCCCGCGACGCGGCGGAGGGCGACGAGCGATGACCGGCGGGTCGATCCCCGGCCCCGACGGGCTGCCGCGCTGCCCCTGGGGCCTGTCGACCGAGGACTACACCGCGTACCACGACGAGGAGTGGGGCCGCTCGGTCCACGGCGACGACGCCCTCTTCGAGCGGCTCTGCCTGGAGGCGTTCCAGTCCGGCCTGTCCTGGATCACGATCCTGCGCCGCCGGGAGGGCTTCCGCGCCGCCTTCGCCGGCTTCCGCATCGAGGCCGTCGCCGCCTTCGGGGAGGCCGACCGCGAGCGGCTCCTCGTCGACGAGGGCATCATCCGCAACCGCGCCAAGATCGACGCGACCCTCGCCAACGCGAAGCTGCTCGCCGGCTGGGACCCCGGCGAGCTCGACGCCCTGATCTGGTCCCACGCCCCCGAACCCGGCCGCCCCGCCCCGCGCACCCTGGCCGACGTCCCCGCCGTCACCGACGAGTCGACGGCCCTGGCCAAGGCCCTGAAGAAGCGGGGCGTCCGCTTCGTCGGCCCGACCACCGCCTACGCCCTGATGCAGGCGTGCGGCCTGGTCGACGACCACCTGAAGGACTGCGTGGCCAGGGGCGGCGGCGGGCGCTAGGGGGCTACTTCCCCAGGTACTTCGGCTTCTCCTTCGCCAGGAAGGCGCGGACCGCGATCGTGTGGTCCTCGGAGGCGCCGGCCAGGGTCTGGAGCTCGTCCTCCTTGTCCAGCGCCTCGTCGAGCGAGTGGTCGTCGCCGTACGCGACGGACGCCTTCAGGGCCGCGTAGGCGACCGTGGGGCCCTCGGCGAGCTTCCGGGCCAGCTTCCGGGCCTCGGCGGCCAGTTCGGCCGCCGGGACCAGCCGGTTCACGATGCCCAGCTCGTACGCCTCCTGGGCGCCGATCGAGCGGGGGAAGAGCAGCAGGTCCGAGGCGCGGCTCCGGCCGATCAGCCGGGGCAGCGTCCAGGACATGCCCGAGTCGGCGGTGAGCGCCACACCCGCGAACGAGGTGTTGAAGGTCGCGGTGTCGGCGACGATCCGGTAGTCCGCGGCGAGCGCGAAGCCGAAGCCCGCGCCGGCGGCGACGCCGTTCACCGCCGCGACCACGGGCTTCTTCATGCCGGTGAGCGCCCGGACGATCGGGTTGTAGTGGTCCCGGACCGTGTTCATCGTGGCGCGGCTGCCCGTCTCCTGGTCCTGGAGGAGCAGCCCGACGTGCTCCTTCAGGTCCTGCCCCACGCAGAAGGCCCGGTCGCCCGCCGCCGTGAGCAGCACCGCACGGACCGCCGGGTCGGCCGCCGCCGCCTCGGCCGCGTCCCGCAGCGCCACCTTCGCGGCCACGTTCAGCGCGTTCATGGCCTCCGGCCGGTTGAGCGTGATGGTGGCGAGCCCGTCGCTCACTTCGTACAGGACCGTGTCGGCCATCGGGACCCCTTCGTCTCGTGCGTCGGCTGTGATCCGCCCAGCATGACGGAGATCACCCGTACCGCCCATGTGAGCTGCGTCAAAGAATCGGGGGCCGCGGAGCGACCCGCGGCGGCGAAGTATCGCAGGCCCGACGCCGAAATGTGGGGTTTTGCGGGAGCGCGTTGCGCAAGCGATGCGGATCGATGTTGGTCATCGGGTCCTGCGATGCGGGATAATGACCTGGAAGCAATGTGTTCGAAGCCGGTGACGCGTGCTCCGCGGTACGGAGCTGCCCGGCTGTGGATGAGCTGGTTTCAGGAAGGGGAACGAGCATGGCGGCCATGAAGCCGCGGACGGGTGACGGCCCGCTCGAGGTGACCAAGGAGGGGCGGGGCATCGTCATGCGCGTTCCGCTCGAAGGCGGCGGTCGGCTCGTAGTCGAGCTGACCCCGGACGAGGCCGAGGCTCTCGGTGACGCCCTGAAGAAGGTCGTCGGCTGACCCTCCCGCATTCCTGCACCGCTGCCCCGGTACGGCCCCGGCCGTCCGGGGCAGCGGTGTGTCCGGGGCGGGGCGGGGGGCGGGTTCGGGACGGGGAGGCGTGTCCGGGGCGGGGAGGAGCCTCACCGGCTCGGACACGCCGGCTTCGGCGCGGTACCGGACTTTTCGGGCTCGACCGCCGGCTTCGGCGCCGTACCGGACTTTTCGGGCTCAGCCGCGCCGGACCGCGCACAGCAGGCCGTCGCCCACCGGCAGCAGGGTCGGCAGCAGCTGGGAGCTCTCGCGGACCGTGCGCAGCAGCTCGCGGACCCGCTGCACCTCGGCCGGCTGGGCGCCCGAGTCGACCGTGCGGCCGTCCGCGAAGACGCCCTCGAAGCAGACCAGACCCCCAGGTCGGAGCAGGCGCAACGATTCAGCGAGATAGTCCGGGTACTCGCCCCGGTCGCCGTCGCAGAAGACGAGGTCGTACCCGCCGTCCGCGAGCCGCGGCAGCACGTCGAGGGCCCGCCCGGGGATGAACCGCGCCCGGTTGCCCGCGAAGCCCGCCGCCCGGAACGCCGCCTTGGCGAACTGCTGGTGGTCCGGCTGCTCGTCCACCGTGGTCAGGGTGCCGTCCGGGCGCATCCCGAGCAGCAGGTAGATCCCCGACACGCCCGTGCCCGTACCGATCTCGGCCACCGCCTTGGCGTCCGCCGACGCGGCCAGCAGACGCAGCGCCGCACCCGTGCCCGGCGACACCGAGGGCAGCCCTGCCTCCCGGGCCCGCTCCCGGGCCCAGCGCAGCGCTTCGTCCTCGGCGACAAAGGCGTCGGCGAACGCCCAGTTCGTCTGCCGGTTGGCGGTAATGGCCCTCTCCTGTCCCCTTAGTTGGCGCAACGGTGACTGTATCCGCTGTCAGCGGGAACCCGCAGATGGGACCGGGCGTTCACCAGGGGAAGGGCGCGCAGGAGGAGCGGCGGACGACGCCGATTCAAATGCTCGTAAAGATTCTTATCCGGAGCTAACGGGCGAGGTGGCTATGGTAGGGGCTCCACTGGACACCACCAGAGCCGATAGGGGAGGTGCGGCTGCGCCTGTGGATCGGAGAGGGGCGTTCAGGCGCCTCCTCAGGTCGGCGGGTGAGCCGAAATCCGTGACCGACACCGCTGACAAGCTCCACACCACCGCCACCGCACCGACCACCGCGACCTTCGCATCGGATGCGGAATCGCAGGCGTGGACTCCGCCCACCTGGGAGGAGATCGTCAGCACGCACAGCGGTCGCGTCTACCGCCTGGCCTACCGCCTCACCGGCAACCAGCACGACGCCGAGGACCTCACCCAGGAGGTCTTCGTCCGCGTCTTCCGCTCGCTGTCGACGTACACCCCCGGCACCTTCGAGGGCTGGCTGCACCGCATCACGACCAACCTCTTCCTCGACATGGTCCGCCGCAAGCAGCGCATCCGCTTCGACGCGCTCGCCGACGACGCCGCCGAGCGGCTCCCCAGCCGTGAGCCCTCCCCGCAGCAGGTGTTCAACGACACCCACTTCGACGCCGACGTCCAGCAGGCCCTCGACACCCTGGCGCCCGAGTTCCGCGCCGCCGTCGTCCTCTGCGACATCGAGGGACTCTCGTACGAGGAGATCGCCGCGACCCTCGGCGTGAAGCTCGGCACCGTCCGCAGCCGCATCCACCGCGGCCGCTCCCACCTGCGCAAGGCGCTGAAGCACCGGTCGCCCGAGGCCCGGGCGGAGCGCGCCCTGGCCACCGTCGGATGGGAGGCCGGGACAGCGTGAGCGGCACCCTTCCTCCGTCCCCGAGCCCCGCGGAGCACCACCTCGGGGACCGGCTCGCCGCGCTCGTCGACGGCGAGCTCGGCCATGACGCCCGCGAGCGGGTCCTCGCCCACCTCGCCACGTGCGCCCGCTGCAAGGCCGAGGCCGACGCGCAGCGCGCCCTGAAGAGCGTCTTCGCGGCCAGCGGAGCCCCCCAGCCCTCCGAGGGCTTCCTCGCCCGCCTCCAGGGCCTTCCCGGCGGCCCCGGGGACCCCGGGCGCTCCCCGCTGGAGCAACTCCTCGAAGCCGGCGGCGTGAAGAGCGACGGCTTCGCCACCGCGCCCCCCGCCGCGCCCCGCACCCCGGACACCGGCACCGGCTTCCGGGTCCACGCCGTCAGCCCGTCCGGCCGCGGCCGGCGCTTCGCCGTCGCCGCCGCCGGCGCGGTCTCCTTCGCGGCCATCGCCCTCGGCGGCACCCTGCCCGTCGAGAGCTCCCTGAACACCACGGCCCGCGGCGGCCAGGGCACCGGCAGCGCCGTCACCCCGCTGCGCGCCGGCGCCTCCGCGGCACCGGGCTCCGCCTTCGGCGCGGCGGCCGGCCGGTCGGACCGCTCCGACCGCTCGGCGGGCGGCGCCCAGGCGATCGGCAGCGCCCCGCTCGTCCCGGGCGGCACGGTCCCCTCCGGGGCCGTCCCGGCGGACGTGGACCGGGCGGGCCCGGTCCCGGGGATACGGCTCCGGGCCGCGCAGACGCACGCGCTCTTCGCCCTCTCGCCGTTCATACGCGCCACGCCCCACGCGCTCCGGCCGGCCCTGGGACCGGTGCCCAGTCCGGCCCCGAGCCCGTCCGGCAGCCCGCCGGGCTCCCACCGCTGACCCCCGACCTGGTTGAATCCTCGGTCAGAGCGCCCGACACCGGCGCGCTCACGGGTCAGCGGTTGCGGGGAGAGCATGAACGACGGGAAGCCGAACTGGTGGAGCCGGCCTTCGACGCCCCCGGAGGCGGCGCGGATATCCACGCCGCCCCCGGTGGAGGAGGAGGACTTCCCCCTCCAGGCCCCTGACCCCGCCGATCCCGCCGCGCCGGAGCCGGCCGCCGAGCCGCCCGCCGCCCCCAAGGTCGACATGACGAAGGCCCCCGCGCCGGACGCCGCCCCGGCCTCGGCGCCGGATCCCGCCCCGGCCGCCGTCACCGCCGAGGCCCCGCAGGAGCGTCCGGAGCCCGCGCACGCCGACGCCCCGGCCGCCCCGGCCGCCTCGGCCGCTGTGCCCGCTCCGGCCCCCGCGTCCGCCCCGGCGGCCCCCGCGTCCGAGCGGACCGCCGTGACGGAGCTCGTGACGGAGCCCGTACCGGCGCCCGCTCCGGAGCCCGTCACGGAGCCCGCCCCGGCCGTCGCCGCCGCCCGGCAGCCCCTCCACGAGCCCGACGAGTACCGCACGCCGCCCTACGGCGAGCCCGGTCCGTGGGCGCCCGCCCCGCCCGTGCAGCACCCCGCCGCGCCCGCCCCGGCCCCGCAGGCCGCCGTACCCCCGCACGGGGCGCCCGTGCCGCCGCCGCAGGGGCCCGTGCCGCCGCAGACGGCCGCCTGGGGCCAGTACGACCCCTGGGGCGCCGGCGCCGGAGCCGTACCCCCGCCCGCCCGGAAGAAGTCCCGGCGCGGCCTCGCCCTCGTCGGCGCCCTCGCCTTCGCCCTGCTCACCGGCGTCATCGGCGGCGGCGTCGGCGCCTACGTCGAGCGCAACGGCGGCATCACCACCGTCGAGCTCCCGCAGGCCGAGGCCGGGACCACCGACCGCGCCCCCGAGAGCGTCGCCGGCATCGCCGCCAGCGCGCTGCCCGGCGTCGTCACCCTGCACGTCAGCGGCGGCGGCTCCGCCGGCACCGGCACCGGCTTCGTCCTCGACAACCGCGGCCACATCCTCACCAACAACCACGTCGTCGACGCCGCCTCCTCCTCCGGCGACATCACCGTCACCTTCTCCAGCGGCGAGACCGCCTCCGCCAAGCTCATCGGCAAGGACGCCGGCTACGACCTCGCCGTCGTCCAGGTCACCGGCGTCACCGGCCTCAGGCCGCTGCCGCTCGGCAACTCCGAGGACGTCCGCGTCGGCGACCCCGTCGTCGCGATCGGCGCCCCCTTCGACCTCTCCAACACGGTCACCTCCGGCATCATCAGCGCCAAGGAGCGCCCGATCACCGCCGGCGGCGAGAAGGGCGACGGCAGCGACGTCTCCTACGTCGATGCCCTCCAGACCGACGCGCCCATCAACCCCGGCAACTCCGGCGGCCCCCTCCTCGACGGCAAGGGCCGCGTCATCGGCATCAACAGCGCCATCCGCGCCGCCGGCGGCTCCGGCGACGGGGACGGCGGCAGCGGCGGCCAGGCCGGCTCCATCGGCCTCGGCTTCGCCATCCCGATCAACCAGGGCAAGCGGGTCGCCGAGGAACTCATCAACACCGGCAAGGCCACCCACCCCGTCATCGGCGTCAGCCTCGACATGCAGTTCAACGGCGACGGCGCCCGCGTCGGCGACAAGGGCAAGGACGGCACCCCCTCCGTCACCCCCGAAGGACCCGCCGCCAAGGCCGGCCTGCGCCCCGGCGACGTCATCACCAAGGTCGACGGCCAGCGGGTGCACAACGGCGAGGAGCTGATCGTGAAGATCCGCGCCCACCGTCCCGGCGACGCACTCGCCCTCACCCTGACCCGCGACGGCAAGGAACTGACCAGGACCGTCACCCTCGGCGCCGCCCAGGGCGGCTGAGCCCGGGGGCACGGCGGCACCCGAGGTACATGTGGCGGACATCGCAAGGTACCCGTCCGGCAGCACGGGCGGGTACCGTGGGGCGGGCCGCCATGGTCCGGCGTGAAGGAGCTACTAGGTGTTCAGCGACATAGGCGCACTCGAGCTGGTGACGCTCATCGTGCTCGCCGTGCTCATTTTCGGCCCGGACAAGCTGCCGAAGGTCGTCCAGGACGTCTCGCGCTTCATCCGGAAGGTCCGGGAGTTCTCCGACAGCGCCAAGGAGGACATCCGCACCGAGCTGGGACCGGACTTCAAGGACTTCGAGTTCGAGGACCTCAACCCGAAGACCTTCATCCGCAAGCAGCTCGACGGCAACGAGGACCTCAGCGAGCTCAAGGAGCTGCGCTCCACGTTCGACCTCCGCAAGGAGATGAACGAGGTCGCCGACGCGGTCAACAGCCGCGAGAGCGCTCCCGCCGCCCCGGCGACGGTCAACGGCTCCGCGCCGCCCGACCTGCTGAAGAAGCAGGACAAGCCCGACGCGCCGGAGCGGCCGCCGTACGACTCCGACGCGACCTGACACGGGCGGTCACCGACCGGTCGCTATCCTCCTTGAGTTGACAGAACGAGGAGGCGGCCGAGATGAAGACGACGAGTCGGGTGGAAGCCGAGGGCTTTCTGCGCGCGCCCTTCGCCTGGTACGGGCTCGACGAGGCGTTCACCGGTCCCCGCCGGCTGATGCAGATCGGCACGGCGGCGGACGGCACCGTCCAGCACGGCTCGGTGGGCCACGGTGACGAGCCGTCGATAAGGTCCGAGGCCGCCGGCGCGGAGAAGGAGCGGTTCGCCGTCGTCGTGACGGTCGCCGCGCACCCCGTACGGCGCACCGGCGACGGCACCGGCGTCCTCGACGCCACCACCGTCTCCTCCGCCGCCTGGCTGGCCGGCTCCGGGCTGCTCGCCCACACCTGGCCCGCCTCGCTCGACCACGGGCTGCGGGACCACTGGCTCGACCAGCAGACCGAGACGGCCTTCGAGCTGGCCGACGACCTCGACGGGCCCGCCTGGTCCGCGCTGTCGCTGCCGGTCGACGGCGTGCCGGTGCCCTTCCACTACCGCGAGTCCGAGTTCGGCTGGGTGCTCGCCGGTTCCACGGGGGACGTGCACATCGGCGCGTACGGGCGGGGCATGAGCGCGTACGGGCTCGGCTTCGCGCAGATCAAGGACCTCGGCACGTACGCCTGAGGCACCGGACACGGCGAAGGGCGCCCCGCACCGGGACGCCCTTCGCCGTATCTCCCCGTCGAGGACCGGATCCTCGTCGAGGACCGGATCCTCGACGAGGATCAGAACTTGTTGCGCGGGGTGATGCCCAGGCTCAGGCCCGACAGACCGCGCTGACGGCCGCCGAGCTTGCCGGCGATGGACCGCAGCGCCGCGCCGGCCGGGGAGTCCGGGTTCGACAGGACGACCGGGCGGCCGTCGTCGCCGCCCTCGCGCAGCCGCACGTCGATCGGGATCGACCCCAGGACCGGGACCGTCGTGCCCGTGGTGCGGGAGAGGCCGTCGGCGACCAGCTGGCCGCCGCCCGTGCCGAAGACGTCCACCATCTCGTCGCAGTGCGGGCAGGGCAGCCCCGCCATGTTCTCGACCACGCCGACGATCTTCTGGTGGGTCTGCACCGCGATCGACCCGGCCCGCTCGGCGACCTCGGCCGCCGCCTGCTGCGGGGTCGTCACGACCAGGATCTCCGCGTTCGGCACCAGCTGCGCGACGGAGATCGCGATGTCGCCGGTGCCCGGGGGCAGGTCGAGCAGCAGGACGTCCAGGTCGCCCCAGTACACGTCCGCCAGGAACTGCTGGAGCGCGCGGTGGAGCATCGGGCCGCGCCACACCACCGGCGCGTTGCCCGGGGTGAACATGCCGATCGAGATGACCTTCACGCCGTTCGCCGACGGCGGCATGATCATGTTCTCGACCTGGGTCGGACGCCCGTCCGCGCCCAGCATGCGCGGCACGCTGTGGCCGTAGATGTCCGCGTCGACGACGCCGACCTTCAGACCGTCGGCGGCCATCGCCGCGGCCAGGTTCACCGTCACCGAGGACTTGCCGACGCCGCCCTTGCCGGAGGCGACCGCGTACACCCGGGTCAGCGAGCCCGGCTTCGCGAACGGCACCTCGCGCTCGGCGGTGTTGCCGCGCAGCGCCGCCGCCAGCTCCTTGCGCTGCTCGTCGCTCATCACGTCCAGCGTCACGTCGACGCCGGTGACGCCCTCGACGCGGGAGACGGCCTCGGTGACGCGTTGCGTGATGGTGTCGCGCATCGGACAGCCGGAGACCGTCAGGTAGACCGTCACCGCGACCTTGCCGTCCGGTTCGATCTCCACCGACTTGACCATGCCGAGCTCAGTGATCGGACGATTGATCTCGGGGTCGTTCACCGTCGCCAGTGCTTCGAGCACCGCGTCTTCCGTAGCCATAGGTCTGATGGTACGGCGACGACCACGTCGCCATGAAAGGGCTGTCAACGGTCGGGTACGTCACTCCGCCGCTCGCCGTCCGGCGGGAATAGATCGCGCTCCTGCCCGCGCTCCTCCAGCTCCCTCACCAGGTCCTGGAGTTCGGACCGGATCCAGTCCCGGGTGGCGACCTCGCCGAGACCCATCCGGAGGGCCGCGATCTCCCTGGTCAGGTACTCCGTGTCGGCGATCGAGCGCTCGTTCTGCTTGCGGTCCTGCTCCAGGTTGACCCGGTCCCGGTCGTCCTGCCGGTTCTGCGCCAGCAGGATCAGCGGAGCCGCGTACGACGCCTGGAGGGAGAGCATCAGCGTCAGGAAGATGAACGGGTACTCGTCGAACTTCAGCGACGCCGGGGCGAAGATGTTCCACACCACCCAGGCGATGATGATCACCGTCATCCAGACGATGAACCGGCCCGTCCCGAGGAACCGCGCGATCCGCTCCGACATGCGCCCGAACGCCTCGGGGTCGTACTCCGGCAGCAGCCGCGAGCGGCGGATCCGGGGCTGGTCGAGCCGGATGCGGGGGAGCGACCGGTCGCGCTCCCGGTCCCGGTCCCGCTCCCGGTCCCGTTCCTGCGGCCGCTCAGCCACCGCGCACCCCCTCCTCGTGGAACTCCGTCTCCCGCCAGTCGTCGGGCAGCAGGTGGTCGAGCACGTCGTCCACCGTGACCGCGCCGAGCAGCGAGCCGCTCTCGTCCACGACAGGCGCCGCCACCAGGTTGTACGCGGCGAAGTAGCTGGTCACGGCCGGCAGCGGGGTGTCCGGGCCGAGCGGCGGCAGGTCGCTGTCGACCAGCGAGCTGACCAGCGTGAACGGCGGATCGCGCAGCAGCCGCTGGAAGTGGACCGTGCCCAGGTACTTCCCGGTCGGCGTCTCGTCCGGCGGCCGGCACACGTACACCTGCGCCGCGAGGGCGGGCGACAGGTCCTGCTGCCGCACCCGGGCGAGCGCGTCGGCGACGGTGGCGTCCGGGCGCAGCACGATCGGCTCGGTGGTCATCAGGCCGCCCGCCGTCCGCTCCTCGTACGACATCAGCCGGCGCACGTCGGCGGCGTCGTCCGGCCGCATCAGCGTGAGCAGCCGTTCCTTCTCCTCCTCGGGCAGTTCGTTGAGGAGGTCGGCGGCGTCGTCCGGGTCCATCGCCTCCAGGACGTCCGCGGCCCGCTCCTCCTTCAGCTTGCCGAGGATCTCCACCTGGTCGTCCTCCGGCAGCTCCTCCAGGACGTCGGCGAGCCGGTCGTCGTCGAGAGCCGCGGCGACCTCGGCGCGCCGCTTGGGGGAGAGGTGGTGGAGCGCGTTGGCGAGGTCGGCGGGGCGGAGCTTCTCGAAGGTGGCGACCAGGCTCTCGGCGCCCTGCCCGTGCTCCTCCAGGGAGAAGCCGGTGACCGCCGACCACTCCACGGTGAGCGTCTCGCCCTTGCGGCGCAGGGCGCCGCCCTTGCCCCGGCGGACGAAGACCCGGTCGATCTCCCAGTCGCGGCGGGCGGGGAGCTGGGTGATGGCGACGTCGAGGACGGTGACCTCCTCGCCGGTCTCGACCAGGGTCACCCTGCGGTCGAGGAGCTCGCCGAGGACCAGCCGCTCGGTCGGCCGCTGCTCGAAGCGGCGCATGTTGACCACGCCGGTGGTGATGACCTGGCCGGACTCGACGCCGGTGATCCGGGTCATGGGGACGAAGACCCGGCGCCGGCTCAGCACCTCGACGACCATGCCGAGCAGCCGGGGCGGGCGGCGGCCGACGCGGAGCATCGCCACCACGTCGCTGACCCGGCCCACCTGGTCGCCGACGGGGTCGAAGACGGCCACGCCGGTGAGGTGGGAGACGAAGATCCGGGGGGCGCCTGCCGCCATGCCTCGCGCCTCCTCGGTGCCGCACGATCCAGGGTCGCCGCGCCGCCCCCGGGGGCTTCGCGTCCGTTTGCGTGGCCCTTGTCGGGCTTCGCACGGTTCAGGCTAGCCCGTGGCGTTCCGGCCCGCTCCGGCAGCGCCGCCGTCCGGCTGCCTGCGGGGACGCCGGGCCCGCCCGGGTACGCTGCGGTCTGCCGCCCCCCACCGGCACCGGCCGGCGCGTCCGGCCGACTCCGGCGGCCCCTTCCGCCGTGTGTGTACGGCCGGGGCCGTTCCCCCACCGAAGAACGAGAGGCAGCGCAGGTGACCGTCCGCACCCCGTCATCGCGTATCCCGTCGGCACGACCCTTCCTCACCCCCGCCGCCCGCTTCCGCAGGGCCGTCCTGCCCCTGGCGCTGTGCGCGGGCCTCACGGTGGGGCTGACGGCCTGCGGGGCCGATCCGGACGAGGGGACGAACGGGGTGGGGAAGCTGCCGGCGTCCGAGATCGAGCGCGAGGCCCGCTCGGCGGCGGGCACGGCGAAGGCGGTCAGGCTCTCCGGCACGCTGGTCAGCAAGGGCGGCACCTACAAGCTGAACATGCGGCTCAAGCAGAACGGCGGCACCGGCTCGGTCACCACGAAGAACAGCACCTTCGAGCTGCTGCGGGTCGGCGACGCCCTCTACCTCAAGGCCGACGCCGGCTTCTGGACGCACGAGGACAAGGGCGACGGCAAGCCCAGCGAGGCCGACACGGAGGCCGCCGACAAGCTGGACGACATGTACGTGAAGGTGCCGAGCGACGACCCCTCGTACAAGCAGCTGCGCGGCTTCACCGAGATGGACCAGCTGCTGACCGGTCTCATCGGGCTGCACGGGGACGTCGTCAAGGGCGACCGGGACCAGATCGGCGGCGTCCGCACGGTGAAGGTGCGGGGCGGCGCGGACGGCGAGGGCGGCACGCTCGACGTGGCCCTGGAGGGCTCCCCCTACCCGCTCCAGTTCGCCCGGGGCGGGGGAGCGGGCCTGGTGGTGCTCTCCGAGTGGGACAAGGACTTCCCGCTGGCCGAGCCGGACCGCGAGGAGACCCTCGACTACGGCAGCCGGCTGCCCCGCACCTGACGGAGCCCGCGCTGGCCTGCTAGCCCTTCCGCTTGCGCCGGAACAGCAGCTTCGGCAGGGCGGCCGGGACCGGGTGGCGGGTGATCGCCCCGGACGGCAGGGGGACGGCCGCGAGCGAGCCGTCCGGCAGGTCGGTCGTCGCGGCACGCGGGTCGAGGCGCAGCACCCGGCACTCGCGCGCCCAGCGCGCGGGCATCGCCTCGCCGTCGGGCGCGTTCAGCCGCTTGCCCTTCAGCTCGGCGACGGCCGCGTCCCACTCCTCGGTGCCGGGGACGAGCTGGCGTACGGCGGCCGTCCAGGAGACGATCCGGCCGCCCTTGTCCTTGCTGCGGACGGTGACCTCGGCGGTGGCGCCGTCGGCGAGGCCGGGCAGCGGCTGCTCGCCCGGCCCGTCGCCCACCACATGGGCGGCGCCGTCGTGCCAGACGTGCCAGAGCGCCCGCGCGGGCCCGGTGCCCCGGACCCACACGAGGCCGGACTTCTTGGTGGCCTCCTCGACGAGGAACAGCTCTTCTGTCATGGCCCGCAGCCTAGCGGCAGGCCCGTCGGAGCCGGCCGTCGCGCCGGTCGCGCTCCGGAGCCGGCCGTCGCGCTTCAGAGCCAGCCGTTGCGCTTCAGCGTGCGGTGGATGGTGAAGCAGATGACGGCGATGCCGCCGAGCACCATCGGGTAGCCGTACCGCCAGTGCAGCTCCGGCATGTGGTCGAAGTTCATGCCGTACACGCCGCAGACCGCCGTGGGGACGGCGACGATCGCCGCCCACGAGGTGATCTTGCGCATGTCCTCGTTCTGCGCGACGGTCGCCTGCGCCAGGTTGGCCTGGAGGATCGAGTTCAGCAGCTCGTCGAAGCCGACGACCTGCTCCTGGACGCGGGCGAGGTGGTCGGCGACGTCCCGGAAGTACTTCTGGATGTCCGGGTCGACCAGCCGCATGGGCCGCTCGCTCAGCAGCTGCATCGGGCGCAGCAGCGGGGTGACGGCCCGCTTGAACTCCAGCACCTCGCGCTTGAGCTGGTAGATCCGGCCGGTGTCGGTACCCCGCTTGGAGCCCTTGGTGGCCGGCGAGAAGACGTCGATCTCCAGCTGGTCGATGTCGAGTTCGACGGCGTCGGCGACCGCGATGTAGCCGTCGACGACGTGGTCGGCGAGGGCGTGCAGGACGGCGGAGGGGCCCTTGGCGAGCAACTCGGGCTCGCCCTGGAGGCGGTGGCGGAGGTTGCGCAGCGAGCCCTGCCCGCCGTGCCGGACGGTGATGACGAAGTCGGGCCCGGTGAAGCACATCACCTCGCCGGTCTCCACCACCTCGCTGGTGGCGGTGAGTTCGGCGTGCTCGACGTAGTGGATCGTCTTGAAGACGGTGAAGAGGGTGTCGTCGTACCGCTCCAGCTTGGGCCGCTGGTGGGCGTGGACGGCGTCCTCGACGGCGAGCGGGTGGAGTCCGAACTCGGCGGCGATACCGGCGAATTCGGCCTCGGTCGGCTCGTGCAGGCCGATCCAGGCGAATCCGCCGGACTCGCGCACCTGGGCCATCGCGCCGCGCGGGGTGAGGCAGGCGCGGTCCTCGACCCGCTGCCCGTCGCGGTAGACGGCGCAGTCGACGATGGCGCTGGAGGCGGTGTGGTCACGCGTCGGGTCGTAGTTGGTGTACGTGGTCGGGGTCTTGCGCGGGCTCTGGCGCAGGCTCGGCCGTACGGCGGCGCGCAGGTCGCGGATCATCGACATGGGCGTGCTCTCCTTCACGGACAGGCCGTCGGTGAGAGCGTGGCGCAACCCGGAATGAGGACGGGAAGGGACGTCGTCCACAAAGCGGGCGGCACCGGCGGCTCGGGGCGACGGCGTTCGCAACACAGACAGGCAAAGAGGGGAGTGCTCTTCCGTCGAACGCGATGCCGGAGAAGGGGGTCCGCGGTTCAGGGACCCGGGGTCACCGGAGAGAGGAACGCACCGGGCTCGGGTGCGGTGCGGCGGAAGAGCGGCTGGTACTGCCCGATCGACTTCGATCCATCGCAGTCCCACCTCCTCCGGCCGGTCCCCCGTGAGGGATGACGTGTGACGAGCAGTCGGGAAACCCGACCACTGGCCAACACTATCAGCCGACCGAGGGTCAATCCCTTACTTTGCCCGTTCCATGCGCGATCTATGCTCGCCGCATGGGAGAAGTTCTTGCACTGGTCGAGGCCCGGCTGCGTACGGCCCTCGGCGAACCGGACGCGCGGGCCGCGGTCACCTTCCTCGGCACCGACCGCATCGAGGTGCTCCGCTTCGTCGACGCGGAGGCCGGGCTCGTGCGCTACGCCACGCTCGGCATGTCCGCCGCCCCGATGGCCGACCCGACGGCCGCGCTGGCCGACCCCGTGAAGGGGCCGCGCGCCGAACTGGTCCTGACCGTACGGCTCGGCCGCGCCGACACCGACAAGGTGCTGCGCCCGCTGGCGGTGTTCGCCGCCACCCCGCAGGTGGAGGGCGTCGTCGTGGCCCCCGGCGCCTCGCTCGACCTGGGCGAGCCGCTGTGGCCGGGGGCCGGCTTCAGCTCGGTCCTGGTCGCCGGGTCGGGCGGGCTCGTGGAGGACCTGGAACTGGACGCGCCGATGGACCCCGTCACGTTCCTGCCGCTGCTTCCGATGACCCCGAACGAGGCCGCGTGGAAGCGGGTGCACGGGGCGCAGGCCCTGGAGGAGCGCTGGCTCGCCAGGGGCACCGACCTGCGGGACCCGCTGCGCGGCTCGGTGGCGCTGGACTGAGGGGTGGCGGAGCCGGGGGCGCGCACGGGTGAAGGGGCGCCTGCCGGACGGGTGATCGGGTGCGGCCGTTCTTGACGGGAGGCGCGCGCGGTAGGACCGTTGAGCCCTATGAGGGGCGAACCCAGTTGTCCGAAGTGTGGTGGTCGGGTCAGGGCGCCCGGTCTCTTCGCCGACTCCTGGCAGTGCGACGTGCACGGGCCCGTGCATCCGCTGCAGCCCGTGATCCCGCCCAGTGTCGAAGCCCTCGGCGTCGTCGTGCACCGCTCCCACGTGCCGGTCTGGATGCCCTGGCCGCTCCCCGTCGGCTGGCTCTTCACCGGGGTCGCCTACGCCGGTGACGACCGCAGCGGCGGGCGCGCCACCGCCGTCGCCTGTTCCGGACCCGGCCCGCTCGGCGGGATCGGCGAGCTGCTGCTCGTCGCCGAGGAGCTGGGCGTCGGCCTCGGCGCCCGGTACGCGGGCATCGACGGCCCCGACCCCGGCTCGGGCATGGCCATCGACAAGCCCCCGCAGGCCAAGGTCCTCGCCGCGGGCCGCCCCACCCCGCTCTGGCACGTCACCGGCACCCCGCACGACCGGGCCGTCTTCGCCGGCGAGGCCCGCGGGCTGTGGCTCTGGGCGATCGTCTGGCCGGAGCAGTCCGGGCTGCTGATGTACGACGAGCTCGTCCTCACCGACCTGCGGGACGCGGGCGCCGAGGTCGAGCTGCTGCCCTGCGGGGCGCTCACCCCGCGTCTGCTGGGCTGACGGCACGCCGGGCCCCGGGGGTCGTCCGGGCTCCCGGCGCCGCCCGGGGGCGTGATGGGCTCCCCGCGCTTCCGGTGGCCGTGATGGGCTCCCGTACTTCCGGTGGCCGTGATGGGAACCCGTACTTCCGGCGGACGTAATGGGCTCCCTGTACTTCGACTCCGTACAGTCGGGTGCGAATCGCCCGTTATGCTGGAGCGTCGCCCCCGTCCGTGCCGAGCCCCCTGGAGAACCGCGTCGTGCGCATCGACCTGCACAGCCACTCCACGGCGTCCGACGGCACCGACACCCCCGCCGAGCTGGTGCGGAACGCCGCCGCGGCCGGGCTCGACGTCGTCGCGCTCACCGACCACGACACCACCCGCGGGCACGCCGAGGCGATCGCCGCCGCGCCCGAGGGGCTGACCGTCGTCCCCGGCGCCGAGCTCTCCTGCCGCCTCGACGGCATCGGCCTGCACATGCTCGCGTACCTCTTCGACCCCGAGGAGCCGGCCCTGCTCGCCGAGCGCGAGCTGGTCCGCGACGACCGGGTGCCGCGCGCCCGCGCCATGGTCGGCCGGCTCCAGGAGCTGGGCGTGCCCGTCACCTGGGAGCAGGTCGCGCGGATCGCGGGCGACGGCTCCGTGGGCCGGCCGCACGTCGCCGAGGCGCTGGTCGAGCTGGGGGTCGTCCCCGACGTCTCCGGGGCCTTCACCGCCGAGTGGCTCGCCGACGGCGGCCGCGCCCACGTGCAGAAGCACGAGCTGGACCCGGCGGAGGCGGTCCGCCTGGTGAAGGCGGCCGGCGGGGTCACCGTCTTCGCCCACCCGGCCGCCGTCAAGCGCGGCCAGGTCGTGCCCGAGTCCGCGATCGCCGCCCTCGCCGCGGCCGGGCTCGACGGCATCGAGGTCGACCACATGGACCACGACGAGCCCACCCGGGCGCGGCTGCGCGGGCTCGCGAAGGAGCTGGGCCTGCTGGTCACCGGCTCCAGCGACTACCACGGCAGCCGCAAGACCTGCCGGCTCGGCGAGTACACCACCGACCCCGAGATCTACGGCGAGATCACCCGCCGTGCCACCGGGGCCTTCCCCGTCCCCGGCGCCGGCGGAGTCCCGGCCTAGGGCCTGTCCGACCGGCAGGTCCCGGGACCTGTCAGGGGGCGCCCTCCCCGCCGTCGTGCGACGGCGGGGCTCCACGCCGTCCGGCCGCCGCCCCCTCCCGTGCCTCCCCGATCCCGCGCGTCCGCCGCGCGGGGCGGGTACCTCCTGCCCCGGAGCCGGAATGAACCATTCCGACCGGGTGCCCCCCACCCCACCGTTCGACCCTCACCGCAAGGCACCCCACCGTGTTCGACGTCGCCGTCTTCGGCTCGCTCTTCCTCACCCTGTTCGTGATCATGGACCCGCCCGGCATCACGCCGATCTTCCTCGCCCTGACCTCCGGCCGCCCCGCCAAGGTCCAGCGCCGGATGGCCTGGCAGGCCGTCGCCGTCGCCTTCGGCGTCATCACCGTCTTCGGCATCCTCGGCCAGCAGATCTTGGACTACCTGCACGTCTCCGTCCCCGCCCTGATGATCGCGGGCGGCCTTCTGCTGCTGCTCATCGCGCTCGACCTGCTCACCGGCAAGACCGACGAGCCGAAGCAGACCAAGGACGTCAACGTCGCCCTCGTACCGCTCGGCATGCCGCTGCTCGCCGGGCCCGGCGCCATCGTCTCGGTCATCCTCGCCGTCCAGCACGCCGACACCGCCGCCGCGCAGATCTCCGTCTGGGCGGCCATCGCCGCCATGCACGTCGTGCTCTGGCTGGCCATGCGCTTCTCGCTGGGGATCATCCGCGTCATCAAGGACGGCGGCGTGGTCCTCGTGACCCGGCTCGCCGGCATGATGCTCTCCGCGATCGCCGTGCAGCAGATCATCAACGGCGTCACCCAGGTCGTCCAGGGGAGCTGACCCTCCCCGGACACCACTGCGCCCCCGTGCGGATTCCGTCGAGCGGAGTCCGCGCGGGGGCGCGGTGCGTGGTGTGGACCTGCCCCGTTACGAGGCGGAGGTCTCTGCGGGTCGGATCCAGATGCGCTGGCCGATCGCGGCGGCCTGCTGCACGATCCGGTTGACGGAGGCGGCGTCCACGACGGTCGAGTCGACGGGCGTGCCGTCGATGTCGTCGAGGCGCAGAATTTCGAAGCGCATGGCTTCTCCCTTCGTCCGAGTTGATCCTCCATGCGGAGAACTGTGTACATCCGGGTTCAACGGTGGCCCCACCCGAAACATTCCCTTGCCTAAAGAAAATTTTCGACTGGCTAACTACTCGCGGGTAGTGGGTGGTGGCGGCCCGCCCGCCGGGGGCGGACAATGAGGGCCGATGAACGACGCCACACACCCCGCCCCGCCCGCCGCCGACGACACCTCACGCGCCCTCGGCGCGCTGGAGGCCCGCCTGGAGCGCACCAATGAGCTCCTGCGGCGGATGCTGGCCGAGGTGGCCAAGACCCCGTCCACCCACGCCATCTTCGTCGACGCCGGTTACGTCCATGCTTCGGCCGGGTTGCTGGTCGCGGGCACCGAGGACCGGCGCAACTTCGACCTCGACGCCGAGGGCCTGATCGACGCCTTCATCGACACGGCCCGCGCGATCTTCGCCGACAGCCGGCTCCTCCGCGTCTACTGGTACGACGGCGCCCGCCGCCGCATCCACACCCCCGAACAGCAGTCCATCGCCGAGCTCCCCGACGTCAAGGTCCGCCTCGGCAACCTCAACGCCAACAACCAGCAGAAGGGCGTCGACTCCCTCATCCGCACCGATCTGGAGTCGCTCGCCCGCCACCGCGCCATCAGCGACGCCGCCCTCGTCGGCGGCGACGAGGACCTGGTCTCCGCCGTCGAGGCGGCCCAGGGCTACGGCGCCCGCGTCCACCTCTGGGGCATCGAGGCCGCCGACGGACCCAACCAGGCCGAGGCCCTGCTCTGGGAGGTCGACAGCCAGCGCACCTTCGACCTCGACTTCTGCCGGCCGTACGTCACCCGGCGCCCGGTCAGCATGTACGAGAACGAGGCGGAGCCGCCGCCCTCGCGCGACGAGGTGCGCTTCGTCGGCGCCCAGATCGCCGCGACCTGGCTGGGCGAACGGGGCCGCGACCGGCTCGCCGAGCTGCTGCCCGGCGACCCGTACCTCCCCGCCGCCGTCGACCAGGACCTCCTCGTCGAGGCCGAGACCCGGCTCAGCCGCTCGCTGCGCGGCCACGGCGCCCTCCGGCGCGCGCTGCGCGACGGCTTCTGGCAGCACCTCAGGGCGCAGTACTGACCCTGAGGACGGGCTCCTCCCGGTCGCCGGCCGCGTCCGCCCGCTCCCAGAAGGCGGTGAGCCGCTCCGCCAGTTCGCGCGGGTGGGAGACGTTGGGGGAGTGGCCCGCGCCCGCGACCACGGTGTGGTGCGCGCCGGTACGGGCGGCGACCGCCGCCAGCTCGCCCGGCGGCCACACCATCTCGTCGGAGCCGTACGCCAGGTGCACCGGCAGCGCCAGGGCGGCCAGCTCGGCCGGGCCTTCCCGGTCGCGCAGCAGCAGCCGGCCGGCGCCGGACAGCTGGGACACCTTCGTCAGCATCCAGCGCCGCCGCAGGAAGCCCGTGACCTCGACGGAGTCGACCGCCGCGTCCGGCTCCTCGCCCCGGCTGTCCAGCCACCGGGTGGCCCGCCAGACCGCGTCCTTCGCCAGCAGCGCGTGCCCGGCGCGCAGCGCCCGGATGCGGATCCGCTGGGGGCGGGCGACCCTGCCCGGTCCCGAGGACAGCAGGGTCAGCGAGCGGAAGGCCCGGGGCGCGAGCACCGCGGCCGAGCGGGCGACGAGCCCGCCGAAGGAGTGCCCGAGCAGGTGCACGGGACCGTCGCCCAGCGCCAGCGCCTGGGCGACCGCGTCGAGCGCGAGCGCCCGGCGGCTGTAGGCGGCGCGGCCCCGGGGACCGTACGACTCGTTCTGCCCGCGCCCGTCGACGGCGACGGCCCGGAACCCGGCCTCGCTCAGCGGGCCGAGCAGCGCCAGGAAGTCCTCCTTGCTGCCGGTGTAGCCGGGCAGCAGCAGGACGGTCCCGCGCCGCTCGCCCGCCGGGGCGGTGTCGAGCACGGCGAATCCGCCGCGCACGGTCTCCAGGCGGTGGGCCCGGGTGCGGGGCGGCAGCGACAGGGAGCGCGGCTTGCTCATGCAAGGACTGTAACCGGAGGACGCGCTCCGGGACGGGGCCGGGAAGCCGGCCCGGGGAAAGGCGACGGCGGCCCGGCCCCCAGGTGGGGGCCGGGCCGCCGTCATGCCCGGTGGACCGGGCCCGCTGTCACGCCTCCGGCTGCGCGGGGGCGGCCTTCTTTGCGGCGGCCCGCTTGCGCGGAGCCTTGGGCGCCTCCTCGGCCGGGGCCTCGGCGACGGCCTTCTTCACCGTGCGGCGACGGGTCGTCGTCGCCGTCTGCGGCTCCGACGCGTCCGGCGCCACGGCGGCGGCCGTCTTCTTGGCGGCGGCGCGCTTGCGCGGGGCCTTGGGGGCCTCTTCGGTGGCGGCGGGGGTCTCGGTGACCTCGGCCGTCTTCTTGGCGGTGGTCCGCTTGCGGGGGGCCTTGGGGGCCTCCTCGGTGGCGGCCGGCGCCTCGGTGGCGACGGCCACCGTCTTCTTGGCGGCGGCGCGCTTACGGGGAGCCTTGGGGGCCTCCTCGACGGGGGCGGGGGTCTCGGTGACCTCGGCCGTCTTCTTGGCGGTGGTCCGCTTGCGGGGGGCCTTGGGGGCCTCCTCGGTGGCGGCCGGCGCCTCGGTGACGGCGGCCACCGTCTTCTTGGCGGCGGCGCGCTTGCGGGGAGCCTTCGGGGCCTCCTCGACGGGAGCCGCGACCGGGGCCGGGGCCTCGGCGACGGGGGCCGCGACCGGGGCCGGGGCCTCGGCGACGGGAGCCGGGATGACCAGGACGGCCTCGGCGGCGGCGGTGGTCGTCACCGGGCTGGACGCCTTGCGCACCGCACGGCGGCGCGGCCGGGCGGCCGGCTCCTCGACGACCGGGGCCGCGGGGGCCTCGACGACGACCGGAGCGGCCTCGACCACGGCACCCGGGCTGGTCGCGGGGCGCGTCGCCCGGCGCCGGGCGCGCGGCGGAGCGGCCACGGCCTGCGCCGGCACGGCGGCAGGAGCGGTCTGGACCGGAGCGGCCTTGACGGGCGCGGCCTGGGCGGGCGCGGTCCGGGCCGGAGCGGCCTGGGCCGGGCGCTGCTCCACCGACTGGGCGGGCACCGGGGCGGACTGCCTGCGGGCGGCGGCCAGCGCGGCGGCGGCGGTCTCCACCGTCTGGAAGGACACGGTGTCCTCGGCGCGCGGCCGGACCCGCCGCTTGCGCGGCGCGTACGCCGGCGCGGGAGCGGCGGCCGGGGCGACGGGCGCCGTGACGACCGCCTCCGGACGTCCGCCACGGGCGCGGCGACGGCGCGGAGCCTCCTCGACCGGGGCCTGGACCGTCTCGGCGGCCGTCTCGACGACGGCCGGGGCCGTCTCCGTACGACCACCGCGGGCGCGGCGACGGCGGGGAGCCGCCTCCTCGGCCGGGGTCTCGGCGGGGGTCTCGGCCGGGGTCTCGATGGCGGCGGGGGCCTCGGCGACCGGGGCCTCGACCGTCTCGACGGCCGTCTCGACGACGGCCGGGGCCGTCTCCGTACGAGCGGCGCCACGGGCGCGGCGGCGGCGCGGGGCCGCCTCCTCGGCCGGCGTCGCGACCGGGGTCTCCACGGGGGCGGGCGCCTCGGCCGGGGTCTCCACGGAGGCCGGGGCCTCGGCGACCGGGGTGGCCCCGGCGACCGGGATGCCGCCGCCGACCGGGCCGGTGCCGCGGGTGCGGCGGCGGCGCGGACGGCGCGGGCCGTCGACGGCCTCGGGGGCCTCGGCGGTCTCGCCGGCCGGGGTGCCGGTCACCGGCGTGGTCTCGGCGTCGGTCCCGCCGCGGGTGCGTCGGCGCTGGCGCGGGGTACGCGTACGGGCCGGGCGCTCCTCGGCGGGGGCCGGGGCCGCGTCACGGCCGCCGCGGCCACGACGGCCGCCCGGCTCGCCCAGGTCCTCCAGCTCCTCCGCGGCGAGACCCGCGCGGGTCCGCTCGGAGCGCGGCAGGATGCCCTTGGTGCCCTCGGGGATGTCCAGCTCGGCGTAGAGGTGCGGGGAGCTGGAGTAGGTCTCGACCGGGTCGGCGAAGTCCAGCTCCAGCGCCTTGTTGATCAGCTGCCAGCGCGGGATGTCGTCCCAGTCGACCAGCGTGATCGCCGTACCGGTGTTGCCCGCGCGGCCGGTCCGGCCGGTGCGGTGCAGGTACGTCTTCTCGTCCTCGGGCGTCTGGTAGTTGATGACGTGGGTGACGCCTTCGACGTCGATGCCGCGCGCGGCGACGTCGGTGCAGACGAGGACGTCCACCTTGCCGTTGCGGAAGGCGCGCAGCGCCTGCTCGCGGGCGCCCTGGCCGAGGTCGCCGTGGACCGCGCCGGAGGCGAAGCCGCGCCGCTGGAGCTGCTCGGCGATGTCGGCCGCCGTGCGCTTCGTACGGCAGAAGATCATCGCGAGGCCGCGGCCGCGGGCCTGGAGGATCCGCGCGACCATCTCCGGCTTGTCCATGTTGTGCGCCCGGTACACGCGCTGCGTGATGTTCGCGTGGGTCGCGCCCTCGTTGTCCGGCGAGGTGGCGCGGATGTGCGTGGGCCGCGACATGTAGCGGCGGGCCAGGCCGATGACCGCGCCCGGCATGGTGGCCGAGAACAGCATGGTCTGGCGGGTCGCCGGAAGCATGTTGATGATCTTCTCGACGTCGGGCAGGAAGCCCAGGTCGAGCATCTCGTCGGCCTCGTCCAGGACGAGGGTCTTGACGTGCGACAGGTCGAGCTTGCGCTGGCCGGCCAGGTCGAGCAGGCGGCCGGGGGTGCCGACGACGACGTCGACGCCCTTCTGCAGCGCCTCGACCTGGGGCTCGTACGCCCGGCCGCCGTAGATGGCGAGGACGCGCACGTTGCGCACCTTGCCGGCGGTGAGGAGGTCGTTGGTGACCTGCTGGCACAGCTCGCGGGTGGGCACGACGACGAGGGCCTGCGGCGCCTCCGTCAGCTGCTCGGGCGCGGCGCGGCCGGCCTCGACGTCGGCGGGGACGGTGACCCGCTCCAGGATGGGCAGGCCGAAGCCGAGGGTCTTGCCCGTGCCGGTCTTGGCCTGGCCGATGACGTCGGTGCCGGTGAGGGCGACCGGAAGGGTCATCTCCTGGATGGGGAAGGGGGTGACGATGCCGACGGCTTCGAGCGCCTCGGCGGTCTCGGGAAGGATTCCGAGTTCGCGGAACGTAGTCAGGGTGCTGCCTCTTCTGTGAGACGCGGCGCGAGGCGAACGAAGGGGGTCTCATCGTGCCGGGCTCTTCCCGCGGGATCCTGGGGGGAATCACCGCCGGGTGGCACGGGACCACTGCCGTCGCTCGAGCGTCGTACCGCTTGAGGGACCCTTCGGCGGGCCGCCGGAAGGGCTGTCGGGCCGGAGCCGATCGGGCCACCGACCGGGCATCCTCATTCATGCGTCGGCCCACCGGGTACGTCCGAACGTGCGAAAGCATGTCCGCATACTCGGCAGGCGCATTACCACTGTACCCCGGAATCGCGCATGTGTGTTGGGCGAAATGGTGATGAGGGCACGGTCACACTGACTGACCAGCGCCTTCGGCGGCCCGGGGGGCGGGCTATTGTGCGCTGCATGGAGACGCCTGACAACGCCACATCCGCCGCTGCCCCGGACGACGCCGACACTCCCACCGGCATCGCCGCCAAGGACTGGGCCACGGCTTCCGCGGAGCCGCAGTACCGCGCCGCGGTGATCGACCTCCTCGGCGCCCTGGCCTACGGCGAGCTGGCCGCCTTCGAGCGGCTCGCCGAGGACGCCAAGCTCGCTCCGTCCCTGGAGGACAAGGCGGAGCTGGCGAAGATGGCCTCCGCCGAGTTCCACCACTTCGAGCGGCTGCGGGACCGGCTGACCGCCGTGGACGCGGAGCCCACCGCGGCCATGGAGCCCTTCGCGAAGGCGCTCGACGACTTCCACCGCCAGACCGCCCCGTCGGACTGGCTGGAGGGCCTGGTCAAGGCGTACGTGGGCGACTCGATCGCCAGTGACTTCTACCGCGAGGTCGCGGCCCGGCTCGACTCGGACACCCGCGCCCTGGTGCTCGCGGTGCTCGACGACACCGGGCACGGCAACTTCGCGGTGGAGAAGGTCCGCGCGGCGATCGACGCCGACCCGCGCGTCGGCGGCCGGCTCGCGCTGTGGGCCCGCCGGCTGATGGGCGAGGCGCTGTCCCAGGCGCAGCGGGTGGTGGCCGAGCGGGACGCGCTCTCCACGATGCTCGTGGGCGGGGTCGCGGACGGCTTCGACCTCGCGGAGGTGGGCCGGATGTTCTCCCGGATCACCGAGGCGCACACCAAGCGGATGGCGGCCCTGGGCCTCGCCGCCTGAGCCGGCGTCATTCCCGGAACGGACCGGCCGTGGGGGGCCGGGCCCCGGGGCCCGGGCCCCCCGCCCGCGCGCGGGCGGGGGGGGGGGGGGGGAGGCCCCCGGGGGGGGTGGGGGGGGGCGGGGGGGGGGCCGGGGGGCGC